>JAEUPP010000029.1 GCA_016790075.1 Rhodanobacteraceae bacterium | reverse complement strand
CAGTTCCTGCTCCATCACCTCTCTCTCCCAGTGCCTTGCACGATTCAAGCATCGGGCTAGCGACGGCCGGTTGAGTAGATGTAGGTTTTGGATCGCTTACGGTCCGACAACGAAGGGAATTGGGAGGAATACGACCGCCGGGACGCTGCCCCGACGATGCGGCATGCGTTGGGAGCGCCGATCGCGCCTCACCGCAGCAGCGTCACGCTCTTGATCTGCGCCCAGAGCCGTTGCCCGGGCAGGACGCCAAGGTGGTCACGCGAGCGGGCCGAGATACGCGCGATCAGGGCGTCGTAGTGCGCGATCACAGCTTCACCCACGGTGTCAGGCGAGCCCCGCCGCCGCCCTTGCCGCCGGTGGCGGTATCGCCCACGGGGCGGCCGTAGCCGCGGTTGAGTGCATCGATGAGGAGCCAAGCGCGTTTATAAGTCATGCCAAGGGTGCGAGCAGCCGCACTGATCGAATTGCCCTGGGCGAAATGGCGCAACAGATCGACCTTGCCCGACCCCAACGCGAGCGTCTCACCAACATAGATGCGAGGGCGGCCAAGTACGGCGGGTATTTCCGGTCCGGCTTTCATGACCCACTGCGCGAAATATTATTCAGCGTGTCGCAGACATTTGCGCAGTGTTCCAAGAAAGATTTGACAATGGGTCGAACAACTTGACGGTCTGCGGATCCGTTACTGGCGATTTCTGCAATCTCAGCCAAAAATACAGCCGCTGCATCCGGCACGTGTTCTGGTGGCCCGTTAAATATCGCTGTGATTAGGTCGCCGTACTGGTTGGTTCGCTCAACAAACTCATCCTGGAAGGCGTTTTCTTCTAATCCTGTTGCGGGGAATGCGGACGCTCCGTGGTTGAACACCTCCGCATTGAAGATACTTGTAATCCGCGCGGCATCTGTGGTTCCCACGTGAATCAAATAGCCGTAAGAAACCAGTGCGACCGACGCGTACCAAAATTCTTTCTTCATGCCATCGGGGAAGCTAAGCCCGAGGTCATTCGCGAACTGAGAGTGTAGGAATGCGCGCGAGCGTTCCTCCTGCATTCTTAACGCCGCAACTACCCGTTGCGTCTCTGTGAACACTGGGCACATTCCCATCTCCTGATTCAAGATGTAATTAGTTCCAGATGCGTTCGGCGCGGAATAGCTCCCGCGCTTTGCCGCTAGCCGCATGCATAGCAAGGCGCCGAGTGGTCTGCGCCGACCCGCATCCGCGCATAGTAGTTACGCCGAGGGAAACGCGGCCTTGTTGTATTGCGCGCACCCAACCTTGCCAGGTGCCATCGGCCAACCGAGTAGCGTGCACGGAGACTGAGCGACCAGGAATCGTTTGACGTTTCTGCATTGCCATTATCTCGTATGGCGCAAAGCGCCGGTGTCCGAATTCTGCACCGTACTTGGCCAAGTAGCTGCAAATACGGCAAAAATTTCTAGTTCAGGGTTGTGAAACTGGCCCAGCGGGTCCGGGTCAAACCTCGCTGTGAATTTTCAGTTTTCGGCTAGCCGCAAGTGCAATTGCGAGTCGAAATGCGAAGCACGGAGGAGAAGGGCCGCGCCCGCCGCCGAAACGTACGGAAGTAGCGAGGGGCGCGCATGCGATCGTTTCATCGGCCGCGCATCATTCGGCTCAACGCCGACATGGCTTGTTGGCTTGGATTCGCGTGTTTCCCCACGTTTTTCCGCAGCGTATCAACGAGCGCGTCGAACTCAGTTTTCACTTCGGCGTCGTGCGCAGCTTGAGCTTTTCCGGTCTTCTCCCCGACGACTGTTTGCAACGCGTCGCACAGACGAGCGATAAGCGCTGCCTGTCCGGGATCGTTGATCGGCCCTGGGCCTTCTTCGTCATGTCCCGTCTGCAGTGTCGGCGCGTCCGCTTGCTCGATCAGGTGAACGGTGATCTTGCAAGAGCAGTCGCCACCAGGGTGCGCGAAGGTGTTATGCCTGCGATGGATCAGGCCTTCGTGAATGGTCAGGAAGTCGGCATTGTTGAGTTTGCGGACGTGTTCCGGGCCAATCGCAGCAAACCTTCCTGCCGAGGTCGAATCAAAGCAGCGGCCATATCGCAGCACCAAATGCCACGTGAAGCTCTCTTGGGCGAGGCGATCAATCGGGCCCTCAGCGTTCAGCATCCTTTCCAGCCGCAGTGCAAGCTGGCGAACGACTTCCAGTTCTAGGCCGATACTCACCCAACTCGCAAAACTTTTAGCCCGAGGCGTGTCGTGGTAGATCGACGCCGCCGAGTGCGGCACCAGGGATGCGTAATTTACCTGCATGGCAATGGCCCTCGGAGCAAGGCTATGGGAGCAATCCTACGCATTGCTCGGAGCGGTCGTGCGTTCGTGGCGCTCGTCGTCCTCGACGTGCAGGTAGATCGCCGTGGTGTCGATCGACGCGTGGCGCAGATTGCGCTGGATGTGGCGCAGGTCGGTGCCGGCGTCAGCTTGGTGTGAGGCCGCGGTGTGCCTCAGCCAGTGCGTTGAGGCGCGGCGCAGCAGGGCCGCCCGCACTGGATCACTGTCGGCGATGTTGTCGGCCACCTGAGCGAAAGCTCCTTTCACCACCAAGTAGATCGACGTCGGCGTCAAGGTGCGATCGCGGCGCCCCGCGATCGGCAGGATGATAGGGCTGTCGTCGCCGGCGAGCGGCGTCGGCGAGATGCCGAAGAAGTTCCGGTATCGCGCAAAGTCGTCGAGGAGCGCCTGGCTGATCGGCACTTCTCCCTGGACGCCACCTTTGCCGACGACCCGCAACCACCAGCGGCCGCGCCGTTGTACGAAATCGCCGACCTTGGCGTGGGCGGCCTCGGCGGCGCGCAAGCCCGTCCGGTACAGGAAGCGCAGGACGAACCGCACGCGCTCACGGTGTTGGCGATCGCGCCCGGTTGCCTGCGGCCAGGCCTCGACTGCGGCAAGGACTGCGTCCCACGCGGTGTGATCCAGAAAGCGCTCGACGGTCCGCTGTCGTTTCCGCGCTTTGAGCCGGCGCAGCGCCCAAGGATTTGCTGCCAGGTATCCCGCATTGACCAAGTAGGCAAAAAGGCCCGAGACGATCCCCAGCGCCTGTCGCTGGCTCGCGGTCGACAACGTCGCGCCGGCGACGGGTGTCGCCAGGAATGCTTCGTAGGCCAGGACGTCCTCACGCATGAGGCTCGATACAGCCTTCCCTCGCTGTTCGGTCGCCCAACGCAGCAGCCGCACCGCCTCCTTGCGGTAGCTGCGGAAGGTATGTGGCGACGTCGCGTACTCGGCGAGCCAAAGCCCGATCGCAGCCACATCAGTGTCCGCGTGGATCTGACGCGGTACGGATTGCGGCGCCCGATTCGTGCCGTTGCGGCCATCGAACGCCGTCGGCGGAATGACGTCGAGGGTGATCAGACTAGGCAATGTCAGGTATTGGAGCATCAGCGCGACGGTGAGCCTGCCGGCGGAACGCGGCAAGGCGACCATACAGCCAAAACTCTTGTGATTATGGGAGTTATCGTAAGTTTTGTACGAGAAAGATTACGTATATAACGTTATACGACGATATACACTAGTGCGGATGGCCGAAACTCGGCCGCTCAGCGATCGGAGAATCCCGATGAGCCGCAGCAGTGACACCCGCCAACGAACCCGCGAGGCCGCCGCGAAGCTGGTCGTCGGCGGCAAGCATCCGCACGAAATCACGGTCGACGCGATCTACGCCGTCATCCAGCAGGGCAGCCGCACGACGATCAATGACGCGCTGAAGGCTTGGCGCGAGGAGCGCACCAAGGTCGACGCTCTCGGCGCCGATCTGCCGCCAGCGTTGGCAGACACGATGCGATCGTTGTGGGTGTCGGCCGTCGAGCAGGGCGAACGGGTTTTCCTCGAGCAGCGCCAAGCGCTCGAAGACCAGGTGGCCACCGAAACGGCTCGTGCCGACACCGCGGCCCGCCAGCGCGACGAAATACAGGGCGCGCTCGATCGCGCCGTCGCCGTCGGCGACGCCGAGAAGACCGCGCACGTACAGACCCGCGATGAGCTCGCGCGTACACGCGCCGCTGTCGCAGCAGCTGAGACGCACGCCGTCCACCTCGAGCAACAGCTCACGTGCGTGCGCGACGAAGCGGCGCGCGATCGCGCCGCGCTGCAGGCGGCTCTGGAGCGCCAGGCGGCGGAATTCCAAGAGACGCTGGCCAACCGCGATCGCGGCTACCAGGCGGAACTGGACAAAGCCACCACGCGCTTGCAGTCCGTGCAGGACCACATGCTGCAAAACATCGACGCGGCCCGTGAGGCGCAGAAGCGCGCCGAGGCGCAGCAGGCAAAGCTGCAGCAGCGCGTGGACACCTTGCAGGCCGACATCACGGATCTGCGCGTGAAACATGCCGAGCAGGGTCGAGAGCTGCACCTGCAGCGCGATCGAGAGGCCACCTTGAGCGAAGCGCTGCAGCGCTCGCGTGACGACAGCCAGCGTCTGGCGATCGATCTCGCCGGCGCCAATGGCCAGCTATCCGCGGCTGCGAGCCAGGTCGCCGCGGCCGAGGATCGCGCCCGCGTCGCAGAGGCACGGCTCGATCGCACGCTCGCCGAGGTACAAGCGCAAACGCCTAACACCGTACCGGCCGACCAGGCCAGGCCGTCGAAGCGGCGCTGACTTCACCGAAGAGGCAGCAACAAGCGAAGGCCCGCGTCGGCGGGCCTTCTTCTGCGGACACCTTGGTTACTCCGACACATGGGTCGAGGCCCAAACAGGGGGCGCTGACGTGGCAATCGTACTGGATTGTCGCCGCTGGCGCAGCGACAGCAGCTCAAGAATTTATCCCGCAACCTCATGAAGTAATGGAGGTTTCCGGATTCTGTGATCGGTTTTAAACGTATCTCGATTGAACCCCAAAATCAGCGGATTCCCTGGCCCCGCCTCCCTTCATCGGTCGTCCAGCGGCAAATTCCGAAAGCCTGAACCGAAAGCGGACCAACAAGAACGCCGTGAGATCGCCCATTTAGGGGGCGCGAGGAGTTCGCACCACAACATATTGTGGTGACGCCCTTGAAGACGTGAACAGCACCCCAAATTCCTGGGCCGGGATGCGTTAGGGCGGCCCCAGTCGCAAGGGTTGAGACGACGGTGCGTCAAGCTGCTCGTCACAAGGGAGGTTGCACATGTCCGAAGTATCGGAACAGCACGGCTCTGTAGTTTCGTCCGCACCTGGGGAGGGGCGGTTTCATGTGCTTGCGTTGTCCGGTGGTGGCTACCGGGGACTTTTCACCGCACGAATCCTGGCAGAGATCGAAGCACACATCAGCGCCCCGATCGCGACGCGCTTCGACCTTATTGCAGGGACATCGATCGGTGGAATTTTGGCCTTGGCGCTGGCGCTAGAGATTCCCGCTCAGACCATGGTTGAGCTTTTCGAGCGGCACGGCGCCGACATTTTTAAGACGCGTTTCTCCCTCAAAGGGGTACTGCGTTCACAGTACACCCAAGAGGGCCTTGAGCGTCTACTACGCACTGACGCGATATTCGGGAACAAGGTACTCGGCGAATGCCGGCACAGCGTGATCGTGCCCGCGATTAACTACACCACCGGGCAACCGGTTATGTTCAAGACGCCTCATCACGCTAACTTTCAGCGTGACCATCGACACCAGATCGTCGATGTGGCTTTGGCCACGAGTGCAGCGCCTGGGTATTTCCCCAGGCATGTCTTCAACGACTGCCAGTACGTCGACGGAGGCCTGTTCGCCAACGCTCCGGGGCTTCTCGCAGTGCATGAGGCCCAGCGTTTTCTGGGACAACCTCGCACGAATTTGCATGTGGTCGCCATCGGCACGATGTCTTCGAAATTCACAGTCGACCCCCGCCGGAACCGAGCTGGCGGGACATTCGATTGGGGCGGTATTTCGCCAATGCAGACACCAAAGCGCCTATTTGGCTTGGCCATCTCTGCTCAGGAGACGCTAGTCCATCACTTGCTCTCTCATCGCCTAAAGGCAGGGCAATATTTCCATCTTGATGACGATTTGACCGACGAACGCGCCCGGGCTGTCGCGCTCGACGTCACAGACCGCGCCGCAACCGAAGTGCTCAACGGCGCAGGTCGAGAACGAGCCAAGATCGCTCTTGGCGATCCAGCCTTTCGGGCATTGCTTAGCTATCAAGCACCTGCTCCTAAATTCTTCTATGGGGCGAACTCTGTTGGAGGAACAACGTCGTGCTGAAACTTCACAAGCTTTTTTTGAACGACAAAAATTCCGAGAGTTTTGATGAAGTGATCGCCCCTTCATCGGTGCAGCGCAAGGTCCTGGTCGACGCCAAGAACGACATTCGCGATCACCTGCGGCGCACGATTCGCGCTGCTTCGGTTGCAATTCTGGAAATGGATCGCACGATCGAGCCGCGATTCAGGACGCAAGGTTCGTGGGCCTACCGTACGTGCGTACAGCCCGCGCATCTTCCGCCCCAAGAGATTGATTGGGATTTTGGAGTCTATCTCCCTGTCACCGTGTGGAACGAGCAAGGTCCGCCGATCGCCATGGCGAAAAAGTACTTTGATCTTGTGGAATCAGCGCTGGCAGGACTGTGTAAGGGAAAAAAATGGACACTGGATCGCTCAAAATCGAGCTGTGTGCGTGTACGCATCGCCAGTTGGGCACATATTGATATCCCGCTCTACGCTGCCCCTGAGGAGGAATTTTTACAGATTGCCGAAAAAGCCCTGGCGGTCGCTACAGCGTCTGGCCGGTTCCGGGAAAGCGTTTATCTCGGGGAGAGTAAGGATGAGGGCGAATTGACCGAAGGAGCCTGGGATTTCCTGGATGACATCCACATGGCTACGCGCAGTGGGGTGTGGGTGAAGTCCGACCCTGAGGATGTGTCGTTGTGGTTCACCGCTCGCGTTGAACAGCATGGAGAGCAGCTGCGACGTGTATGCCGCTATCTCAAGGCGTGGCGCGATTACCACTGGCGCGACGGCGGGGGACCGACGTCGGTTTCGATCATGATTGCCGTCGCCCAATCTTTCACGCCAGCGCCGCGCCGCGACGATATTGCACTGGAACATGGGGCCACGATCCTATCGAAGGCGCTGCGAGGCGACATTCGCGAATACGGCATTGATGAATGCAAAGACGATTTCAATCGCCTAGATGCAGCGCAGCGCGTGACGGCCGCTGAGTTGGCCAAGGAGTTGGCGAACCGCCTTCACATGGCCCGACAGTACGGCGTGCACTTGATCCCTGACGCTCTACGCATCGTCAAGGCGCAGTTCGGCCCGCGTATTTCGGATGACATCAGCTTTATTGAGCTGGACTCCGGCGCAGAAACCGTTCGTCAGACTCCGGCCACTGCGGTTGTACCGCCTCTGGTTGGAGCAACGCAGGCCGGGTGACTCTTGAAGGCTATCGATCGGGGGAAAGCATTCGCCCGCCTCGAAGCACGCGGATTTCGCCCGTCCAAGCGACGGGGAGATGCGTTGTGCTTCGAGGGAGAACTGAATTGTTCAAAAGGCAGAGTGCTTGTACGTCTTGAGATCTCCGACTGGGATTTCGTCAGTTACCCGAACGTGCGCTTGCTGGATCGGCCGGATTTCGTGCCCGCCGTTTCGCCACACATAGGCGCCTCAGGCGTCTTATGTTACTTCCGTGCTGGGGAGGTCGTGCTAGATCGTTACGATCCTGCCGCCGCCATCGAGCAATGCCTTAACCAGGCACGGACCATTCTCGACCGCTTGGTATCTGACCAGCACTACCGTGAGCAGGAGTTTCAGGGAGAATTTGGGGCCACCTGGGTTTGGGGTCAAGCGCCGACACCCGAAGTGATTTTGCTTGCCAATCTCGATGATGGGTGTGCCAGTGCCTCGTGCTTCCAGATCGCTGAGGGTGCTGCTGAGCGGCGGTACTACATGGTTGGAAGCAACCCAACGGAGATCGAAGCGCTTTGTCAAACCAGAGGATGGCGATCCTCTCCCTGCAAGGTAGCCTGCAAGATTATTCGTACCTCTCGTTTTCCAGTGCTGGCGTCCACGTTGCCGGCGACGGTGCGAGGTATGTTCGACTGGATTAGAGGCTTCGATCCTGAAGCGTACCGCGCACTGCAGACGTTTCTAGGTGAAAAGGGCTACCTGGATCAAGCCCTTCTGCTACTCATCGTAGTGTCGCCTGCAGGGCCCTTCGGTTTCGTCGTGCCCCTACAGGAGTTGCAGCGTCGTGGCTTTCTGAAAAAGCCTACTCGCTATAGGCAATTTCTCCACCGCAAAGGTGGAGAGGGAAACATCTTTCGACTGATTGCCATCCCTATCGGCACCGATCATGTTCATAGTCGAAATCTGCGCTTTGCCAGCCTGAAGGACCGGCAAGTAACCGTAATTGGTTGCGGTGCTATCGGGGGATATCTCGCGCAGGCGCTGGTGAAGCTCGGCACGGGAACAGGCAACGGACATCTTCGCCTGGTCGATCCCGAATCGCTGAGCGCCGACAACTTGGGACGACACTATTTAGGGTTTGACTCGCTGCTAAAGCCGAAGAGCATCGCCCTACGCGAGGCCTTGGTGCGGCAGTTTCCCGCGGCCCAAATCACCGCGTTTGACCGCGCGACCTCGGGCGCTGGCGATCTCGTCGGGGATTTGGTCATCAACGCCACGGGGGAGGAGGCGCTGAGCGAAATGCTCAATGCAGCGCGGTTCGCACTGTCAAGCGACCGACGGCCGCACCTGCTGCATGTTTGGATCAAGGGTAACGGCGAATGCGTGCAGACGTTGTGGGTCGACGTGCCCAAGTACGCCTGCTTCCGTTGCCTTCGGCAAGTCGATGCCGCACGGACGGAACGCTTTCCTGTACTGAACACGCCGAAGGAGACCCGCGTGCAAGGGTGCCTGGCCTACACGCCCTATGCAGTATCAGCGCCGCTTGCTGCGGCTGCCTTGGCCACGGACGCGGTCATCTCTTGGCTGCACGGCGACCCCAGCCCACGGTTTCGTACACGGTGGATCGAAGCGGCAGATATCCAGCACATTAAATCCAAGAATCTAGACCCTCTGGTTGGCTGTCCCGCATGCGGAAAGTAATTTTAGGCTTGAATCCCTTCATGCCGGACAGCTTGGTGCTTCTCGAGAGCCAAGTCTTCAGCGTCGTCGGACACTTTCGCCAAAGGCGCATCGGTAGCGACGAAGCCGGAGGAATCTTATTGGGCCATCGGCGCGGGGCCCATTTGCACGTAGTTGATGCTACCTGTCCTGCTGCGGGTGATCGCGGATCGCGGACGTCTTTTCATCGAACGTCCAAGCCTCACCACGCTAGCGCATTGAGCCGTTGGCGCTCCAGCGGAAAGAAATTGGACTACATCGGCGAATGGCACACCCACCCCGAACGAAGCCCGGCGCCTTCGCTAATAGACCTTCAGGCTTGGGCCGAAATCTGCCGCAATCGGGCTGTTCCTATGATTTTCCTGATTCTGGGCACAGATGCCACTGATTGGGTCGGCATAGGGACCCTACGGGGCGTTCAACCCGTGCATCTTCTGAACTAGTGCATCGCTGCACGCCTTCCACGGAAAGTTCGACACACCTGCTTTCCGCTCGACGCGAGCTCGTCGCGAGGGCAGTAGAGTAGCGGCGGCGCTAATTTCTTCGAAGGGATAGCGAAAAGGCGCAGGCCCGCGTAGGCGGGCCTTCTCATGCGGACCTCTTGGCTATCCCGACACAGGAGTCGAGACCCCGAAGGGCGGGGTCAACGCTTGGCTTGCGCCCATCCGCTCATGCGCTGACGCGGCAATCGTATCGGAGTGTGGTCGCTTGCGCAGCGCCAGCAGCTCGAGAAATCTTATCCGGCAACCTCATGAAGTGACGAGAGTTTCCGGATTCTGTGGGGCACATTTACAGGTATCTCGGCTGAACCCCACGCCGTGCCCGGGATCAGCGCGGCTCGAAGCACGGGGTTGGCGCGTCATCGTCGTGTGGGAATGCGATATTCGCGCTCCGCCTAATGCTGAAATAGCCATTAAGATGCTGTTCTCTAAGGGTTTCCACTATCGGATGGAACCAACTGTGTAGTTTTCACCGAGTTCATTGATACACTGCGTAGCGACAGACTCAACCGACGGCGACTTCGCTCAGGGGGCGATGTGTCGGGCAGCGAAATTTGCTCCACGCAAGACTCGTTTCCTACCAATGCCGAAAACACCTCCGGACCCGAGACCAGGCCGGAAGACCTTGACGCTGGTGGACTACCTGATTCGGTTTCTCGTGCGCTTGCCGCGCTCGCCGCCGAACGAGAGCGCACGGGCGAACCCATCGCGGGGCAATCCATCAATCGCATAGCCGCGGCATGCAAACTGTCGCCTTCGGAATGGCTCGCGCTGACCGAGGCCGTGACTGCAGCCGGGTTGGATGCACACGATACGGACGAGTCTGTTCAAGCGGACGAGGGCTCGCCCGATGCCAACGGACCAACTGAACGGCCAAGCGATCTAGTAGACCAAATGGCTAGACATCCGTTGTTAACCGGACAGGAGGAAATCGATCTCGGCCGCTGCATCCGCGGCGCCCGCTCCTTTGCGGCGGCGTTGGCGGAAGGCCAAATCGAGCCGAGCGAGCAAGTCGCATCCGTCCTTGCACGCGGTCGTGAAGCGGAGCGAATCTTCGTACTCAGCAACGTTCGGCTCGTGTTGGATATCGCACACGCATACGTCGGTCGTGGCGTCGAACTTGACGACCTTGTGCAGGAAGGATTGATCGGCACCATGAAGGCGGTCGTGATGTTCGATCCATCGCTGGGATTCAAGTTCTCGACTTATGCCACCTGGTGGATTCGACAAGCCATATCGCGCGCCATCGGAAATACTGGTCGAGCAATCCGCCTACCGGTGCATGCCGGAGAGGACTTAAACCGGCTTCGACGAGTCGTGCGTAAGCTGAGCATCGATGGTCGTCGGCCAACGGCACGGCAGGTTGCGGATCGACTCGGCTGGACCCTAGAGAAGACTGGTCGGATGCTCGTACTTGAGTCGGAACGGTTCATCGCGATGGAGTCGGAAGGCGATGAGCCAAGCATCCTGGACCTGCTTCCGTCAGATGGTCTGAACCCAGCGCAGTACATGGAGGAGGTCGATCTAAAGCGTCTGCTCCGTCGCTGTCTGTCAGCGCTCCCGCCCCGTACGGCTTCCATCCTCCGACGACGATTCGGACTGGTACGCACGCAATCGGCAGAAACGCTGGAGAACGTCGGTCGCTCTTTCAACTTGACGCGTGAGCGCATTCGACAGATCGAGGAAAGATCGCTGACGAAGCTGCACCTAAAACATCACGAAGAGCTCAGGCCCTACTTGGAGGGAGATACGTGACCGCACGACGAGAAGCGACTCATGCTGAACTGGCGAAAGTGGTCGCGTGGCTGCAGCAAAGGATCATCGAAGACGCACGAGGAGACGGCAGGCGCTCAGTAGACAAGCGCCCCTCGACGCTGTTCTGGCTGGGAAGGTTGGCGCCGGAAGTCGACGTGATGAACAACGCGTTGGGCGAACGTGGCGAACGACTGGAACCGTGTGCGATCGGCATGCGTCTACGTCCGTCGGGCACGCCGCCATGGAATTGTCGAGTCGTGGCCAGAGTCGCCATCTGGGCACCACGCGGTGAAGGGTACTGGGAGAAGACCGGTCCTTTGGACGTCCCCGTGGATTTGGTCGTCGACGGAACGCCAGGAACACAGCGCATGCACCAAGACCTCATGACCGACGCGCTCCGCGCGGCAACGGGCCGCGACGACTTGGGCCTTTCGCTGGACGTCACGGTCGAAGCCCGAGCGGATCAGCATGTCGAGCTCGTCGTTCAACTCGTGAACGTCTCCAACGGCACGGAGCGCAGCGCCGATACTAACTTGTATCAGTGTGAACTGTCGTTCTCCAAGCTTGCGCTCGATCCATTCGTCATGGAGTCCCTCCCGGATTCATTTCGGTATGACCGCACGTTTCCTGCCATAGGTCTGAACTGTGCCGTGGAACGCGCCTCGACCGGCGAGCTTCGTACGTTGGACACGCCCGAGTCGCCGCGTTTGCGTCCAGTATTCACGCCCGACGGGTTGGACGAGAACCTGTTGTCCTTTGATCGGCTTGCAGTAGATCCGCTTGCGAGCGCAACCGCATTGCTCCAATGCCACGAGCGCTGGGGGCAATTCCATTGGGCAGTTAATCGACTCGACGACAGGCAGCAGAGCGAGCACTGGACATCGGAGATGCGCCGCTCGGCCGACGCCGCCGCTGTCGCTTATCGCATCGAATCGCAGCGTATCGCCGACGGTATTCGAATACTGACCGACAACGCGGAGATTCGGCGGTCATTTCAGTTGATGAACGCGGCCATGGCAATCGCCGCGCGGGGGCGATACCCAGGATGGCGCGCGTTCCAACTGGGATTCCTGTTGTCCAACCTTGCCTCGATTGAACGGCCGGACGAGGAGTCCGCGATTGCCGATATCGTTTGGTTCGCCACCGGCGGTGGCAAGACCGAGACCTACCTCGGACTCCTCGTCGCGGCGATGCTCTACGACCGAATGCGCGGCAAGCACACCGGCATCACGGCCTGGAGTCGCTTTCCGCTGCGAATGTTGTCACTTCAGCAGACACAACGATTTGCAGACGCCATCGCGGCGGCGGAGATCGTTCGTCGACGCGAGGACATTCCCGGCGCGCCATTCTCGCTCGGGTTCTTCGTCGGGAATGGGGCGACACCTAATGCCGTGCCGATTGAACCTGACGTGAGCAAGGGCGATCCTGATCCGAACGATCCAAACATGCCGGCGCCGTTTCAGGTTCTTGAGCGTTGCCCATTCTGCCGATCAGACGGACTACACATGGGTTTCGATCAGGTAACGTGGACGTTGCAGCATCGGTGCCAGAACCCGAGCTGCCCGTGGGACGCAAAGGCGTTACCCATATACGTCGTGGACGAAGAGATCTACCGCTTCCTGCCGACTGTCATCGTCGGCACGCTCGACAAGGCCGCACTCATATCCATGCAGGCCGCCATGCGCGGGTTCGTCGGCCCACCCGTCGGGCTGTGTTCGCGTCCTGGGCACGGTTTCACGTACTCCCCGCGATCGACCAAGCCGAAGGGATGTCTCGTTCCCGGTTGCAAGGCGGAAGCGCAAGCGTTGCCCGGACAACCAGCAAATTTTGCCCCAACGTTCCGACTTCAAGACGAACTTCATTTGCTTCGCGACAGCCTTGGCGCAGTCGATACACACTACGAAGCACTCTACGATCACCTCACCGAGGCACTAACTGGCCGAAAAGCAAAAATTCTTGCTTCGTCCGCGACGTTGGCCGGCTACGAACGACAAGTCGACACGCTGTACGGCCGCGATGCGCGCGTCTTTCCGCAACCTGGTCCCGAGCCAGGACAGGGCTTCTGGTCCAGCGAGTCCGAACTGCTGATGCGTCACTACGTCGCGATCGCACCTCGGGGAGTGACGCTCGAACACGCCATCGATCGCGTCGTTACGGTGCTCCAGGGAAGCGTCCGTCAAGTGCTCGAAGATCCGACTACCACATGTTCAGACATTGGCATCCCGACGGACATCGCCGACCAGGTGATCGACCTCTATGGGACCGACGTGGTCTACGGCAATACGCTTCGAGATCTCGACGCCGTCTCACGCTCGGCCGAGAGCCAGATTCTCGTGAAGGGCGACGTCGTGCAACGGTCGCTCACGGGGCGCACGGATTTCGCGGACGTTCGAAACATCCTCAAGGAGCTCGAGCAGCCGGCTCCGTCATACGAGGATCGCATCCACGTTGTCACGGCGTCTTCGATGATGTCGCACGGCGTCGACGTGGACCGACTCAACGTCATGGTGATGCTTGGCATGCCGCTCGGTACAGCGGAGTTCATCCAGGCAACGGCTCGAGTCGGGCGCAAGTACCCGGGGCTCGTCATCTTGTTGCCCAAGATGGCGCGCGAACGCGACGCTGGGATTTTTCGGACGTTTCCCAAGTTCGTCGAACATGCCGATCGTCTGGTCGAGCCGATCCCCATCACGCGCCGCAGCCGCCGCGTGCTTGAGCGAACGATTTCGGGCTTGGCCATGGCCAGAGTGCTCATGGTCCACGAACCAGCGTCGGGGCAAGCGCTGACGACGCCGAAATGGCTGTCGGCCTATTGGCGCAAGGTTGGGTTCGATCCAGACCACGAGAGCAGCCTCTTGATCGAAGCACTTCGATTGGACGGCGAACTAGACGGGCCGATGCGTGAGGACATTCGAAACTGGGTTCGGCGTTTCCTCGAGAACATCGACAATCCTCCCGCAGGTACGCGTTTTCTCTCGGACGCATCACCAGGGTCCAAGCCAATGCGCTCACTTCGTGACGTCGAAGAACAGGTTCCGATCTATGGCAAGGAGGACGGCGCATGAAAGAGACTCGCAGCGCCTCACAGATCCAGTACGGGTATCTACCCGAGCAGACCGTCGACGTCCAAGGTGGCATCTGGAAGGTCAGGCGGTGGAACGAGCCACCTGCGGAACACGCCGTTGATGTCGACGCGTTGCGTGCCGAGCTCGTTCGTGCGGTCGCGCCCTGGCGGTCCAACAACTTGGACGACGGATTCGCCGACGCCGTGGCCGGCGGCGCGCACATCCAGCTTCGAAAACTCAATCGCGAGATGGGTATCAGCCTCGAGCGGTTTCCCGAAGTTTGGATGTGCCGCCAGTGCAAGCGGCTGCAGTTCAAATCGGATGGGAGCTGTCCGTGCGGTTCCAGATCCCCTCGTTCTCAACTGCCGTTCGTCGGCTTTCATTCCTGTGGGCGAGTTCGCGCACCGAGTATTCCTAAGTGCCCGAAGCATCGCGACATCGCCATCCGCTATCCGGGCACGGCGTCTGCTCAAGACATCGTGTTCTTCTGCCCTGTCTGTCAGGATTCGATCCGGGCGGGACTGGGGTTCGTCGCGTGTGAATGCGGAGATGGAAACTACGAATTCACGGTACACCGTGCGGCAAGCGTCTACACACCACGCAACGTCGTGCTGGTCAATCCGCCGTCGACGCATCGCATCCGCGAACTAACAGCCGCCGGTGGGGCGGCTCGTGCGCTCGAAT
This sequence comes from Rhodanobacteraceae bacterium, assembly GCA_016790075.1. Classification (GTDB taxonomy): domain Bacteria; phylum Pseudomonadota; class Gammaproteobacteria; order Xanthomonadales; family Rhodanobacteraceae; genus Tahibacter. The sequence continues at coordinate 4,698 of JAEUPP010000029.1, read as the reverse complement.
GGGTACTGGGTGGCATGGTGGAAGGTAGCGCTACCGAAGTGGGAGCCACCGCCGAATCGCTTCGTCAGCAATTGCTGGCTAGCGGGTTGCCGGAGTCCATCGTCGAGGACATGGTGCTCAGGGCGTCAGGGCATTTACGCGGCCCTCCGGAGCCGCTACCTCTGGACGGCGCCCACGCAGCCATCGCCGAGCAACAGGCGGTGACGATGGCGCTTGCCGCGTCGAATTCTCGGACGACTTTGGAGCACCTACAACGCTCGGTGGAGCCGACTAGCGCCGCCGGCATTCGATATGGACGCTCGTACGCCGACGGGTTAGCGATGACCGGTTTAGCGGCCGTGGAACTGTACGACCGATTCCCCGTGATGGTTGGTCAGTACGCCTACAGCCGCGGCAATCCTGCGCCGGGGGCGACGAAGTTGCGGCCGTTCCGGGACAAGAATCACGCGTACACCATCTATGGAGAAGTGGCTGAGACGGAGGCGCTTCTTTTTCTATTGTCTCCCGAGCGCGTTTGCGAATGGATGCGCCGTCGCGGGCATTCGGTTCCACCCGATCAAGGGAATGACCGGCAGCGGCGTTTGGCACTGCTGCAATCATGCGCATTTCCATCGCATACTTCCGCCGGAAACGAAGCCGGCGAGGACTTGGTCACGCTCGTCCACTCGCTGTGTCATCGCACCATTCGTCTACTCGCGGTGCACGCCGGTATCGACCGAAATGGACTCTCGGAGCTCCTTGTTCCAGCCCATCTCGGCTTCTACATCTATGCGCCGGCACGGGGTGATTTCGTGCTAGGTGGGCTACAGGCTGTCTTCGAATCCGAACTCGACTCGTTGTTGCGCGCACTGGCGCTCGACGAACATCGTTGCGCGCTCGATCCGGGCTGCGAGCGGAATGGTGCGGCATGCACGGCCTGTCTTCATATTGGAGAACCCTCCTGCCGTCTTTTCAACCGAAGCCTTTCGCGGACTGCACTTTTCGGACAGCTCGGCTACTACTGCTAAAGTGAATGTTTGAAGCAGGCGCCTACAGCGTGTGATTGGCGAGCGAGCACGAAACCCGCGGACCTGGCTCGACTGAGCCCGACGTAGGCCGTCGTCGTGGGGTCGGCCGTCCGGCCATCCGCGTCGGTCAGGACGAGAACCACCGCCGGCGACTCAAGCCCTTTGAATCGGGCGACGGTCACTGCCACGACGCCTTGTTCACCGTAATCGACGATCGGATACTGATCGACACTTAGTCGGCGCAGCTTGCGTACCAACGTCGTGTCATCCGCGAGGATCACGACGTCCGACGGGGAGAGTCCATGAATCTGCATGAGGTTCTGTGCGAGATCCAGAACTTCGCCGGCAACGTCGGCATCATCGGCGAGCTGACGGATTCTGGGTTCGATGCCGGCGGCGCCACGCACGGGAGGCGGCTCGCCGAACAAGGCGTTCACATGAGTTGCGATTGGAAGCGTGTTGCGACAGTTCTCGGTCAACGTATAGCTCGCCTCAATCACGCAGCCCTCGCGCCAGTTTCTGCGCTGCAGCTCCTGCCGGTCGTCGGCGAAGACGTAGAACGGCGAGCTTTCGTCGACAAGATCCGACCGTAGCGCGGCAAACCAGCTCGGGGCGAAGTCCTGCCCTTCATCGACGATGAGCGCGTCGATTTGCGGATCCCGCAACTTGATTGCTTCCACCAAACGTCGCGGCGCCTCTTCGTCCCACCAAGCGACGTCTGGTGTCGCTGGCATCTTCATTCCCACTGCCGTTGCTTCTCGCACGCAAAGGCCGTGGAAGGTGACGCAGTCCACCAAGGTTTCGCCGGTGGTCGCCGATCGCAACATTCGACCGAGGAGTTCGTTGTAGCAGACCAGCCGCACTTTCGCGCCTTGTTTCGCGAGGAGTCGGGCGCGCTCAAGGGCCAGCAGCGTCTTCCCGGTACCGGGCCCGCCGAGCACCAGCAGCTCCCGCATCCCTTTGAGACGATCGAAGATATCTTGTTGTTCCTGGGTAAGGCGGATTAGATCTGCCTCGGAACGCTCGACACGCGTGCGAAGCATCGCTCGTAAGAAGACCGTAGGCGCAAGCAGTCCGACGATCTGATGCTGATCGGAGGTGCTCAGTCGGCAGCTCTGCTGCCAGTGGTCGAACACCTGATGCAACGCGACATCAGGCTCTTTCAGCTTCGCCGCGTCCAACGTGTTGCCCAGTGGCGCGTTCGGGCCCAGCTCCCGAAACACTTCGACCGCCGGAAACACGACGGCATGAGCGACGCGCACGTGGCGAAGCGGAGGTTTCAGATTGCGGAAGAACTCGATCAGCGCATACTTGGAATCCGATGCCTGGGAGTAGGGGTTTTTGATCTCGTTGCGATCGCCGTAGTAGCTGGTCGCATACCAACGCCCACCCACGACCTCGATACTGCCCCCTTTTACTTCGAGAACCAGCAATCCGCGGTCTGGGTGCATGACGATGAAGTCGGCTTCCCAGTCTCCTGGTCGGCCACGCCTTACGGATTGCCAACGCACCGAATGGAAGATCGTCCAGTCATTCCCGAGTTTCGACAACGCTTCCAGCACGACTCGTTCTGAATGAGGTGCACGCGTCCCAGCGGCGTCCAGACGATGAATAGTGGCCATGAAATAGAGGCTGTAGAAAGTGCTCGAGTTTCTGCCAGAGTTCTAGTAAAATTGCTCGGCGACAGAATATTGAAGATTGCACTATGCGTAAACGAACCGCGTCGCGCAACGCCAACACCCGACCGATCAGCTGCGTAGACTTGTTCTGCGGCGCAGGCGGGCTCAGTTATGGCTTGACCAAAGCCGGCATTCGAGTCGCCGCAGGTGTCGATCTCGACCCTGCTTGCGACTATCCCTATCGCACCAACAATCCCGGCAAGTTTCTCCGGCGCGACGTCGTCGCTCTCGAAGCAAGCGAGCTGAAGCGGTTCTTTCGGCGTGGCGAGCTTCGTCTGCTGGCCGGTTGCGCACCTTGCCAACCTTTTTCGAAGTACAGCCAAGCACGCCCAGCGTCGGAGAGCGCCGACTGGGCGTTGCTGGACGAGTTCGGTCGACTCATCATTGACCTGGAGCCGGAGCTTGTCACGATGGAAAACGTGCCAGAGATCCGAACTGACGAGGTCTTTCTTCGGTTTCTCAGCGTGCTTGAGGGCTATCACGTTTGGTACGACGTGGTCGACTGCTCCAAGCTCGGAATGCCTCAGAGCCGCCGGCGATTGGTGTTGCTCGCTTCCAAGCTGGGACCGGTCAGGCTGAAGGCGCCAACCGGCCGCACCAAGCAAGCTACAGTCAAGCACGCCATCGGCGAGCTACGCAGCCTGGAAGCAGGCGGGCGAGATCCTGTCGATCGAATTCACGTCGCCGCGGGTCTCAAGCCCATCAATCTGGCGCGTATCAAACAATCCATTCCCGGCGGAACCTGGCGCGATTGGGATGATGAACTTCGTGCGAGATGTCACACCAGGGAGTCCGGGGTTGGTTACGGCGCCGTGTACGGCCGGATGGAGTGGGACAAACCGGCTCCGACGATGACGACGCTGTGCTACGGTTTTGGTAACGGCCGGTTTGGACATCCTGAGCAAGATCGGGCCATCAGCTTGCGGGAAGCGGCGATCTTGCAAACGTTTCCGAAAAACTACGAGTTCGTCGCTGAATGCGAACGCGTGCATTTCTCGACCATCGGCCGATTGATCGGCAACGCCGTGCCACCGCGGCTGGGCGAAATCATCGGCAAGACGTTCGCCGACCATGTGGCGAAGCATTTTGAGAATGTTCGTCTAGCCAGCGGTACCCGCGCATCACGTACCGCACGCACGACTCGGACATGACAGACGAAGTGAACGGGTGCCAATCGGCCCCCGTCGCTATTGCATTCACCGGAGAGCGCTTGAGCAGGGAAACCTAAAGGGTTGCCGCGCTAGTGCCAACGTCGGCGAGCACCGACAACGTTGTGCATGTTCTTGGTCACGACAGCAGTAGCAGAAAGGAAGGTGGGCCGAATCGGGGGTGAGCCGCGCGGCGAATGCCGCGTGGCTCACGGTTGGTCGATCAAGTCGTGGGGAGAGCAGGGGACCTCGCTGTTCGCTGGGCGATCATCCTCAGTTGCAGGCGGCGCGCCTTCGCTCGGTTGAATCGGCGCACCTGCTTTCCCAGGACTCCCAGCGCTCCCTGGGCGCGATAGGTGTGGCAGCGGCGCGCAGGCCGGCGGCACGACTGTAGACCGCCGTCATTGGCAGCCAGCGGCCCGTGCATGCGGACAAACCAACGCACGCGGCGGTCGTAGTTCAGTTGAGCGAAGACGCGATGCGCTGCGCGACTAAGTTCACGATCAGTAGGAATACTCATTCCGCTCATCCCTGTCCTCAAGTCATCGCTCAGCACACGCATCTGGAACGTCTTGCGCACGCTCAACCTAACCACGCGCGAGCAGGTGATTGCGGCCTATGACGATGGAACGCTGGTCCGAGCAGGCTTGGGGGTGAAGTCCTTGGCCGAGCTGCGTCGAGCCCTCGGCTGTGATCCGCCGTTGACGACGGCGTCGCTGCCGTCGCGCTGCCCCAAGTGCGGTGGCGAATCCGGATTCCGGGCCAAAGTGGTCCGCACCGAGGTGCGCCTCTACACTTGGGCGGACGTCCTCGAATCGACGCCCGAGGTGCGTCACCAATCGAACACGCGGATCGAATGCCGAG
>JAEUPP010000056.1 GCA_016790075.1 Rhodanobacteraceae bacterium | reverse complement strand
CGACCGCCGCACGGCGTGGACGTATGACCGCACGGGTAACCGGTTGACGCAAACGCAGTCGGTCGGCCCCGCCGCCAGCCCCACGGGCACGGCCACGACGAACTATGTGTATGACGCCAATGACCGGCTGGAAACCGAAACGGTCAGCTTGAGCGGTAGCGTGCCCGGTGCAACAGCCGGAACCACGACGTATTCCTACGATGCCGCAGGCAATACAACGCGCAAGGTCAGTCCGACCGAGACAGTTGACTATGGTTACGATGATGCGAATCGGTTGGCTGAAATCCAGACACTGGCCGGTGAAGTGACGCGGTACGCCTATGCGCACGATGGCATCCGGTTGAGTCAAACCACGAATGCGACGGCGCCGACGGCCAAGACCACGCATTACCTGATCGATCCGAACCAGCCCTACGCGCAGGTGATTGAGGAGGCCGAGCAAGTTGGTAGCGCGGCACCGACGATCAAAGCACTGTATGCGGTCGGGGATGATCGGATACGGCGCTTTACGCCGACCGTTGCCGCGAATGGATCGAATCCGGGGATTCCTGCAGGGTTGCGTTACTACCACGCTGATGGCTTAGGCAGCACGCGCTTGCTGACCGATGAAACGGGGGTGGTCACTGATCACACGACGTTCCAGGCCTTTGGTGAAATCGATGCGGCTGCGTCACTGCAGACCAGCGATAACAGCTTCCTGTACACGGGAGAGCAGCTCGATCCGAATACGCAGTTCTACTACTTGCGTGCGCGGTACATGAATCCGAGTGCGGGGCGGTTTACGCAGCTCGATACTTATGCGGGTGTTGGAAGCGATCCAGCCACACTCCATAAGTACGTGTACGGCAGCGGAAGCCCCGCAAGCAACATTGATCCTAGCGGGCACATGTCTTTGGTTGCGACGGGCACGGCAAACAATATCGGTATGAAGTTGCTGCTTCTCGCGACAGCCTACGCGACATCATGTGCTCTTGAGTATGGGATCACTTCAACATTTGGTGCGCCTACAACACCAACGCCAACATTTTGCTGCAGGAATAACAAAATATACTATCACTACTCGAGCGACCCAGCAGCGAGTTTCACTCGCGGGCTTTGGGAGGGATCGGCTGCGACTACTTTAAGTGGGCTCGATGACGCGACTGCATCTCAAAAGCTTGGAATTCCGTTGCCGGTACTCTATGAGTATCCCGTAACTATTAATCCAAATGTTACTCGAGTGACGCCAATCAGCATCGTGCCGAGTTCAAATCGATTCGCTGGTGGCGGAACGCAGGTGTTCTTTCCGCTCGGTACTCCGCCGGGTTCCGTGGGGCCGCCTAAGCAGGTGCGACAGCCAAGATGATTAGGCCTGACCAAGAACGATTTGATCGGTTTGCGCTTCAAGTGACAGTGCTCGACGATGCACTTGGATGCTTCTGCGAATCCAATGGCTTTGAGATGGAGGCAAATGCGTATCGAACTCCTAGCCGGGTGCTTCGCCGGCAGAGAGAGTCGATGGAGATAATAGACATTTACCTTGATGGTGATTGGAAGGTTATAGACTACAGAGAGTGTTTGCCGTGCCGTTTCGATGTGTGCAGTTATTACGAGATTCCTAGCGACAAGTGCAAAATGAGAAAAATAAGCAAGGTAATTTTCAATGGCGATTCTTTCTTGTCGATGGCATCGAAAATTGACGAACTCCTTCGCACGTCTTTGGATGTTTTTGATGAATGGGTTCCGGAGGTTGTGGTGTCAGCCGGGGAGGAAATCGAGAATACAAAGCGGATGTACGAAGACGGAAAACTTAGCTATTAACCTAGAATCCCGGGTTTCCGGTCAGTAGCCCGTAGAGTGCGTCCACGGAAAAGTAGAGACTCTAGAAAACGGAGAGTCTCATGCGGAAGTCGAAGTACAGCGAAGTGCAGATCGCAGCAATACTTGGGCTTCGATGATGCCTACCAAGAAAAAACCTGGGCCGCACTCACGCGGGCGAGTGATCTAATGGCGAAATCCAGCACCGGTTCTGTAGAGTGGTATCACGCGAGGCTTCTCATTGAGAGATACAGGAGATAACAGCGCATGAAGACTATCAGTGTATTCATAGGCGCGGCGATGATGTCTTCTAGCGCTTTGGCATGTGAATGTGCTGCCGACTCTGTTGAAAACGGCATGCGAGAATCCACGTATGTCTTCGGGGCTGCAGTAATTAGGGTGGCCGTAGAAAGAGATGGCCTTGGTATAAAAATAGCAAACGTAGCTAATTTGAAAGGGGAGTTCAAGGGCGGGCAACTAAAAACCAGCAGCAGTCGGTCAGGGTGTGGCCTCACAATGCGTATCCCCGAAAAGTACGTATTCTTTGTTGATAAAGATGGCTTTTTCAGCTCGTGTGGTGCAACGCGGATTTTTGGTGATGCCGATCTTGGCGTCCTGAATGATCAGGTGTTGAATCAATGGATAGATCGAGCAAGAAAAGCTTCCCAGTAGAATGGCGAAGCCCGGGGAAGCACGAGATAACCACTTCTAGGAAATCTCCTTGTCCCGTCCACACGAGCGCCCCGTTGTCCATAGCCGGAAATGGCGCTTTTTTCGCCATTTTCGGCTGAACTCGAACGTAAGCGCTCCACCACCCCCATCTATTCAAGCATTGACCCCTTGACTACAGAGCAAAGCCACCCGTATTTAATGCTCATGTGCACATTTTGTAACTCGTTCTGAGCGCAAATCATGGAATTCCATAGTGTGTTTCGGATACGGCGCGAGAAGCCACTTGTCTCCTTGCATGAAATTGCGCTACCCGTGACCACCCTGGCGCGGACGGGCGTCTGGCGTTTCCGTGGCTTTTGGATTGATTGCGAAAAGTGGGATGAGTTCGAGAGCAGGCGATCTGCTGAGTTCGTAGTTGACGACTATGATGTTGTTACGATTTTCTCTGTTGACGCCGCAGAAGAGTTATTTCGTATTGCATCACTTGATTGGGGGGCAGTTAGATTTGCTCCGGAGGAAGGCGCAGAGCCGACTTTCATTGCGTCATGTGTCGATGGTGCGTTCTGGGTTGTTGCTACGGCAAGCGACGATATCTCAGCGGCGATGCGTAGCTTATTTACGGCAGAGATTTCCGAGGCTCTGGCCGACGACATGGAGTTCTTGAGTATCCCGTCTTTATGCCCCGAACGAAGTGATCAGTAGGTGGAATACCGGGACAACCACTTCTAGGAAATCTCTTGCATTGTCCCGTCCAGACGAGCGCCCCTCCTGTCCATAGCCACGAATTTCCATTTTTCCACGCCAATTTCGCCTAAGCCAGTGTGGCAAAGCCCGGCTTGTTGAATCAGCAGTCTCAAAAAAGCGCTCGTTCTTTCTTTTTTGCTTTCTGCTCGCACAAATTCCGGCTCATCCGATAGTCGCCCGTGGACAGCCTGCTGCCCTCGTGCTGTAGCCCGGCTTTCGCGGCGCTGCATTGCCGCGTTTCAGCCAGGCGCGCTGCTTTGCAGATCATTACGAGACCTCACCGCACTTCCACGTCCACCCAAAGCCCGTCGCCGCCAGGTTGTACGCTGACCAGCGAGCCGCTGCTGCGGCGCAGGTGCGTGGCGGGTTGGTCGTCCTTCAGCCAGGCATCATCGGCGCGGATGACACGTTTCTGCGCACGCTGGGTAAGGTCTTCCATGATGCCGCGGAACGGCATGGCTTCCCATTTGACCTTCTTGGCATCTTCTTCATTGGTCGGAATGAATGCCGACAGGTCGGGATCGTTCATCAGCTGCAGGCCCTTGGTCTTCAGGGTCGCGTTCTGGCTGCCGTGATGGCCGACCTTGTAGTAGACGACACGCGATAGCAGCTCGGGGCCGGTTACGGTCTTGCCGTCGACTTGCCATTGCGTGTCCTGCCAGCTCAACCAGTTGCCGACTTGTGCGTCGGCCGCAAACAGCATCACCCGGCCGGTATCGGCGAATTCAAAGGCCAGCACCAGGCTGGAGTTATTGGTACGGTCGTCGAGCTGCATGGCGAGGTCGGCGCTGATGCCTAGCCAGTCGCCGTCGATGCGACGCCAGTGCTGGTCTCCAGCGCCTTTGCCGTTGCCGGCATAGACGTCGCGAATCAGACGGCGCAAATCCGCATGGTCGTCGTCCTCTGCAATCAGGTTGCTGCCCAGTGCATCGTTCATGGACAGGCCGAGGCTAGGGTCAAACGGCGCCTGTTCGTCCAACGGTTCGCACACGCTGTCGCGGCCGAGTGCGCCTTGCAGCCGATGCACGGCGGCGGCATCGCTGGCCGATGCCGCGGAATACATTTCGCTTGTGCGCTCGCGGATGCCAAAAAAGCGCGTGTCGCGTGGTGGCCCCAGCGGATAGATGCGCAGATTGCCGACGTCCGCGGGGGCTATTGGGGTCAGGTTCGGTTCCAGGTACCGGATCCGTCCCTTGGGGGCGAGCGCCGCGCCCGCATCACGGGCGGCGCGCACGCGTTCACCCTTGGCGCTGAACTGGAACCCGAGCATGGCGCGGAGCCCATCGCGCACGCGGCTGGTATTCGTATCGAGTGCCGCCATGCCGTCGAGCTTGAGGCTGGCGCGTTGCAGCGCCGACAGCGCCTGTACCTTGAAAGTGTCGAACTCGACCGCTTGTGTGTCGCGCGGGTTTTCGGTCCAGGCCATCCAGACTTCGCCGATGCGGATGTTCCTGAAGTGTTCTGCCGCGCTGAGAAAGCCCGAAACATGGTCAATGTGTTCGTGTGTGATCACGAGCACGTCGATGAATGGCGCAACCTCGGCGAGGTTGGCGACGACCCTGTCCATGATTTCGGAGCCCCCTTTGACCGAGCCGTGTATGCCGCAGTCGATCAGCAGGTGCCAGAACGAACCGTCGTCCTTGGTGAAGCGCAGCAGATGGCAGTCGCCGAGTCCCTGGCAGTAGTGGCGTATCCAGACCGGTGCGCGGTGTCCGCGCGATTTCGCCCGCTTGCCTGTCGTCTTTCTGGCTGCGGCCTTGCCTGCAGCGGTTTTCTTGGCCGACGCTTTCGTTTTTTCGGCCGTCTTTGAGGCTGCTGATTTCACCGCGGCCTTCTTGGCAGCCTTTGCGGCAACCCGGCGCCGCGTACGGTTGCGCGTACGCTCAGTCATTGTCTTGTCCTCGATAGCCTGCATGCAGCAGCGCGAAGGGTTCACGTACATCGCGGCCGAAATACAGTGCGCGCAGCGCCGAACCCGCGGCGCCACCGGCGCGAATCCGCTGCCGCTCAAGGCGGCCGTTGCTGCCGCAGTGCTTGATGATGCAGTAGCGAATTGCCTCGCGATCCTTGCGCGGATCGACGATCAAGGTTGCGCCGCCACGGAACCAGAACCAGCCATTGCTGTGGTCCTTGCCGTTGATAGGCACGGGGCGGCGCTGGTTGATGACGATGACGATATCGGTGCGGAAAGAACCGTCGGGTGCTACGCGTCGTGTGGGGCGTACGCTGTGCACTTCAAAATTCGTGGCGCGCCTGGCCCCTTGCGGTGCTACTTCGTTGCCCTCGCTATCGTATTTCGGCAGGCCATGCAGCAGGCCAAGCTCGCTGCACAGGGTGTCGTCGGCGAGGAAAGCGGCGTTGAGCACGCTCCACAGGCGCCTGCAGTTCTCGTTGTTGAGGTTGAACAGCGCGGTGCGGTCTAGGTCGAGATCCCACTGCAGGTCGAGCTTGTCCAGCGCCTGTGTCAACCAGTTGGGGCGCGGCTCGCGCGGGGCATTCCAGGTCAGCGATTCCTGCGAGATCGTGCGCACGTCGCGCGGTACGATGCCGCGCAGGCGGAAGGCTTCCATGAAGGCGATGCGGTAGGCGCGGTGGTCGTTGGCCGCCGTGTCCATATCGGCGGTGATCAGGGCGCGCAGGTAGTCGCCGAAGGTGATGTCGACCGGCGGGCAGTAGTCGAGTGCACGTATGCACATGTGCAATACATGGCGTGCCACCTTGCAGGTTTCGCTGGTCAGGCGCTGGACCAGGTTCGGATGCAGATGTCCCTGTGGCAGCACGCCGCTGCCTGCGGTAGCGATGCGGATAAGATCGTCCGTGCGGCGTTCGACGATGCGCAGGAAGGCTTCGTAGACCGCGTAGACCAATACCGAGCCCAGGTCGTGCACTTCCAGTGTGGGGTCATAGCGCAGCGTGCGTTCTGCGTCGTTGACATAGTTGCGCAGGGGGCCGCTGCGGCTGGTGCCTTCGCCAAACTGACGTGCGAGACCGCCGAGCAGCTCGGCGGCCGACAGGTCGTAGCGCGAACGCGCGATCTCAAAGCGCACCAGTTCGGTCATGGTGAAATGCTGGAACAGGGCGACGATGTCGGCGAAGGCTTCGTGGAACGCGGGCACGTCGGGGTTGGACGCCTCCTGGAAACGCCGGTGCAGGCCGTCCAGCAACGCATGCGACATCTCGTGTGCGATCACATCGCTGGACAGACAGGTGAATACCAGCGAACCCGTGGCGGTGGCCGCATCGTCACGCGAGTCGGCCGGGAAGTAGCCAAACAGTAGCGCGACCTTGTCCGGGCTGTAGTAGGCGTTATCGTCACGCAGTGCGTGGGGATAGATGCGCAGCCGCCGCACTTCCTGTCTTTCCGCCTTGCCATTGACTTCGGTCTTGTGCGGCGCCCACAAAGCGCGCCGGCCCAGGGCCCGCTCGAAATGGCCTATGGTCGTCATGGCTACCGCATAGACCATTTGCTGGTGGAACTTCGGATTGCCTTCCGACGGCGGCCAGCCGTCCTGTGCGAGCAGCCTGCGGTCGTTGAGATCAACCGGGTCGTAGACCTTGTTCGACGCGGGATCGATGTCGATGACTTCGAGGTATTCGCCGATTGGCCCGGGCTGCAGCGGTCGCGTGAAGCATTGGCTGCCGCGACTGGTGGTGCTGCCTGTGTGTGTTGGGCAGGCGATATCGTCCCAGGGCACCTGCAATGTCGTTTCGTTGAAGTCGGCGAAATCGAGGTGCTTGGCGATGCTGGGATCCAGGGCGTATACGCGCAAGCGACGCAGCGGCGGTGGTGGTTCCCGCGCTTCGCGGGCCGGCTGCGGCAGGGGCCGGGGTTCAGCACCGGCCGTGACCTGCGCCGCACGCCCCAGCCGTTGCTCGAGAAAGGAACGCAATGCGCGCGACGGCTTGCCTTCGTCCAGTGCGGCCTGCAGGTATCGGTCGATCGCGGCCGGCGGAATGTCTTTCGGCGCGCGGTCGGGATCGTCGATGGCTTCGTCCACGGCGCGGTGGCGCTGCGCCATCTGGGTGAGTTCGAGTTCGAGCATGGCGCGTTGCGCTGCGGAGGCGCTCAGGCTGACGCCGCCGCCGAAGATCAGGTGCAGCCAACCCCAGGAGGCTTTCGCTGGCGCCAGTCGCGTCAGATGTTCGGCGGCTGGCGGCGCGATGCCCAGCGCGTCCAGCGCGCGCAGCACGCCCTGGCCTATTTTCTTGCGGGTCTCCTGCGCGTTCATGCGCGGCGTGGTCTTGGTTGCGCTGGCGAACAGCGCGTGGCGTACCGCTTCGACGCGCATCCAGCGTTCCGGGTACTGTTCGACCTGGGCCAGGTGCTCGGCCAGCCAGATCGCACAGGCGGCGGCGATCTGCGGTGTAGCGGCCGAGGTGCCGGCGCCGTCCATATCGACGATGTTCGGACAGCCGATCTGCGCCCAGGGCACGTTCGGCGTATAGGCGCCGAGCGCGGTATCCATTTTCGCCTCCGGGCCGAAGTTGCCCTGCATCGTGATGCCACTGAGGCCGGCATAGGCGCGGCCACTGGCCATCACGCCACAGGCTGCGAGCACACGCCGCCAGCGTGCGGGAAATACGATGGACTTGGGCGTAGGCAGATGCGCAAAGTTGTTGCCGCCAGCCGTGACCAGCACCAGGCCCCGGTCATAGGCGAGGTTGACCGCATCGACCAACGCGCGCGAGGCAACGCCGCCCATGCTCATGGACAACACGTGGGCGTCCTTTTCCACCGCATAGCCGAAGCCCTGCACCATGCTGCTGGTGGTAAAACGCACGACGCCATTGGCGATGCGCACCGGAATGACCTGCGCCCGGGCTGCGGCACCGACGAAATCGCGAAAGTCGGGCCAGCCCGGCGCCGTGCCGTCGAGGCGATTGCCGGCGAGCAGGCTTAGCGTGCCGCAGCCGTGGCCGCGATTGCTGAATGGAGATCCTTGCGGAGCGCGATCCCGCGCATCGTCCGGCGTGCCGTCGGCCTTGACGAAGCTGCGCTGCAGGTCATGACGCAGGTTCGGTGGCAAGGTGTGGTGATCCGGATCGTAGCCGGTATCCAGATGGGCGATGCGAATGTTCGTCAGCTTGTCGCCAACCTGGTCGCGTGCGGCGGCGAGCTGGCTGAAGGCTTCGCGCAGGTTCCACGCCACGCCGTCGGCCTTGGCTTTGCCGCCGCTGTCGTCCTGATCGTCGAAGCGACACTGTTCGGCCGCGTCGCCGCTGGTGGATGGGTTGCGACGGCTGTGTTCCCAGTCCTGTTCGAGGTCGGGCTCGACGGCGACGATATCGCCACGGCCGTTTGCCGCAAATGCCGTGGCAGCGGACAGGGCCATCGCGTGCGCACGATCCCAGGGATGTTCCGCGTCACTGCCTGCGGCGGCGACGCGCATCCAGGTCGTGGCGGCATTGACGCCATCGAGTCCAAGTTCCTGCGGGGCGGGCAGGGAGAGGATGGGCTCCAGGCTGTCGGCGCTGGCGCCGAACGCGCTGCGCGCGGCGGCTAACGCCTGTGCCGTGCCGCGGACCTTGACCAGCAGTGCATCGCTCATGGCGTCTCTCCGGTGGCGAACCGGGCCGGGCGGCTGAGTGATATCAGCCGGCCCCGGCACCGGGCAATTCGGTGACTACGAGGTCGCGTCTACGAGGATTGTTCTGGAATTCCGTTAACGAATTCCGTTCCAGAATTCTGCGGTTGCAGAATGCCGCAAATAAGTCATTCGGGAAATCGGGTGCTCAGTACAAATTGCAGCAGGGCGACCGTGCAGCTGAGTGGGCGGTTCGCGCGCACCCGGTACCCCAGTGAGGCCGGAAACGCAGATCTCTCACCCGACGCTGGATCGTTCAGATCGTGGTATTGCGCAGGCGCGGGTCCAGCCAGGTGCGCAGCATATCGACCAGCGTGTTGACGAGGATGACGAGTGTGCCGGCGACCAGCACCACGCCCAGCACCAGGGTGTAGTCCCGATTGAGCGCACCCTGCACGAAATAGCGGCCCATGCCGGGAATGCCGAAGATCTGCTCGATCACGGCGGAGCCAGTAATGACCGCAATCAGCGCCGGGCTGAGCCAGGCGGCCAGTGGCAGCGCGGCGGCGGGCAGGGCATGCACCAGCAGTAGTCGCGTTTGGCTGTATCCGCGCGCACGTGCTGCACGTAGCCAGTCGCTGGCCAGCGCTTCGCTCATGCTGCTGCGCGTAAGCCGCGCGCACCAGGCAAGGTTGGGCAGCATCAGCGCCAGCACGGGCAGCACGCGATAGCGCCAGTCGTCGGCGACCCAGCCGCCGGCCGGAAGCCAGCGCAGCTCGACGGCAAACAGCAGGATCAGCAGCGGCGCGATCACGAACTTGGGCAGCGCCTGTGCTGCCGCGCCGAGCAGCATCAGGGCACGATCCAGCGGGCTGTCTTCGCGTGCGGCGGCGAGCACGCCCATGGGCACGCCCAGCATCAGGGCGAGCAGCAGTGCAAGTCCGCCCAGGCCGGCCGATACGGGCAAGCCCTGTGCGATAAGTTCGTTGACGCTGAAGTCCGGATATTGGAACGAGGGCCCGAGATCGCCGCGAGCAACGTCATAAAGATAGGCGAGGTATTGTTGCGGCAGGCTGCGGTCCAGCCGGTAGCGCTGCGCGAGCTGGGCCTGCACCGCCGGCGGCGCGGCCTTTTCGCTGTCGAAGGGACCGCCTGGTGCTGAATGCAGCAGGGCGAAGCACAGGGTCAGCAGCAGCCATAGCGTCACCAGCGCCGTCAGTGCGGCGCCCGCGACGCGGCGCAGCCCGTGCAGGCTGCGGCTTGACCGCGGCGCTGTGCTGGCGGTGCCCTCGTTCATCGGGGTGGCGCGGCCGCAGCGTGGTCCCAGCGCAGCCAGCGTGACGCGTGGTGATCCAGCGGATTGGGCTCGAACCCGCGCAGGCGCGGGTCGACGAGATGTTTAGAGGTATAAAAGTAAATCGGTACTACGGCATGCGCGGCGAGCAGATGCGCTTCGGCGGCGGCTATCAGATCGCGTCGTGCATCGCCGCTGGGCAGGGCCGCGGCGCGCTGCAATAGCGCATCGAACGTCGCATCGGCGAAGCCGGTCGTGTTCAGTGGATTGTCGCGGCCGGAAAAGGTGGCCAGGAAATCGAGCGGATCGTTGATGTCGGCGATCCAGCCGCCGCGGAATACCTGGGTAATCACCCGCGCACGCCGGTTCTGCACAAACACTTTCCATTCCTCGTTGCGCAGCACCACGCGTGCGCCCAGGGTCTGGCGCCACATGGCAGCGACGGCCAGTGCGAGCTTTCGATGCACCGTCGAGGTGTTGTAACGCAGCTCCAGGGTTACGGGCCGCTCGCGGTCGTAGCCGGCCGCGGCATAGCGTTCGCGTGCGGCGGCTTCGCGCTGTTCGCGCGGCCAGTTGCTTGCGCTGGTCGCTGGCAGCCGGTGGTCGCGGGTGCCCGGTGGCACGATGCTCCAGGCCGGCTGTTCACCTAATCCGGTCACATGGCGCGTCAGAATTTCCCGGTCCAGCGCCAGAACCAATGCTTCGCGCAGCGCCGGGTTTTCCCGCAGCGGTGGCCGGGTGAGGTTCAATCCCAGCCAGAAACTGCCGAGATACGGGCTGATGCGCAATTGCTGGCCGAATTGCGCCCGCAGCGCTGTCAGCGTCTTGGGCGGCACGGTTTCGGTGATATGCAGGTCGCCGGCCTGAAAGCGCTTGAGTTCACTCGCGGCGTCTTCGGTTACCACGAAGCGCACGCGCTCGATAGCGACCGTTGCCACGGCGTGGAATTGCGCATTGCGTGCCAGCTCCAAGCTGGCCTGTGGGGTCCAGGTTTGCAGCACATAGGCGCCATTGCCGACGAGGTGTCCTGGCCGCGTGTGCTGCGTGCCGAACTGCGCCAGGGCCGGCAGGTAGACCGGGAAGGCGATGGGCAGCAGCAGCCGGTCGGTCAGCGCGACCGGCTCATCCAGCGTGATGCGCAGCGTGCTCACATCCGGCGCGCTTACGCCTAGCCGCTCGGGCGGCATGGCCCCCGCACTGACCGCGGCAGCGTTTGCAATGGGCCGCAACAGCGCTGCCATGGGGGCCGCGGTCTGCGGCGCGAGGGCGCGGCGCAAGCTCGCCGCAAACTGTGGCGCGTCCAGCGGCTCGCCGTTGGACCAGCGCAGGCCCGGGCGCAGGCGGAACTCCCAGGTCAGCCCGTCTTCGCTGCGTGTCCATGATTCCGCGGCTCCCGGAATCAGCTGGCCGCTGGCGTCTTCGGCGACCAGGCCTTCATAGAGGTCGCGCACGATATTGCCGCAGGCGACTTCCTGGCAGCGATGCGGATCCAGGGTCGATGGCTCGGGACCGTTGCCACGCGCAACGATTTGCGCCGCCGCGTTCAGCGGCAGCAGTAGCGTGGGCAGCAGATAAAGTGCAAGGTGAGCAATGGACATGCGGCGCGAGTCTTCCGTGATTGGCCGGCTCGGCGCAAGCCGCTTTCGTTTCGGCGCAGCCGTGGGCTTGTCGGATTTCGCCCCCTTTTGATCCGCGCTGCTGCCCCAACCTCGCAGTTCCCTCCTGCCAGTGAGCCTTGTATGTCCGGTCCTAGTGCGGTCAAGGAAGTCCCGATCACGCGGCGCGAGCAGCTCGTCGATTACCTGGCCGGTGGCGCGCGGCCCAGGGAGCAATGGCGCATAGGTACCGAGCACGAGAAGTTCGGTTTTCGTCTCGATGATCTGCGCCCACCGACGTACGACGGCGAACGGGGTATCCGTGCGCTGCTGCAGGGTCTCACCCGCTTCGGCTGGGAGCCCGTGTTCGAGCACGAACATCTGATCGCGCTGTCGCGCGGACTTGCTTCGATCACGCTGGAACCTGCCGGTCAACTGGAGTTATCTGGCGCCCCGCTGCGTACCGTGCATGAGACCTGCTGCGAAGTCTCCAGCCACCTGCGTGAGGTCAAGGCGGTTGCGGACGACCTGGGCCTGGGTTTCCTGGGCATGGGTTTCCAGCCGAAATGGTCGCGTGGCGACATGCCCTGGATGCCCAAAGGCCGCTACGCGATCATGCAGCGCTACATGCCGCTCAAGGGCAGCCTGGGCCTGGACATGATGACACGCACCTGCACTGTCCAGGTCAATCTCGATTTCGGCTCTGAAGCGCAGATGGTGAAGATGTTCCGCGTCTCGCTCGCGCTGCAGCCGATTGCAACGGCCCTGTTCGCCGATTCGCCGTTTACCGAAGGCAAGCCCAACGGTTTCCTGAGCTTCCGCTCCAATGTCTGGACCGATACCGATCCCGACCGCACTGGCATGCTCGACTTCGTATTCGAGGAGGGTTTCGGCTACGAGCGCTACGTCGACTACCTGCTCGACGTGCCCATGTATTTCAGTTATCGCGATGGCCACTACATTGATCTGGCTGGACGTTCTTTCCGCCGCTTCCTCGAGGGCAAGCTCGAGGAATTGCCCGGTGCCACGCCGACGCTGAAAGACTGGGCCGATCATATGACGACAGCGTTTCCCGAAGTCCGTCTCAAGAAGTACCTGGAGATGCGCGGTGCCGACGGCGGTCCCTGGAACCGGCTCTGCGCACTGCCGGCGTTCTGGGTAGGCCTGCTTTACGACGACGTGGCGCTTGATGCCGCCTGGGATCTCGTCAAGGACTTCAGCCTTGCCGAGCGCCATGTCTTGCGTGACGGCGTGCCGCGTCAGGGCTTCAAGTTGCCGTTCCGCGGTGCGACCGTGCGCGAGCTGGCTCTGGAAGCGCTCAAGATCGCCGGTCATGGCCTTGCGCGGCGCAATCAGCTCAATGCAACCGGCGCCAGCGAAGCGGTGTTCCTGGAACCTCTGATCGAATTCGCGCAGGCCAACCAGACGCCGGCCGAACGAAAGCTTGAGCTGTTCCATGGGCCGTGGAACGGCAGCGTCGATCCGCTGTTTCGTGAATTTGCTTACTGATATTTATCAATAGCAACAATATTGCGCCGCGGCCAGGGTGAGCATGGTCAGGCCGCGGCGAGCTGCATCCGCTGTGCCGCGCGGATGCGGACGAAGTCGCCATGGGCGAAATGAACGCTCAGTTCATGCCTGCCTTGAAAATCGTGTCGCCGGTAAATCGTACGAGCGCGAAGTCGCTGTCACCGGCATCGAGCAGAATGCTGGCGCCGAGATACAGGCGCCCGGCGCGATAGCTGAGATTCTGGTTGAGGAGATCGCGCTGAGTGCCACCGATTGCTGGTGCGGTCATCGTCACACGAGTGCCAGTGCTGCTGTCCCCCCAGCTGGCGTCGTAGTTGCCCAATGAGTCCATGCGTGCGACAACCACGGAATACTTACCGCTGACATCCAGCTGGCCGGAGCTGGCCAGGTAAATCTTGTCGTCGCCAGGCGCGGCGTAGATGTTCGGAAAGCCGCCGATGCCGTTGCCCGCAAAACCAAAATTGATAAAACTGGGTGTTCCGGGTACGTACTGCCCGTCGAGCCCAACCGCGAAAAGATAAGAACGCGTGAACTGCCCGGTGACGTAAGCCCGTCCCGTAATGACGATACGGGTCTGATTGTTTGTGCGCACCGTAGTGATGCCGTTGCACGCGGACTCGGCGGCGTTGCCGTTGAGTGCCAGCTGATCGACAACGAGGCCGTTGCCATTGAACGTGGGCAGTAGCGCGCCGCTGCGTTGCACGAGTGCGATACCAAAACCCAGGCTTGCCGACTGGGCCAGATTGCCGACGCGGCCGCAGACGGCATAGTTTTCACCCACGCCGGTAATCGCGAATACATCGTCGCGCCGGCCGGAGTCGAACACGATGGTGCGCAAGCCAAACAAGGAATCGACGCTGGCTCCGCCGGCGGCAAGGCGCACGAGAAATCCGTCGGCGGTGCTTTCGCCGGTCGCCGTCGATGGTTCGAGGTAGCCGCCAATCAGTAGCCGGCCGGCGAAATCGATATACGCCGTCGAGGCGAAATAGCGCGTGCTGGCGGCGCCAATATCCAGTGGAGCGGAGAGTACGGTTCCGTCCAGCGCGTAGTGCCAGACGCGCAGCTGCAGCAGGTTCGGGGCACGGCCGATCACATAAAAACTACCGTCCGCTGCGATGGCCGCCGCCGTATCGATCGACGACACCACGCCGGTGACGGGAATGGCATAACGGCCGTTCGGCGCGATCGAGGTATCCGCAGTCCCGTCTGCCTTGCGTATCGCCACGGCGATCTGGTTCGCGGTTGGCGTAACCGCGGCAATGCCTACCGCGGCGAGACGACCGTCGGCGAGTACTTGTGTGGCCAGCGGATAATCGTAGTTGTCCGCGCCGAGATCGAACGCGACGCGCACACGGCCCGCTTCGAGAGCGCCCCAGCTCGTATCGACCGAGCCATTGATATTTGCGCTTGCCGGCAGCGCAAGAGACGCGGCGACCGATACCAGTGCCGCCATGAACGGTTTGAGCATGATGCCCCCTGATTAGCCCGCCGTTCTCACGCCCCTTCTACGGCGACCGTCGATACGAACGGGTGTGAGAAATGCGGGCTAGTGTTCGACCGGCTGCTGTCCGGCCCTCTCTGCAATACGCAAGATCGCCGCGAACCATGAAACGCGGGCGGCGAAGGCTTCCTGCGCTGCCCGCCGCGCATAACCAATCGTCCTATCCGAAACCCGCTCATGAGGCTTGCCAGCCGCTGCCGCCGCGGCTATTCCTTGTGGCCTGCCTGTTCAGGAACTCGCGATGAGCGCAACTCCCGAAACCGTCGCCGGCGATACCCCGCGCCATGTCGAGTTCCCGCGCTCGGACCAGGCCCTGCGGGAAGACGTCAAACGAATGGGCGTGCTGGTCGGTGAAATTCTCGCCGATCAGCTCGGCAGCGATTTCCTGGCGCTGGTCGAGCGCGTTCGCGCTGCCGCGATACGCCGCCGCGAGCAGCAGGCATCGATCGACGAGCTGGCTGGACTGCTGGCGGCACCGGCCGATCTGGCGACCAATCTGGCGCGGGCATTCGCGACGTATTTCCAGGCGATCAATGTCGCCGAACGTGTGCACCGCATACGGCGTCGGCGTGACTACGAACGTGCCGGCGCTGCGCCGCAGCCTGGCAGCCTGCGCGATGTGGTTCGCGGCCTGTTGCGCGACGGGGTCGAGCCCGCGCAGATCCATGCGCTGATTGCCCGCCTGAGCATAGAGCCGGTGTTTACCGCACATCCGACCGAAGCCGTGCGCCGCTCCCTGCTGGACAAGGAGCAGGTGCTGGTCAAATGCCTGCTTGCGGATATCGACCGGCAGCGTACGCCGGCCGAACGGCGTGCTGATCAGGAGCGCATGCGTCTGGCCTTGAGCGCGGGCTGGCAGACCGCCGATGCCGCCAGCGAGCGGCCGACGGTGCAGGACGAAATGGACCATGTCAGCTACTTCCTTGCCGACGTGTTGTATCCGATGTTGCCGGTGTTCTACGAGGTGTTCGAGGACGTACTAGGCGAGCTGGGCCCGGTACCGCCGTTGCCGCCGTTGCTGCGCTTTGGCACCTGGGTCGGCGGCGACATGGACGGCAATCCCAATGTCGGCGCCGATACGGTGCAGGCGGCCCTGGCTGCGCAGCGGGGGCAGATTCTCGCTGCGTATCGGCGCGAAATAGCCCAGCTGGAACGCTTGCTGAGCCAGTCGACGTCACGTGTTGCGGTCGATGCGGCGGTGATCGCGCGGCTTGCGGAGTATTCCGCGCGGCTGCCCAAGGCGGCGGCCAGGCTCAAGGCGCGCTATGCCGACATGCCATACCGCCACTTGCTGAGCCTGATCAGTGCGCGCCTCGCCGCAACCGCGAACGAACGTGACGAAGGCTATGCGGATGTGGCCGAGTTCCGCGCCGACCTTGATCTGATTGCAGCCAGTCTGCGCGCGCACCGTGGTGAACACGCGGGCTGGCTGGCGCTGCGGCAGCTGCTGCAGCGCGTCGATACCTTCGGGTTTCATCTGGCGACGCTGGATCTGCGCCAGGAATCGGGTACCCACGACCTGGCGCTGGCGGGTTTGCTCGGCGATGTGGACTGGCCGCAGCGGGATGGCGCGGTGCGGCGCGAGCGGCTGGCAGCACTGATTGCATCACCGCGCGCCCCGGTGCCCGACGCCGAAGCGGCAGCCGGCACGCTTGCTGTATTCGGCGCTGTCGCGCAGGCACGGATCCGGTACGGCGAGCGCGCGATAGGGCCTTACATCATCAGCATGAGCCGCAGCGCCGCTGACGTGCTCAGCGTGCTTGCGCTCGCACGCATCGCCGGCTGCGTGGGTGATGACGGCCGCGTGCCGCTGGATGTGGCGCCGCTGTTTGAAACCATTGCCGATCTGCGTGCTGCGCAGGCAGTGCTGGAGCAGCTGTTTGCCGACCCGCTGTATAGGGAGCATCTGGCCGCGCGCGGCAATCGCCAGATGGTGATGCTCGGCTATTCCGACAGCGCCAAGGACGGCGGCTTGTTCGCCTCGCGGTGGGCCTTGCAGCGTACCCAGGTCGTATTGACCGAATTGGCGCAGCGCAGCGGCGTGCGCATTGCTTTCTTCCACGGACGAGGTGGTTCCATCAGCCGCGGCGGTGGCAAGACCGAGCGCGCCGTGATTGCGGCGCCACGCGGTTCGGTCGATGGTTATCTGCGCCTTACCGAGCAGGGCGAAGTGATCCATCGCAAATACGGCATTCGTGCCCTGGCGTTGCGCAATCTCGAACAGACCACCGGCGCCGTGCTGCGCGCGAGCCTGCGCCCGCGTCCGGCCGAGCCACGCGAGCTGCAGTGGCGTGAGCGGATCAGTCATATGGCCGAGGTGTCGCGAGGACACTACCGCGCGCTGGTGCACGATGCGCCGCAGTTTTCGGAGTATTTCCGCGCGGTTACACCTATCGACGTGATCGAGCGCCTGCGCATGGGCTCGCGACCGCCGCGGCGCGGCAATGCCGGTGGCGTCGCCAGCCTGCGGGCGATTCCCTGGGTATTTGCCTGGTCGCAGAACCGTGCCGGGCTGACCGGCTGGTACGGCCTGGGCACGGCGCTTGCCGACGGCATTGCACGCTATGGCGCAGAGCCCATGCGCGAGATGGTGCGTGACTGGCCATTCTTTACCACCCTGATCGACGACGTCGAGATGATGCTCGCGAAAAGTGACATGGACATCTTCGGCCGTTACTCGCAGCTTGCCGGCGCCCTGCATGCGGATTTCCACGCCAGTATCGTCGCCGAGTTTGGCCTGACCCTGGCGGCCGTACTCGAACTCAAGCAGGCCGACTATCTGCTTGCCGGCGACCGCCGCCTGCGCCAGTCGATACGCCTGCGCAATCCCTATGTCGATCCCATCAGTCTGCTGCAGGTCGATCTGCTCGCTCGCTGGCGCGCACAGGGCCGGCCCGAAGGCGAGTTGTTCCTGGCGCTGGCGGCAACCGTCAACGGTATTGCCGCCGGTGTGCAGAACACGGGTTGAACCACACCGGCCGCGCGCATTGGCGCGGCCACTGGATCAGACGAGCTTGTCCAGTGCAGTGATCGCGTCCTGATAGGCGGCTGCCTTGTCCGGCTCCCGGGCTATGGCGGCGAGGTAAGCCGTGCGCGCGGCGAGCTGCACGACATGCAGCATGTTTTCCCGGTTGGCGCGGTTGATATGTTCTATGGACGCGGCGAGTGCGTCGGCCACGGCCCGCAGACCGTAGGCCACATCACCGCTATGCGGCAAAACCGAATCAAGCGTCAGTTTCAACGCGTCCGTGATCTGGCTATTGATGGCCGCCGCCGTCGTGCTGGCGGCTGCCAGCGGTGTCGCCACGGTTTCGGCACTGTTGGTCTGGAGCAGCTTTTCGACCGCCGTTTCCGAGGCGGCCGTGGCCAGCGAATAGATGATCATGACGCCCTGACTGGCAACTGCCTGCATCAGTGCGTTCTGCTGCTGCTGTTGCGCTACCGCATTCTGGAGCAGAACGGCGGCCGACTGGGCGGCCGCCTGATAGATAGCCCCCATCGCGAGGGCAGGTGAGTCGGCAATGAGGCTGATGCTGGGCTGGGTGGCGGCATCAACGTTCGGTGGATTGACGGTATGGGGCATGCGAACTCCGCTCGGGTTGTGCTGCGCGCTGCTGCTGGGGTGCTGAGCAGCGAAGTGGATTCTGCCGCAGTTCCGCCGCGCTTAGCGCGTGGTCGCGGTGATTCCTATCGCCGCGCCGATGTTGCCCGGAGGTGCGCTGTCGCACCGCTACCGCCACAATTGGATTTTCCGTCGGCATGTTCCCTCATGTTTGATTTGGTTGCTCTGGCTTTCGCGATATTTCTGCTGCTGCAGTTGCAGCGGGTGCGTACATTGCTGTCCCTGGTGTTCGGGCCGCAGCGCAAGCGCCGTATCGTCGCGCCGCGTATACCCGAGGCCTTCGCCGACTTGCACGCTCAGGCCGAGACGGAGTTGCGCGCACTCGGCTTTGAAGGCCCCATCTGGTACCTGCTCGACAGCCCCGATGGCGGCCTGCTGGCGCAGCCGGTTGCCGCTTGGCGCCAGCCGGAGCAAGGCGACGTGCTCTGGTTGTATGCGCCGCCGACACCGACCTTCGCCAACCGGCTGGTCAGCGTATTCACGCGGCGGCTCAGTGACGGCCGTTATTGCATCAGCCAGGCGTTTGACTGTTACAGCGAAATCCTGGCGGACGAACAGGTGCTCGCGCAGACCATTGGCGGTGCGGATTTCGCCGCACAATGGCAGCGACATGGCGAGTTCTGCGCGCGGCACGGCAGTGCCGATCCCACGGCGACCAGCGATGCCGCACTTGATCAGCTTGCGTCGGACCTGCAGGACCGGCGCCTGGCTTCGCTGGTTCAACGTGGCAAGGTGTATCGCGACAGCAAAGGCCTGCTGCGTCCCACCTTGGCCTTTGCCTGGCAGATCTATCGCGCGCTGTGGCGTCAGCCCAAGCCACCGGTATCCCAGGAATCGGTGCCGCCGGCGCGACTGGCCTGGATGGCCCAGGTCGCGCAGCGGCAAACCCTGTGTCCGGTGCCACGCCGTGTCCAGGCCGGCCTGTTCGCTTTCAGCGTCGCGCTGTTTCTCGGGATCGGTGGCTGGTTCTGGGGCTTGCAGTTTGCAGCGACGCTGTTTGTCGTCGTCGCCATTCACGAATTCGGCCACTATCTTGCGATGCGGCTATCGGGTTACCGCAACGTGCAGATGCTGGCGTTGCCGCTGGTTGGCGGCGTGACCATGGGTTATGAAGCCAAGCCGGATGCAGCCCGGCGGGCATGGATGAGCCTCATGGGGCCGCTGCCGGGCATCGTTATCGGCTGGGTATTGTTGGCCTGGTGGTGGCTAAGCGGCACGAACGACAATAGCCTGTGGTCGTTGCTCAACGGTATGAACGGTAATGGATTGCTGTTTCAGGCCGCGCTGATGTTCCTGTTCATCAACTACCTTAACGTGCTGCCGATACCACCGCTGGATGGTGCGCATGTCGTGCAGGAGCTGCTGCCGGTGGGTTCAGCGCGGCTGAGCGCCGTGTTCATGGCGGTTGCTGCGCTCAGCGGGGCGCTGCTCGCATTCTGGCTGGGGTTCAAACTGCTGGCACTCATCGCCTTGCTGCAATTGCCGCTGGTGCGCAATCGCTGGCAGTTAGGCGCGGTCCTGCGCCTGTTGCGTGGCGATCCGCAGGTAGACGCCTCGCAGCCGGCAATGCTGCGCCAGCGCCGTGTGTTCGAGGTGTTCGATCGTGTCGCCGGCACGAGTGCTCAGGCGACGACGCGGCTGGCGCTAGGCGGCGAAGCGATGCGCAGTCTTGATGTGCGCCCCATGCGTTGGCTGCAGCGATTGTTGATCGGCGGAACCTATGCACTGCTGCTCGCGGGACCGATATTCGCTGGCATCGTTGCAATGAGCTTCATGCCGCTGTTTGGCACCGCGATGGACGCGGCAGAGAGCAGCGACAAATACCGGCAGCGGTATGAGCGCTTCGAGACCGAAGTTGCAAGGCTTGGTACGGCCGAACTCCTGCGCGGAATCCTCGCCAACGACGCGAAAACGAGGGGCCAAGCTGCGCCTGCACTCGCTGCACCTGTCGCCGATGCCACGGTTGCTGCGGCACAGGCGCGGCTTGGTCTGTCACTTCCGCCAGACCTGCTCGCTCTCTATCGCACGGCTGATGGCGTGAAGTCATTGGGGCTGCTTCCACTGGCTCAGGTTCGTCCGCTTGCGCAGATGCCCGAGCTCGACGTTTCGCGCTATGCCGTTGAAGGCCGGATCGAGGTATTTGCCAGCGACGGCACGCTGACCAGCGAAGCGCCGCCGCAAGAAATTGTGCTGAAATTGGAACAAATACAATATTTTCTATTGATCGGCGCCGATGCCGAATTCGAGGTAGTTACGCTCTATGATGCCGCGGAGCAGCCACTCAGCGCCGGTCTGCGCGTTTACTCATTCCGCCTTGAAGGTGGAGCAGACGCCTTGCCGGGACTCTCGTCCTGGTTGCGCCAGCGCTGGGTGCACTCATCGCTCAGTGCTGATCTGCAAAGTCGTATCGACACCGCGCGTGAACGCGAAGCAGCGCTACTGGCAGATTGGCCAGCGGCGCGTTTGCTCGGTGAATTCGAGCGGCCCGGATTGCTGGCGCGCGCGATCGCGCCGCAGACAGCGTGGCCAGACCCGGCGGACGAAGCCGACATTGCCGGCATAGCGGTGCGCTTCGGCTCACCCGTACCCGATGAGCTCGCCGCCGTCTATCGTCAGCACGACGGTGTTCCCGCGGTATTCCTGCTACCGCTTGCGCGCTGGCAGCCGGTGCCGGCGCTGACAGCCGAAATCGTTGCGCAACTGCGTGAGGCCAGCGCACAGCCACCTCTTGCGTTTGATGCGGCGGAGCTTGATTCCTGCATCGTGATTGGCGGAGTGCATATTGACCGCGCTGGAGCCGACGAACTGGCGCCTGCGGGGTTGGTCCACGCCAATTTGCTCTGGTGTCCGCGAGCCAGTGCTGATCGACGCTATGTTGATCTGACGCATCAGCGTACCTGGCGCGACTACACCGATGCCCTGCGGCGCCTTGTCGCCGAGCAGCGTGCATCACGAGTGGTGACAGAGTGATGCACGCTACGGTTTTGGAAACCAACTCGTGCCGTAGGCGTGGGTGCATTGTGCAACCGGAGTCGTTGCGGAGCATGTGAAACCGCCCCGGTTGCGCGTAGGGGAATTCCGAGTTGTGGGTGGCCTCGGTTGCTGAGCATGCGAAAACGCCCCGGTTGTGCGTAGGAGAATTCCGAGTTGTGGGTGGCCTCGTTTGGACTCGTTTGGACTAGCTGGCGGGCTGAGCAGGTATGGCCGGGGCGGGGCGGCATTGAGTATCGCCCCGCCCGCCTGGCCAGCACCGCCGCCGCATTTCCTGTCGTCAGTCGTGACGATGCGCGACACCTGATTTCGGGCAATGGCAAGGCGCCGTCGGTCCGTATTCGGTACCGAAGGTGCGGCCATCACGATGGCGCTGCCAGTAGAACTTCGGCGCTGGGCGCTGCTTGCCGCCGACTTCTGCCATGTCGGCGTCCACGTCAAACAGGCGGCCGTTGACCATGACGTAACGCGTATCGATCGTTGCGCGGATGTTCTCCAGCGGATTGGAGTTGAGTACGACAAGGTCGGCGCGCTTGCCCGGCACCAGTGAGCCAATTTGCTTGGACAGGCCCAGCAGGTCGGCGCCGTCAATGGTTGCTGCGCGCAGTGCTTCATGGTTGCTGAAGCCGCCCTGGGTCAGCATCCAGATTTCCCAGTTTGGCGACAGCCCCTGCAGTTGGCCGTGGCCGCCGATCTGAATGCGCACGCCGTTGTCGCGCAGATGCTTGACCGCCTTGGCGACCTCGATGTGGTAGTAGTCCCAGTCCGGCGCGGTCGCGCGTCGGATGGCGCGCGCATCGAGCGTTTCGCGCGGGAAGAAGCGTGCGAGTTTCTTGTCTTCCCAGACGTTGTCGCGGGCGTACCACCAGTACTCGCCGGAGAGGCCGCCATAGCTCACGACCAGCGTCGGTGTATTGCGCACGTCAGTCTGTTTCCACAGATCGACGATGTCCTTGTACAGCGGCGCGACGGGCAGGTTGTGTTCGATGTTCGTCGTGCCGTCGAGAATCATCGGGATATTGAAGTTGAACGTCGCGCCGCCTTCCTCGACCACGAGCATGCCGAGTTCGCGCGCGGCCTGGTTGATCTGCTGGTGCTGCTCGCGGCGCGGCTGGTTGTAGCTCTTCACGCTGAATGCGCCGTGGGCCTTCATGCGTTTGAGGTGGGCGCGGGCGTCGTCCAGCGAATTGACGACAGCTTTGAAATCGCCGTCTGCGCCATAGAGGATGGTGCCGGTGGAGAATACGCGCGGACCGACGAGGAGACCGGCTTTCACGAGTTCGGCCTGAGAGAACACGGTCTCCGTTGTGGCGGAAGGATCGTGCATGGTCGTGATGCCGAACGCGAGATTGGTGTAATAGGCCCAGTTCTGCTGCGGCACGACGCCGCTGGAAAAGTGGCTGGCGTGGGCATGTGCATCGACGTAACCGGGCACTATGGTCTTGCCGCTGGCGTCGATGACACGTGCCTCGGCTGGTACGCTCACGTTATTGCCCAGCGCCCTGATCGTGTCACCGGCGACGACCAGCGTTCCGTCTTCAATGACTTCGTCACCGTTCATGCTGATGATGCGCGCGTGAGTGAACGCGACGACTTCGCTAGGCGTATCGACGTTTGCGCGCAGGCCGATTTCCACCCCCTTCAGGTTTGCCGGTTTGGGTAGCTCGCTGGGCGCACCCGGCACGAAGGCGAAGGCATCCTTGAGCTCGCGCGTAAAGTACTCGTTGCCAACCAGCCAATGCAGGCTGGTGCTGTCGTGGCCCCAATGCAGGTAGGAACCGACATAGTCCGAGATCTTGCTGACCGGGATTGCGCTCGTGTCCTTGCTGAGTTCTATGGTCTTGCCGGTCTGCGGCATGGGCGCGACATAGGCATTGAACAGTTCGGTGAACGCAACCCACTTGCCGTCAGGACTGAGTGATATCGCGTCGATGTATTTCAGGTCGAAGACATCCCGCGGTTCGTCTCCGTTTAACCCTATGCTCTGGAGCTTCTTCTTCAGGCCGCCGCCGGTCAGGAAATAGACCCGTTTGCCGTCGGCGCTGAACTGCGGTTCGGAGCCCTCATGTGTGAGGCGCCGGGACGTGCCGCCATTCGTGTCCATCACGTAGATGCCGCCTTCGCCCGCGTTGAGCGAGCCAGTCAGCGAACTGCCGGCCTGCCTGGACCAGACCAGGTAGCGTCCGTCGCGCGAATACCGTGGCGAGTAATAGAAACCTGGGGTCCTGGTCAGCACACGTTCGCTGCCGCTGGTGAGGTCGCGTTCGACGATGGCGCCTTGTTTTTCGTCAGACCAGGTCGTGTAGAGCAGCTTGCGGCCGTCGGCACTGAAGCTGGGCTGGTATTCGAACACTCCCTCGGCCTTGCTCAAGCGCTGTGGTGCCCCATTCGGCAATGTCTGAGTCCAGAGCTGACCTAGTGCATGGAACACCAGGGTTTTCCCGTCGCTGCTGGTGGCGGCGTCGCGAATCATCTTTGGCGCAAAGCTGCCGCTGTCCAGTACCTGCTCGAAGCGCAGCGGTGCGGTGACGGTTTGCTCGACCTCGGCGCTGAAAGCGATAGCCGTCGGTTTGCCGCTGGCCACGTCGACGCGCCAGAGTTTGCCCTTGGCCCAGATCACCACGCTCTTGGAATCTGGCGTCCAGGCATAGTTCGGGTACGGTCCGAATATTGCCCAGGCTTCCTGCTGGTCGTGCGAGAGGCCATCCCAAAGCGGCCTGACCTCGCCGGTACTGAGGGTAAGCAAGTGCAGCACACTCTTGTCGCGCACGCGCTTGACAAAGGCCAGGGACTGGCCGTCCGGCGAAGGCTGCGGCCTTACCGCGCCGCCGGGAGTGGACACGAGGTCGACGATTTCGCCGCTCTCACGATCGAGCCGGCGAATCGCGTAGATGGTGTCATGTGCATTCTTGTTGTACTGGAAAAATGGCCCTGACGAGACATCTTCAGAAAAATATACATAGCGGCCATCGGGGCTGACTGCCGGTTCGCCCTGGTCCTGCTGGTCGTTCTTTTGCTTGGTCAGCTGCAGGCCGGCACCACCGGATTTGTGATACAGCCAGAGCTCGCCGGCACCCAGGGAGCGTTCGCCGGTGAAATGCTTGCGCCCGATCAGGTATTCGCCGTCCGGCGTCCATGCCGCGTTATTGAGCAGGCGGAAGTCCTCCTTGCTGACCTGCACCGCATGGCTGCCGTCGGTGCGTACTCGCCAAATATTGTTGCCGCCGCCGCGATCGGAAGTGAACGCCAGCTCGTTTCCGTCCGGTGAGAAACGCGGCTGCACTTCCCATGCAGGACCGCTGGTGATGCGCCTGGCTTTGCCACCTTCAATCGGCAAGAGGTAAATGTCGCCGAGCAGGCTGAAAGCGATCTGCTTGCCGTCGCGGCTCACATCGAGGTCCAGCCAGGTACCTTCATCCGTCGTGAACTTCACCGTCTTGGTCGGACCATGCGCGGCATTCACATCCCATTTGTCTGTCTTCTTGTCGTCCCGCTTGTCGGCCGCAAGGCCGGGTACCGCGAGCAGCAGGCCCAGAGCGAGGGCCAGTGGATGGCGCAGCATAGGTCTCTCCCTTATGTAGACCTCCATCCTAGGCCAGTCCGCCCGCGCTGGCTTAGGGCAAAAGTCCTGCACATGGCGTCAGGGCGCGGAGGCGGGACAGCGCAAGCGTACCTGGGCATCCTGCGCACTACGGCGCGGCGCGGCCGTCGGTGATCGCGCTAGACTGCGCGGGACGGCGGAACCCGGCTCCGCCTCGTGTTTAAGGAGGTTCAGATGGCTGCAGCGCAGCGTTACTTCCTCAGCATCGGCGATCTATCCCTGGCCCGTGGTGAATACGCCGAGCTCTCGTTCCATGGCATCAGTCCTGACAGTTTTGCGAGCACCTTGCAGTCGGCCCTGCGCGAACCGCTGCTGTGGCAGCGGTGGAAGGCGCTGCAGCCCGATCCCGATGCTGTCGATCCACTGCTGGGTGCCAGCGACGCAGGTGCACGCGTTAGTGCCGAGCAGTCCGATCTGCATACCGAAGTGGAAGTGGTAACGACGCTGCCGCATGCGGTGGTCAAGCATCGTCTGAATCTGCTGGCCGGACGCGTCTGGAAATTGCACGATGTGAAACCCGCCTGAATCATCGCCGGCGCACAATCTGCGTCAGCGGTGGTAAAACGGCGCCTGCGGTTGCGCGCGCAGCGCGTGGCCGGACCGGCTGCGATGTCGGAATCCGACACGAGGCCTTTGTCTGCCGGACCTGTTCCGGCGATCGAGCAGAGGAAAACAGCGATGAAAGGATACCTACGTTGTGCCGTCTGGGCGGCGGCTGCCACCCTGTTGTTTGGCGCGTCGCCGGCACCGGCGCAGCGCGGCGGCTGGGATCGCGATATCGAATTGCGGTGCGAGAGTCGCGGTTTCGGCTACAGCCTCTGTCAGGTCGATATCGGCCATCGCGGTCGTGTCTACCTCGTTGACCAGATTTCCAACAGCGATTGCATTGACGGGCGCACCTGGGGCTACAACCGGGCTGGCGTATGGGTTGACCAGGGTTGCGCCGGCATTTTCCGCGTCGAACGTCGTGGCGGCGGCGGTGGTGGTGGGTACGGTCGTGATGACCGCTACGACGACGGCCGCGGCGGCCGGCATGACGACTGGCGGCCGGGCGACGGTTGGGATCAGCAGATCAATGTGCGTTGCGGCAGCCAGAACTATCAGTACAACCTGTGTCAGGTCGACACCGGCCGCGGCAGTGACGTGCGCATCGCGCGCCAGATCTCGGGCTCACCTTGTGTAGAAGGCCGCACCTGGGGCTGGAATCGTGCCGGTATCTGGGTCGACGATGGCTGCGAGGCGGTGTTCACGGTCGATCGGCGCTGGCGTTGAGGTGATTCCAGGGCGCCGCGCCCCTGTTTTCCTTGTGGAAATTTTCTGCTGAGAGCGGTAGCCAGGCGCCTGCCGAGCAGGCGCCTGGCTGTTCTACAGGGTGAGCTGGCAAGTAGCGCGCCCGCTTGCCAGGGTATGGCGGTCTGGCCTGATACTTCGGTCAGAAGTCCGGCACCTCGCGTGGATCGAACTGCTGGTTCACGTTGGTCGCGCTGCAGCCCCAGAGCTGAAGTCGCGTGCCCGATGCCGGGCTGCCGCCGCTGACATCCATGCAATAGCGCCAGTTGCCGGCGCGATTCGCAAACAGGCCCGCCGCCGAGATCGCCCACTTCTCCGAATCACCGCCGTCGCAGTTCCAGATATTGAGCTTTGCGCCCTGCTCGCCCTTGCCTCCGCTGACATCGGCGCAGTAACTGGTATTGCCCTTGGGGCGTAGCTGCCCTTCCGCGGTGTAGACGAATTTCTGCGCGTCGGTGTCGTTACAGGTGAATTGCTGCAAGGCGGTGCCATTTTTCCATTCTGAGCTTTTTACATCGACGCACTGGTTCGGGAAGTGCGTGCGCAGGGCGAAATAGCCGGGCAGGCTGCGCCTTTTGCCCACGAGCGGAATGCTGTCGAGCCAGCTCGGCCGGAACACTTGTGTGTCGGTCAGCGACTCGGTTACGTCCCAGCCGATCGCACTGGCACCGTGCGCGACCGATATATAGCTCCAGGCATAGTCCAGGCTGCTGAAATCACCGGCCGCGCCCCATTGGTGAATAAGCTGCCGCCATTGTGCCGAGCGATTGAGCACGTACTGGTCATTGTCACCCGCATTCATGTTGGCGCAGAAGAAATAAGCCGAGTCGGCGGCACTGATGCCGTCGATAGCCCCGGATATCTCGTTCGGGTCATTGCTGTCCACGTCCGGGCACAGGAACGCGGTCGGTCCGCCGTAGTTGCCCTCGTTCATGAGTTGGCGTGCGGAGTTCATACGTGCATTGACATCGCCGTAGTAGCCACCGGTGAACACGACGATGATCTTGCCCTTGAGTGCATCGATCGTCGGCCAGCCTTTGGCCTTGAGGCCACTACGGTTGCCGTTGGGGCTCAGATAGCCAGTCAGATCGCCGTAGGTATACAGGCGGCTGCCGAGGTAACTGCGGATGAAGCTGTCGAGTTGCTTGATCTCGTCAGGCTTCCAGGCGTTCAGCGGATCGGCACTTGCTTTCATGTCGACGAACACGAGCAGGGGCACGGTCAGATTCGTCTGCCGGTCTATCCAGCTGGTGATATCAGTGAGACAGTCGCCCAGGCGGTCATTGTTCGCTGCGCTGCAGTTCTGGTTGCCCGGACTCGCGCCGTGCGCGACATAGGGACCCTTGGAGTTCTGCTCCCAATCGCCGGAGTCGATCACATCGATCTCGACCGTGCGATAGCCCGCATCGAGCCAGTTCGTCAGCCTGTTGCTATGCAGGTAGGTGTTATGCGGCTGGGCGTAGTAGATCTGGTCGAGGCGATCCGTTGGTGCCGGCGCGGTGGCGCGCAGGGGTAGTGTGGCTCGCGCCGTGTGTGCGGGGAGCGACAAGCTTGTCGCAAACAGTAAAGCGTACAGCAGTTTGAGGCCAATCGATGGCATGGTCGGAAGCTCCTGGCGGCGATGGGGGCATTCGTGGCTATGTACTCGTGAAGGCAAAGGACAAAAGCGACAAATACACTGCCGAACTATCAATACGCGCCCAGTTGCGCTTCAGGGGGTGTGGTAAAGCCGCTTTGGTTGCGCCGATGTTGCCCGGGCGTGCTCGATGCCCGCACGGCTGCATCGGCCCCACTGTCTGCAAGTACGAAGTCAGAGGAATCGGCAGCTGGGGAAGTAGCCAGCCCAGGAAAAGCAAAGCCGTGCAGGAAAAGCAGGAAGGTAAAGTATGTGTCGAACCGCTTCCATATACCGCATCGTGGACCTTGATCCGCTGGCTTCAAGGTTGCACTCCCGTGGCAGTGATCAGCGCCCGAGGCAATACGACGCATGGATTACCTCCAGCATCGATGGGTACGGTGCGCTCCTGGACCGGTCAACCGTGATCAACTTGCGCCGGGCAGGCGCTGTGAGTGACGTAGGTATGTGGTGGCAGTACGTCGGCGCCTTGTCGGGCGAACCTTGGTTTTCATCACGCGCGATAGCGTGTAGTACAGGAAGGAATTTTTCAGCCAAGGCATGCTGGTGAACGCTGCGATACCTCTCAATAACACCGCCTCATCTCCAGCATGCGCAACAGATGCGCCGCGCTCCAGCTGAAGTTCGAGGCGCCCAGACGCGCCCCCGTCAGCGGGTTGTAGTTCTCGTGAATCGGACCACTGTCGCCCAAGCCGTCGGCGCGTTCCAGCAGGCGGCGGCAAAGGGCGTCGGCATCGGCCGCTTGCCCGTAGTGCGCGAGGGCGCGCAAGGCGAAATCGTACTGGTCCAGCCAGACGCGACCGCGCCAGTAGCCGGTGGGGTCGAAGTCGGCGGCACTGCGTGAGAGTGTGGGGACTGGCAAGTAGGTGGCGAATTCGTTCGCATCCTGTATCCGGCGCAATGCAGCGCTGGCCTGCACCGGTGTTGCAATGCCGGTCCATAGTGGTGCCAGTCCCTCGACACCGCGCCCACGCTGGACCAGCAGTGTTCCAGGGCAGTCGCCTGCTATGGGTTCTGGTGCCCGATCGGCGGGTAGCGAGCGATCGTAGAAATACCCGCTGGCTTCGTCGTAGAAACAGCGTCGGATGCGTTCGCTGAGATGCTCGCCTTCCGCTTCCAGTGCAATCGCGTCCGTGATGCGGCCCAGGCGCCGGGCAATGCGTGCCAGCAGGCGTTTTTCCAGCGCGAGGTAGCTGTTCTGGTCCACCGACACCTGATTGATCGACCAGCCCTGCAGTACGCCGGCTGCATCGCGGTTCTCCAGAGCGACTACGGGTAATCCGTCGGGTTTGCCGGGAAAGAAGCGCGCCGCGTTGTCCATGCCGGATTCCCAGGCTGCGGCTTCTATCACCGGCACCAGCACCTCGGCCTTGGGTTGCTCGCGCAGGATCTTGCGATACAGGGCATAACCTGTGCAGTCGAAACCTTGGACCGGCTCATTGCGGACACAGTCCGTTGCTGGCGGCTGTTGTATCCGGGCCTGAGTAAAGCGCAGGCGCCCCTCTGCATCCTCGTGCGCCGGGTGACGTGTGGCGCCAAACTCCACCAGCCCGTCGCCATCATGGTCACGGCGCAGATACCACCAGCGGTGATAGGCCAGAAGCCTGGGATAGATCTGCGCCAGCCAGCGGCGATCCGGCGCACGCTGTTGGATTTCCCACACAGCCCAGGTCGCGAGCGCAGGTTTGGAATTGCGCTCGTTCCAATTGGTACCAGTGCCGCCGCGCTCCGGGCCGCGCCGGAAAAACACCGCATCGATGATCATGCCCGCATCCTGCGGGCGTAACGTGTCGCTGATACTGATCTGGTGATCGAACAGGGCTTGTATGCTGTCGCGCGCCAGCCCGGGGTCGAACAACGCGACGGCGGTCGCCTGCTTCCAGCTGTCCCAGGACCAGACTCCGTTGAACCAGCGCGCCGTGGTGGACGGTACGATGGCCGCATGCTGCAAGGCCCCGGCCGGCGCCCGCCAATTGCCGACCAGGGTTTCCAGCGCCGTGGTAGCCGCGCGGCGCTCGTCGGCGTCGACCGCGCGCTGGATACGGCGCAGATACTGCGCCCAGCGTCGCGCGCTGGCTGCGAAGTCCCTGGGCGCGCGGCGTATCGGGAATCGTTCGGCAACGTCTCCATCGAGGTTGTAGGTATGCACGGTCCAGAGCGTGTGGGTGGTGCCCGGCCTGATGAGCCAGGGCTCACCGCTCGATACATAAGCCGTGCCTTCGATGCGGGTGCGCGCCGCTTCGCTGCGCTCGATCCGGTACTGCGCGCCGCTGCCGAAACGCAGCGCTGCGGGGTCATCGGCGCCGCCCAGGGCGAAGGTTACCCCGTCTGCATCGGCGGATACCCGCGGTTTCCAATGTGGAAAATGTTGCGACGTCGTGTCGTTGCCGCTGGTGCTGAAGCGCTGCAGCAGCATCCCGCGCCACTGCGGAGTGAGGATTAGCGGTTCCGTTCCAAGGTTGTGCAGGCGAGTACGCACTGCGGCATGGCGTCCGCCGACAAAGCGCAGCTCCAGGTCGAGCTCGAGCGCCGGCCATCGATAACGCAAGCGCAGGCTTCCCGGCTCAGCACACTGCTCGGTGCTTGCGGCGCTGAATTCAATGCGCCGGCCGTCGGCATCATGCAGTTCCAGCTGCTCCAGTCCGCGCGAAAGGAATACGGCGTATTCCTCGGCGACCACAAGTGGGCCAGTAAAGCCGCCTTCGTCCTGTGCGCCGGCAGGCAACAGAAAGCCATGCCAGGAGCCGGCGTCGAACAGCGGATTGAAACGCTGGTTGCGGCCCGCATCGAAGTCCTGCATGGCCTGCGGGCTGCCGCGGCGTTCGAGAGCGCTGTGGGCACAGGGCTCGGCGGCTCCGACCGAGGCTGTGGTCGCCAGCAGTAGCACCGCAAGCACAGTGCTCAGTGTGGCGCTGTTGCGGTCCATGCCAGTACCTGCCCGGGTGCCAGGGGATTGTTGCCGAGCAGAATCTTCGCCTGTGCCGGCAGAGTCAGCTGCGTCGGTGCCGGGTTGTAGTTCACGGCTACGTACAGGCCGTTGCGCCATTCGATGTAAGTTCCCAGTGGAAGATCTTCTATCGCCACGCCTGCACGTTGGTACACCTGGCGCACGAGTGAGCGCTCCAGTGCGCCGTCGTCGGTCCATACGCCGATATAGCTGACACTGCCGCGCCCCAGCCGACGTGTGACCGCGGCGGCTTTGCCGGCGTAGTCGTGATCGGCGTACAGCGCCAGCACTTCGGTGCCATCGCGCGCTGACAGCACGTCGGCCCAGCGGTGCCACGCATGCACCTGCTCGCCGCGCCGCACCTGCCTGCTCACCCCTTCAGGCAACATGTCGAATTGCTCGATGTCGGCGCCTATCAGTTCGGCGATCGCGCCGCCGAATCGGGCTTCGGGAAAGTGGCCGCGTACGTCCTTGTGGCCGCTGCGAGGAGTCAGGATCAGATGGCCGCCGCGTTCAACATAGTCGCGCCATTTCTGCACAAGTTGCGGACTGACCATCTGATAGGCCGGCGCGACCAGGAAGGGGTAGTCGTCGAAGCGGTCGCTCTCGCGGACAAAGCGCAGCGGAGCTCCGGTAGTCTTGACCGCCTGGGTATAGAGATTGCGGTGCGGCCAGGTTTGCCACTGCGTGGTCTGTGGCTGGATTTCCAGGTCCCAGTACACATCGTGACTCCACAGCAACCCGGTGCGGCGTGCGGCCAATACCGCCGGTAGCGCATCGGAATGAACCTGCGGGGCGATGGCGCCGATTTCGCGCAGGGTGTCGGTGAATTCCTTGCCCGTGCGCGACAGGGTGACGCCGTCGGTGCCGACTATGCCTTCGTGGTACATCTCGGCGCCGCGCAGCGGATGGCGGTAGCGGTATGTGCTCAGCAAGGCTGTGCCACCGGCGTAGGCATGCCACATCCACATGCGTACCGCACCTGCCGCCGGCTGCGGATTGACGCTGGCCCAGTTCACCTGCCCGGGCTGCAATTCCATCAGGCCGAAACGTGGCCCCAGGCTGCTGTAGTAAGCCAGCGCTTCCATGAGCCGGGTCGGGTTGCCCAGCGCATAGCTGATCCCGCCCAGTACGTTGGCCCCGGCAACCGGATAGAGCGTGAACGTCGCAAAGTCGAGTTTGCCGCTGCGGCGCGGATCGGTCGCGGTCGTGACGTTGGTGTAGTTCGTGGTGATCCACTGGCCACTGCTGTGCTGGCGCAGCAGCTCGGCCTGCGCATCCAGAAACTGGGCCGTTGTATCGGCGCGAAAGCGCGCCAGATCCAGCAGGGCGTGAGGGCTCATCTTGTCCTCGCCGGCCAGCGTGGGATTGGGCAGGCGTACCTCGCTGAAGCGTCGGTAGCGGGTGCTCCAGAACGAGCCCGCCCAGGTTTCGTTCAAGGCATCAATGGTCTTGTAGCGCTGCTGCAGCCAGGTGCGGAAGGCCTGCTGTGCACTGGGGCTATAGTCGACGAAGCTCCCGGGCTCGTTGTCGAGCTGCCAGCCCCAGACGCGCGGGTCGCGCCCATAACGCTCACCCAGTGCCTTGACGATGCGGAAAACAAAGGCGCGATAGCGCGGATTCGACAGCGAAAGTTCGGCGCGTGTGCCGTGTGCCTGGCGCTGGCCGCTTTCCGTCACGCGATAGACCTCTGGATAGCGGTCGCCCATCCAGCTCGGCACCGCAGCAGATGGCGAACATAAGATGACCTTGAGGCCGGCCTTGTGCGCCAGCTCAATCGCCGTATCCAGCCAGGCGAAGTCGAAGCGGCCCTCGTCGGGTTCAAGATAGGTCCAGGCAAATTCACCGTAGTGGGTAAAGGAGAAGCCGAGTTTGGCGATATTGCCCAGGTCACGCGACCACTGCGCCTGCGGCCATTGCTCCGGGTAGTAGAACACGCCGATCTGCATCTTCGATGCGGGCAGCTGGGTCTCCAGGCTGGTTGCAGGGGGCTCCACCGCCGCTGCTTTTTCCGCGGCGCTTGCGCCGGTGGCAAGCAAACAGAGAGTATGTATTACAATTACTGCGGCCCAACGGAACGCTGACATGAGCACCTGCGCAACTGCGTTATCACCGGCTGCAGCCTACGTTGCTGCAGACTGGAACATCTAGGCGTTTGGCCCCGTCCACATGAAAATTTTAGCCACGGATGTTGCAGGCGAACTGGCGCAGCGGCATTGGCAGGTTCAAGGCCAGGTCGAAGTCTTGCCGTCGTATGCCGACCAGAACTTCCGGATCCGCAGCAGCCAGGGCGAGTTTGTACTCAAATTGGCCTGTCCTGGCTGGAGCTACAGCGATCTCGACCTGGAGAACCAGGCCATGCTGCTGCTGGGGCGTGCCGAGCCGGGTATCGACTGGCCGCGCGTGCAAGCCGCAGTCGATGGCAGCCATCTGCTGGCGCTTTGTGTCGCCGGGGAACAGCGGCTTGTACGCCTGCTGAGCTTTGTGCCGGGAACGACCTATGCCGCAGCGATCGGCCAGGTATCCGGCGCAGAACGCCGTGCATTGCAGTTCAGCCTGGGCCGAGTCGTTGCCTGCCTCAATCGGGGCCTCAGCACGCTGGTCCATCCCGCGGCAGCGCGACAGCAGGACTGGAACCTGCTGAATTTGCCGCAGCTGCTGGACGAAATCGCCTACATCGACGATACGGCATTGCGCTGCATCGTTGAGCAGCATACGACTTCGTTTTGCGCCAACCTCGACGCCTTTCGCCAGCGGCTGCCCTGGGGTGTGCTGCATCACGACGCCAACGATCTCAACGTGATCGTGCGCCGCAACGACGAGGGCAAGGCCGCCGTATCGTCCGTAATCGACTTTGGCGACATGTGTACCGGCCTGCGCCTGGCGGAGCTGGCCGTCGCCTGCACCTACGCCATGCAGCACGAAGCGGAGCCGGCGGCCTGCGCGCAGCAGATACTGCAGGGCTATCTGAGCGAAAGTCCGCTTTCGGATGAGGAGCAGGAGCTCCTGCCCAGCTTTATCCTGGCCAGGCTTTGTCACAGCATTCTGATGGCGACGCGCACCTTCCGCCACCATCCGGAGAATCCGTATGTGCTGATTTCCCAGGCAGGTGTGCGTGGTCTGCTGCACGTTCT
Source organism: Rhodanobacteraceae bacterium (assembly GCA_016790075.1). GTDB lineage: Bacteria > Pseudomonadota > Gammaproteobacteria > Xanthomonadales > Rhodanobacteraceae > Tahibacter. The sequence goes on along the minus strand of JAEUPP010000056.1, from coordinate 22,671 downwards.
GCATCGGCAGCCGCAGTGGTTGCAGATCGCCCGAATCAAGGAGTGCTCCGTTTGATCGACATCACCCATCCGTATGCACCGAAGTCCGATGTGCTCGCGGCGGTGCCCGCGCGCAGCCCGGCGGAACTCGTTGAGCAGCGTGCGCGGCATGTCAACCCCTGCCTCAGCCTTGCCTATCGCGAACCACTGAAAATCGTGCGTGGCAGTGGCGCCTGGCTGTTTGATCAGCACGGCCAGGGTTATCTCGACCTGGTGAACAATGTCTGCCACGTCGGGCATTGCCACCCGCGCGTGGTCGCTGCGGGGCAGGCGCAGATGGCGGCGCTCAATACCAATACACGGTATCTGCACGATAACCTGGTGGAATATGCCTTGCGTCTGGGTGCGACCTTGCCATCGCGGCTGTCGGTGGTGTTCTTCACCAATTCCGGCACGGAAGCGAACGATCTGGCGTTGCGTCTGATCCGTGCACATACGCGGCGCAGTGGTATTGCCGTTGTCGACCATGCCTATCACGGCCATTCGCCGGCGCTTGTTGAAATCAGCCCGTACAAGTTCAACGGTAGTGGCGGCGGCGGAAAGCCGGCGCACGTCGAAGTGGCAGAAATGCCTGACAGCTATCGCGGATCCTGTCGTGATCCGGCGCTGGCCGGCAGGCACTATGCGCGCGGCGTTGCCGATGCGATCGGCCGTCTGGGTGCGGGCTCGCAGGGTGCTGGTGGGTTTTTCTGCGAATCGCTGCTGGGCTGCGGTGGCCAGATCGTACTGCCCGCGGGGTACCTGGCTCCCGCCTATGCCGCAGTGCGTGCCACCGGCGGGCTCTGTCTTGCCGACGAGGTGCAGGTCGGATTCGGTCGCGCCGGAGACGCCTTCTGGGCTTTCGAGCGCCAGCAGGTAGTGCCGGACATAGTGACCCTGGGCAAACCCATAGCCAATGGCCATCCCATGGGCGCCGTGGTTACTACACCGGAAATCGCGGCCAGCTTTGCCAACGGGATGGAGTATTTCAACACCTTCGGCGGTAACCCGGTTTCCTGCGCCATCGCGCTGGCCGTGTTGACCGTCATTGCCGACGAGCAATTGCAGGCTCAGGCGCAGAGTGTTGGTGAGTTCCTGCAGGCTGGATTGCGTGAACTGCAGAGCCGCTACGAATTCATCGGCGATGTACGTGGCTGTGGCCTGTTTCTTGGCGTCGACATCGTCGCTGAGCGAGCGGAGCGCAGTCCCGACCGCGCGCGCGCGCGCGCGCTGGTCGAGGCGATGAAAGCCCGCCATGTACTGCTGTCGACGGATGGGCCCCACGACAACGTGCTCAAGATCAAGCCTCCGCTGGTCTTCAGTCGCGACAATGCATCGGAGTTCCTGCAAAAACTGGAAAGTGTGCTGAAGCGGGAATAGGGAAGGGGATGCGCAGGACGGGCCTTGGTCCGGCATCGCGAAGACAAACCCGGTGCGCTGAAAAAGGTTGCCTGGCGAGTGCTGCCAGGCCGTCACGCTGTCACGCCGTTACGCCGTTACGGTTTGTTGCCTATCGAGCACGCACACTGGCCGCTGCCGGCGCTGGCCGAACTCCAGCGCGGCGCAGGCCAGCGCCAGGGGACTCGTATCGGCATCCTGTTGGCCGGTATCGATCAGTTCTGCGAAGCGGGCGTAGATAGCCGGGTATTCCTGCTGCGCCGGCAGCGGCTGTGGCACACCGTTGATCACCAGGCTTGCGCCGCCATCGCCAAGTTTCAATTCACCCGCGTCGGTGGCAATCGCAATATCCCAGCACGGCGGGCCTTCATGCAGGAAGTCCAGTTCAAGCTCGATTGTCGCCGCCGCACTCGCGAGCTCGATTCGTGCATCGAGCGGCATAAGGCTGTCCCGCGGACAGTGCAGCTCGGCGGCGATGAATCGAAGTGGTGATGGCAGTATCCGGGTCAGGATGGACAACGCATTGATTCCCGGGTCGAGGACGCCAAAGCCAGCGCCTTGCCACAGCCAGGACTGGCCCGGATGCCAGACCCGATAGTCTTCTTTCCAGCTTACCCGGACCGCGCCGACGTCACGCTGGCGCAGCCAGGCCCGTGCCGGTTCCACCGCCGCTGCGAAGCGTGAATGCCAGGCGGCAAAGAGGCAAAGACCGTGATCGCGCGCCAGGCGCGACAAGGCATCGACCTCGGTTGTCTGCACGCCAGGAGGTTTTTCCAGCAATACGTGGCAGCCGCGCTGCAGTGCCCGCTGCGCCAGTACCGTGCGCACGCCGGGCGGTGTGCACAGGGCCACGGCCTGGACCGCGGGCTGTGCATCCAATGCTGCATCGAGATCAGCATAGATCGGCACGCCGGACAGGCAGGCTCCCGGACTGGCCACGGCTATCAGCTCGAAAGCCGGGCTTTGGTGCAGGCAGGGCAGATGCTGATCGTGCGCGATCTTGCCCAGGCCGACCAGCAGCAGCGGTCGCCGTGTCACCGGGTTTTGCGTACGGTCGCGCCGCGTTTCGCTGCGGGCAATGCGCGGCGCGGCGCGGCATGTGCTGCCGTGACTAGGCTCAGTACTTCCTGTACCAGTGCGCGCATGGCCTTGGCCGCCCGCTCCGGCTTGCCCGCGGCGATGGCGTTGGCTACGGCCAGGTGGTCGGGGATACTGGCCAGACGCACGCCCTTGTAACGATTCGTCAGCCGGATGCTGATACGCAGCGCGGTGGTAATGAGTTCGGTGAACTGCACGTAGAACGGATTGCCGGTTGCATGCAGCACCGCGACATGAAACGCGATGTCGGACTCCAGCGGGTCATCCTTGCCGCGTTCCGCCGCCCGCATGCGTCCTATGGCCTGGGCAATGCCCGCCTTCTGTCCGTCGTCGGCAACCTCCGCGGCCAAAGCGGCGGCGGCAGGTTCAATCGCCATACGCACCTGGGTGAACTGCAGCAACAGCTGCGGTGAGAACTTGCGCTCCAGCATCCAGCCCAGGATGTCGGGGTCGAGCAGGTTCCAGGCTGATTCGGGTTGCACCCAGGTGCCGCGTCGGCGACGCGCAGCGAGCATGCCTTTCGCGGTCAGCATCTTTACCGCTTCGCGCAGCACCGACCGGCTTGCCTGGTAGGTGTCGCATAGCTCCGACTCGATCGGAAAAGGGCGTTCGCTGGTGTACTGGCCCGTGACGATGGCTGTACCAAGATCATGAACAATGCTATGGGTGAGATTCTTGCCGGTGTCAGAACCAGTCATGGGCGATACTCGGGTTCACTTATTCCTGAAGTATCGACACGATAGACGAAAACGTCGCCTGCATGCGGTTCGCTCGCCAGTTTCTGCGGGCTTAGCCCAATGCGGGCCGTGGTGACGAACAGCAGGTCGCGCTGCGGTCCGCCAAAACACAGGCAGCTGGGCTGTGATGCCGGCACGGGGACCACGCGATCGACGCGGCCGGCCGGCGTGTAGCGCACGATGCAACCGGCGCCCCAATGGGCAATCCACAGACCGCCATCGACATCTACGGCTGCTCCGTCGGGAAACGCATCCGGAGAGGTGCGTGCGAATACCTGGGCTCGCCCCAGCTCAAGGCCGTCGGCGTGTAGGGCATGGCGCCAGATCGTGTGCTGCAGGGAGTCGGCAAAGTACATTTCGTTCCCATCAGGGCTGAACGCAAGCCCGTTGCCGATATGCAGGTGTGCGCACACCGGGCGCACTGCACCGCGGTCGACGCAGTACAGCGCGGCTTTGGCTTCGCCGGAATCGTCTTCGACCATGCTCGCGCACCAGAATCGCCCGCTGCGATCGACGCGGCCATCATTCAGGCGCACACCGCTGACATCGTCATGCATCTTCCACAATGACGAAATCGAGCCGTCCAGCGGCGAGTACAGCGCGATCTCGCGCGCAAACGCGACAATCAGCCGGCGATCGCCTTGCACCAGCCCGAATGAGCCGGCCCGATCAGGCAAAGCGTGGCTGTCGGTCCTGTTGCTGGCCGGATCGTGGCAGTACAGACGGCGTTCGGCGATGTCGGTCCACCACAGACGATAATCGCGACCGTCCCAGACTATGCCTTCTCCCAGGGTATTTCCCGCAGCAAGGATGCCGAGCGGACGCATGCCGGCCGCTCACCACAACAAGGTATAAAGTGCGGCCAGAATCGCAATAACGATGACTGCACCGACGTTGTAGGAGAGGGAGGTGCTGAAATCGGTTCCCTCGACTTCGATGGTCGAGGCAGCCGTCTGCGGGCGCAGCAGCGACAGCGCTATCGCCACCGCCAGACAAGCCACAAACACCAGCCCTACACGATCCATGAACGGCAAGTTCGGCAGCCACAGTTTCAATGCCAGGGACAGCACGGCCGATACCAGCGCGGCGGCAAGCGCGCCGCTGGCACTGGCGCGTCGCCAGAACAGTCCCAACAGAAAGATCACGCAAATACCGGGTGTAAAAAACCCGGTGAATTCCTGGATGTACTGGAACGCCTGGTCAAAGTTGCCAAGCAGCGGCCGTGCGCACAGCATGGCGATGACCAGTGCGGCAATAGCGCAGGCGCGGCCTATGCCGACCAGCCGCTCCGGTGTGGTGTCTGGCCGCCATGGCCGGTACAGATCCATAGTGAAGATGGTCGCAACCGAATTAACCTTGGATGCCATGGAGGCGATGATGGCCGCCACCAGCGCGGCAAATACCAGACCCAGCACGCCCGGCGGCAGCATGGACATCAGGTGCGGGTAGGCTTCGTCCGGGCGCGACAGACTGGGTGCGAGTGCGATCGCGGCGATTCCCGGCAGTACGATGATGAGCGGCATCAGCAGCTTGAGAAACGCCGCGAGCAGGATCCCGCTTTGCGCCTGCTGCAGGCTCTGCGCCGCCAGTGCACGCTGAATGATGTACTGGTTGAATCCCCAGTAGGAAACATTCATGACCCACATGCCTCCCAGCAGAACGGAGAGGCCAGGCAGATCCCTGTAGTGCGGGCTGTCCGGCGGCAGGATCATGTGGAATTTTTCCGGGTGTGCAGCGAATAGCTGCTGCAGTCCCGCCATTGCGCCGGCACCGGCGCCGATCTTGTCCAGAGCCAGCCAGGAAATGGCGAGGCCGCCGGCCACCAGCAGCGATACCTGGACTATGTCCGTTAGCGCGACTGCCTTCAGACCGCCGTACAGTGCATAGGCGCCGCAGAATAGTCCCAGTGTGAGCAGCGCCCAGTTGAGGTCCAGCCCGGTCACCGTGTGCACCGCGGTGGCGCCAAGCCAGAGGATGGACGTGAGATTGACCAGTACGTAGACGCCTAGCCAGAACACAGCGAGCACCGTACGCACCGTAGGGCTGTAGCGGCGCTCGAGAAACTCGGGCATGGTGTAAATGCGGTTTCTGAGAAAAATCGGCAGAAAGTACTTTCCGACAAGTACCAGCGTCAGCGCCGCCATCCATTCGTAAGAGGCAATGGCCAGTCCAATGACATAGCCAGAGCCGGACATGCCGATGATCTGCTCGGCGGAAATATTGGCGGCGATCAGCGAAGTGCCGATGGCCCACCATGGCAGTGCACGCCCTGCGAGGAAATAGTCCTGAGCCTGCTTGCGGTGGCCTGCTTTTTCGCGCGAAACCCATTGCGCCAGACCGAAGATAGTCACGGCGTAAACACCGAGAATCGCGAGGTCGATAGTGGACAGGCCCATTCTGTACTCCGTTATGCGCCGGCAGGGGAATGCGTCAGACGCTGGCAGGCAGCGCGATATGCGTGCATCACGGCAGCAATGCGCTGCTGCAGCACTTCGTCATCGTCGTCCGGCCGGAACAGCTCGGAACCGAAGCCGAACCCCGCCGCTCCGGCCTGCAGCCAGGCGGCGCAATCGGCGGGCGCTATCCCTCCGACCGGAACGACACGAACCGACGCGGGCAGCACTGCGCGCAATGCCTTGAGATGGGCCGGACCGTAGGTCGATGCAGGAAACAGCTTCAGCAGCGTGGCGCCGGCACGGATTGCCGCAAAGGCTTCGCTCGCTGTAGCAAAACCGGGGAGCATCTGCAGGCCTGCTGCGGCGCCGGCAGCGATTACATCGGTGTCCACATTGGGACATACCGCGAAATCGACGCCAATGCCGGCGACCCGGCTGAGTTCGTCCAGGTCGAGGACCGTGCCTGCCCCAACTACGCAGTCGGACGGCCGAAAGCGTACCAGGCGTTCGATGCTGGCGAACGGTTCGGGCGAATTGAGCGGCACCTCGATCGCGCGAATACCGTGTTCGTAGCAGAGTTTGGCGGCGGTGAGCACGCGCTCGGGCCGGATGCCGCGCAGGATGGCGATTACTCCACTCAGGGCCGCCGGGTTCACCTAAAGCCCCTCATTGGCCAGGTGATACAGACGCGACAGGCCGGCCACCGCTGCGGCATTCCCATCGACGACGGTCGCCGCCAGCCCGCGCTTGGATAATGCGACGGCGTAGCGTGTGGTCAGTACAGGTGTGCCGATCAGACACAGCGAGGCTTCGTGGCCGGCCAGAGCTAGTCCGTCGGCGATCTCATGGCCAATCAGCAAGCCGGACAGAAAGGCCTCCGCGTCGGCGTTGTTCCATTGCCCTGCAAGACGTCGCGCGCGGCATTCAAACAGGCGGCTTACCAGGCCGCCAGTTGCCAACTCGGCGGCGCGCTCAAGCCCCAGCGGGAAGGCAGCTATGCTGACTTCGTCCTCGCTCGCTCCGTCAGCGTCAACGGAGTCCTGGCCGATCAGCGTGCTCGAGCGGCGCAGCAGACTGAACAGTTCTCCCGTCACCATCGTCCGGAAGTGCTGCACCCGGCCGTCAATCAGGGACACCCACTTGCTGTGGGTGCCGGGCAACACCAGCGTGTGGGCCCCGTGGCGCAATTCCGCATGCAGCTGCAGAGCACCGAGTATCTGGGACTCTTCGCCGCGCAAGAAGTCCGGCACCCCGGCAGGGTTGATGCAGCGCAGGCCCGGCACGATGCGTGTCCCTGTTCCGGCGCCTGTACCGGCGTCACGGAAGCTGTGTGTCGCGGCATTGCCTGCGCCGGTACTGCCCGGTTCTGTACTGGCGCGGAGAGTGGGTGTCCCAGCACCGGGTGGCGTCCCAGCACCGGGTGTCCCAGCACTGCCCGGTGCCGCCGTCGTGGCTGATCCGCTGCGGCTGAGGCCGGTAAATGTCCCGGCAGTGGTGCGTGTCCCGGTACTGGGCATCCCTGTATTGCGCGCAAAACCACTGGCTGTGCTTATGGTGCGTGTCCGAAAACTGCGTGTCCCAATAGCGCCAATAGCGTCAAGAGCGGCTGTCCCAGAAGCGCGAGTGAAAACGCCGGGGTCACGCTGTTCTGGGCCATCGGCGTCGCAGCGCGCATCGGGAACCCAGAGCATCGAGTGCGCAAGCTGCTCCCAGTCTGCAGGGCAGGGCAGGTAGGGGGCTTCGGCCCAGCCCAGTTGCGAACCGACCATGCCGCACAGAAGGACAGGCAATGGGCCATGATGACTCCAGGGGGAGCTGACTTCGGCCAGCACGTCGGCAAAGCGGCCGGCGCTGGCTACTGCGCCCGGTCCTTTGGCCTCGGCCAGCACCTGGCCCTGTGCCGAGCACAAGGAAAGACGCAAGTGGCTGCTGCCCCAGTCACCGGCGACAAAGGCGGCTGCGGCCATCAGTGCGACTCCCGTAGCACATCGCTGCCGCTGCCGCCGACCAGAAAGTCGAAATCGCAACCTTGGTCGGCCTGCAGCACGCGCTCTACATACAGCCGCGCATAGCCGCGTTGCGGCGCTGCCGTCGCGCGCCAGGCGGCCAGCCGGGTCGCCATCTCCTGCTCGGAAATCAGCAGATCCAGACGCCGGCCGGGCCCGTCAAAAACGATCTCGTCACCGTCGCGCACGACGGCAAGCGGGCCGCCTGCGGCGGCTTCCGGCGCCACATGCAGAATGACGCTGCCGAATGCGGTGCCGCTCATGCGTGCATCGGAAAGGCGCAACATGTCCAGCACGCCGCGTTCGAGCAACTTGCGCGGCAGCGGCAGATTGCCCACTTCGGGCATGCCCGGATAGCCGCGCGGACCGCAGCCCTTGAGCACCAGTATGCTGTTTTCGTCGACGGCCAGATCTGCGGCGTCGATACGTGCATGCAGGTCTTCTATCGACTCGAACACCACCGCAGTTCCGCGATGCTGGAACAGCTCCGGGCTCGCGGCACTGGGTTTCATCACCGCACCCGACGGACAAAGATTGCCGCGCAATACCCAGATTCCGGATGCCGGCTTGACCGGACGGTCCAGCGGCCGCACTACTTCCGGGTCATGGCACTCGGCGTCGCGGTAATGGCCTTCAATGACGGTGGTTGCCGCCGCCGGCGCCGCCGGCGCCAGCAAGGGAGCAAGCTGGCGCATCAGTGCCGGCAGCCCCCCTGCATAGTGGAATTCTTCCATCAGGAAACGGCCCGAAGGCTGCAGATCGACAAGCAGCGGCACGTTTTCGCTCAGCGTGTCGAAGTCCTGTAGCGAGAGGTTCACGCCGAGGCGGCCGGCAATCGCCAGCAGATGCAGTACCGCATTGGTGGAGCCGCCTATTGCCGCGAGCACGCGGATCGCGTTCTCAAAAGCGGTCCGCGTCAGCAGCTGCGACAGGCGCAGATCGCGGCGCACCAGCTCCACGATCAGACGCCCGCTTTCGTGGGCGATCAGAGCCCGCTGTGCATCGACTGCGGGCGCCGTGCCATTGAAGGGCAAGGCCACTCCCATGGCCTCGACCAGACACGCCATGGTCGAGGCGCTGCCCATGGTCATGCAGGTTCCGACACTGCGTGACATGCCGCGTTCTGCCGCTGCGAATTCGCAGGGTGACAGGGTTCCGGCGCGCACGGCTTCGCTGAACTTCCATACATCCGTACCCGAGCCCAGGTTCCGTCCGCGGAACTTGCCGTTGAGCATGGGACCGGCGGAGACGACCAGGGTAGGCAGGTCGACACTGGCAGCACCCATCAGCTGGCCCGGCGTGGTCTTGTCGCAGCCGCCCAGCAGAACCACGCCGTCGATGGGGTTGCCGCGCAGAGATTCCTCTACGTCCATGGACAGGAGGTTGCGGAACAACATCGCAGTGGGCCGCATCTGGGTTTCGCCCAGTGACATGACCGGAAACTCCAGCGGCAGGCCGCCAGATTCCCAGACGCCGCGCTTGACGTGGTCGGCAATGGCGCGCAGCCCGGTGTTGCATGGCGTCAGTTCCGACCAGGTATTGCAAATGCCGATGACCGGACGTCCGTCGAACACATCGTCTGGTAGTCCTTGACTCTTCATCCAACTGCGGTGAATGAAGCCGTTCTTGTCCGTTGCGCCGTAGCTTTGCTGGCTGCGGCGCGGCTTTTTTTCTCTCATAGTTGTTCCGAGGTGGCCACAAGCCGGCAGGCTTGAGCCTACCGGCTGCGCAAACAGTGCATCGGCCTACAGCGAGAATGCGTAGCGCAGTGAGAGACGGACGATGCGCGGGGACTGATACGTAAGCGGCAGACCGAAGCTCGGTTCCGGCGTCCTGTCGTCGGTCTCACCGGTCTCCTGACGCTCCACGACGCCATGCGAGTTGAATACGTTGAAGACGTCCGCGGCGAGGGTTAGGCGGCCATCACCCCATTGCGGAACATACTGCACGCCCAGGTCAAGATTGTGCACCCATCCCATACGACCGCGAGACCCACGCGGGTTGAGCCGGCCACCGCAATAGAACGAAGCGGCGCCATACGCAGCTGCCTCGGTGTCGGGCCCGTCCTCGGGGTATACGCCGAAACAGTTCAACGGCCGCCCCGATTGTGACCACCAGTTGAAGCCCAGGCGCCACTCTTCGCTGACGTCGACATAGCCGTGGGCTTTGAACAGATGACGATGGTCGTTGGGAAGGTCGCCGTATCCGCCGTCCATGAGGCCCGGGCGATCAAACGATGTCGTGTTGCCGGCGTCTTCCTGTCCGTTGTCCGTCCGCACCAGGCCTTCGGTGTTGCCGTAGCTATGCGACCAGGTGTAGGACGCGCGCAGGTACCAGTTGTCCGCATAGGTGTGTTCCAGCACGAACTCTGCCGAGTTGTAGTTGCGCTTGGCGCGCGGCAGGCCGAAGTAACGTGCCGGAACCCGATGCCGTGTGAGCTTGCCGTCGTTGTTGACGTCCAGGTACAGATCCGCATCGAAGCCCGGGTTGAGCATGATGCAGGCCGGTAGCGAGTCAGTCGAGAACTGGTTGAAGCCGTTGTCCTGTGCCCAGCGCTCGATACCGGCACTCTGGCAGGTGTCCTCGATCAACGACTTTAGCCGCCGTGTTACGCCGCGTACGCCAAAGGACCAGGCTCCCTGCAGCGCCTGCTGGTAACCGATGACCAGCTCGTCCTGGTACATGGGACGGAGGTTCTGTGCCGACACCTTGCGCGGATCCGGCGCCTCGCCGTTGGAGTAGACATAAGTGCCGCCGATCTGCGGCCCGAGATTGACCGGAACCCCGGTTGTGGGGTCGATCGTCGACTGATTTGGATTGAATACGTACCAGTTCGCGCGGTCGGTCAGCGAGCCGGCAACCCGGTAGTTGATATTGGTAGGGATGGGCAGGTGGTAGCGCCCGGCAGTGGCGTACAGCTTGGAACTGCTATCGCCGTTCATATCCCAGCTCAGGCCCAGACGTGGCGCAAGCTGCTGGTCTGCCTTGATGAAGCTCTGACCAAGATCGTTGCGGTTGTCGAAGGTCTCGTTGCGCAGGCCGATATAGGCCAGCAAGCGATCGGTCGCCTGCCAATTGTCCTCGATGTACTGGGCCGTATTCTTGGACCTGAACGAACCGCCCTCGATGCGCACGCGATTGCGCACGGCCTGGGTCACGCCGGCCGGCACGGCAGCGCCGTTCTGCAGCACGGCCCCTGGCACGACGTCGATGTAGCGCCAGCCGATTCCGCCGGAGGTCTTGACCTGATTGACCGTCAATATGGTTTCGTCATCCAGGCCACCGCGCAGGTGGTGATCACCAAGGAACCAGTCCAGGTCAAGGCGCGCGGCCTTGCGAGTATCGGCGTTGTCCTTGCTGGGCGCCGTCGACGACACCCAGCAGCCCAGGTTCCGTGTTGTTCCGCCGCGCGCGTCAATCACGTAAGGGCAGTTGCCACCGGACGATTCGTTGGCCTGACTGTACTTTCCGTAGCCATAGGATGCGGATGCGGAGAAATCGTCGGTGAAGTTCGCCGTGTACTTGCCGATATAGTTGTCGCCGCCGCGGGTAAAGCTGCCGGTGCCGGTCGTGCTGGTGACATTTGTCGTGTTGCCCGAAGTCCGGTAGGTCGTGTACTCCGTCCGGCGCTCGTCAGTCAGCGCGGTCAGCTCGAAGCGGTGGCGCTCGCTGATGTTCCAGTCCAGCTTGAGCAATCCCAGCGGGTCGGTGCGCTCTCGCGGGGACACGCTGCCGTTACCGTAGTTCCTTTCGTCGACGTCGTTGCCCTGATACAGGGCATAGATGAACAGGCGATCCTTGATCAGGGCGCCGCTGGCAAAGGCGTTGTAGTACAGATCCGAGTACTTGTCGTCACGGTTGTAGCGGTAGACCTGGCCATCCGGCAGATACACGTTGGGCGAGGTCTCGCGCAGGCTTTCTGGCGACCAGTACACATTGCCACCAAACGCCCATTCGTTTGAACCGCGCTTGGTTGTTATGTCAATGACGCCGCCGGTGGAGCGGCCAAACTCCGCGCCATAACCACCGTTTTTGATCACCGTCGAATCGATGGCTTCATACGGAATCTGTGCGAACTGAATGCCGTTGCGGATATTGGTGACGTTGAAACCGTTGACGTAGTAGACGTTCTCGGCCACCGATGCGCCGCCGAAGGAGGCCAGATTGCCAAAACTCGAATCCCCCTGGACCGTGCCAGGGGTCAGCAGCACAGTTGACGATACGTCGCGCGCGACCGGCAATTTGTTCACCATTTCCGCACGTACCAGGTTCACCGACTCGACGCTGGTCACGTCGATCGGATTGGCGCTGGCGGCCGTGACCTCGATCGCTTCGAGTTCCTGGCCGACGCCGGTCAGATTGAGTTCGGTGCCGACACCAGGGCTGACCAGGACGACAAGCTCGTCCTTGCTGCTGGTGGAGTCGTGCACGCGATAACGTCCGGCGGGCAGCGAGGTCACACGATAGCGCCCTGACGCATCGACCGACACTTCACGTTTCTGGCCGGTATCCACACTTTCCACTACGACGGTGCTGCCCGCCTTGCCCTGGCCGTAAATGGAGCCGACCGTGTTGCTTTGCGCGTGTAGCTGCGACACGAGGCCCAGGCTCAGGCCCAATGCCAGTAGATGCCGCCGCGGCAGTCGCCGAGTACTTTTCTCAAGAAAGCTCACACCCATCTCCCCTTGGTATTTGCCTGCCGACTCGCCATTCACCCGCGGGCTGTTCCCGCAGGAAGTCCCGCATGCTGGTGCGCTAGTCGCCCTGTCCAATACGACGCGTGATATCTGCTTCCATTCAGACGGCCGTCTGTGCGCAACCGAAAGGCAGCACACTTGTATCCGGTCCAGGGAGGGATGGTCGATTATTTATCATATATATGTATTGACCGAATCCGCGCTCAGAAGCGCTGGATTCGCCTAACCGATGTTCCGGCGCACTGCTGCCCGGAGGGCGAAGCAGCGGGCTGGCAGCGGCATGCAGCGCCGGGCCGGGGCTGCATGCCGCTGTCGCCGGGGCGGCCCGCTACTGCAATGCCCTGGCTGCAGCCGTTCGTCAAAACGGTAGCGGCGGCACACGATAGATCATGTATATCAACGCTATCGGATCAATTGATTTCCCCGATCATGCTGCCGTCGCAATAATCGCGGCCGGGAGAGCGGCAATCCTCGACTCACCTTGCAGAGGGATGCCATGTATTCAACAGTATTCGCGCGACGCGGCTTAGCCCTGGTGCTGGCGGCGCTTGCTTTCGGGGCAAAGGCGCAAGGCCCGCTGACCCGCGACAACGGCGCACCGGTCGGCGACAACCAGAACTCGCAGACCGCCGGCCCCCGTGGACCGGCGCTGCTACAGGATGTGCAACTGATCCAGAAACTGCAGCGCTTCGATCGCGAGCGCATCCCGGAGCGCGTCGTGCATGCGCGTGGTACCGGTGCGCATGGTGAATTCGTCGCAACTGCCGACATCTCACGGCTGACGCGGGCCCAGGTCTTCGCCAAGGGAACCAGGACACCGGTATTCGTGCGCTTTTCAACCGTGATTCACGGCCAGCATTCACCGGAGACCCTGCGCGACCCGCGTGGATTTGCGACCAAGTTCTACACCACCGAGGGCAACTGGGATCTCGTGGGCAACAACCTGCCGGTGTTCTTTATCCGCGACGCGATCAAGTTTCCGGACATGGTGCATTCGCTCAAGCCGTCGCCGGTGACGAACATCCAGGATCCGAACCGCGTTTTCGACTTTTTTTCCCATGTGCCTGAAGCGACGCACATGCTGACGCGTGTGTACAGCGATCTCGGCACGCCGGCCAGCTACCGCTCTATGGACGGAAGCTCGGTGCATGCGTACAAATTTGTCAACTCGGCCGGCGAATACCGCTACGTCAAGTTCCGCTGGGCGAGCAAGCAAGGGGTAAAAACGCTGGACGCGAAGCAGGTCGCCGAAGTGCAGTCGCGCGACTTCAACCATCTGACGCGCGATCTTGTCGATGCCATCGCGCGCAAGGACTACCCACAGTGGGATCTCTATATCCAGGTGCTGGAGCCGGCGCAGCTCGCAAGCTTCGACTTCGATCCGCTGGACGCCACCAAGATTTGGCCCGACCTGCCGGAGACCATGGTCGGCACGATGATCCTGAATCGCAATCCGTCCAATGTTTTCCAGGAGACCGAGCAGAGCGCGTTCGCGCCGGCAAACCTGGTGCCGGGCATAGAGCCGTCGGAAGACCGGCTGCTGCAAGGACGGGTCTTCTCCTATGCCGATACACAGCTCTATCGCGTCGGCACGAACGGACTGCAACTGCCGATCAACCGGCCGCAGGCTGCTGTCCTCAACGGCAATCAGGATGGTGCGGCGAACTTCGCCATCACGGTCAGCGACGTCAATTATCAGCCTAGCCGTCGCTTTCCGATGACCGAAGACGCCACTATGAAATACAGCACGCTGCCGCTTGGCGGTTCGACACAGCAGCAACGCCTGCAGCGCACCGTGAATTTCCGCCAGGCGGGTGAGTTCTATCGCGGACTCGATGCCGGCGCTAAGACGAATCTGATAGCGAACCTCGCCGGTGATCTGGGCCAGGTCAAGGACAGCGAAACGCGCCTGATCATGCTGTCGCATTTCTACAAAGCCGACGCCGACTATGGTTCCCGTTTGACCCAGGCGCTGAAGGGTGACATTGCCCTGGTGCGCCGCGCCGCCGAATCGCTGGTCGACTGACCAGCGTACGCCCGGCGCTGTCGCAGTGCCGCTCTCCCAAGACGGAGCGGCAGCGCCGGGCACTTTGAAAGGCCTGAACAGGTGTCTTGGTAACGGCTTCGGTGCCTGGCTGCTTATCTCCGACGGCCCGGCAAAAGTTCGAAACCAGATTCCAATTTGCCCAGAAGTTCACTTTGTAGTGCAGTGGCGAATGCCGGCAACACGGAACCCGACACTCGCTCTCGATACACAATCAAACCTGAGGATTTGCCATGCGCACAACCATTGCGAGTGTTTTGCTTATGCTCGGCCAGGCAGCATTTGCAGCCGAATCGGTGCTGACACAGTCGCAGGCGCAGGAATATCTGTTCGACGCCGCGCGTGCAGGCCGTAGCGAGCTTGTTACAGACCTGCTCAAAGCCGGCACGCCGATTGACGCTACCAATGCCGCGGGTTATAGCGCCCTGATCCTGGCGGCCTACAGCGGCCGTCTGGATACCGTTGATACCCTGCTGCGTGCGGGCGCCAATCCTGATCTCGGCGACGGGCGTGGCAACACGGCGCTGATGGGCGCGATTTTCAAGGGCGAGGAAGCGGTTGCGCTACGCCTGCTTGCAGACCCGCGCACAACGGTCGACGCGCGCAATCGCGCCGGGCAGACGGCTGCCATGTTTGCCGCCTTGTTTGGCAGGCAGCGCCTCATCGACGAACTCGCTGCGCGCGGTGCCGACCTGGGCGCGGCTGATGCAGCCGGCATGACGCCGCTGAAACTGGCGCAGCAGCAGGGCAATGCGGCTCTCGCACAGCGCATTGGCGAACTTGCGCAAACCGCGGTGGCATCCCCGTGAATCCGGCCGGCGTAACTCAGCCCTGTGGTGCGTCCGCGGCGCGTGGCGGCATCGGGGTGAGTGCGAGCCGCAAGCGGCTCGTCGCCGCCCGCCATTGCACGCCGGCCCATAGCGCGGCAGCAAAACCACGGACCAGCCATTCGCTGCGACCCGCAAACAGCACAGGGCAGATCAGACGTGCTGCGAACAGCAGGTGATCGAAACGGTAGCGGGGATACAGCGCCGCGCCATAACGCGCTGCGGTTGTGCGGCGGCAGTAGTGGGACGGTGCAGTCGTGGCAACAAGCCAGGCGGCGAACAGGATCTGGTCGTCGCTGAGTTCGAGCATGCGGCGCAGCCCCACGCGTATGCGTTGCCACCCGCGCAAAGGCGCGCGTTGCTGCTCGTCAGCGAGCAAGGCGCGGAACATGCCGTAGTGGCGCGCCTCGTCCAGCGCGAGCGTATGCAGCACGGCGCGTCCCGTTTCGTCGGCGCAACTGTCGCGCAGGACCCGATAGAACGTGCTCGCCAGCGCCTCGACCACACAGCGAGCGACAAGCTCGCCCGCTATCGAGCCACGTACCGAAAGGCCGTCGCAGGCGTGGTAGTCGACACCAGCAAGATAGGACGTCATCGCATACTCGAACGCGAACTCGCCCTGTGCTTCGCACAGACGCCGCAACGCGCGGCCGTGTTCGCGTTCCTCACGGTTCCAGGCATCGATGGCGTGGCGCCAGTGCGGGCCGCGTGTGGCGAATACGGCGCGCAGATAGTCGCCGTACTGATCCGCGCGCGATTCCACCAGTGCCGTCGTACGCAGGATATAGGCCAGATCATCGTCGTAGCGCCGGGGCACGACCTGCGAGTAGGCAAAATCAGTCGCCTGCCAAGGCCGTGCGGCGGGTTTCAGAAAGCTCATGGTGGGACTCCACAGTCAGGGAGTCCGACAATGTCGGTAATCGCCGACATCAAACGGTCACCATGGAGGCGAATGCAGGCGCCAGATGGCGTACGTCGGGCGGAGCGTGGTTCAGGCAGGCTGGCCGCGGCAGTGCGCCGCGGCTACCGCGTGGCAGGTACCGTCCCGGCCTTAGTCCTGTCCCTTGAATGGCCGGCGCTGCGGTGCTTCGTCGGGGGTCACGCGCTTGAATATTTCGCGGACCAGTGCGTTGACTGCCGGTAGCCGATGGCGCAGCCAGACATGGCTGGCATGGGCCTGCGCGCCCAGTGAGGCTTTTGGCTCTGCCGCCGTGCGGCCGAAACTCAGCTCCTCGCAACCCAGGGCAATCGCGTCGTCGATCAGGCATTGCAGCAGTCGCAGGTATAGCGGCACGGTGGCGTTGACCGCGTAGTCGAGGCCCACGTAGTAGCCCAGCGCGCGCGTACCGTCCTTGATTGTCGTAATGAAGCCGACGATTTCCGCATCGTTGCGGATCAGCGTGCAGCGCATGCGTTGCGGTCCGGCGAGCTGCGCAAGCGCACCGAAATAGCCCGGCGGCAGTGCGGACAAGCGCGTACTCGCACGCTGCTCGACTGCGCTATAGAGCGCATGCAGCCTTGCGTCATGCGCCATCACGTCGACATCGTGCTCGATGCGGTAGCCCGCGTCCTCGACCTGCTTGACGATCTTCCTGGCCTTGCTGCGATAGTTGGAATTGAGATCGGCGAGATAGCCTGCAAAGTCCTTCCAGTGCGGACGTATGGCCATGGCCATTTCCGGTTCGGTCGCCAGCGGGCGATAGCTGAAGTCACGTAGCGGCGTCGCCGCTGCGTGACGTGCATCGTCGAGGTCCTTGATCATCACGTAGTCGATCTGGCCATGCAGCCGGTCAGCGCGGCGGATGCGATATAGCGCTTCGGCTACGCCGTGCCAGAGTGCGTCGGGTTCTTCATCCGGCGCGAATGCAAGTCCGTGGAATCCACTGGACACCAGACTGCCGCAGACCAGCAGGCGCGTACGGATTTGCTCCAGTGCTTTCTTGCGCATACGCGAATCGGGCAGGTTGGCGAGCTGGCTGCCACGCACCTCAAGTACCTGGGCGGCCAGCGCAACGATAGGGCGTGAATCACGATAGACCAGCGCGTAGCGCAGCTGCATGCCTTCCGGCCGATGCTGCTCAAGCAGGCGGCGGTAGTCGCGGCAAAGAAAGAACGAGGCGTCCCGCGTCAGCGCATCCCAGTGCTCCGGATTCAGAAAATCGATGCGATCGGCCAGCGCGCAATCGAGCCCGCTAGGTGTTGCGCGCTTCTCGTGCCGCTGCAGCGCAGCTTTGATCCCGTCTACCGCACCGCGTATTCCCTTGGCCATACCATCACCTCCCCATTGCCCAGGACCGAGTCTAGCCAGTTGCGGGTCGACCGCCACAGACCCTGGCCGCTTGCCGACCTTGCCGTATACGCGCATTAGTGCCTGATCAGGCGCTCGGCGGAGCCGGAGCCGAGGCCGGGACGACGGTGTCGCTCTCAGACGTTGGGGGGATCGGCCGCGTAGCGCGTCCTACTCGACGATAACAGTCGGTGGTTCAAGCCTGGCCTGGGAGCCCGGTGCCCTACGCGAGGCGAGAAAGCAGTTTCCGGTCAGTCCCAGTTCCGTCGGGCGCAGCATTCAGGTCTGGCAAGTCCAGGTCCGGCTGGCGGATGCGCCGCTGATGGACGACACTGATGTCGAGATTTGAATAGTATTTGGAGATTACAACATGTTTAAAAAACTACTAGGAATCGCCCTGGTTTGCGCCGGCATAGGCGCGGCGCAGGCCGGTGATCCCGGTTTTTACGTTGGCGGCGGCATAGGCCAGTCACATTATGACGATAGCCTGACCGGCCAGATCCGCAGCGCTTACGCCAACAACTCCGCCTATTCCTTCGTGTCTGGCAGCCTGAACGACGATACCGATCAGGCCTGGAAGCTGTTCGGCGGCTACCGCTTCCTGCCTTGGCTGGGAGTGGAATTTGCCTGGAACGATCTCGGTAAGGTTGGCAGCAACTACGTGCTGCATTCGCAGGTGCCGGCGACCAATGCCAATGCGAACATCTTCGGGCACTACGATATCGGCGGTCCGAGTGCGACCGTGTTCGGCGAACTCGACTTCAACGACCGCAGCTCGGCCATGCTGCGAGTGGGCCTGTACAACGCCCAGATCGACTACACGGAAACCGGTACAGGCGCTGACGGCCTCGCCCACCGCTTCAGCAACGACAGTGACAGCACCGAGCTCACCTACGGCCTCGGCCTCAATGTGCGCGTCACACCGAACTGGGATGTACGTCTGGATTGGGACCGCTATACCGATGTCGGGCGCCGCTTCGGCCTGGGCAACGACACGAACGGCCGCTTCGACCATATCGATCTGGTATCGATGAGCGTCGCCTACCGCTTCGGCCAATAGACCGCCCCGCATGCGGCTGCCGCTGACGCCTCTAGCGTTACGGCAGCCGCATGTTTTTTTGCGCAACTTCCGCAACAGTGAATGGCTATTGGCGCTGGTAGCTGATGGTCATCGTCTTCGTTTCCTTGCCATCCCTGGTCTCGTACCAGTCAAAGCCATAGCTCTTGGGGTCGACGATGCGGATGACCTGGCGCACCTTGACCATGGTGCTCGGCTTCATCATGTCGGGCATTTCGCCGTGGAACGTCCAGCTGTTGCTGGCCTTGTCGTAGTTGCCCCAGGCGAGCCAGAAGCCGGTCGACATGGAATCTGCCCAGGTGCTGAAAAACTTGCCGCGCACATTGTCGAACCCGAGCAAGCCCTGCCCCGTGAACGGCTGCCCCCAGAACGTACCGACGTACGTCGTGGAAATGTAACGCCCACCGTAAACCACATCGCTTTTGGACGTGCCTGTGGTTTCCTGGGCTGGCGCGTTGGGGTCCATCCACACCTGTGTCTTGGTGGTCCAATTGCCGGCGAAGTATTCAAGTTGCTTGTGCTCGGCACGTGGCGTGCTTGCCTTCTCGAACGCGGCCATCTGCGCTTGCTGCTCGGCGCTGATCGGCGGTGCTGCCGCTGCCTTGTCCTCGGCGCCCGCGGTGCCAACCGCGAGCCAAGCCAACGCTCCCATTGCGACTGCCGTGTATCGATTCATGTAGGCCTCCTTTAGCCCGGAAAGGGCCCGTGCATGCTAGCGCTACGGCCGCACACTCACCACCGACGCCGGGGCTAACCCCGCCGCCGGAAAGCCGACGTTGTATGCCGCCACTCAACCCGACGGAGCACGACCATGCGCAGTTCCCGCCTGACCACGGCGATCAGCTTTGCCCTGACGCTGACCCTGGCCGCTTGCACGCAGAAAACCACGACTTCTTCCGATGTCATCACCAAGCGGGATGGGGGCGAGCGTGAGCAACGCGTGGCGACGCAAGAACACGACGCGGCACTTGGCGGAAAGAAAATCGAAGCACAATACGTTGAAGAGTCGCGCAAAGAACACGCCTCGGGCCGAACCGCGACAGCCACCGGCACGGCCGCCGCTCCGGAACCCGCCAAACCGGTGCGCAGTGCGCCGGCCGCTCCGCCCATGCCGGCCACGGTGGCGGAGGCACCTGCCGAAGCAAAAGTACTCGCGGATCGCCCGGGACTGGCGCTCCAGCGCAGCAAGCCCGCCACCGTCGGCGCCGCGGCGGTCGCACTCGGTTACCAGCAGCCGGCCAATACCGAGCGTTATCAGGATCATGCTGACAACCCGCTGCAGATCACGCGCGACAACCCGGTATCCACGTTCTCCATCGATGTCGACACCGGCAGTTATACCAATGTGCGCCGCATGCTCGCGGCGAATCAGCTACCGCCAGCCGATGCGGTCCGCGCTGAAGAATTCCTCAACTATTTCGATTACGGCTATACGCCGCCGGCCTCGCGCGAAACGCCGTTCAGTGTGACGACCGAGTTTTCCACCGCGCCCTGGAACACGCAGCGCAAGCTGCTGCTGGTCGGCATCAAAGGCTACGAACTGCCGGCCAAGGACCTGCCTCCGTCCAACCTCGTCTTTCTTATCGATACCTCGGGCTCCATGGATTCGCCCGACAAGCTGCCGATGCTGATCGATGCGTTCAAGCAGATGGTGCCGAACCTGCGCGAGCAGGATCGCGTGTCCATCGTGGTCTATGCGGGCAGCGCCGGTCTCGTGCTGGCGCCGACGCCAGGCAACCAGCATCAACGCATACTCGATGCGCTGTCCGCACTCTCGGCCGGCGGTTCGACCAATGGCGGCGCCGGCATTGCACTGGCCTATGCGACAGCCAGGCAGAACTTGATCAAGGGGGGCGTCAACCGCGTCGTGCTGGCGACCGACGGCGATTTCAACGTCGGCACGACGGACGATGAAGCGCTCAAGACCCTGGTCGCACGGGAACGGGAGCATGGTGTTGCGCTGACGACCCTGGGCTTTGGTGCCGGCAACTACAACGAGCAACTGGCTGAGCAGCTCGCCGATATCGGCAACGGCAATCATGCCTACATCGACAGCGTGGCTGAAGCACGCAAGGTGCTGGTCGCGGAAGCTGGCGGCACACTGTTCACGATTGCCAAGGACGTCAAGATCCAGGTCGAGTTCAATCCCGCTGCCGTCGCGGAATACCGCCTGATCGGTTACGAAAATCGCCAGCTGAGACGGGAAGATTTCAATAATGACAAAGTGGATGCTGGTGAGATCGGCGCTGGCCACGACGTCACCGCACTGTACGAACTCACCCTGGTCGGTGACGGTGGCACGCAGGTGGATCCGCTGCGCTACGGTGGCGGCGACAAGCCGGCCAACAGCGTCAGTGCCGACGAGATCGCCTTCGTGAAGCTGCGCTACAAGCAGCCAAGTGAAGACACCAGCCGGCTGATCGAGCGTCCGCTGCGCAAGAATGAATTGCAACCCCAAGCCAGCGAACGCCTGCGTTTTGCCGCAGCCGTCGCGGCCTTCGCCGACAGCCTCCGCGGCGGTACTCATCTGGGGGCATTCAATCTCGACCGCATCGCCACGCTGGCCCGCGATTCGCGCGGTAGCGACAGCGGCGGCTATCGCGCTGAGTTCGTGCAGCTAGTCGAGACCGCGCGCCGCCTGAAGGCTGGCGATAGCCAGCCCGAGGTGGCAGTGATTGCCGACTGAGTCCGGCGGGAATGCCGGCGGACGAAGGCCGCCGCAAGTGCTTGTTGCGCGGCTGTCAGTCCTTGCTGCTTGTCCCGATAACGCCAGTGGACGCTTGTTCAACAAGCGTCCACTGGTTTGCCTGGAGCAGCCTGGGAGTGCTCGGGGCAGTCACTTCGCGATGTGTTCGTTGCAGTATTGGCGTAGCGGTTCGCGGAGCGCGCACTCAACAGTTTTCTGCGCCGAACCTGACACGTAGCGATCACGTGTGGGCCCTGCATAGCGCGGATCATGGGCAACAATGTGCAGCATGGCCAGCTGGGGGCGCCAACCCTGCGCGTCCAGGGCTTGCATGAAACCGTCGACATGACTGCCATGCAGCGGCGTACTTCGCCCGTTGACCCAGCTATACCATCGGCGCCCCGGATAGGCCTTGGCTGCGAATCCCGAGGCGGCTGCATCAATGGCGTAGTCCCCGTATCGACCGTGCCAGCGAAACACCGGTCTTGCATGCCAGCGAGGGCTGGCCGCAGCCGCCACGTCCTGCAATGTGTGCAGATAGTCAGCGAGTCCACCGGGAGCGACGAATACCTCATCGCCGCAGCAGAGCGTGATGCCGCCAAAGAGGTGCGCAGTACGCCAAAGTGATGCCCTCAGTGCACCTTGGTCAACGCGTGACACGCCTAGCACGTCCGCGTCGGGCAGAAATCGGAACAGGGTTCCACGGCCACCGCCATGATCGACGGCCAACGGAGGGCTTGAGGGTTCTCCACACGCGAAGCGCTGTTCCCACTGCGTGCCTTCGTGCCAGCTACGGCAGATGAAAACCCTGCTGGCTGCGTTGACTACCGCAATACCCACGCCGTTGAGGCTATGAACGTGTGTATGCGGTGCCAGGCCGTCCGCTGTCGGAGCGTCGTGCGCGTGAGTCAGATAGTGTGTCGCGAGGCAATTGCCAGGCACGGCGCCCGGCGTATCGAAGGGCAGGCCAGGCCCATCGTCCGCCACGTCGATCCAGCCGTCGTCATGGGCGCGAACGCTGATCCGCGAGCATTGGCCGCGAAGGTACTGGTCGATGGCATTGGAAACGAGCTCATCAATAAGATGCTGCAGCCGTGCCGGCCCCTCATCACCGACATACATGCCGGGACGCTTGCGGACCGCCTGCCGCAGAGAAAGAACCTTCGTTTCCGACATCGATCTGTCCGGCGGAGCCGAGTGGCTGCCGACATTAGCAAATCGTTTCCGGCCGCGTAGTGGGGGCTCGAGTGGTCGAAAGTACGTGCAAACCGCAATACAAGGGCTTCGCGGTCTCGGCTTCGCGGGTACCGTGTATCCACCGCGGGCTGGCAGCCGGTCGGCGCGGCTTGGCATGGCTGCCTTTGTTGCGATGAATTAAGCTATTGATTCGCCGACTGTT
>JAEUPP010000057.1 GCA_016790075.1 Rhodanobacteraceae bacterium | reverse complement strand
CGCCAACGAGAGCAATCCGCTCCTCGACCCAACGCTTGCGGTGCTCGAAGGAAACACCGGTGTATTGGTCCACGCCACACAGCCATGCGCGGCGTACGCAGCGTTGCACACAGTGGAATGTGCCGCGTACATCCGAAGAGACCAGTTGGGAGCGGGGCTGGGCCATAGTTGCATTTTCCGCGTCCGCTACTGCTGGTGCCTGCGAAAAACTCTCGGTCGCGCGTAGGACAAATCTGATTTTTGGGTGGCTGCTGTTCGTGGTCCTCACCCAACAAGGTCGGCGTTCCCAACGCTGATTTCGGAGCTCAATACCGTGCCTGCTCTTCCACCTGTCAACGCTTGACCTGACTGTTGCCGGCTTCGGCCCATGACTCGGTGCCTCGGTAGATCGCTAGTCTTTTCCGAGTAGAGGAACTTCCCCTCCTATGTTCTGCCGGATTCGTCCCGGCGCTTCCGGGTGGCCGCGGCTGGCCCGAATTGCGGGTGGCCGCGGCTGGCTGGGCCCGCGGCTGGGTCTTTCGCTCGGCTGAGCTGTCGCAGGGCCGGGCTTCTTCACCCCCCGGATTGGATAGCCGCTCCACACGCTCTGTATTTGTTCGTCAAGCGTATGACTGCCGCCATGCCAGCACTGTAGGCTGGACAGGCAACGCCTGCCGGATGATCGCGAGACACCGTGGCCGTGGGCTGACCAGAAAGCACGCGTTGCTGAGGCGCAGAATTGGCAGGTCTGCGCGATGATCTGTGTAGGCGGCCGCCCACGGCGGAGAAAAGCCTCGCTCTTGCAACATCGAAACCTTGTTGTGTCCGAAGCAGTGTCGGTCTACCACGATGCCGCCGAGAAAATGACGATGTGTGGATGCAACAAGTGGCACGTGGCCGAATCCGGCTCTGTGCAGCAAAGCTGCTGCCAGCGGCGCGAGGCAGCCGGTGGCAATTACGACGCAGTGATCTTGGTCGAGGTGAGTACGGAGCTGCGACAGCGCGGTGGGGATAAACGTCTTATGCGCGAGAGTTGCAATGTGCTCCTGAATGAGACGCTGCAGGTCGTCGTTGGAGCGGCCGAGAGTAGCTAGCCAAATGGCGAAGCGGATGGGCAGCTTGCGGGTCGCCCGGAGCACGAACAGAGGCGAGAGAACAGGAGCAAGGCAGGCGATCACTGCCAAGCGCCAGAGATCGCGGCGCAACAGCCAACGAAAGAAACGATCAGCCGTGTCCCATCGCGTAAGCGTGAGATCGAAATCGAACACGATGGTCGATGATCTGTTACTCATGTGCCTTACTGCATCTAGTCCTAAATCCGCGGCATTGGGCAAAGTATGAGCAGGCCACCCTTTACCGTGCAATCGGAAATTCATCAAACAAATGCGTTGTTAGCCGATAGGCAGCGCCTGCTGCCGCCCCCAGTCCGGGCGGGAAACACGGCATATTCGAGGGTGCCTGTATTGACCCACCGCAACGCTAGGCTGTGCACCATTGCGAGCCGCACAGGCCTTGCCGACAATGCACGACCCTAGCCCACTGCCTACCATGCGCATTCCCCGCATCTACGTTCCCACGCCACTCTCGGTCGGCTTCGTGCAGCAATTGCCGGAACAGGCCGGTGAGCATCTCGCTCGTGTGCTGCGACTGGAAGCGGGTCATCCGCTGATCCTGTTCAACGGCGACGGCTGCGAATACGACGCGCGGCTGGCGACGCTGGCCAAGCGCGCGGTCAGCGCTGAAGTCATGGGCCAGCGTCACGTCTCGCGTGAATCGCCGTTGCGGCTTACCTTGATTCAGGGCGTCGCCCGCGGCGAGAAGATGGATTGGGTGCTGCAGAAGGCCACCGAGCTCGGGGTCGTGCGCATCCTGCCGGTGGTCACCGAGCGTACCGAGGTACGCCTGGACGAGGACCGCGCCGGCAAGCGGCTGGCGCATTGGCAGCAGGTCGTTGCCTCAGCCTGCGAGCAATGTGGCCGCAATACGTTGCCTGAGGTCGTTGCGCCGCAAAAGCTTGCACTGGCCTGTGCCGCACTCGGGGACGACCCGGCCGCACGTTTTGCCCTGCTGCCGGAAGCAGAGGCCGGGCCGCGCGAGGTAGGCGCACTGCAGCAGGGCGCCTTGCTGCTGGTCGGGCCCGAAGGCGGCCTGTCGGAACAGGACATTGCGATCGCACGCAACGCCGGCTTTCGCGGCTTGCGCCTGGGGCCACGCATACTACGCACAGAGACTGCCGGAATAGCCGCTATCGCGGCGCTTCAGGCAACCGCGGGAGATTTCAGCTAGCCGTATTGCAGGCGGCGTTGCTCCGGACGAACGACTCTCAGCCTCGGACTGTCACGCCACCAGCGCCTCAGCCATCAGGGTTTCTATCTGGTTGAGATCGGGAATCACGGCCTGATCGTCACGCACCAGCACCTGGGCGCGTACGCCGTGCGGATGGTGATGTTCGTCGCCAGTCGGGATCAGCAGTTCCGGACTGACCGTGGTCAGGCGCGGGAAGCCCTGGGTCAGCATCGCGATGAACGGCATCTTGGCATGGCCACCGATCGCCTTGAGCACGGCGACTCGCGCGCCGGTTGAGCCTTCCTCATGGGTCATGCCCGACAGGATCGCGAACGAGAACAGCGGCAGGCGCCAGCCGCGCCAAGATAGACGACCAAGAATCCACTCTGGTGCGTTTGGTATTTTTTCCACATTGGCAAGTGTGATGACCTCGGCCACGGTCGCATTGGGCAGCAGCACGCGGCCGTTCGTGATCGGGATCAGCACGCCACGAATTTCTCGGGGGGTATCCATATGCGCTCTCAGGCCCTGGTTGCGGCGATGGTTTGTTTGGCGAGTTCGGCCGGCGAGCCGGTAAAGCTGACGACGCCCGCGTCGCGCGCGCCATCGACCATGGAGCTGATGACGCAGGTATCCGGATCCTGCACCCAGACCTGGCCACCCTTGGCGGCGAGGTGCTTGGCCCCTTCGATGGCGTCGTGGGCCATGCCGGAGAAGATGATCAGCGTAGCCGCCGCGCCGAAGCGGTCGGCAACATCACGCACGATCAGATCAATGGACGGCGAGTAGGGCGAGGCTTCCGGCAAGTGCGCCAGCTGTACCACGCCTTCCGCATCGATGAGCATGCGATGCGTGGTCGGAACAACCACGACTTCACCATGAGCGACACGCTCGCCATGGCCTGGCGCGCGGACGGTCAGCGGCGTGGCTTTGGCGAGCTGCGCCGCCATCAGTTCGAGGAACTCCGCCCCCATGTGCTGCGCCAGCACGAACAGCGCCGGGAAACGCGCAGGCAGGCCGCTCAAAAATTCGCGTACCGCTTCCGGGCCACCTATCGATGCCCCCAGCACGAACACGCGGCGCACCGGCTTGGCCGGAGCAGAACCGTCAAGGCGATGCTCAACGGCGGCGTTGCCGTGCTCGCGTTCCGGCGAAACCGCCTCTTCCATGGGCATCAGGTCGAGCTTGAGGGAAGTATCGAAATCAAACTTGCTCGCATCGCCGCCTTCCGGTGCGAGATATTGCTGTGCATCGACCTTCTCGACCTTGACCGCGGATGCCGTGGATTTGGCGTTGCCAGACTCGCTGCCGTCTGCCTCGTCCATGTCCTCCAGCGACCAGGCGCCGCCAGACAGGAAACTTTCCGTCGAGACTTTTGCAACCCCAAATTCTTCGGGTTTGGCCGGCGCTGCCGGCGCTGCCGGGGCTGCGTCACTGCTGTCCTCAGTCAAGGGTTCCAGTGACCACTTTGAGAAATCCGTCGGCATCTCGAACTTGCGCTGGGCGGGCGCAGGGCTTGCTGGTGCGGCATCGCGCGCCGTGGGCACGTTTGCAATGAGATCAGCGTCAGCCGGGCTGCCGCTCTTGGGGCTGCTGAACGCCGCGTCAAAATCGACAAGTTCCGCAGCCGCTGCGGCCGGGGCCGGCGCATCGAATGACGTGGTGTCAAACAACGCGTCCATCTCGGCGCCAAAGCTGAAATCGGCGTCGGATTCCGCTGCTGCGCTGCTGTCGGAGGTTGGGACCTTGGAGGGCGCGCTGAATGCTTCAACGCCGAAGTCGCTTTCTGAAAAACCGAAATCGGCCGCCACATCACGCGCTTGCGCGCCGCGCGAAACGGGCACGGAGGGTTCAGGAATATTCAGCGCGCCGAGATCGAAATCGAGATCGAATTCCGGCTTTTCCACCTCGGGCGGAGAATGCTCGGGGCCAAGGTCAAGGCTGAGATCGAAGTCCGCCGCCGGGGGGGTAGCCGGAGCAGATGCTGACGGCGAAAGGCTTGGCAGATCGAAATCGAAATCGAAGCCATCCGATGCCGCTGCGCGACGCACTTGCGGCGGCTGCGGCAGTTCCAGGGTCGGCGCCGACGAGGACGGTGTTGCCGCCGGAGTGGCGCTGCTGCCCAGCAGCTCGTCAAAGTCAAAACCAAAATCGGCCGCTGCTGCCGGGGCAGCGGGCGGCGGCGCGGCGACCGGCGCGGCTGCAGGGATCGTCACCTTGGCCGCGGGCCCCGGTGTCGCGGCTGCCTGTCCGAACAGCGCATCGAGTGCGTCCGAAAGTCCGGCGTCGCTGGAGAACAATGCAGTGGCCGCCGCATCGGGCGCGAATGTGTTCGTCGCCGGGGCCTGCTGCGGTACATCCGGTAGTTTTTTTGCAATTTTCTGCGCCGGGGATGGCGGCGCCTCGGCCCCAGCAGGACGCGGCGGATCGGCGACCTCGGGCCGGCCCATGATCTTGGCCGCGAGATGGCGTGACCAGCGCGCCTGTTCCCAGCCAGACAGCGCCGAAGACACCTGAGCATCGTTGAATACGACGTTGTAGCGCTCGTCATCGAGCAAGTCGTATACCTCGTCCAGATGCGACTCGATCTCCGGATCGAGATTCACGATGACGACATGGGCACCGGAGCCTTCCAGCGCGTCCCGGTCCATCTGCGCCGTCAGGGCCTCGTAGACAATGGCGGCCCCAAGCTCCTTGAGCGCTTCCTTCAGATGACCCTCGAGCTGGCTGGTCTGATAGAGCAGCGCAACACTCACCGTCTCATCGCGATCAAATGAATTAGGCACGGCTCAACCTCAAGGTTTCCTGCACGTTGCGCAGCAGATCAACTTCCTGGTACGGCTTGCCGAGGTAACGCTCGACCCCGATTTCCAGCGCGCGCTGACGATGCTTCTCGCCGGTGCGCGAGGTGATCATGATGATGGGCACCAGCTTCAGGCGCGGGTCGTTCTTCATGTAGGTCGCGAGTTCGTAACCGTCCATGCGCGGCATCTCGATATCGAGCAGCATCAGGTCCGGTACTTTGTCTTGCAATTTTTCGACCGCATCCAGGCCGTCCTTCGCCGTGATCACGTCCATGTCGTTGCGTTCCAGCACGCGCGTGGTGACCTTGCGCATCGTGATCGAGTCGTCGACGACCATGACCAGCGGCTGGCGGCGCTCCTCGACCGGAGGCGCGACCGGCTGTGGCACCAGCGTGGCGATATCGACACCGGCCTCGACGCTGGCTGCACGCAGCGCGACGAAGCGGCGCACCAGCGGCGCCAGGTCCAGAATCATGACCACCGAGCCGTCGCCCATGATGGTCGCACCGAAGATGCCGGCGACCGAGCTGATCTGCGGGCCAACCGACTTCACCACGACTTCGCGCGACCCGATGACGCCGTCGATGCGCACGGCGGCACGCTGGTCGCCGGTGCGTGTCATCAGCAGCGGCACCTGCGCCTCGTCGAGGGCGCGCGGTGCCGGCACATTGAGCAGCTGGGCCAGTTCGTAAATGTGGAATTCTTCACCCGCGTAGGCGTAGACGGGGTTCACCGTGCCCAGGCGGCGATCGAGATCTTCCCGCCCTATGCGCACCACGCCCTGTACCGACGACATGGGGATTGCATAGGTCGCATCACCAAGTCGTACAAGGATCGCCTGCGTCACCGCCAGCGTGAACGGCAGACGTATGGTGAATATCGATCCCTTGCCGCGCTCGGAGTCTATGGTCAGGCCGCCGCCGAGCTGTTTGATCTCGTTGTGGACCACATCCATGCCGACGCCGCGGCCGGCGAGCTGGGTGACCTGCTCGGCGGTAGAGAACCCGGTCTCGAGAATGAATGCGTAGAGGTCGCGATCTGACAACTGCGCTTCCGCATTGAGCAGGCCGCGCTCTATGGCCTTCTTGCGGATCGCGTTGCGGTCCATGCCGCGGCCGTCATCGGACACGCGCAGCACGACTTCGGTCGCTTCGCGGCTGACCTGGATGGTGACCGTGCCTTCCGGATTCTTGCCCGCGCTCGCACGGTCTTCGGGCGACTCGATACCGTGAGCCAGCGCGTTGCGCAGCATGTGCTCAAACGGCGCCTTCATGCGTTCGAGCAGGTTGCGGTCCATTTCGCCCTGCGCGCCTTCGACCTTGAGCTGCGCGCGCTTGCCGATTTCCTGGGCGGCCTGGCGCACCGTACGGCGCAAGCTGGGCACCAGAGAATCAAACGGCACCATGCGCGTGCGCATCAGGCCTTCCTGCAGGTCCGAGCTCACGCGCGACTGCTGCAGCAGCAGGGTTTCCGACTGGCGCGTCAGATCGTCGAGCAGGTTCTGAATCGAGACCAAGTCCGATACCGACTCACCCAGCGCGCGGGAAAGCTGCTGCAACTGGGAGAAGCGATCGAGTTCCAGCGGATCGAACACGGTCTGGCCGGGCTCGTGATGTTCACGCTGGTAGCGGGCGATGATCTGCGCTTCCGTTTCCATTTCCAGTTTGCGCAGCTGTTCCCGCAAGCGCGCAACGGTCTGTTCGAATTCGACCAGGTTGAAGCGGAAGGTTGTGACCTGCTGTTCCAGGCGCGAGCGGTAGATCGAAACTTCGCCCGCGTAGTTCACGAGCGAGTCGAGCAGATCCGAACGCACACGGATCATTTCCTGCGCAGGTCGCGGCTCATCGTCCTCTATCGCCGGCACGGCGCCCGGGCGGCCCGGCACAGTCGGCCGCGGCGGCACCTTGGCTGCTGCGGTGTCGGCGGCCGGAGCAGCAGCCGTAGCGGTGCTGTCACTGCGCGCTGGCGCGGCCCCGACGACGCTGTCAGGCACAGCAGGCGCAGCCGGCGCGGCCAACAGCTGGCTCGACAGATCACCTGAAACCAGGGCCTCGAAGCGCGCAATGGCGTGTTCCGGCATGGCGATCGCCTGCCGCTTGGCGATGCGCTGCACCAGTGCATGCAGACGATCGAAACCGCGCTCAAACGATTCAACGGTCGCGCGGTCCATGCCGCGGCGGCCTTCGCTGATCGCTTCGAGCAGTGATTCCATGGAATGGGAAAGATCGCCGATCGGCGCGAGGCCGGCCATGCGCGCGCCACCCTTAAGTGTGTGCAGGTCGCGCTGGATCCCGGTCACGATGTCGCGATCATGCGGCGCTTCGCGCAGCCGCGCGATAAGTCCATCCGAGTGGTCAAGAATGTCACTGCCTTCCTGTACGAAGATCTCCAGCAGATCCTCGTCCATGTCCGGCAGATCAAGCTTGCCCTCAGGTTGCGGATCATCGGCGATAGGCGGCAGTGCAATTCCTGCTGCATTGGCAAGCGCCTGCGCCGCGGCACGCTCGGCCTCTTCGGCACGGGCGCGTTCCGCCGCTGCCTGCTCGGCTGCAGCGCGCGCTCGGGCTTCAGCAGCTTCGCGCTCACGGGCCTCGGCCGCTTCGCGCTCACGGGCTTCAGCAGCTTCGCGCTCAAGGGCCTCGGCCGCTTCGCGCTCACGGGCTTCGGCGGCCTCGCGCTCAAGGGCCTCGGCCGCTTCGCGCTCACGCCTGTCGGCTGCTATGCGCTCGCGTATTTCCGCGGCGATACGCTCGGCTTCCTTCGCTTCGGCGCGAGCAGCCGCCTCAAGATCGGCACGCGCGGCGGCTTCGGCCTGCGCACTGGCAAGTTCAGCTTCACGCGCCGCGCGAGCCGCCGCTTCTGCCTCGTCCCTGGCTTCATCGGCGAGCAGGGCATCGAGCTCGGTGGTGTCAAAATTCAATCCGGCGCCGTTGTCCTGCGCAGGCTCAGCAACCGGTTCACTCAGCGACGCGGCCGAACTCAACAGCGCGTCAAACCGCGCCTGTTCATCGCTGGAGAACAAGCTGTCGAGCATGGTCGCGTCACTCGAACTGGCTACGCTATCCAGATCCAGCGTATCGACCTCAGCATGATCAACCGTCCTGAACTCGGCAAAGTCGAGGGCCGCGAGATCCTCCAGGGAAATATCCTCAACCTGCACGCCGGTGTCGGAATCCGGGGCCGTGGTCTCGCTGGCGATAGCGGCCGAAGGAATATCGTCGAGGAAGCCCCCCTCGATCGCGAAACTGAGTTCCTCCACAGGCGGCTCGGCCTCGGCCTGAGCCGCTACCGTCGTGCCAGGTTCCAGTGAGCCGAAAGAGAAAGCGATTTCGGCCGGCAACGCCGCTTCGGCAACAGGCTCAACCGCGACAGCAGGCTCAACCCCGACAGCTGGCTCGGTGGGGAGCAGCAAATCAACCGCCGGCACGTCGGCAAACGTACTTGCGGCTTCGATCGTTGTCTCGACGCCAACGCTGGCGGCAAGCTCCGCCGGCTCGACTGTTTCGTCCTCGTCATGCGGCACGTACAACGTGTGCGCGAGTTCGGGTTCGGGCAGGTCATCACGCAATGCGACAATGCGCTCGACCAGCAGCTCGGACTCGGGCATTTCGGGTTCGCCATGCTCCAGCGAAAGCATGGCGCGCCGGACCAGCTCGCTCGCATCACGCAGTGCCGCCAGACCGACGGGTTCGGGGGCAGCTTCGCGCGCGCGCAGGCGCTTGACATAGCCTTCCAGCGGTGCAAGCACGTGGCTGATGACCGGAATGTCGACCATCGCAATCGCGCCGTGCAGGGTATGCACGGACCGCAGCAAAGTATCCGTTGCAATTTGTGGCGAACGCGCACAACTATCTACAAAGTTGTCGATGACCGACAAATGCTGCCCGACTTCGCTGCGCAGAATGTCAAACAGCACAGGATCAATGTTAGGCAGCGGACTACTCGCCGGCACGGCTGGCGAGGCTGGCTCTTCCACGCCATGCGCCAGATCGATTTCGCGATCGATATTGAGCGTATGCGTGAGCTCTACCGGCGCCAGGACCAACGTTGCGGCGGCCTCGGGCTCCGGATCGACCGGCACCTCGACCAGACGCTTGATCTTGCGCTTTACCAGCTTGGTGCGCTTGCGCGCCGGCGCCAGCCAGGCTTCCTCTCCGGTGCAGAGCTTGTCTGCCACGGTCATGATGCCGGCGATGTCTGCGGCTGGTGCACCCTCGCCGCGCAACGCAGCCAGCAATCCAGGCAGCGCCGCGACGGCCTGGTCAACCAGGGTCACAACGGGGACATTCGGCTGTATGGTCTTGTCGAGCACGCGATTGAGCATGTTCTCGACTTTCCAGCTGAACTCGCCCAGCGCCATGGCCCCTACCAGGCGTCCGGAGCCTTTGAGCGTGTGGAAAGAACGACGCACCGGCTTGAGCCGCTCGAAATCGTTAAGATCCGCTTTCCACAGCGGCATATGGCGGTTGAGGTTGTCGATTTCCTCCTGCACTTCCTCGACGAAGACCTCGCGGATTTCCTCGTCGATATCGTCGGAAGCAACCGCCTGAAAGCTTGCATCGGCGGCCGGCGCAGCAGCTTCGTCCTCGACTTCCTCCTCGATTTCCTCTTCGATCTCGATCGTGCGAAAGCGTGGCGGCGGCGGGGCTTCAACCGGCGGCGGCTGGGTTGGCTCGGTTTCGGTAAAGCGCAAGCCGGTGAGATCCTGCACCGGCTCCATGGTCAAAGCCGACTCGCCGACAACGAGTGCATCAAGCCCCTCGCCACGCGCGATTTCGACGACAACTTCCAGTTCGCGCGGCGGCTCGGGTTCGACCGGATCCGCCGTCTGCACCGGCGAGGCAACGGGCTCGGGCTGACCAAGCCGCGCGATGTAGTCGTCGACGTTGGCGCCAACATCCATCTCGACGCTGGGCAGATCCGAGCCGGGCAGCGCAAATTCGATCTCGCCGCGCGCCGAGGGGTTGCGTCCCCCGGGCAGTGTCTCGGCAAAAGAAACAAATTCACCTATCGACAGATCAGCAGCCCGGGCTTCGGGCACGGCTATCGGCGTGACTGCTGGCGGCGGCGCTTCAGCAACCGCCAGCGGCGGGGTGACGTTTTCGCCACGTTCGCCGCGCCTTGCCTCCGGCGCTGCAGCGGCTGCTGACGAACTCGCCGCTGGCTGCTGCGACGTGGCGGCAGAAGGCAGCGGCGCGCGTGCTGGCGGCGGCTCGGGCTCCTCGTCCTCTTCCGGTACCGGCCAGTAGCCCAGCGCCTCGAGACTTTCGCGCGTGACGTCGAGAATCTTCTCACGCCCGGCACGCTGGTCGCGTGTGGCTTCAAGGTAGTACTCGATAGACGCGATGGTGTCGGCGAGCTTGTCCATCTGCTCAGCGGTCGGCACACGGCGCCAGCGCAACAGTTCGACCTCAATGAAACGCACCAGACCGTGCATGAGCTCTGAGGGCTTGTGCAGGTCGAGCATGCGCAGCGCGCCCGAGACTTCTTCCAGCAGACGCGGAATCTGCTCGACCTTGGCGTGATCCCAGGGCGACTCGATAAACGCGACGATGTCGTTCTTCGCCTGGGCAAGGTTCGTCGTCGCTTCTTTCATCAGCGCATCGAGGATCTTGCGGACTTCGGCCTTGGGCAGTTCCAGGCCGCCGCTGCCCGTATCCTCCGGCGTATCCGCGCCCAGGCGTTCGATGTGGTCGTCCAGCGAGGCTTCCACGTACAGCAGCGCCCCGGCCACGTCGAGCAGCGTGCTCTCGTCGGGCAAGCGCGTCTTGTTGGCGATTTCTTCCACAATGCCGCGCTGTTCCACGACAACACGGCGCGGCACCCCGAGGCCGAGCATGCCCAGCGTATCGCCGACGCGATCAAGCACGTCGACCTGACCCATCAGTTCGCCCGGGTCGTTGCCCTGAGCACGCAGGAAAATGTCCAGCGCTTCCTTGACCCGCAACAGGTCATCCTTGATCGCCAGCGAAACCGTGTCGAGCAGCGCGCGGTTGTGGCCGGAAATCGAGCCCTTGGCGTGCTCAAGTTCCTTCTCGCTGGGCATCAGCGAACGCAGCTTGAAGGCCTGACGGACTTCGGCCAGCCGCGGCGACTCGCCGCTCGCGTGCGCGACGTAGTACAGCAGGTTCTTCAGCAGCTCGCGCGGCGGTGCGGCCTGAAATGCCGCTTCGCCGGCATCGACGAGGCGCTTGATCTCGCGATCGACCTTGCCGAACAGGAGCTTCACCGCAGGGCTGGCCTCGATCGCACCGACACCGACGCCTTCAAGTACGGAACTGCCTATCCACCAGACCCGACGCGGTTCCACCGCATGGCTGATGGACTGCACGCGACCAAGCAGATCAATCAGTTTGTCCGTCTCCGAGCGCGGATCGGAAGAGCGCAGCCATTTGAGCAGCGATACCTGATAGGCAGTACGCAGGCGCCCGGCCATCAGCTTGAGCTCGCTCGCGGGCAATGCCTGCGCTGCGCCAGATGCGCTTGCGGGCAGCGGCAAAGTCAGATCGGGCGAGAACAGCACGCTCTCGGAGAACAGTTCTTCCCCGCGCACGGCGCGCAAGTCGTTGAGCAACGGCAACAGGACGATAGGAATGTCCTTGTGGCCGCTCTGCAGACGCTCCAGATAGTCCGGCAACTGCACGATGCCGCGCATCAGCACCGAATAGGCTTCTTCCTTCTGCCGTATCTCCCCATCGAGCAAGGTCTGGGCGAGTCGCTCCATCTCCTCCACGACCATCGACGCGCCGTATAGCTCGACCATGCGCAAAGTGCCCTGCACCTGATGCAGATAGGTCGCGCAGAAACGCATAAGGCTGGAGTCGGCGGGATCGTCGACATAGGCCTCCAGCGCCTGGCGCGCCTGCTTCAGGGTCTCGTCCAGCTCCTGCTTGACCCAGTTGAGCGTGGTGAAGTCGATGTCGTCTTGCAGTCTCATGCGCTTTTCTCTCAACGGTTGCGCAGGAAGGCGAGCGCTTGCCTGTGCGGCACGCGGCTCAACGTGGGATGCGCGAAATTCGTAACCTCGCCGGCGCCCAGCACCAGCAGGCCGCCGGGCTTGAGCAATCCCGCCAGCGCGCCGAGCAGCTCGCGCCGACGATCCCGTGCAAAGTAAATCAATACATTTTGGCAAAAAATCAAATCGAGCCGTTTCAACGGCGCACGCGCCACGTCCAGCAGGTTGAACTGGGCGAACCCGACGCGCTTGCGCAGCGTTTCGCGGATCTGGAACGAATCGGCATCGATCTCGTCCACGTAGCGTTCGCGGTAATCGGGCGGGATCTCGTTGAACTTGGTACGCGGATAGAGGCCAGTCCGACCAACCGACAGCGCCGGTTGGCTGACATCGGTCGCGGTCACTCCGAAATACACGTGGGCGTCACTGATTGCACTTACGTGGCGGTCAAGCACCATCGCAAGCGTGTAGGCTTCCTCACCGGTGGAGCAGCCCACACTCCAGGCGTGCAGCGCGTCCTGAAAGCCGCTCTTTATCAGGCGCGGCAGCCATTCGCTCGCGATCAGATCGAACGACGGTGCGTGCCGGAAAAAATGCGTCTCATGCACCGTGAGGCGATCAACCAGCGTGGTCCATTCGATCGCACCTTCCGCCCCCTTGTGCAGGTCGCGATAGTAGTCGTCGAAATTCGTATGCCCGGTCTCGCGCATGCGGCCGCGCACGGCGGTGACAAGGAAGGGCTTCCTCGCCGGCGGCACGACAACGCCCGTACGCCGTTCGAGCAGGTCTGCCCAGCGAGCGAATTCGGTGTCATCCATGCCCGGGAGGGCACAGAGCGCCGACCAATTGCCGATCGCGAGGGCCATGCGTGCCGAGTCACCCCTTCCGTAATTTCAAGCAGCCGACCTCAGGTCGGCAGCTTGAAGTCCGCTACCGAGCGGCGCAGGTCTGCAGCGAGCTGTGCCAGGTTGCCGATCGACTCGGCGGTCTGGCTCGCACCCAGCGAGGTCTGCGTCGTAATTTCCTGAATCACGTTCATGGTGGCCGAAATATTGGTCGCCGCAGCAGACTGCTGGCGTGCCGCCTCGGAGATGTTCTGAATCAGATCGGCCAGGTCATTGGACACCTTTTCGATCTCACCCAGAGCCAGACCCGCGTCCTCGGCGAGCCGGGCACCGGCCACCACTTCCGCGGTCGTCTGCTCCATGGAGCTGACCGCTTCATTCGTATCCGACTGAATCGTCTGCACCAGCGTTTCAATTCGCTTGGTCGCGTTCGACGCGCGTTCTGCAAGTCGCTGCACTTCGTCGGCGACGACCGCGAAACCACGGCCCGCCTCACCGGCCGAAGCCGCCTGAATAGCGGCGTTCAACGCCAGAATGTTGGTCTGCTCCGCAATATCGTTAATCAGTTCGACGATGGAGCCGATTTCCTGCGACGACTCGCCAAGGCGCTTGATTCGCTTGGAGGTCTCCTGGATCTGGTCGCGAATCGAGTCCATGCCCTGAATCGTCTGGCGCACGATGGCCGCACCCTTGGACGCGATCTGCACCGAGCGCTGCGCCACGTCGGCCGATTCGGCCGAGTTCTTCGACACCTCGTCGATGGACACGGCGATTTCGTTGATCGCCGCCGAGGCCGAAGTGATCTGTTGCGCCTGATGTTCCGCCGCTTCGGCGAGGTGCATGGCGGTTGCCTGCGTTTCCTGCGCTGCAGCGGAAACCTGCACGGCCGTTTCGTTAATCGTCGTCACCAGGGAGCGCAGTGCTTCCACCGCGAAGTTGACGGAGTCCGCGATTGCGCCGGTGATGTCCTCGGTGACGGTCGCCTTGACGGTCAGGTCGCCTTCGGCCAGCGATCCCATTTCGTCGAGCAGACGCAGAATGGCTTCCTGGTTACGCTGATTCAGTTCGGCAGTAACCGAATAGCGGCGGCGCTGGTCGCGCGCCTGGGCAATCAGCAGCACCACGAGCAGACCTGCGGCAACCGCAGCAGCCGCCAGGCCCCACCATACGTTGGGGAAGATGCGCTTGTTCGCCAATTCGCCAATTTTGGTTGCAACATCATTGGCGCGGAGCAGTACGGTCTGTGAATCGCCGAAGATGTTGTCGGCGGACTCCTTGACCTCCTGCAGACTGGACGCGGAATCGAGGATCTTCTGTACCGGCTCGGCCATGCCGGTCCATTTGGCGTAGATGTCGGTCAGGATCTCGCGGCCGTTGGCGTTGTCCAGCGCCTTGATATTGAAGTCGGGCGAACCGTTGATGAGGCCGTTGAGCACAGCGCCATAAAGTCGCGCATCGCGCGAGAAGCCGTCTGCGGCGGACACCGAACCCTGGCCGCCGAGCAGGATTTCCTGCACGCGGCGGATCATGCGGTCAGCCAGCAGCATCTGGCGCATCGAGATTTGCACCTGCTGCGTCGTGCCGGTGCGATTGGTCAGGATATTGACCACTTCGTCCATGCGCGAGTTGAGAATCGGGATCTGACCCGAGAAGTCGGTTGCCGTCGCTGCGGAGCTGAGCACGAGCTCCTTGTTGCCGAGAATCTTGGTCGAGTTGGTGTTCAGTGCGGCCCAGGCGCGACTGAGCTCCTGCAATTGCTTGGCAACGATTTCTTCCTCGGCATAACCCGGCATTCCCTCGTAGCCGGGCAACCCGACGGTGTCGGAACCTCGGTTCAGCGCCTGGATGTACTTGTCGATGTTGTTGCGCGTCGCCTCGAGTTCCTTGAAGGCGTCGATGTTGCCGCCCGCGGACTCGGACGCGTACTTCGCTATCGACTGCGACAACACCTGGATCTGTGTGGTCAGTGCGACGGCTTTGCGGTCGTCATTGTTCTTCTTGTTCAGCAGGAAGAAATCGACCGCGGCCACGGCGAGTGCCAGCAGCAGAAGAACGATCAGCCAAGTATTCGTGCCTGACGCACGTTCCTTGACGGCCCCCGATGTTGTGCTCATGCCTTCACCTCAACAGCCTAATGAGTTCGCCCCGCGTCTTTGTGGCTGGACGCGCGCGGGATTACGCCGATGCTTGCAAGAATTCCGGAGTGCGGACCAACGCGGCCATGCTGAACAGACCCCAGAACACATCCCCGAGCTGATAGCGCTCAGGCACGAAGCGGCCGTAGCGCGCATCGGACTCCGCCTCGGCCTCTGCTCGTTGTTCGTCGGAAAAATTGCGTTGCCCCAGCACTTCATCAACCAGCAGACCTACGCTGCCGCCGTGCTGGCGAATGATGAGTACACGGCTCGAATCAGCCAGCTGGCTGCGTTCGGCTTCAACAAAGTTGCGCAGATCCACGATGGGTACGAGATTGCCGCGCACGTTCGCGACACCGAGCAACCAAGGTCTTGTCCCCGGCACAATGGTCAGCTGGGGGAAGGTCAGGATTTCGTTGACTTCGGCAATGCTCGATACGAGATAGCGCGAGCCCACCCGAAAACCGATGCCACGCCAGAGCCCGGAGGCCTCGACTTCCTCGGGCATGCCCGCAATGTGCGCAAGACTGCGGCGCTCGTAATCGGCGAGCACTTCAAACGGAGTCAGTTGCAGCGTGTCGGTCGTTGCGGACATGGAGTAGACGCTCAACTCGGCAACAGGTTTTGGATGCGAGCGAGCAGTTCCTTCTCACTCACCGGCTTGGTAACAAAATCTTTGGCTCCCTGGCGCAGACCCCATACCCGGTCTGTTTCCATCGATTTCGTCGTAATGATGACGATAGGAATATGCGCCGTGGCTTCATCACGACTCAAGGTGCGTGTTGCCTGGAAGCCGTTCATGCCCGGCATGATCACGTCCATGATGACGAGATCCGGCCGCTCACGCCTTACAGCGGCGATGCCGTCCTCGGCATTCCCCGCACTGCTGACACGATGCCCCGCCTTTTCCAGCAGCGTCGTAAACACGCGGATATCGGTCGGCGAATCGTCAATGATCAAAATGTGAGCCATCGCTTCCCCCTGTGAGCGCCATGGCGTTACTCCTAAAGGAAGGTCTGAACAAGTGCCCACAGCGGGGCTCCTTGCCCTGCTGCTTGTCTCTACAACCCCGTCAAACGCTTGCCTTCCAGGCGTTTGATCGCCCCCTGGGTAATTGTGGAGGCCCCACGACTCAAAACACCAATTCCGACTTAATCAGAACTACCCCAAAAAACCGTCGCCTTCGCCTCACGTCTTGAGATCTACATGACGCCGGATGGCGCCGAGCAGTTCTTCCCGGGTAAACGGTTTAGTCAAATACTGTTCCGAGCCGACGATGCGACCGCGGGCCTTGTCGAACAATCCGTCCTTGGACGACAGCATGATGACAGGCGTCCCCTTGAACATCTGATTGTTCTTGATCAGCGCACACGTCTGATAGCCGTCCAGGCGCGGCATCATGATGTCGACAAAAATAATGTGCGGCTGGTGATCGGAGATCTTGGCCAGCGCCTCAAAGCCGTCGGTCGCGGTTACGACATCGGCGCCTTCCTTTTTGAGCAGCGTCTCGGCCGTACGACGGATGGTCTTAGAGTCATCGATGACCATGACCTTCATGCCGCTCAGACTGCCCGATTTCGTCGCGTCTTCCACGTACCCTCCAAGCCACCCGAGTCTGTGGCACGGGGGAATCCCCATGCACGAGTCCTGCCATTTCCACGGCGACGTTGCCTCGCAGCCTTGCCACAGCGCGGCACGGGGCGATGTAGCTGGGCTCTACCGCTGTTTAACCGCTAGTCAGCAAACCTGTCAAGTTAATCGCCTAAGTTACCGCCGTCGCTTAGGAACCTCGTTCCGGCGGCACTCCCCATATGCCGGGGTGAGTCTAACGCGATGCTAGTACAGATGGCACCTACGCGGGCATCATCCGCGTCCTCCCCTTCCGCCAGGAAATGCGTGCATGTCCCGCAGCCTCGCTGTGCTGATGGATCCCATCGCCTCGATTACGCCCAAAAAGGACTCAACCCTTGCGATGTTGCTCGAGGCGCAGCGTCGTGGCTGGCAGCTACGCTACTGCACCCAGGGCGACCTGGCGATCCGCGCCGGTCAGGCCTGGGCGCGGCTGGCCCCACTGACGGTCAAGGATGATCCCTACCAGTGGTTCACGCTGGAAGCGGCACAGTGGCAACCGCTGAGCTCGGTTGACCTGGTACTCGCGCGCAAGGATCCACCGGTCGACCCGCAATTTGTCTACGACACCATGGTGCTGGAGCTGGCCCAGCAGGCCGGCACCCTGATTGCGAATGATCCGCGCGGACTGCGCGACATGAACGAAAAGCTCTACACCCAGTCGTTCGCCGCATGTTGCGCCCCAACACTGGTTGCACGCGACCGCGGTGAATTGCGCCGCTTCGTCGCGGAATACGGCCAGGTCGTGCTCAAGCCACTGGACGGCATGGGCGGTCGCGGCATCTTCCGCTCGCACCACAACGACCCGAACCTGAACTCCATCCTGGAGACGTTGACCTCGAACGGCAGATCGTTCGCTCTTGCCCAGCAGTACCTGCCGCAAATTGCCGACGGCGACAAGCGCATCCTGCTCATAGATGGCGAGCCCATACCCTACGCGCTGGCACGCATCCCACAGGGCGACGACTTCCGCGGCAATCTGGCCGCCGGCGGCCGTGGTGAAGGCCGCCCGCTAAGCGATCGCGACCGCTGGATCGCTGCTCAGGTCGGTCCGGAACTCAAGCGTCGCGGCATGATTTTCGTCGGCCTGGACGTGATTGGTGACTGGCTAACCGAGATCAACGTCACGTCTCCGACCTGTATCCGCGAACTCGACACCCAGTTCGGGCTTAACATCGCAGGAACCCTGTTCGACTGCATCGAAAGCAAACTCGCGTGAGCACAACCCGACCCGCGCCCGGCGCCGATCGCCTTGGCGTGACCCTGCTGTTTTCACTGATCGCACACGCAGTCGTCGTGCTTGGCGTCACGTTCACCTATACGACACCCGCCTCGCGCTTGCCGGCGCTGGACGTGATCCTGATCCAATCCACCAACCGGGAAAAACCCGACAAGGCGGATTTTCTCGCCCAGAGCAACAACTCCGGCGGCGGCGACAGGGACGAAGCACGCCGCCCGGCTGACCCACTGTCCAGCCCCCTGCCCAAGCCAACTCCCGGCCTGGCACCACGCCCGCTCGAAGCAGGCGCGCCGCGCCCGACGCCGGCGACGCCAGCTGAAGTGCTGACCCAGAAGAAAGCTGACTTCGCCGTGACAACCGCGCGCGAAGCGCCGGAATCGCCAGCCTTGCCCAAACCCGCGGCGCGGGAACTCATCGAAAAGAATGCAGAGATGGCCCAGCTCGCGCAGGAATACCAACGCCAGCGAGAACTCTATGCCAAGCGACCGAAAAAGAAGTTTCTCTCTGCCAACACCAAGGAATACGCCTACGCTTCCTATCTTGCCGGCTGGGCGGCGCGCATCGAGCGCATCGGCAATCTGAACTACCCCGACGACGCGCGCCGCCAGCAGTTGCACGGCGACGTCTTGCTGACCGTTACGCTGAACAAGGACGGGACGGTCAAGCGCATGGACGTGATCCAGGGGTCCGGACACAAGATTCTCGACGACGCGGTGCAGCGCATCGTGCAGCTCGCTGCGCCATTTCCAGCCATCCCCAAGACCGAGGAAGACATCGACGAGCTGTATATCACGCGTACCTGGCAGTTCCTGCCCGGCGACGTACTGCGCAATCGCTAACCCGGTGTTCGAGCCCGGGTTGCGTCGATCCACCGGGAGTCGCCAGGCTTGCCGCAACACCGGATGCGGCTTCGCAATAACAGGCACTGCGGCGAAACCGTGCCGGAGAATCCCGTTACAATCCCGCCATGAGCTCCCTCGCCTCGCTGTCCAATCAGCTGCTCATCGCGATGCCGGCGATGCGCGATCCGAATTTTGCCCGAGGCGTTGCCTTCGTCTGCCAGCATAACGAAGACGGCGCAATGGGTTTGCTCGTCAACCGGCTATCGGAATACCGCCTTGGTGACGTGCTCGCCCAGATGAACCTTTCGTCCACTATCGGCGAGGTCAATGACGCTCCCGTCCTGATCGGTGGACCCGTACAACCGGAACGCGGCTTCGTGTTGCACGCGC
Organism: Rhodanobacteraceae bacterium; assembly: GCA_016790075.1. GTDB lineage: Bacteria > Pseudomonadota > Gammaproteobacteria > Xanthomonadales > Rhodanobacteraceae > Tahibacter. Next base: position 123,575 of record JAEUPP010000057.1, on the reverse strand, counting down.
CCTGTGGCCACTGGGAATCCTCGTTCCGCATTTCCGAGCGCATTTCAGTAACCACGTCGCGCGACATCCTGATTGCGATGGCCGCGGGCGAAGGCCCGAGCCACGCAGTCGTCGCGCTCGGCTACGCCGGCTGGAGCCCCGGTCAACTCGAACAGGAGCTGCTCGACAACGCCTGGCTCACGGCCTCGGTGCACGAGCAATTGCTGTTTGAAACACCTCTGAGCGAGCGCTGGGGCGCCGCTGCGGCGTTGCTGGGAGTCAGCAGCATGGCGCAGCTGACGGACTACGCCGGTCATGCCTAGCGTGTGTCGCTACGCGTACGGACGGCAAGCGTGAACGTGCTGGGATTCGATTACGGCAGCCGTCATATCGGCGTCGCACTGGGCAATCGCCTAACCGGCACAGCGCGACCGCTAGGCGTTGCCACGAACGGTAGTAGTGGCCCCGACTGGGAGCGCATCGAGCAATGGATTCGCGATTGGCAACCCGAGGTGCTGCTGGTCGGGCTGCCGCTGACGCTCGATGGCCAGGAACAATCCGCGAGCCGCGGCGCACGTGCGTTCGCAGCTGCGCTGATCAAGCGTTACACACTACCGCTACACCTCGTCGATGAGCGCCGCAGCTCGATCGAAGCGGCGCGCCGCTTCGCCCAGCGGCGCGCCGCCGGCGTCGCAAAGAAGAAACATGCAGCTGACATCGATGCGGTGGCGGCTGAAGTAATAACCGAAACCTGGCTCGCCTATCCCACATGACGTCTTCCGACCAACCCGAAACGCCGCGCCGGCCGCGCCACCTCATCAGCCTCGACGCCCTGAGCACGGCCCAGGTCGTACGATTGCTGGACCGCGCTGATGCGCTGCGCGAAGAATGGTTAGCCCGGCACCACAAGCTCGACCTGCTGCAGGGTCGGACTGTCATCAATCTGTTCTTTGAAAACTCCACGCGCACGCGTACCTCTTTTGATCTCGCCGCCAAGCGCCTCGGTGCCGATGTCATCAACTTCGACATCGCGAGTTCGTCGACGGCCAAGGGCGAAAGCCTCGTCGACACCTTGCACACGCTTGAAGCCATGCATTGCGACGCTTTCGTCGTGCGCCACAAGGAAAACGGAACCGCGGAATTCCTTGCACGCCATGTGCGCGGGACAGCCAGCGTGATCAACGCAGGTGACGGCAACAATGCCCACCCGACGCAGGGATTGCTGGACGTATACACGATACGGCGGCACCGCCCGGACTTCAGTGCCCTGCGTGTATTGATCTGCGGTGACATACTGCATTCGCGCGTCGCCCGTTCGGATATCCACGCGCTGCGTGCGCTCGGTGTCGGCACCTTGCGCGTCTGCGCGCCGGCCAACCTGCTGCCGTCGCAGGCCGAGTTGCCCGGCTGCGAGATCGTCGAGGATTTCGACACGGCACTGGCCGGCATTGACGTGGTGATCATGCTGCGCCTGCAAAAAGAACGCATGGAGCAGGCCTTTGTGCCGTCGGAGCAGGCGTACTACGCGCGCTATGGTCTTGACGCGCGCCGTCTGCGCCTGGCCCGCCCCGACTGCCTGGTCATGCACCCGGGGCCGATCAATCGTGAAGTGGAAATCGCCTCGGCCGTGGCAGACGGTTCGCAATCGTGCATTCTGGAACAAGTCAGCAATGGTGTATTCGTGCGCATGGCCGTGCTGGCAGAACTGCTCGATAGTTGACCTACACCGCCACGACTGGTTATCGCGCCGTATTGGACTTCTGCTGTGCGACCGGACCGTCACGTCCGCATTGTGTGCCAACCCTGGGAAAACGTTATGTACGCCTACGCTCGCCGCACCGTCCCACTTGTCCTGTTGCTGACGCTCGCCGCCTGCAGCAAGCAACCTGCCAGCGATTCACCGCTGGCTTTTGTCCCCGCGGATACGCCGTACCTGTTCGCCAATCTTGAACCCATTCCGCAGCCGGTGGTGGATCAATGGTCGCAGCTGACGCGTGAGTCCTGGCCGCTGTCGCTGAGCATGTACCAACGCATGCTCGACAAAGCGCCAGAAAAGGATGCCGCCGCTGTCAAGGCGGCGCGTGCTGTGCTTGAGGAAGTATCGACCCACGTCAATGCGGGCACAACGGAGCAGTTGGGTATCAAGGGATCTACGCACGCCGCGTTGTTCGGCGTCGGCGTCCTGCCCGTCGCGCGCATACAACTTGCCGACCCGAACGCGCTACGCGCGGCGATCACGCGCGTGGAAACCAAGGCCGGTGCCCAGTTGCCCAAGGCCAAGCTCGGCGAACTCGACTACTGGGCGATCACGATCGAAAAAGTGCAGTTTCTCATAGCGATCATCGACAACCAGCTCGTGCTCAGCGCAGCCCCAACGGCGGTCAGCGACGACGTGCGCCGGCAATTGCTGGGCATTACGCGGCCGGCCAAGGCTTTTGACATCCAAAACCTAGCGACTCTGAACAAGCGCTACGGCTATACCCCTTACAGCTCGGGCTATGTTGACGTGTTGCGCCTCACGGACTTTCTCGGCGATGCGAATGACCCGCTGCGGCGCGAAATCTCCAACGCCGTGTTCGGCAAGGAACTGCCGGCGATGGACCCGACCTGCAAGGCGGAGGCACGCTCGATTGCGGCGAAATTTCCACGCATGGTCCTAGGCTATACGGAGCTAGCCGCCAAGCGCATGACCATTCATGCCCAGCTGGAAATGGAACCAGCCCTGGCCAAGGAATTTGCGGCCAGCCTCACGGCGGCCCCCGGAACGGGCGCCAAGTTAGAAGGCCTGGTTGATTTCTCGCTTTCGCTGCCAGTGCTCAAACAAAAGGCGTTCTGGTTCAAGCAGGCCAAAGCAGTGGTTGATCAGCCCTATGCCTGCGCCGACCTTGCCGAGCTGAATGAGAGCTTCGCCAAACTCAAGCAAAGCCTCGACACGACGATACCGCCGCCGGCCAGTGACCTGGATGGACTGCGCCTGACCCTGAGCAAGCTGGATTTTGCCGCCGGCATAACCACGCCGGAAATCGGTGGCAAGGCCGTCATCGCCCTCAATAACCCTGCCGGAGCCGTCGCCATGGCCCAGCTCGCATTGCCAGGCCTCAAGGACCTGAAGCTGACTGCAGATGGCAAGCCGATTGCCCTGCCACCCGGCGTCGCACCTCCGCCCGTGCCCCCTCTGTTCTTCGCCATGAACGATCGCGCGCTCGCTGTGTCGGCCGGCGCCGGGGAGGAGGCGACCTTGAGCGCATTCCTGAGCGCCCCAGCAGCCAACGAACCCGTATTTATGCGCGCGTACTTTGCCGGCGCCATGTATGCCCGCCTCGGCAGCGTGTTCGATATGACAGCGCAGATGCTTCCCGAGGAACAACGCGCCGACTACGACACGCAAAAGCAGCTGTTCAAGCTCTACGAGAAATACATCGATCACGCCGAGTTCACGCTGACCGCAAAGCAGGACGGTATTTCGCTGCTGGAAACTGTCGTTACGCGATGAATCCCGGCGGGCCGGCACCTTGAGTGCCGGCCCGCGCGAGCCCGTCTGCGTACACATTCAAACCTGCACCGCAGCGAGCCCACGCTCGCTGCGGCCGGCGAATGACGAACAGGTCTCGGCCAGCTACGCCGAAACCAGGCGAATCCTCAGCTTTCCATGAGCTCGACACCGTCAAGCCCTTGACTCAAGGTGTGCGCATCGCCGCCCTGGGCAAGCTTGATGCGCAGCCGGACTTCGTTGGCCGAGTCCGCATGACGCAGCGCATCCTCGTAGCTGATCTCGCCCGCCTGGTAGAGCTCGAACAGACTCTGGTCGAACGTGCGCATACCGAGATTGGTCGACTCCTTCATCACGTCCTTGAGCTTGTGGACTTCGCCCTTGCGGATGTAGTCCTGCACCAGCGGCGTGCCGAGCATGATCTCCATCGCCACGCGGCGCGCCTTGCCGTCGGGTGTCGGAATCAGCTGCTGCGCGACTATGCCCTTGAGATTCAGCGACAGATCCATGAACAGCTGTTCGCGCCGGTCTTCACTGAAGAAGTGAACGATGCGGTCCAGTGCCTGGTTGGCGTTGTTCGCGTGCAGGGTACACAGACAGAGGTGGCCCGTTTCGGAGAAATTGATCGCATGCTCCATGGTTTCACGGGTGCGCACTTCGCCGATGAGGATCACGTCGGGCGCCTGACGCAACGTGTTCTTCAGTGCGTTTTCCCAGGAATCGGTATCGATGCCAAGTTCACGCTGGGTGATGATGCAGCCTTCGTGCTTGTGCACGTATTCGATCGGATCCTCGATCGTGATGATGTGACCGGTCGAGTTCAGATTGCGATAGCCGACCATGGCAGCAAGTGACGTCGACTTACCGGTACCTGTTGCACCGACGAAGATAATGATGCCGCGTTTGGTCATCGCCAGTGTCTTGATGACCGCCGGCAGCGCGAGTTCGTCAACTGTCGGAATCTTGGTCTCGATACGGCGCAAGACCATGCCGACGCAGTTGCGCTGATAAAAGCAGGACACACGAAAGCGGCCGACGCCCGTCACGCTGATCGCGAACTGGCACTCATGCGTTTTCTCGAATTCCTCGCGCTGCGACGGCGTCATGACATTGAGCACCATGTCGCGCGACTGCTGCGGCGTCAGCGGATTCTGGGTGATGGGGCTGATGCGGCCATGCACCTTCATTGAAGGCGGCACGCCCGCCGTGATGAACAAGTCGGAGGCCTTCTTGTGCACCATCAACTTCAGAAACGAGGTGAAATCTACGCTACTCATTGCCTGCTCCAATTGCCTCGGGGCGTCCGGTCTCGGGCCATCGCCTGTGCTGCGCCCTGTCTGACCGACGACACCTGCGCCGATGCGTTACGGGAAATCCTCATACCCATTGCAGGCCGGCGGGCACCAGCCAGCAAGGAGTTACTTGAAGATCTCCTTGTTCTTCGCATAACTGGCCGCCTGCGGTCGCGTAACCAGTCCACGTTTGACGAGATCGAGCAGACACTGGTCCAGCGTCTGCATACCGTACTGGGCACCCGTCTGGATCGACGAATACATCTGCGCGACCTTGTCCTCGCGGATCAGGTTACGGATTGCAGGGATGCCCACCATGATTTCATGCGCGGCGATGCGACCGCCGCCCACCTTCTTCAGCAAGGACTGCGAAATCACCGCGCGCAGCGACTCCGACAGCATGGAACGCACCATTGGCTTTTCGCCGGCCGGGAACACGTCGATGATGCGGTCGACCGTCTTGGCCGCCGAAGAGGTATGCAGGGTAGCGAACACGAGATGGCCGGTTTCCGCTGCGGTCAGCGCAAGCCGTATGGTTTCGAGGTCGCGCAACTCACCGACCAGGATGTAATCCGGGTCTTCGCGCAGGGCTGAGCGCAGCGCTTCATTGAAACCATGCGTGTCGCGATGCACTTCGCGCTGATTGATCAGGCACTTCTGCGAGGTGTGCACGAACTCGATAGGGTCTTCGACCGAGAGAATGTGCGCATATTCGTTCTTGTTGACGTGATCGACCATCGCCGCCAGCGTAGTCGACTTGCCCGAACCGGTAGGCCCGGTCACCAGGATCAGGCCCTGCGGCTGCGCGATAAGCTCCTTGAACACTTTCGGGCAGCCCAGATCCTCCAGCGTCAGCACTTCCGACGGAATCGTACGAAAGACCGCGCCGGCGCCCCGGTTCTGGTTGAAAGCGTTCACACGGAAACGTGCAAGCCCCGGAATCTCGAACGAGAAGTCGACCTCGAGAAACTCTTCGTAGTCGCGCCGCTGCTTGTCCGACATGATGTCGTAGATCAGCGAGTGGATCTGCTTGTGATCCAGCGCGGGAATGTTGATGCGGCGCACGTCACCGTCGACACGAATCATCGGTGGCAACCCCGCGGACAGATGCAGGTCCGAGGCCTTATTCTTGACTGAGAACGCCAGAAGCTCGGCAATATCCATGCGCAATCCCCTAAGGAAGGTCCGAACAAGTGCCAGCGACGAGGCTCTTGCACCCTACTGTCAGTCGTTACAACGCAACCAGACGCTTGCAGGACCTGCGTCTGGCCACCCCATTGCCCGGAACGGGCTACAACAACCGAAGCCAGATTCCGACTTATCCGGCGGTTCCACCAAATCCGTCGGCGCCGCTGTTCAACGTAATTTCACCCGAGTATAGCTCGGCAATTTTCCGCTGGCGTGCACCCTTGAGATGAGTTCTTCGGAAACTGCCTTTACTGAGATCTGTGCCCGGATCGCGCATGCCGCATCGCAGCAAAAACGTGCTGCAGCCCTGCTTGCGGTCAGCAAGACCAAGCCTGCCGCCGCCGTACGCGAGCTGGCCGCGCTAGGTCAGCGCCGCTTCGGGGAAAACTACGTGCAGGAAGCGCTGGCCAAGCAGCGTGAACTGGTCGATCTGGCACTGGAGTGGCATCTGATCGGTCCGCTGCAGTCGAACAAGTGCCGCGAAGCAGCCGAACACTTCGACTGGCTGCAGACCCTGGACCGGCTCAAGCTGATCGCGCCGCTGGCGCGTTTCCGGCCGGCGGCGCGTGGACCGCTGAACGTACTGATACAAGTCAACGTTGACGACGAAACTTCAAAGTCCGGCTGCCGCCCTGAAGCGGTAGGCGAACTGGCTCGAGCAGTCGCGGCCGAACCCAGACTGCAATTGCGAGGCCTGATGGCGATTCCGGCGCCCCATGCAGACTTCGGCCTGCGCCGCGCCGCGTTCGCGCGCCTGCGGGGGCTGTTTGAAACACTTCAGCGCGAGCACCCGGGCCTCGATACCTTGTCAATGGGCATGAGCGAGGACTTCGAACTCGCAATTGCTGAAGGCGCAACCCTGGTGCGTATAGGTTCGGCCTTGTTCGGAGCGCGCTCCTAGCCCGCCTCTCCCCCACTTCTACTGCGGCCGCCGATACGCTCGCCCTGACGCGCGCTGCTCCCTCGTGCCAGCTTGACGCAGCGTCGGCTACGCCTTCGCCGTCACTCAGTTCGCGGCGCGCGTCAGGACGGCGTCTCGGCGGCCGCGCTACGAACGGGTGTGAGAAAGGATGACTAGGGGCGGCGCTCAGGCAGTTTCAGCTGGCGCCGCGACGCAGCTATGCTCAGTCCTTTCCCATTCCGATGAAGGCTGCCATGTCCGAAGCTCCGCTCACCTCGCTACCGCGTGTCGCTTTTGTTGGTGGCGGCAATATGGCGCGCAGCCTGATCGGTGGACTCGTGCGCCAGGGCACGGCGCCAGACCACATCACCGTCGCCGAGCCCAATGCCGAGCTGCGCGCTGCGCTGGTGCGCGATTTCGGAGTCACCGCACATGCGGATGGCGTCACGGCCGCCGCCGGTGCTGACGTCGTCGTGCTGGCGGTCAAACCACAGGTCATGCGGGCAGTCTGCGAATCGTTGCGCCCGGTGATGCAAGGCGGTCACGTGTTGCTGCTATCCATTGCCGCGGGCATACGCATGGAGCAACTTGACCACTGGTGCGGCGGCAACCTCGCGGTAGTGCGCAGCATGCCAAATACACCCGCCTTGATCGGGGCCGGAGCCAGCGGCCTGTGCGCGAATGCGCGCGCCACAGCAGAGCAACGCCGCGCGGCGCAGACCATACTCGCCGCCGCTGGCGTCGTGGTCTGGATAGACGACGAGGCGCAAATGGACATCGTCACCGCGTTATCCGGTTCAGGCCCGGCCTATTTCTTTCTGCTGGCCGAAGCACTGGAAGACGCGGCGGTTGCACAGGGGCTACCGCGCGACGCGGCACGCCTGCTGGCTGCACAGACTGCACTCGGCGCCGGACGCATGCTGCGCGAAGACGGCGAGACGGCCGCCGTACTGCGGCAGCGCGTGACATCGCCGGGCGGCACCACACAGGCCGCACTGGACCGCTTCGCCGCCCACGGACTGCGCGAGGTCGTCGCCGATGCGGTCGCGGCCGCGACCGAACGCGGGCGTGAACTTGCAGCGCGCTCGGGAGACTGACATGGGTTTTTTCCTCGATGCGGGCGTGATGCTGGTCCAGATCCTTTTCAGCTTCGTAATGTTGTTGTTCGCACTGCGCCTGCTGCTTCCGCTGACGCGCGTGCGCTTCAACAACCCGCTATGCCAATTTATCTACAAAACCACAAACCCCGTTGTCGGCCCGCTGAGCCAGCTCCTGCCCGCCGTGCGCCGGGTCAGCCTCGCCGCGCTGTTCGTACTGTGGCTGCTTGCACTGCTGCAGTCCGTATTATTGTTTCTGCTGGTCGGGTATCCGCTCAGTGCGCCAAAACTGCTGCTCGTCAGCACGTTCTCGACCGTGTATTTCCTGCTCGGCATTGCATTCTGGGGCATCCTGTTCAGCGCTATAGCCAGCTTTTTTTCACCTGACCGGCGCAATCCGGCAGTCGAGATTCTGTTTGGGCTCACCGAACCCCTGCTGCGTCCCTTCCGCAACTGGCCGCCGAAATTCGAGCATTTTGACCTGTCGCCGCTTTACGCCTCGATCGCGCTGCGCCTGGCCATGCTGGCCCTCGAACATCTGAGTGGTGCTTTGCGCGTATTCCTGCCACCGCTGTAGCGCCTGCGATGTAAGATCGCGGCGAGAAACTGATGGGAAATACCGATGAAACTCGCCTACAAGATCGGCCTGCTCGCCGGAACGGCTATCCTGTCGCTGCTATTGCCGGCACGCGGGCGAACCGAGCAAGTGCAGCGTTTCGGCGATTACCTCGTGCACTACAACGCGCTGTCCAGCGACCTGCTGCCAGCCCAGGTCGCCGCGCAGTACAACATTCCGCGTTCCAGCAAACAGGGTCTGATCAATATCGCGGTGCAACTGGCCGGTGACGAGGCAGTTCCGGTGGCTGCCGAAATCCAGGGCAGCGTCGCAAACCTCGCCGGCCAGCGCAGCGACATTGCCGTACGCGAGATCCGCGAAGCCGATGCGATCTACTACCTGGCCGAATTCCCCGTACGCGGCAGCGACACCTTGAGCTTCGATCTGCGCATCAAGCCGGCGGGCGCAACTCGCTCCTACACGCTCAAGTTCAGCAAGAACTATGTCACCGAGTGACAGGCAGGCGGACACGCGCCTGCTCATGATTCGCCACGCCCAAGCGAGCTTCGGCAGCGACGACTACGACAGATTGTCCGAGCGCGGCCTGCGCCAGGCGGAACTTCTGGCAGACTGGCTCGCCGCCCAGCCCGAACTCGAATTCACGCACGTGGTCAGCGGTACCCAGCGGCGCCATCGCGAAACACTGCAGGCACTGGCCACGGCCGCAGCGGTCGCCGGCCAGCCGCTGCCCATCGCCACGGCCGACGCGGACTGGAACGAGTTCGATCATGAAAGCCTGCTGCGTGGCTACGCTGCGCATGCAGCGCAGGACCCGGACCTCGTCGCCCTGCGCGTTGGTCTTGACCAAGCGCGCATCCTGGCAGTGATCAGCCGCGCCTTTCAGGCCTGGGCCAATGGCGAACTCGACGCGTTCATGCCCGAAACCCTGCTGTCGTTTCGCGATCGCGTGCGCCGCGCCCGCGATCGCGCCGAACAGGCCGCCGGCTCCGGTACCGCGCTGGTTATCAGTTCCGGCGGCGTCATCTCGCGCTGCGCCCAGGCACTGCTCGCACTCGACGAAGCCGAAACCATACGGCACAACCTCAGCCTGGCAAATTCTGGCATCGTCGAGTTCGCCCGTGAGAATGGCCGCTGGCAACTGCGCCGCTGGAGCTATCTGCCGCATCTGGACAGCGAAGCACATCGCGAGCTGCGCAGCTTCATCTGACGAGCAGCAACACCGCAGCACCGTTTGGGTTAAGGTCCGAGCCCCGCCGCCGCAACGCAACCACCCGTGCGTAACGCCGGCGCATACGATGGAGAGCGACGCGATGACCTCAGCGCCTCACCCCGGATTCGATGTCGATACGCTGGCCAGCTACCTGCAAGCGCGATTGCCAGGCTTTCACGGCCCGCTGTCGGCGACGAAGTTCAAGGGTGGCCAGTCCAACCCGACCTACCGTATCGACACCGCCACGGGCTGCTACGTGCTGCGGCGCAAACCCTACGGCAGGCTGCTCGCCTCGGCCCATGCGATAGAACGTGAATACCGCGTCCTCACGGCACTTGAGCACAGCGCCGTACCGGTAGCGACACCGCTGCACCTGTGTGAAGACGACAGCGTCATTGGCAGCGCTTTCTATCTGATGAGCTTCGTGCCGGGCCGCGTGCAATGGGATCCGGCGCTACCCGATCTGACGCCCGCTGCACGCGAAACCCTCTACTGCCGCGCCCTGGATGCTTTGACCGCGCTCGCGCGGCTCGATGCAAACGCGCTGGGACTGAGCGACTACGGTAAGGCCGGCAACTATTTCGCGCGGCAAATTGCACGCTGGAGCGAGCAGTACCGCGCAAGCGAGACCGGAACCATAACCGCGATGGACAGCCTTATCGCCGGACTGCCCGCAGCGGTGCCAGCCGATCCGGGCCGCATCGCACTCGTACACGGTGATTTCCGCCTCGACAACCTGATGTGGTCAGACTCGCAGCAACTGCTCGCCGTGGTCGACTGGGAATTATCCACATTGGGACATCCACTGGCCGATCTCGGCTATTTCTGCATGGCACTGCGGCTGCCGCGCAATCCGGTACTGCCTGGCCTGGCGGGACTTGAGCGCCGCGCGCTCGGCATCCCCGAGGAAGCTCTGCTGCTCGCCCGCTTTGCGGACGCTACGGGCCTGGACCCCGGCAAAGACTGGCCGTTTCACCTAGCCTTCCATTTCTTCCGCCTGGCCGCGATCGCCCAGGGCGTCATGCAACGTGCGCTGCAGGGCAATGCCTCCAGTGATCAGGCGCTGGCTGCCGGACGCATGGCTCCGTTGCTGGCACAAATGGGTCTTGAAGTACTTGAGCACGGGCGCGCCAACTGACCTGCCACGCCCCCATCTCGCAGCGTCGAATGCTGGACCGGCCCAGTGCCTTATGGAGCAGGGACGTCGTGACGCGCGGGTGGCGAGGACTGCACCAAGTTGCGCGACGTATGCCGTGTGCCGAATGAAACCGGGCGCCTGCGACGGCACCCGGCATTCCTTCACTGCACCTGACAGGCGAACTCAGTCCGCGAGTCCCATGCTCCAGACTCCGCGGCCATAGGTTCCCACGCGTACTTTGCTTCCGTCGCGCGCTAACCAGATGTCGGCAATGCTGACCAACGGCAGCCCTGCGCCAAGGCGGCTGAACGACAGGCCCTTGTTCGTGGAGCGATACATGCCGAGATCGGTGCCGAGATAGATCGTGCCGTTGCGCGCTGGATCGGCCTTGAGCACATTCAGCCGCACGCCTTCCGGCAGTCCCGCCCCCCCAAACAAGAACCAGCCTTTCGCGGGATCGTTCGATGTCCAGATTCGGCGCTTGCCCGGCTGATGGCCTCCGCTGATCAGATAGAACTGGTTATCGCCACCCACAGCAGCATCGATAAAATCGCCCGCGGGATTGTTCGGCGCTGCCGCCTGCGTCCACTGCGCACCATCGTTCAGCGTGAACCAGATATTTCCTGGATTGCTACCGGACAAGGCAACTAGCACGCCGCTGTTGCGGCCAACGCGCACTGCGCTCACATCATCCGCAAGCCCATTCATGTTTACAGGCTGCCAGTTTTTCCCAAAGTCGACACTCTTGTATATTTTTCCTTCCGATACAGCGTAAAGCGTCTCGCCGCTTGCAACGGCTGCACTCTGGACAATTGAACGTGCAAAGCCGCCGGGAATTCCGCTAAAGGTGAGTTCGTTATGGGTCACCCCGCCATCGTCGGAATAACGCTTTAGATTATTTGTCCCATAGACTATTTTCCTGGAATCAGTCTGCGACATGAGCGCCCAGAATCCGTCGCCGCCATCCACGCTCGTGTAGTGGGCTCCCGTGTTGAAGCTGTGCCATATGCCGTTGTCCTGCATCGCGACTACGATTTTACGGAGATCGGCCATCGACGACGCCACACCGTAGACCAGATGGGTAACCAGTCCTTCATTGCGCGGCATCCAGGTCTGGCCTGCGTCGCTACTACGGAAGACCCCGCCATCGTTGCCCACATAGAGGCGGTTCGCGGCATCATAGGCAGCGGCATGGAAATCCGGGTGCACGTAATTGGCAGCACTTTTGTTTCTGGTGTTGACCAGACTGAACGTCATGCCGCCGTCGCCCGTGCGGGCTAGCTCCAGCTTGCCACCGAAATAGGCAATGCTCGGAGCGGTCGGGTTCACTACAACCATCTGGTTGTACCTGGCGTCAGCTTGGTCACCAAGGAGTCCGCTGGCCGCGTGGTCAGGAAAATTAGTATACTTTTTTTGATCAAAATTCAGTGACGACCAGTGCTGACCGCCGTCGATGGTCTTATATATTTGGGCGGAGCCGTCTTTATGCATCAACGCATACTGAACGTTGGGGCTACTTGGCGCGCTTCCGATGCTTATGCGTCCGACATCTTCGGGTATGCCGTCAGCCCGCTCCCAGCCAGTAGCTTGCTCGTTCGAGTGCCACACTACAGAACGATGCTCCGACGCCCCTTGGCCTTCGGTACTTACCACGAACCGATTACCGCCAGCCCAGGCGATGCTCCAGACAGCAGGCTTGCCGTCGGAGTTCGCAATTTCATTATCGAGCGGCTGCAACTGATAAGACCCACCCGCGTTCGTCGAACGGTACAAGCCTTGATCGGTAGCTACCAATATCAGATTGCTGTTATTCGGGCTGACGACGATCTTGCGGATATTCGTGCTGTCGCCAAGAAAGATCGGCGCGGACCAGTTGGCGCCGCCGTCGGTACTCTTTAACACCCCCAGCCCTGGTGAAGTGCCGAGTGTTTTCTGCCAGCCGTGCCGGTTCGGATCGCCAAGGCCAAGATAGAGGCGATTGGGCTGGTTCGGATCCATAGCAAGCGCGCCGGTACCGAGACTGCCCAGTTTGTCGGTCAGTGCGACCCATGCATCACCGGCATTGTTTGAGCGCCAGACGCCGCCACCGCCCGAAGCCACGTAGACAATATCGGGATTGTCCGGATGCGTGACGATGGCCGTGACTCGGCCGCTGTCCATAGGACCAGCACTCATGCGCGACGGCCCCAGGTTGGACCAGAGCTCTCCGGGATCAATATCACCAAGCTTTGTACCAGCCATCAGCCGGGAGTTGATCTCCCGCTCGCGCGCCGCCGCGGCCATCAGGTTGCGCGCATAGGTCACATCGTTATTGCGCAGCAAGCGATCATCCAGTGCTTGCTCGCGGATTTTGAACTCGTTGCGGCCAATCTCAGCCGCTACTGTCCTGGAGGAAACAGCAGTTTCTTCGCCGGCCTGCGCCAGTCCAAGGCACAGTAGCAGGCCGCTGGCTACACACCAGCTCAACAAATGTGTCGCAGTTTTCATCGGTAGCTCCGTCGTTGCACAGCAGCCGTGACCATGACGGTCGGCACGCTGTCGATTGGGTGTGAGGCCACGCAGCAACAGCCTGCCGCGCCCTCCGGAAGCCACCTACGAACAATCAAGAAGCCAGGGATCAGCCGAAGACCCCTTTACGAACAGCACGCGGAGCACCTACCGAACTTTCACCATACGGCGGAAACAGTTACAAAAACTCACGTGCAACAAAAACAAATCAAACGAAACGTCAATCAGCGCCCGGCCGCATGCCGCACGATCAGCTGCCTGAGTGGGCCCAACGCATTGACCGCGCGCAGGCCAAGCCCGCGTGCAAGCACCAGCGGCTCGAATTCGCTGCGGAAGATGCGATTGATGCCGTCCATGCCCCAGGCTGAAATTGTGTTGTCGCTACGGCGGCGGCGCTCATAGCGGCGCAGTGTGGTGATGCCGCCAGGGTCCCGCCCGGCCGGATCTGCGATCGCATCAACCAGCGCGGCCACATCGCGCAGTCCCAGATTCACACCTTGTCCAGCCAGAGGATGAACCTGATGCGCCGCATCACCGATCAGCGCAAAACGCGGCGCAATATAGCGATCGGCCAGCAGCAGGCGCAGCGGGAATTCTGCGCGTGCAGAAGTCGACAGGACCGGTCCCAGCCGGAAGTCAAACGCACAGCCCAGTTCCTGCAGGAACAGCGATTCCTCGATTTCGCGCAAGCGCCGGCATTCCTCCGGCGGCAGCGACCAGACGATGGAGCAACGCCCGTCGGCCAGCGGCAAGAACGCCAGCGTGCCACCAGGCAGAAAGCGCTGCCAGGCCGTTTGCTCGTGTGGCCGCTCGGTGCGCACATGCGCAACGAGTGCGTGCTGGTCATAGACATGGCCGCTGACGCCAATCTCCATCAACTGGCGTAGCGGCGACGCCGCACCGTCGGCGGCGACCACCAGACGCGCAACCAACCGGCTATCGTCATCCAGCCGCAGGCTGCGCGTATCGCCTTCGTCCTCACTGCCCACGACGCGGGCCGGACAACGCAGGCTGACGCCGGGTTCGTTCTGCAGCGCCAGCCACAGTGTGTGCTGTATCAGCCGGTTCTCGACGATCCAGCCGAGTTCGGCCGTGTTGCCATCGGACGCATCGAACTCCAGACGCGCGCCGCTGGCGCTGTCCCAGACCTGCATATGCCGATACACACTGGCACGCGCATCGCGTATGCCCGACCAGAGCCCCAGCTGCTCCAGCAGATCCACGCTGGACGGCGCTATCGCGACGACGCGCAGATCAATCTCGTCAGCTGCGCTCCATGCAGGTGGCGAGCGCTCTTCGACCAGGGCGACGCGCAGGCCGTGCCGCGCCAGCGCCAGCGCACAGGCGCTGCCGACCATGCCAGCGCCTACGACGGCGATATCGAACGGGGTGCGTGTTCTCATGGCGTCACTCCTGAATATGGTGCAAAGCACCCACCACAGCCCGATGCCGATAGCAGGGCTGCAGCAGCGCCAACTTCGGCACCGCTCACGGCAAATACCCCTGTGCGTAAGCAGTCGGGCGTCCGCGAAATCCCATACCGCGCCGTGCGACCCATGCGCCGGCCTGGGGCAAGCCGTCGAGCAGCAGCAGACCCAGGCTGCGCAATGGCGACAGCAGGCGCGCGGGGTGGCAGGCAAGCCTCACCAATCCGTCGCTGAACGCCATCGTGCCTTCACGATCCTCGCGCCGCAGGGCTGCATGGCGCTGCAACAGTGCCGCTGCGCCGGGATCGCTACCACTGCGTTCGGCATCGATCAGCAACTGAGCAAGCGTGAGTGCATCGCGCAGACCGAGATTGAAACCTTGCGCACCGATGGGATGCAGGGTCTGCGCCGCATTGCCGACCAGCACGCAGCGCGGCGCGGTGATGCTGCGCGCGACGACCCGGCGTATGGCATGTGCGCTGCGCCGGCCTGGCCGGCTGAAGCGCCCGGCACGCCAGCCGAAACGCTGCTGCGCGAGCGCAAGGAAGGCTGCGTCATCTAGCGCAGCCGTCGCGGCAGCTTCACCGGCCGGCACGCTGAGCACCAGGCCGGCGCGCCGCTCGGCCAGCGGCAGCAGAGCAACGGGGCCGCTATCACTGAAGCGTTCATAGGCCAGCCCATCCAGCGGGCGCTGCGGCAGCAGGCTGCAGGCGAACAAGGTCTGTGCATAGTCGACGTCCTCGGTGCCCAGACCACATAACGCACGCACGCGCGAGGCCGTGCCGTCAGCACCTACGAGCAGGCGCGTCGCCAGCACGACTTCCCCGTCAGGAGTGTGCAACCTCACGCTTGCGTAATCAGCACCAGTTTCCAGCGCGGCGAGCTCCGCCGGCATGTAGCGATGTATCCTGGTACACATTTCTAATTCTTGCTGCAACGCCTGACCCAGCTGGCGCGCCGGCACGACCGCACCGAACGCCGCCAGTCCGGCCTCGCCCGCTGCAAGGCGCAGGCTGCCGAACTCGCCGACGCGACTGACATGCAGGCGCTCGATCGGGGTTGCCACCGCCATAAGCCGCGGCCAGACACCGAGTGTCTGCAAGGCGACCGTGCTCGCGCGCGCCAGGGCCAGGTTGCGCTCGTCATCACGCGACTGGCTGAGGACCTGCGGCATGGCCGCTTCGATCAGCGCGACTGCAAGTCCACTGTGCTGCAGGGCTATGGCGAGGCTGGTACCGACCAGGCCGCCGCCGATGATGGTGACATCGAAAACAGGAGTCATCCGGCAATGATAAGCCGCCGGCCGTTTGCCCGGCGCAGGGTGGCCTGCGGCATCGCGCCGCGGCAGCGCTACGGGCACGTTTCCGCCCATGCTTTGCATCCGCTACGCTCGGCGCCTGCCCTCGCCCGCACCTGCCATGAATCATCCGCTACGCCTGTTCGCCACTGCCGCGACCTTCCTGACGCGCCTTCCGTTCGCGCGCTGGAGTTATGCCGAACCGGCAAGGCTTGCTCAGGCGGCCCCGTATTTCGTACTCGTCGGCGCACTGGTCGGCGCAATCTCTGCAGTGGCCGCCTGGCTTAGCCTGTTATGCCTGCCGGTGGCGCTAGCCCCCTGGGTAGCGCTGACAACGGCCATCATTGTCACCGGCGGTTTTCACGAAGACGGGCTGGCGGACACGGCCGACGGTCTCGGTGGCGGTTTCACGCGCGAACGCAAGCTCGACATCATGCGTGACAGCCGCATAGGCAGCTATGCAGCACTTGCACTGGTGAGCGTACTCGGCGGTAAGTACCTGGCACTGGCAAGCCTGTCGCCGTCGCTGCTGCTCGTTGCGTTATGGCTGGGACATATCTTCGCGCGCGCCAGCGTGCTGCCGCTTGCCGCAAGCCTGAACTATGCGCGCGACGGCCAGGCGGCGAATAAACCCGTCGCGGAAGGAATAGGCTGGGCGCAGGTCAGCGCTGGCGTGCTGCTCACCGTCGTGCTCGTTGCCCCGTTCGGCTGGCTGGCGCTGGCTGCAGCTTGCGCCAGCCTCGCCGTCGTCGCGCTGGCCGGCCTGTATTTCCGCGCCCAACTGGGTGGCATCACCGGCGACACGCTGGGCGCGGCGAACCAGGTAGTGGAGCTGGCCTGTTATCTCGTCTGCGCAGGAGCACAGCGATGGATTTGATACTCGTGCGGCACGGCGACACCGAAGCGCCGCCAGGCCTCTGTGTCGGCCATGCAGACGTCGCGCTGTCGAGTGAAGGCTTTCTCGCGATACAGCGGCTCGCTGCGCATTGGCAGGGCGAGCCACCGCGGTTCCTGTTCACCAGCGATCTGCGCCGCGCGCAGCAGTCCGCACAAGTATTTGCCGCACGGTTCGCGACCGAGCCGCTGGCCGACCCTCGCCTGCGCGAAGTCGACCTCGGCGAGTGGGACGGCCGCCACTGGGACGCAATCGTAAAGGAAGACGCTAACCGCTATCGCCACTGGGCCGACAACTGGGTCATCCAGGAAGCTCCCGGCGGCGAGAGCTTCAGCGACGTGATGCGCCGCACCGGCGCCTGGCTCGCCGCATTGCTGGGGTCCACCCAGGAGCATGACTGCGTGCTGACTGTCGCGCACGCGGGCTCGATCCGCGCGTTGCTCTGCCACGCACTGGGCCTGCCACCGGCGCGCGCCTTCGCTATTCAGCTCGCCCATGCACGCGCCAGCCACATCCGCTATCGCCTGGGGCAGTTCGAAGTCGGTTACACCAACACCTCGCGTTTCGAGGCGGACTAAGAGCCTGCCTGCAACTTGCGCATGATCTGGTGCCGCTGCCAGTAACGGCCAAACGACTGCTTGAACGATTCCCGCGCCTGTGCGCTCAGCGCGAGCTTGAGCTTGGTGCTCTTGGCCATGCCTAACGTGCCGCGCTCCGGATGTGTAATCGTCAGGGTATCGCTGGTGCCAAAGCTGCCATCGTCGTATTGCACCCGGGAAACCTGATCCCAGTCGAGTGTCGTATCAGGCGTCTCCACGCCACGATAGCTGATACGGATCACGCCACCTTTCTTCTGCGCAATTTCCACGCCAGGAAAATAGCGCAGCACTATGGCGAGCTCCGCTTCGTTCGCCGGTTCATAGCGATAGGCAAGCTGCTGTTCGTGCTCGGCCGCGAAATTCGATTCGTACTGCTGCCACAGGGACGCTTCCATCGAAGCAACATCATGGATCAGGTCTGTCCATGTGTCCGCTGGCGCCGACTCGACTATGCCGGCAAACGCCGAGGTCGGATAGACCGCACCGACCTGCTGCATCCGCTGCTGCAGCGGCGGATGCGAATCGAACGGATGCGGCGTGCCGGCTTGCGCCACCGCCGACTGGAAATCAGGCGAATGCGCAAAAGCAACCAGGCCATGCGCAACGCGGCCCGCGAGGTCAAGCGGCCCCTCATGCCGCTCGCGCTGCTCAAACAGCGACTGCTCGACCGTATTGCGATAGGCCGAATACGCTGACACCTTGATCAGCGAGCGCGCAATCGCATCGCCGGAAACGAGGTCAGCCGCGGCCTTGTCAGCGGCGAACTCTCGCGCGCGGCTCGCATTGGACAGCGCGAGCTCGAACGCGGCGCGGAACAGATTCAGCGCGAACGAGGCAAGCACGGTCAGCAGGTTCTGGCTGAGTGCGCCGAGGTAGTGCGCATAGGCAACGAGCTTGGGCCCGAGAGCTGCGCTGAAAGCCGTGTCGCCGCCGCTGAAGTGCGCCATCTCGTGGGCGAGCACGGCATCGGCCTCGTTGCGGCTGAGCAGGCGCAGCAGCGGCAGGCTTACGAACAGGCTGCGACCGCGGACCTCACCCTGCGGCAGCCGCAGCGGCGCTTCGGTCACGAAGAAACTGGCATCAATGCCGGCAATGATCTGCTGCGGTGGAGCCGTACCCAGCTTGGCTGCACATTGACCCACACGCGCCCAGAGCGCGGGCGCCTGCTCGCGGGGAATTGGCACACCACTAATGGCATTGTCCATTTTTACGCGCTTGAAGATGGCCGAGATCGCGATCCATGCGCCCATCGCGGCCAGCACTGCGGCAATGATGATGAGTTTGGGCACGTAGATGCTGAAGAACAGCGCGGTAATCCAGTACGAGAGCCAGACCAGCATCGCCGCCTGAACCAGCACCTCGACCGCGCTGACTGCGCGCAGGCTCCACCACCCCGCACTGAAGGCGGAAAGCTGCAAACGCGGGCGAAAATACGCAACACCTACAACAGCGGCGATCCAGAGCAAGCTACCTAGCCCCAGCCATAACATCGCGACCGAAACCTTTTTCGCCAGCAGAAACTGGCCTACATCGCCGCTTGCACCACAGACCTCGACGACCAGGTAGTCCAGTTGCGGCAAGCTGCCGTCGCAGATGCCGCGCGCGGTCGCATTGTCGGCCAGCGCCTGCCACATCGCGCGGCTGGGGGCATCGAGGTCAGTCTTCTGCGCGAGCGCCGAGTGCAGACCGGCACGCAGTTCAGCGGTCATGTTGTCGAGCCCGTGGCCACTGACCCACCAGGTGAGCAGTGGCAGCAGGAACAGACCAAGCAGCGACCAGCCGAATAGCTTTACGAAGGCAAGACGCAGAGTCGACATGTAGGGTCCCCTCGCAGGCAGCACCAGCGCGCGGCAGAAAGCCGATGGTGGGCCAAGCCCAGGTGAACCACAAGCAGACAGCGAATGCCTGGGCCGCGGCACAAACTCGCCTGCAGGTGCCGCCGCAGCTGGCCCGGCGCTGCCTTCATCCCGGGTCAAGTGCAGTAGACTGCCGGCACAGGCCGGCATCGCCGCCAACTATTTATTCCACAAGAACGCAACCGCAGATGATCCGGCCTCCACCGAGGCTCGACACGGAACAACATGGGCAACCGACTCTCGAAAATCTATACCCGCACCGGTGACGACGGAACCACCGGCCTGGGCGACGGCACGCGCGTCCGCAAGGACTCCGCCCGCGTCAACGCCTATGGCACGGTCGACGAGCTCAATAGCGTTATCGGCATGCTGCTGGCCCAGGAGATCGGCGAAGACATCCGCGAACCGCTGACGCAGATACAGCACGATCTGTTCGATCTCGGCGGCGAACTGTGCATTCCGGGCATGGCGATGGTGTTCGACGAGGACATCACCCGGCTTGAGTCCGTGCTCGATGGTTTCAACGACGATCTACCGCCGCTCAAGGATTTCATCCTGCCGGGCGGCGGCATGGCCGCAGCGACCTGCCACCTTGCCCGTACCGTCTGCCGCCGCAGCGAACGCGAAGTCATCACGCTGGCCCAGCACGAGAGTGTGCGTTCCGAAGTAACGCGTTATCTCAATCGCCTATCGGACCTGCTGTTCGTACTCGCGCGCGTGCTGGCACGGCGCAGCGGTCACGGGGAAGTGCTGTGGCAGCACGAACGGCGCAAGAAGCCGGCATCTTCCTGAGCGCCGCCTCCATGCACCTCGCCCTTTACACCCACGTCAGTTGCCTTGAACACGATCCGGGTTCAGGCCATCCGGAATCCCCGGCTCGTCTGCAGGCCGTGCTTGAAGCACTGGACGGCGACCGCTTTGCAGGGCTCGACCGTATCGAGGCACCGCGTGCGACGCGCACCCAGCTTGAACTCGCGCACCACGGCGAACATGTCGCACAGATCTTTGCACTGGCCCCGGCGGCAGGTTCCTGGCTGCGTATCGACGCTGACACGGTCATGTCGCCCGCGTCGCTCGATGCTGCCCTGCGCGCGGCCGGTGCGGTCTGCGCCGCCGTCGACGGCGTGCTGGCCGCACGCCACAAGCGAGCATTCTGCGCCGTGCGCCCGCCCGGTCATCATGCGACGGCTGCCGAGGCGATGGGCTTTTGCCTCTTCAACAACGTCGCCGTCGGCGCGCGCCATGCGCTCGCCTGCGGTCTTGCACGCGTGGCCATCGTCGATTTCGATGTACATCATGGCAATGGCACGCAGGACATTTTTGCAAGCGACGCCCGCGTGCTCTACGCCTCGACCCACGAAATGCCGCTGTATCCGGGAACAGGGCTGCGCGGCGAAACCGGGGCTGGCAACATAGTCAACGAACCGCTGCCGCCCGGCAGCGGCGGCAGCGAATTCCGCGCCGCCTATCGCGACCGCGTGCTGCCGGCACTGGACGCATTCGCACCGCAACTGCTGTTCGTCTCCGCCGGCTTCGATGCACACCGGCTCGACCCGCTCGCCAATCTCAATCTCGCTGCCGAGGACTATGCCTGGGTCACCCAGGAACTCGTCGCGCTTGCCGAGAAACACGCACACGGTCGCATCGTATCCAGCCTGGAAGGCGGCTATAGCCTGACCGCCTTGCGCCAGTCAGTGCAGGCGCACGTTGCCGCATTGCTTGACTAGCGCGGCAAGTGCGAGCACTTATGCTCGGGACACGTCAACGGGCCAGACATTCTGCTGCATGTGCTTGCCTGCCACGCGGTCGCGGCCCGATCGAACGTCATCGGAAAAGTATACGGGCTGCTTTCCAGCTGTTGCCGGCGCCGCCGCCATCGGGGCAACTCGGTTCACCTGCCCCAAGCGGCGGAGACGAATGTCGGGACCGGACTCCCGCGGATACGATCACACCATGAACCGGCCGGCTCAGTGCGGCAACAGCCCGTCCTCGGCAAGTGCCAGCACGCGCCGGCGCTCCGCCGCGCTGAACCCCTCCAGTAGCTGCGCAAGGCGCTGCTCGCGCTGCACCGGCGACAGCGACCGGTCTGCAAACAATCGCTCGCGCGCCTGCGCATAGGCCAGCAGCCGCGACTGCCAGCCCGCTTCCTGCTGATCGAGTTCGGCCAGCCGTATAGCCGCCTCTTCACCCCAGTGCTGGCGCCGCTGTTCGGCGCGGTGCTGTGCCGAAACCGCAGCAGTGTCGAAGTGGCGGCTGTCGGCGACTGCCTGCTGGAACGCGAGGCTGGCGTCGCGGCTCGTACGCTGCATGGGGTCGAGCTGGGCCTCGATATCGGCGAGACGCTGCCGCCGCGTGGCTTCATCAAGCGTGGCATCGCGCGCCGTCACCAGCCGCGCCAGGGTATGTGCCGTATACGCCTCCTCCTCACCAAACCATGCCTGTGCGAGTCCGGCGCCGAGTTCACGCACGCGCAATTCCTGCAGGCGCTGCAAGTCGGTGCGCAGATCGCCGCTGCGGGGCAGCGCGGCAGTCGCGTGCTGCAGCTCGACATAACGGTCGAACAAAGCAAGCACCTCGGCCCGTGTTGCTGCATCAAGCTGCGGCTGTTGCTGCAGCCACCAGGCAAGATCGGCACGGATGCGCTCGAGGCTGCGCTCGCCCAGCCGCGTCAGAAAATAGTCGAATACGCGACGCAGATCGCGATCGCGCCCTACCCGGCCCTGCGCATCGACACGTACAGCGCCATCGACCGCAGTACCACGCAGCGAGTCCTGCGCCGTCACGGCGGCAGCCTGCGGTGCACGACGCGGTGCGGTGCTCACCACGGACTCATTTACCGCCGCGCCAGGCTGCGACGACGGCGGCATAACCGCACCGGCCGGCGATGCGACATCGGTCTGCCACTGCATCAGAAACGCGAGCAGCAGCGCTATCAGCGCTGCTGCCACGACAGATCCGCGATTTCTCACAGACCGGCCGACTTCAGCCGGTTCGCCTGCGCGCGCAGCACGCTGACAGGATTGGACGCAAACAGACCGCGCAACGCGAGTATCTGATTCACTTCGTCAAGATGGTTCCAGCCATAGTCATCGCGCAGCACCACACCAAGGTGGCTTGAGCAGCGCGAGACCAGCCCGTCATTGGCCTCGAGGCCAAAAAATAGGCTGCCTGCCCCCATCAGCACGTCTGAGGCGTCGAAGATATTGGTGAGCACCGAAGTACCACTGATCGAGTAGTAACGCACGCCGTTGACCACGGCAGCACCCTGGCCGCAGCTCGAGCTCGGCATGCCCTGCGGATGCAGTGCGTTGAACGCGCTGGCGCCGGCGGTATTGAGCGAGGCCAGTGCGCCTAGCGCGTATTGCGGATCGCTATTGCCGGAAAGTGCCGCAAGAAAACTGCCCAGTGCGTCGACAAAACCGGCCACCAGGGGCCGCAGCGGCGAGCCCGGCGGCAAAGTTGCCTCAAGCCCATCAGCTACTTTGCTGCCTTTGTGTGGAGATCCTACCGACGTGATCGAGGCGACGAGATCAGGCCGCACCGACGCGACATAACGAATCGTCGGGCCGCCGTGACTGTGTCCGATCAGGTTGAACTTGGCATGCCCGTACAGGGCGCGCAGATGATCCAGATCACGCACCAGCTGCTCGCCCCGCGCCGTGCTTGAATTCACCGCCGACAGGCTGGCCACATAGACCGTCGCACCGCCGGCGCGCAACTCCGCGGGAACACCGTACCAATAGTCGTAAACACCGAGCAGACTGTCGAAGCCCAGCATGCCGTGTACCAGCACGATCGGATGACGGGTCTGCGTATAACCTGACTGAGCCGCAACCGGCGCGACAATGCAAAGGCAAAGCAGGACGCCGAGCAGGCGTCCAAAGACGTGGCGCATCATAACTTCCCTCTCCCCAGGGAAGCCTCGGACCTAACGATACTGCCGGTACTGCCGGCCATTCGTCCCGATTCATTGCTCCTGCCGTGCGGATATTCCCGTCTTCGGCGGACCGCCCCCGCGGCCACTTCTGTCAACCGACGTCCGGCCTCGAGTCCCGAGACCCTCCCAGCATGACGAACGATGATTGAATGGTATTGCCGGCGCACGACTGCGGCGGCGAGGCGACTCTAGCATCGCTCAAACGGTAATTTCAAACGATTGTTTGGCTACGGTTCCCTACCGATACCATGCCAGCGGCCGACCGCCACGGTGCGACGGCGTCATACCACCTGCGGCACGAGCAACTCCAATTCACGAAAGGCTACAGAAACACTTGTCTACAAAGGTAGGTTGAAACAAGACAATCAATGAGACAACGCGGTTGCGTTTCTCGCCGGGCGAACGCTCAGGATAGCCAGCATGAGCAAACGCAAGATCTGGAACTGAAGCCTGCCGGCGACACCGCGCCGAATGCGAGGCGAGACAATCAGGCCCGCTTCGCCCAAGCCACAATCCGCGCATGGATGGCGTCGAGACCATCGAACAGCGCAGCAGGCCCAGGCTGCAGAATGATGGGCGACTTGATCTCGTGCAATTCGCCGTCACGCACGGCAGGCACTGCGTCCCAGCCGGGGCGGGCAGCTACGCGTTCCGCACGAAATCGTTTCCCGCACCAGGAGCCGAGAACCAGATCAGGTGAACGCCGCACGACTTCGCGCGCATCGGCAAGGATGCGGTCCCGCGCAAGTGATTTTTCACTGAGTTCGGGAAACACATCGTCACCGCCGGCGATGCGGACCAATTCGCCGACCCAGCGAATGCCGGTAATAAGCGGATCGTCCCATTCCTCGAAATAGACCCGTGGACGCCGCGGCAACTGGGCAGCGGCGGCGGTGACCGCTGCGATATGCGCTTCTGCGCGACGTGCCAACGCTTGACCCGCGTCGGCGCGACCGACCATGCCGGCAAGCCGGCGGATATAGCCCAGGATGCCACTCACCGAACGGTGATTGCTGATCCAGACTTCGACCCCGGCCTTGATCAAGTCGCGGGCGATATCGGCCTGGATATCGGAAAAACCGATGACGAGATCCGGTTCAAGCTTGAGGATCTCGCCTATCTTCGCGCTTGTGAATGCGGAGACTTTGGGCTTTTCCTTGCGCGCCCGTGGCGGGCGTACCGTGAAACCGGAAATGCCGACGATGCGGTCCTGCTCGCCGATTGCGTAAAGGACTTCCGTCGGCTCTTCGGTCAGGCAGACGATGCGCGCGGGGTACATGGCGGCGTTTCCTACGGGTATAGCAACTGCTTCTGCCAAGCGCCGTCGATAACCTCATAACGATAACGTTCATGCAGGCGGAACTTGGCGCCATACCAGAACTCGATGAGGTCGGGCCGCAACAGATAGCCGCCCCAATGGGGAGGGCGCGGCACGTCACGGCCCGCGAACTCGGCCTCGTACTGCGCGATGCGGGCCTCGAAGTCGGCGCGTTCGGGCAGAACCTGAGACTGCAGCGAGGCCCAGGCGCCTATCTGGCTGCCGCGTGGACGGGTCGAAAAATACGTATCCGAATCCGCCTCAGGCAAGGTCTGCACTTGCCCCTCCATACGCACCTGTACCCCTTCGCGCAGATGCTTCCAGTGCAGGCATAGCGCAGCATGCG
The DNA here is from genome assembly GCA_016790075.1 of Rhodanobacteraceae bacterium. Lineage (GTDB taxonomy): Bacteria > Pseudomonadota > Gammaproteobacteria > Xanthomonadales > Rhodanobacteraceae > Tahibacter. Next base: position 98,520 of record JAEUPP010000057.1, on the reverse strand, counting down.
GGTTTGCAGCCAGCTCCTCGCCCTTGGCACTGGTGTAGTTGGTAAAAAAAAGCAGACCGTTCGGACCAACACCCTTGAGCAACACGATACGCGAGTGCGGCCTGCCACGCGCATCGACCGTGCTGAGATTCATCGCTGTCGGTTCGGGATCGGCACCCGCAATCGCCTCCGCCAGCAGTGCGTCGAATTCGGCAAGCGCTTCAGGACAGAACATCACGGCTTCATACCCGGAGAAAAGACCGATGCTACCACGCAGGCATCAGGTAACGGCAGCAAAGCCCTGCACTACGCGTGCAAACTGCACGAAGTCGAGCGGCTTGGTCAGGTAGTGATCCGCACCAGCCGTGATCGCAGCGGAGCGCGCCGATTCTGTCGCATTTGCTGAAACAGTAACTATGCGACCTTTGTACCCTTGTGAACGGAGTTGATATACCGCCGCGTTGCCCGACAGCCCGGGCAACTCCACATCCACGAGCACCAGGTCGGGCACCTCGGCGGCTACCATGGCGATCGCCTCGGCGACATTCGTTGCGATCCGCGCCCGCATGCCGAAATCGCCGAGCAGCACCTCAAGCAGCGCCGCCACATCCGGATCGTCATCAACGACGAGTGCGCTGCTAAAGCTTCGATGCGAACCCTCAGGTACTACGGGCGCAACCTGCGGCGGACCAGCGGCAACCAGCGGCGGCAACGCGACACGGAACGCACTGCCCTTGCCGGGTGTCGATTCGAGTTCGATAAGGCCGGACATGCGCTCCACCAGCCGCTTGACGATGGACAGGCCGAGTCCGGCACTGCAGGCACCATGCTGCGCGCCGCGGTTGAACGGCTTGAACACCTTTGCCTGGTATTCCGCATCAATGCCGAGCCCACTGTCGCGCACCTCTATCCGCAACCGATCGCGCTCCCAGCCCAGATACACACACACATAACCGGCCGGCGTATAACGCAACGCGTTTGACAGCAAATTGATCGCGATCTGGCGTAGCTTGACCACATCGAACAAGGCATCGGATGGCGGCACGGGCCCCGCCTCGACACTCAGTTCAAGGCGCTTCTCTGCGGCCAGTGGGCAGAACATGGCTTCGAGATCGGTGACGAGTACAGAAAGATCGAGGACGGTCGGAGTAAGCAGGGTTTCGCCAGCCTCGGAACGGCCGTATTCGAGCAGATTCTCGGCCAGCGCGAACAGATAGCTGGCATTGCGCCGCAGCGCTGACAGCGCCTGGTCGCGCGCGCTCTCACCGTAGCGCTCGAGCAGATGCAGATAGCCGAAGATCGAAGTAAGAGGGGTACGGAATTCGTGACTCAGGGTCGCAAACAAGGCGTTCTTGAGGGCGTTTGCTTCCTCCAGCCTGGCGCGCTGCTGCTCAAGTTCGTTTCTGATCTGGCGCAGACGTGCAAGCGATCGTGTTTTTTCAAAAACCGCGAGAGTTGCATCATTGCCGAGTTGCTGCTGTACCTGTGTGCGCGCGTGTTCGTCGCTGGCATCAAGCAGCAGCAGATGAAAGCGGTCGCTCTCGGGTATCAGGTGCACATGCGCATGAATTCCGCCGGCAAGTTCGACAAAGGGCAGGTCCTGCGGCTGATCACAAGGCAACCCGAGAAACAGATCCTGTAGCTGCTGTACCAGCGTATGAGGCCCGTCGGCGTCGAGGCCGCGAATCGAGGTATCGCCATGCACGTCGACCAGTTGCCAGTTCGCGTCGAACGTCAGCAGCAGCGGCCGCGCGCGCGCGCGCAGAAATTCGTCGAGATAACGCTCAACCGGGTCAGGCATCGTCATGGCGCGAGTTTCCGGGCAAGTTCGATGAAACCGGCTTCGACACCGTCGCCGCTGAGCGCGCTGGTCTCGAACACGGCAAGCGAGCGGCGGATTTCGCCCAGCACAGCCGGCGCGACTTCCCAGCGATCGACCATATCGAGCTTGTTGACGAACAGCACACAAGCCGGGCTGGCAACGACTTCACGCGCTTGCAGGGCAAGGTCCAACGCCGCGCGCAAGCTCGGCTCGCGCGTTCCGTCGGCGACGAGAATGAGTCCGCTTGCTCCACGCAGGTAGTTCTTGTTGACACTGTCGAGTGCAGCCTTACCGGCAATATCCCAGATGACAAGCTTGAGGTTGACCTCATCGGACAGAGCAACGCTACGGCTATCGACCTTCACGCCCACCGTAGTCAGGTATTTGTCGGAAAACGTATTGCGCACATAGCGTGCGACCAGACTGGTCTTGCCGACACCGAAGTCGCCGAGCATACAGACCTTGCGTGCAAAATCGCTCATTCTTCCTCCGGCGCGGTGACATCCAGCCACAGACTAGCAGCGCGCACATCAGCGGCAGGTCGGTTCGTGGCCGGATTGAACGAAGCCACTACATCAGCTTCACGCAGACGTTCGCAGAGCCACTGTGCGCGGCGATAGCGCAATTCGCGATTTTTTTTCGCCGAGCCAGGTTCATCGTTGTGGCCGAAGCACTGTAGCTGCAAAGGTCGCCGCAACTCCGATGCCAGAGCAACCAGACGCTGCACCACTGTCACAACATGTTGCAGTTCCGCCGGATCACGCGGCTCCAGTTCACGCACAAAATGTACGCGCAGATCCGGCAACATGGTGCTCAGGCGCTGCCATTCTGCACGCAACGCTTCGGCAGGGTCGACGGAGACCTGGAGTAGCGATGTATCCAAAGCGACCAGGCCGACGACGCGCTCCGCCCGGAGTTTCGCCTGCGCTATCCAGGCAGCGTCTGCGCTGCCCTGGAGGCTCGCAACCCCGGAATGAACGCTGGCCTGCACGCCGGAGGGCAGGTCAAGTTCGCGCCGTACGCGCTGCAGTACCACGGGATCGTCCGTCGAAACAAAGCCGCGCAACAGGAGCTGCAGATCGACCTCGGACGGCAACAATGTCCGCAGCGTCGGCTCCAGAGGTTCTGCGTCGGCGTCGACGAGTCCAACGACGCGAACCTCGCGACCTGCCCGCCCGTCGATGCGATCCAGATGCAATCCCGGCCAGTTCGCCAGTACCGCCGTTATTGCTTCAATGCGCTGCTGCCAGGCCCATTCGCGCCACTGCCACCAGACCAATGAACCGAACAGGAGGAAAACCAGCACAAGCAGCGGCCAGCGCCGCGGTGAGCTGGCGGAAGTCGGGGCCTGGGCCGCAGCAGCGGCATCAATGCTGTCCAGCTTTATGACTTCGGCGAGCGCCGCGCTATCGAGGGCTGAGTCGTCCAGCCGCTGGTGGATCTGCTCGAGGCATCCGTACAACACCGCACGCAATTCAGCGGGTGGAGCACCGCGCAGGAATGCAGCCAGATTTGCCCGTGGCCCCGGCAGTACCCAGACCAGATGTTCGCCGAGACTGGCAGCGTCGAGGCCGCCTCCTTCGCCGTCGCCGACCGAATCGCGTACGAAATCGCCGATAGCCGTCAACATGCCGGCGATCGCGTCAGCGTCGAGGTCAGGCAGATCCGGCGCTGATACGCGCGCAAGCACCAGGCCGTTTTCGCGATCAATCAGGAACAGATGGTCTATGCGATAGCGCAACGAATGCCGCAGCACGACCTGCGCATACGGAATTCCCGTGCGCCAGGACTCAAAGCGCCAGCGCAGGCCGCGCAGCGTGAGACTCGACTCGAGTGCACGGTTGAAGTTTTCGGTGAAATCACGCAGCGCTTCAGCAATCGCCTTGCGTATGGCCGGGCCAATCACAGGGAACAGTGCGTCAACGATGTGCTGCCTCTGCGACGCGACGGCGGCGCCCAGTGCATCGGCTACCGGCGCCGCAAGCGCCTGCGCCAGGCGTCGGCGGCCGTTGCCGCGCTGTGCACGCTGCAGCAGTGCAGGCAACTGTTTGGGCAGCTCGGCTTGCGTAGCCTCAAGCGCGGCTACGCGCTCGGCCTGCGCATTGAGCTCGGCCAGTTCCTCGCCAAGCAGGAGTTCCTTCAGGCGCTGATGCTCGCCCATGGCGGGCCGCGCAATCAGGCAGAACCAGGAAGGTCGAAATCGCCCTTGAGGCGTAACGCCAGTTCGGTCATCAGCGCAGCAAGATCTTCGCGACCGACCTTCTCGCCACGCAGCTCGTCGCGCGAACGCGCCAGCGACTGGCCCAGCCGCCCCCCCTGCTCCTTCAGTGCGGCATCGAGCTCACCCAGTGCCATTCGCAGGCGCTCTTCGGCGATGGCAAGATCACGGCTCAGTGTATCGACGGCGCTGGCGAGTTCGCTGCGCTGGGTGCGCGTGCCTTGCAGCAGGCGCGACTCGATATCGTCAGTAGCGGCCGTACGGTCCAGTACTTCCTGGCGTAGCGCGCGGGCGATTTTTTCAAGCTGCTCGTCGAGACGCTTGTCGAGCTGGGTAAACCGCCGCTCCTGGTCCTGGCGCAGTGCATTGAAATCCGCTTCAAGTCGCTCGTTGAGTTCCTGAAAACGGCGCTCGTAGTCCCGCATCTGGCCGCCAAACAAGATATCGCGGATTTGATCGACGTTGCGGTCGACGCCGCTGGCATCCGCAGCCAGAGGCCTGTGTTCGTTCACCGGCCTCTCCACCGGCGCACTGCCAGGGGCACGATCAGGTGGCGATGCATTGCTGGGGAAATTCGGGGCTGCCTGCTCACGCTTGTTGGACATCGTGTTGTACTCCCCTGGGCCAGACGGCACTAGCGTGGTGATCAGGCAATACGTTGCACGAATTCGGCATACTTCGTCACGATATGTCGCTGCACTTCGTCGCCGTACTCCCGGTACGCCTGCTCGCCGCGCAAGGCCTAGCGGCAATCGATCCAAATTCCTTGTACTACACACTATCGAATCACTGCACCGGCCTCAGGCCTGTTCGAGGCGATAGCCATGCTGATAGACCGCAATAAGGCGCCAGCCATGCTCGCCGCTGAGCTCAAGCTTCTTGCGCAGTCGACTTACATGTGTGTCGACCGTACGTGTCGACACCTGCGCATTCATGTTCCAGACGTTCTCTAGCAGGGCATCCCGCCGGACGATACGCCCCTGCCGGCGGAACAGATAGATAGCCAGATCGAATTCGCGTTGGGTCAACTCGATGTCGCGGCCGTCGATCGCCACGCGCCGGCGCGTCATGTCGATGTGATAGGGCGGGACATTGAGGTCCGCGTTGCTATCCGGATCAACCCCGCGGCGACGCAGCACCGCTGCAACGCGAGCCAGCAATTCAGCCTGTTTCGGTGGTTTGACGACATAGTCGTCACCACCGCTTTCAAGCCCCTTGACGATGTCCTCGTCCATCGAACGCGAGGTCAGGAAGATGACCGGGAGTTCGGCGTTGGCGGAACCGCGAATCCAGGCCAGAACATCAAGACCGGTCGCATCAGGCAGCATCCAGTCCAACAGCAGCAGATCGACCACTTCAATACCGAGGCGGCGGCGAAACTCACTCGCACTGCGGAACACCCGGGGGGTGTACCCGGCGCCGTCGAGCCACAAGGAAATAAGCTCGGCCTGATCGGCATCGTCCTCGAGAAAGCCGATGACCATTTCATGCTTGCTCATACCACGGCTTCCTGCGCAAGCCTCCGACCCATTCGCAGCTCCTTATTCAACGAGGAAGTTCACGCGCATGTTCACACGCCATTCCCTGACCAGGCCGTCGTCGTCGGTGACCACTTTGATCTCGTTGATCCAGGCCCCCTTGAGGTTTTTTACCGTCGTGGCGACCTTCAGCAACCCGCTTTGTACGGCATCTTCAATACCTTTGGACGATGCCGAACTGACTTCGATGACCTTGGCAATGGACATAACCACTCCCTGCTCGGGATCTGCACGCGAACTATGGACTATGAACGGAAACTCCATGTTAATGCGTCTGGAGTGTAGCAGCATGTAACGGCGCTGCCACTGCATCTGCCGGCAATGAGTTTGGCGCGTTGCAGCATGATGCTTTGCAGAGGCTGCAGCACTGCTCTCAATTTCCTCTGTTCCGATCCGGCAAGTGCAGCAGCGGCGCGTAGCCCGATGCAAAGTCCGGATAGCGCAGGCGGTACCCAGATGCGCTCAGGCGTCGGTTGGCAAGTCGTTTGTTGCCGACTGCGCGCGAGGCTAGTGCAGGCCCCGCAGCCAGCGGCGGCAGACCGAGCTGGTGCGCGATCCAGTCCTGCACATCGGCAAGTGGCGCCGGATGATCGTCGCTGAGCAGATAGCACGGCGCCGGATCGGCCAGCGCGAGCAGATGTGCCAGCGCACCGGCCACATCATCCACATGAATACGATTGGAAAACTCCGCAACACCAGCGGGTCGCCGCGCGCTGCCGTCCAGCACCTGGTCAATAAGCCGCGTGCGCCCCGGACCATAGATGCCCGAGCAACGGGCGATCACCGCACCAGGCACGCCGGCGAGCTGAGCTTCCGCTTCCAGCAACTGGCGGCCGTTGAAGGCCAGCGGTGCACAAACCGTGTCTTCATCGACCCAGGCACCGCCGTGTTCGCCATAAACCGCACTCGACGAGACAAACACCAGACGCCGCGGCGCCGCGCGCCGCTGCAGCGCTTCCAGCAAGTGCGCCAGGCCGTCGACGAACAGTCCGCGATAGGCTGCCTCCTCGCGACGGCCCGGCGTTGGCAGGAATACGACGTCGGTTATGTCATCAGGCAGCGCGCGCAAACTGGTGGGATCCGTCAGATCGGCACGCAACGGCTGCAGCGGCGCAGGCAGCAACACATCGCTGCGGCGCAAGCCGTAAACGCGTCTGCCTGCTGCAGCCAGAGAGAGGCCCAGGCGAACACCTACATCGCCGCAACCAGCAAGCAGTACGGCGCCGGCGCGGCTCATGTGGGTGCCTCAGCCTTCGGCGGCTGGACGATTGTCGCCGCCGGCCGCGGCAGATAACGCAACCAGAGCAGGAACATCACCAGTGCATCAAGCACGATCAGCGCCTGCCAGATATAACTGTGAAACCACTCGAACCAGACCGAATCCCACTGATGCAAATAGTAGAGGCTGATGATTCGCACCAGATTCAAGGCCTGGATGGCCAGCGTGCCCAGCACAATGCCGATCAGCTTGTGCAGGATACGGGCAGGGAACGCAATCATTGCCGAGACAAGAATAATGACCGCCTCGATACCATTGCAGACGCGTTCTATCGAAACGGCCAGCCCGGTACTGATGCTGATAATGATCTTGCCCTGCGCTACCGCATCCCCGCCGAACAAACCTATGAGTTTGGCCGAGAGGCTCGCGAGCAAGGCATTGAAGGGATCGACGAAATGGACCTCGACTACGGTCAGCACGTCGAGCGTAAACAGTATCAGCAGCGAAGCAACAAAGATGACGAGGAACCGGAACATGGTCAGAAACGCGGCACGGAAGGGCCGCCGTAGCTTAAGCGAGAAACTGATGCCGTGGTCCGCCGCCCCTGCTTGCTCCTCAACCATACGGGAGCCCTCCGGCCCTGTCCGCCATTGCCTCGACACTAGTAACCGGCATTCATATGCGCTGAGTCCGCCACGACCTGCGTGCTAGCATCGGCCGCATGAATCCCGCACCCAACTTGTTCCTGATCGGCCCCATGGGTGCCGGCAAAACAACCATAGGCCGGCGCGTCGCCGAACAGCTGCAACTACCGTTTTTCGACCTCGACCTGGTGATCGAGGAGCAGACTGGCGCGACTATTCCACTGATTTTCGAGCTCGAGGGCGAGGCCGGATTCCGTCGGCGCGAATGTGCCGCACTGGATCAGATAAGTGCACTGCAAGGCGTCGTACTCGCTACAGGGGGCGGTGCCGTGCTCGACGCACACAATCGCGAGCTGCTTGCAGCACGTGGCTTCATCGTCTATCTCGAAACGGCGGTTTCCATCCAGCTCGAACGTCTCGCCCGCGACCGCAAGCGTCCGCTGCTGGCCGCACCGGACCGGCGGGAACGGCTGGAACAGATGGCCGCTCTGCGCAATCCGCTCTACTCCACCATTGCCGACATGACCATCTGTTCCGAACACCAGCATGCGGCGCAGGTCGCCGCGGATCTCATTACGCGCCTGCAGCAGGAATGGCAGCGCCTGCCGGCGCCGGCCGCCGCATGAGTCCCGTGCGTGAGCTGAACGTCGCCCTTGGTGCGCGCAGCTATCCGATCTGGATAGGCCGCGGCATTCTGCACGATGCCCCGCACTGGCGCCGCGCTATCCGCGGCCGCCATGTGCTCGTGGTCAGCAATACCACGGTTGCGCCGCTGTACCTTGAGGCAGTGGTCGCGGGTCTTGCCGGCCTGCAACAGGCGAGTTTGGTCCTGCCCGACGGTGAGCAGTACAAGACCCTCGCGTGCTGCGGCGAAGCACTGGAGGCGCTTGCAGCGCTCAAGGCCAACCGCGATGCTTGCGTGATTGCGTTGGGCGGCGGGGTGATCGGCGATCTGGCAGGCTTTGCCGCAGCCTGCTGGATGCGCGGCATCGATTTCCTGCAGATCCCAACCAGCCTGCTTGCCCAGGTCGATTCCTCGGTCGGCGGCAAGACCGGTGTGAACCTGCCTGCCGGCAAGAATCTCGTTGGCGCCTTCCACCAACCGCGCGCAGTCGTCATCGACACCGACACGCTGACGACCCTGCCCGAGCGCGAATACCGCTCCGGCCTGGCGGAAGTGGTCAAGTACGGCGCAATAGGTGACCTCGCGTTTTTCAACTGGCTTGAACATCGGGCCGAGGCCCTGGCCGCCCGGGACAGCGACGCGGTCGCCGAAGCCATCGCCCGTAGCTGCCTGCACAAGGCGGGCATAGTCGCGCGCGACGAACGCGAGGATGGCGAACGGGCGCTGCTCAACTTCGGCCATACGTTCGGCCATGCGTTGGAAACCGCTTCGGGCTATGGTCGCCTGTTGCACGGTGAAGCAGTCGCCATCGGCATGCGACTAGCCGCACAGCTATCGAGCGACCTGGGCCTTGCGCCAGGCGCCGACGCTGATCGGCTGGAAAGATTGCTGCGCCGTATCGGCCTGCCGGTGGAGCTGCCCGCGGGCAGCGACGCAAGCGCGCTGCTGCAGCTCATGTATCTGGACAAGAAGAACCTCAGCGGCCATATACGCCTGATCCTCTGGCGCGGGATAGGTGCCGCCGAGATCGTGCCTGACGTGGCCGATGCCGCAATCCTGCATCGCCTGCGCAGCGGCTAGGCGAGGCCGCTACAATCCCGCCCATGCGTATCTACATGCAAACCCAGCCGGCCGCCACCGAGTCGCCGCGCTACTACGAAATCGTGCTGCAACAGGATCTGCTCGGCGGCTGGACGCTGTATCGCGAATGGGGCCAGCAAGGCGGCCGCAGCAGCAGCAAGCGGGAGATCTATCTCGAACGCGACGATGCGCTGAACGCCTTCGCCCAGGCGCGTGACGCCCAGGTCAAGCGTGGTTTTCGCGTCGTATTCAGTCAGGGCCTGGAGGCGCCACATGTACGCTAGATCGCCAGGTGCCGCCTTGCTGCTGCTGGCTACGTTGACGGCGGCACAGGCCGCGGACGAACAGGTGTTCGAGCCGGGCAGCAAGCATGTCTGCATACCAGCGTCGAGTGGCGAAGGCTGGGACTGTCGCTCGGCTTCCTCGACAGCGGAGACAGCCGCAGAAACGGAAAAAAAACCGCGCGAGCTGCGTCTGCGCAGCAGCAGCGAGATTCCCGACGAAGCCTCCAGGACGGATTCCGCTGCGCAAGCCAGTGTGGAGCCAACGCAGACCGCACCAGCAGCCAGTGCGGCCGCACCACGCACCGGCTCGCGCAACGTGCCGCATTATCTGCTCGCACCGGAAGCACGCGCAGCGACCACAAGCCCCGCCGCAGCGAAACCGGCCGCTGCTGCTCAAACCGCCACAGCAGCCACTGCTGAACCAGCGACAGCAACAACCAGCGTTTCGCCGGCGCCCGTGCCGGAATCCTCCGCACCGGTAGCCTCGCCAGCCGCCGCTGCACCAACCAGCGCCGACGCCCCAGCCGACACACCAGCGCAATCCGTTGTTGCCGGACCGGCAACACCGCCGCCAGTTGCACCGTCCACGACGGCGCCGGAATCATCGGCATCAGCGGCCACTGCAGCAGCGAGTACTGGCGCGGCCGATCCGGGGAAATCGCCAGCCGCCGAATCCGCAACGGCATCATCACCGGCCGAACCACCACCTCCCCCCCTGCCAAGGCCAACTGACGCTACGAACGCAACAACGTCTGCTCCGCAATCAGGCGACACTGCCCTGCTCGGCAGCACGGAATTCCGCCGCCTCGGCGACAGCCGCTACGTGATCGAACTCGCCAGCGGCGCGCGGCGCGACCTGGTCGAAAACGAGGCCGGCAAGCCGACGCAAGGGCAAGTCTATCTGCTGCCGCTGACGCGCAACGGCGCTGCCTGGTATGTGGCGGTCTGGGGGGATTTTGAGTCCGTGGACGCAGCCCGCAATGCACGGGAGCAAGCACTGGCCAGCGGCATGGCGCGCATAGGCTGGCCGCGCCGTGCCGGCCCTCTCAAGCAGGAGCTCAGCCGTGAGGCTGCTTCTGAATAAGCTGAGGTCCGGGGCACGACACCGGCCGGTACCGGCATGGCCCGATGCACTCACCACGGCAATACAAGCGGACGTTTACGAATCCCCGGTAGCGCAGATCGGCTCCGTGGGCTGAGCCCTTGAGAAACGCCCCCGGGTAGGCCGCTATCCACTGCTCCTTACTTCCCTTCGAGTAAACCCATGAACAACGATCGTTTCCTGCGCGCCCTGCGCTGCGAACCCGTGGACTGCACGCCGGTCTGGCTAATGCGCCAGGCCGGCCGTTACCTGCCGGAATATCGTGCGACCCGCGCCCAGGCCGGCAGCTTCATGGCGCTGTGCACCAACCCGGAGCTCGCCTGCGAGGTTACCTTGCAGCCATTGCGGCGCTTTGCGCTTGATGCGGCCATCCTGTTTTCCGACATTCTCACCATTCCCGACGCGATGGGGCTGGGCCTGCATTTCGCCGAAGGCGAAGGCCCGAAGTTCCGCAATCCAGTTCGTACGGCGGCCGATGTGGAGCGACTGGGCGCACCCGACCCGGAGCAGGAGCTGCGCTATGTGATGGATGCCGTGCGCACGATACGACGTGAGCTCGGCGGCCGCGTGCCACTGATCGGTTTCGCGGGCAGCCCCTGGACCCTGGCCTGCTACATGGTGCAAGGCGAAGGTTCGGCGAATTTTGCCCTGCCCAAGGCCATGCTCTGGAACGAACCTGCGCTGATGCATCGGCTGCTCGACACCATTGCGCGCTCGGTGGCGAACTATCTCGCGGCACAGGCAGCGGCCGGGGCGCAGGCACTGATGGTGTTCGACACCTGGGGCGGGCTGCTTGCGCCGACGCAGTACCAGGAATTCTCGCTGCGCTATCTTGCCCAGATTACAGCCACACTGAAGTCCGCGGTGGCAACCAGGGACATCCCGTTGATCCTGTTCTCCAAGGGCGCGAACGGGCATCTGGCGAGCTTGGCAGCGACCGGCTGCAACGCGCTCGGAGTCGACTGGACGCTGGATCTGTCCGTTGCGCGAACCCTGGTCGGTGAACATATCGCACTGCAAGGCAACCTCGATCCTGCAGCGCTGCATGCCTCGCCCGAAGCGATACGGCACGAAGTTGGCCGCGTGCTAGCCAGCCATGGCCCGGGGCCGGGCCATATCTTCAACCTCGGTCATGGCATCACTCCCGATGTCAAGCCTGAACACGTCGGGGTTCTTGTCGACGCCGTGCACGAGCTGTCGCGGCGCTAGCACGCATTTCGCAGACCCGTTCGTAGCGAGGCCGCCGAGACGCCGTCCTGACGCGCGCCGCGGACTGAGTGACGGCGAAGGCGTAGCCGACACTACGTCGAGCCGGCACGAGGGAGCAGCGCGCGTCAGGGCGAGCGTATCGGCGGCCGCAGTAGAAGGGGTGTGAGAAATGTGGGCCAGCAACAAACCCTGCCGGTTTCTGCCGGCTGGGCGAAGCCGTGTATTACGGGGTCGGTTCCCAGAGCACATTGAGGATGCGCCACTCGCCATCGCTGTCGCGGACCAGATGCAGGTAGTCGACCCAGCCATCCATGGTCAGCTTGACCGTTGCGGCGTTGCCGAAGCCGTCGAGGATTTCCACTTCGGCGCGTTTTTTTGCTTTTGCATAACGTTGCGCGTTCTCAGGCTTGTTGCCGGCGAGCAAGGTGGCCTTGTCCATCTGATCAAGCTGGCGCTTGCCGCTCTTGTCACGCAGATAGGCGCGCTTGGCGAGGTTCTCGTGCAGGGAGCGCGCCATGCGTTCGCGATCGCCGCTATACCAGCCCTGCGCATAGTCGCCGGCCGCTGCACGCACGGCAGCCTGGTCGGACTCGCCAAGCATTACTTCGCCGGCATGGAGCGGCAAGCTGCATAGCGCGATGAAGATCAGAACAAGTCGTTTCATGAATGGAGTCACTCCTAGCAGACTTTTCTTACAGAACACCCGACGCATCCGGACAAGAGCGAGGATCGTAAGGACTCAGCAGACTGGCCGTTTGGTGGACCCGCAACAGTAGCGGAAATTCGTAGTTGAGCGCCGAAGCGATCCAGACGCGCGACAAACGCCAGCATCAGCGCGCTGCGCTCGCATCGCCGAATTCGGCCGCCAACGCCGCCCGCGTGACCGGCTTGCGCCGGAACGCATCGATGCCCGCCGCGAGTGCATCGCGCTCGGCGCTCGCATCGCTGCGGGCGGTCAGCGCAACCAGGCGCAGGCGCGGCACTGCCGCATCGGCTTCCTGCGCACGCAGCAGCCCGGCGAGCTGCAACCCACCGACCCCCGGCAGATCAAGATCCAGCACGACCGACTGCGGCCGCCGCGTCGCGATTTCCGCCAGCGCAGCCAGCGCCTGCGGCGCATGGCGCACGGTATGTCCCAGCGACTGCAGCAGTTCGCTGACGACACGCGCCACGTTCGTATCGTCTTCGACCAGAACGATGTCCTGCGCCAACGCCGGCGAAAACTCCTGCGGTGCCGGTAACGCGGCCTCGGCTGCCGGCAAACTGAGCTGCACGGTGAAGCTGCTGCCGCGGCCCGGCGCACTTTCGACGCTGATACGCCCGCCCATGAGTTGCGCCAGCTCCTGGGAGATCGCAAGTCCGAGGCCGCTGCCGCCGGCGCGGCGCCCGCTTTCGTCCTGGCTGTAGCGCTGAAACAAGCGCGCCTGCATGGCCGGTTCAATCCCCGGCCCGGTATCGATGACGCGGAAACGCTGATCCCCCGCGTCAGCGGCTGCCAGTTCAAACGTAACCCCACCGATATCGGTGAACTTGATCGCGTTGTTGACCAGATTCAGCAAAATCTGCCGCAGCCGCTGTGCATCACCGCTGACCATGACCGGAGGCCGCAGCGGCAAACGCACGATGAAACCGATGTTCTTCCGCGCCGCGAGGGCATGACCTACGTCGGCAACCTCGCGCAACACGGCTTGCGGGTCGAACGGTGCATTGACAAGTTCAAGGCGCCCGGCTTCGACACGTGCGAGATCGAGCGCGTCGTTGACCAGACGCAGCATGTGCTCGCCCGAGGTGCGTATGCCGCTCGCATAACTTTGCTGGCGCGAGTCGAGCGCGGTCAGCTGCAGCAATTCGGCCATGCCTAGCAGCCCGGTCATCGGCGTGCGGATCTCGTGGCCCATCTGCGCCAGGAATTCAGATTTTGCCAGGCTGGCCTGTTCGGCCAGTTCCCGCCGCTGCGACGCCAGGGCGATTGCATGCGTACGAGCGATGCGGCGGCGCCAGACCAGCGCCGCGCCAAGCGCAAGCAGCGCAAGCAGTGCGAGGTACAAGGCATACGCCCAGGGCCTGGCCCAGGGTGGCGCCTCGACGCGCAGTCGCAGCGGGGCGGCGAGTTCAACCACATCGCCAAGCCCCGTATGCGCCCGCACGCGCAGCTGATAATCCCCCGGATGCAATTGCGCGAGCTCGCGTTGGCCGCCGCCACTGCCGGGGCTCCAATCGCTGTCAAAGCCCTGCAACAGAAAGTCATAGCGGTTGTCGGCCAGATACGATAGCGCGCGCGCTTCAACGCGCAGATCGCGATCATTCCAGGCCAGCAAGGCCGGCTGCGCCGGATCGAATTTGTACGCGCTGGCGCCACGCCGTACCTGCACCCCGGTCAGCAGCAACGGCGCTGGCGGCAGGCGCGGCTCGATCGCCGCAGTGTCGAAGGCGATAAAGCCGTCGGTCGTCGCCGCGAGCGCAACACCGTCGGCACGCAACACCAGATTGCGGTCAGTAAATTCCGAATCGACTAGTCCTGCAGCCGGACCGTAACGGCGCACACTGCCGTCCAGCGTGGCGACACGATAAAGGCCACGCGGCGTGCTGATCCACAGACGCTGCGCTGCATCGAGTTCCATTGCACCCGCATCGAGCGCGGGCCAGCCAGCGCTCGCGTCAATCTGTCGCTCGCGCTGGAATCGGCCGGCACGCAGCACGTAGTGCTCGATCGCGCCGAAGCGATGCAGCCACAGGCTGCCGTCGGGCGCAAACGCAAAAGCCTGCACACGCGTGTCAGGCAATCCCTCTACTGCCGCAAAGCGCTCGCCACCGCGTGCAAGCCGGTCTATGCCACGAACGTGGGCGACCCATAGCGAACCATCGGCCGCCAGACGCATCTGTTCGACGTCCGCATCGCGCAGTCCGCAGGCCTCCGGCGCAAACCGCGTCACGGCCAAGGTCTGCGCATCAATGCGCGCCAGTCCTGCACCCCGAGCGCTGACCCAGACGGATGCGCCGCCGTCGAGCATGAGATCGACGGGCCCCGCAGGCAGTGCATCCGCCCTGGTCGCATCCGCAGGGATATCGTGAATCGCGTCCACATCGGGCCCGACTACTCGCACGCCACGATGCTGGCCTAGCCAAAGCCGGCCCTGCCCATCCTGCAGCACGGAACGGCGGCGCAATTCCGTGCCGCCTATTCGCTCGCCCCAGCGTGCGACGGCACCGCTGCGCAAGTCGATACGGTCAACCGCGCCTGCCATAGTGACCGACCAGGCGCTGCCGTCTCGGCCATGCGCAATGCCCTGAATACGCCCCGGCGACAAACTATGCGGATTGCCGGGCTGCTCGCGCCATTGCGAGAACAGGCGCCAGGTCGGCGGCAGATAGGCTACGCCGCCGTCGATCGCGGCGAACCAGACGCCACCCTCGCGATCCCCAAGCAAATCGAAGATGGCCTCACCCGGCAGGCCGCCGGGCACCCGCGGCTGCGACCGATAGACGGTTTCAAAATCGTTCGGGTCGTGACGCACGGCGCCAAGTCGCGTGGCCAGCCATAGATCGCCATGCGCATCGCGCACGCTGGCATAGACGATGCGTGGCGCGGCGCCGGGGTCCAGGCGTTCGCTCCTGTGCGCAGCATCGATGCGGAAGACACCAGCCGAAGTCGCCGCAAGCAGTACACCGCCGTCCACGCCCAGTGCGAGCACCTGAGGCGGCTCGCCGGCACCTAACGGCACGGGCTCGATCTTGCCCTCGCGAGTACGCCGCACCAGCCCCTTGTCCGTGCCGATCCAGAGGCTGCCGTCCCTGCCGCCGTGCAGGCTGAGCACGATATCCGAAGGCAGACCCGAACCATCGGCAGCCCGGTGGTGGTCAAACCCTGTTCCATCCTCGCGCAGTCGATCCAGACCACCCGAATAGGTGCCTACCCAGATCGCGCCCGCAGCATCCTGGCTTACCGCCCAGACATCGTCGGCAGCAAGGCTTGCGGGGTCGGCGGAATCGTGCCGGTAACGCCGGAACTGCGCGCGTGTTTCGTCGAGCACGTTGAGGCCGCTGCCCTCGCCTCCCGCCCAGACGCGGTTGTTGCGGTCGACAAACAGCGCGGACACTTCGTTACCCGCTATCGAGGTGGGATCGCCAGGTATCGCACGCCAGACGCGGAAGCTCACTCCGTCATAGCGGGCAAGGCCATCGTGTGTGCCTATCCAGACAAAACCGTCCCGGTCTTCGGCGAGCTTATAGACGATCGACGACGGCAAGCCGTCAGCTACGCTGAAATGGCGGAACATAGGCGTCACCGCCAACGCCGCGGCCTGCGTATCCACCGCGCACAGCAGCAACAGCCCGGCCAACGACCAGCGCAGCAACATGCCTACCTCCAGCGAACAGGGAGCCGGTCCCGCGCACGTGGCGGCACGCACGCGGGACGCAACCGGACTTTCAGGCGACGACCGCCATCGGCCGCCATGCAGCGTCAGCACATGATGCCAGCGCAGCCCCGACTGCTCAAAGTGGACAAATCCTCACACCGGCTCCGACTACGCTCATCCATCTCTGCTTGCTCACGACAGACGCCAGGGCATGCGGCGACCTTGTTACTATCGGCGCATGAATGCTCCGGATACGCGCCACCTGCGTGTACTGCTCGCGCTGGCCCTGACGCTGCTCGCCGTGGCGCTGCTCTGGCTGCTGCTCGGCGTAACCCGCAGTGCACTCGAACTCTGGCGGGAACTTGCCAGCCTGCCGACCATCCTGCGCTATGCACTGATCGCCGCACTCGCCACCGTCGTAGGGGGCAGCGGCTGGCTGGTCTGGCGTCTGCTGTACCCCAAGCCGCGTGCCGTGCGCCGGGCAGCACCACCGGACCGCGGGGCCGTCGAGCAGCGTATTCGACAATTACAATCGCGTCAGGCTGAAACGGCGGCACTTGAAGCCGAATTGCAGGAACTTGATCGCCGCGCGGCCGGCACTGAACGCTACATAGCGGTCTTCGGCGAAATCAGCGCCGGCAAATCCAGCCTCGTACGCGCACTGGCACCAGAAGCCACGGCGGCCGTCGACGTGCTCGGCGGCACGACAACTCTGGTCAGCCACTACCACGGCCAGATCGGAGGCGCCGCGATCACGCTCGCAGACGTCCCCGGCATGCAGGAAATTCAGGCGCGCGAGCGCGAAACGCTGGCGCGCGACGAGGCCTTGCGAGCACATGCGGTCATTTATGTCGCCGCTGGCGACCTCACGCGCGCCCAGGATCGGGAGTTGCGCTGGCTGCGCGGCTACGGCAAACCCCTGCTGCTTGCGCTCAACAAGGCCGACCAGTTCGAAGAAGCCCAGCGCGCCCAGTTGCTCGCCACCTGGCAGCAGCGCTATGGCGACATCGCCGATCGCATCGTCGCGGTGCAGGCCGGCGGACGTGAACAGTTCGTGCGCCGCCTTGGCGATGGCCGCGAGGAACATGTCGTGCGCGCGGCGGCGCCGCAGATCGACACGCTGCGCGACGCATTGCAGGAATGCCTCTCCGGCGATGCGGTCGCCCTCGAACAGGCGCGTGCAGGCGCGGTAATCGGGCGGCTTGGCGAACGCATAGGCGCCGCCGAGCGTGAACAGCGGGAGCGCGACGCGCGCGTACTCATCGATCGCTACACAAGGCGTGCCGTGGTCGGTGCTCTAGCTGCCGTCGCCCCGGGCACCGATCTTCTGATCCAAGGCGCGCTCGCGACAGGACTGATCCGTGACCTCGCCGCATTGCACGAGGTTCCGCTGCGACAGATCGACCTCGACGCCTTTCTGCGCGAAGCCGCGTTGACCCTGCGCACGACGAGCTCGGTCGTACTTGCGATAGCCGGCAATGCGCTCAAAGCCTTCCCGGGCCTGGGTACCTTGGGCGGCGGGGTGCTGCACGCAATCGCCTACGGCCTCATCTTCGACAGCCTTGGCCATGCCGTAAGCCGCACCCTGCTTGATCAGCATGGCCTGGATCAGACACAGGCACAGCAACATCTGCAGCAGCTGCTGTCGGAACAGACTCGCGGGCGCATCGCCCACGTGGCGCGAATCGCGCTGGGTGGACGAGCACAGGAACAGGACCCGGACTGAGCGATGCGCGGAATTGTTGAACCCCACGCTCAACAGCATTTACGCCAGACGCGCTTCTGCCGGTAGCAGCAATCTGCGAAGCTAGGCGCATGCGACTGCCGCTGCTTACGCTGCTCTGCCTACTGTCCGCCGCACCGGCTGCGGCAGCCATCGACGCCTGGCGCATCGACCCGGTACACACCCAGATCCTGTTCAGCATCGACCACCAGGGTTTCAATCAGGCTCTGGGGCTGATCAGGGCAAGCGAAGGCCGCCTGCACCTGGATCCGGAGGACTGGAGCACCGCGCGCCTTGAGGTGACTATCGACATGAATTCGCTACTGCTTGGCGACGCAAAATGGGAAGAGGCCGTACGCTCCTGGCGCTTTCTCGATACCAGGCGCTGGCCACAGGCGCGTTTCCGCAGCCTCCGCGTCGAACGCAGCAGCGATGGCCGCGGCAGCGCCCATGGTGAACTCGAATTGCATGGCCATACCCGGCCGCTGAGCATAGAGTTCCGGCTCAACAAGCTTGCCAACGATCCTTACGCGTTCAAGCGCACGGCAGGTTTTTCGGCGACAGCCAGGCTCAAGCGCAGTGAGTTCGGTATGGACAAGGTACTCAGCGCAGTCGGCGACACCGTCGAACTGCGCATTGAAGCCGCATTCGTGCGTGACCGCGATGCCGATGCCACAAGCGACGCCTCGACTACGGGAGAAACGGATGCAATTCAAGAGTGATGCAAACCGCTGGGGTCTCGGCGCCCGCTCGCTGCACTGGCTCATGGCCGCGCTCATCATAGGCCTGGGCGTGGTCGGGCTGTACATGGCCGACCTGCCGAACTCACCCCAGAAAGTAAAGATATACGCACTGCATAAATCCACCGGACTGACCGTGCTTGCCCTGCTGCTGCTGCGCCTCGCCTGGCGCATGGCCGACCGGCGTCCCGATGAGTTGGCCATGCCGCGCTGGCAGGCCGCCGCCGCACGCGCCGTACACCTGCTGCTCTATCTGCTCATGTTCGCCTTGCCCCTGTCAGGTTGGATGTACAACTCTGCTTCAGGCTATCCGCTGCAATGGTTTGGCCTGTTCAACCTGCCCAGCCTTAGCGGTGGTGCTGACACGGCGCTGAAGGAGATTGCTCATGCCGTGCACGAATACGGATTTTACCTGCTGGTGCTGCTGCTGGCCGCCCACGTCGGTGCTGCACTCAAGCATCACTTTGTCGATCGTGACGACACCCTGGCGCGCATGCTGCCGCTAGTGCGCCGGCACCATGCCACGTCACTGCCGCAGCCCCTCGCAACGGCACCGGCAGCGCCGGCAAGACCACCACTGACACCCGCCCCCGCTGCACCACCGGAGAATTCGCCCCCATGATGCGTTTCGCCATGATTGCCCTGCTGGGCGCAGCCAGCAGCGTCCACGCCAAGCAATGGACCGTCGATGCGTCCAGCACCCTGGGGTTTTCCGGCACCTATCAGGGCGAGAAATTCAGCGGCAAGTTTGCCCGCTTCAAGGCCGAGATTTCGCTGGACAAAGCTGCTCTGGCGGACGCCAGACTCGAAGTCGAGATCGATGTGACCAGCGCGGCAACCGGCAACGCCGACTACGACGCAGAGCTCAAGGGCAGTGCATTCTTTGATTTCGCGAAGTTCCCGAAAGCCCGCTTCGTCAGCACGGCGGTCAGGGAAAGCGGCGCTGCGCTCGTTGCCGACGGCACGCTGACGATCCGCGACAAGTCCAAACCCATCCAGCTCAAGCTCGACTTCAAGCCGACCGGCGATACCGCCTCGCTGGATGTGCAAGCCACGCTCAAGCGCCTTGACTTCGACGTCGGCACCGGCGACTGGGCCGATACCAGCCTGATCGCGGCCGACGTCACCGTGTCCTCGCACCTCGTGCTGAAGTGACTGCAGCGAGCCTGCACGGGAGGGCCACCTGACTCGCATGAAACGTCTTGCTGGCTGGTTCGATTCCGTTAGCCGCTGGTGGCAGGGCCAGGCACAACCAGCCGCGGCGGGCTCGCCCGCCGATCAGGCCAGTGATGCGCTGCGCGGGCTGCTGCATGACAGTAGCGTGCCGGAATCCGTGCGCCGCGAACTTCATGATGAATTCGCGCGCATCGAATCGCTGCTCGACAAGCTCGCCCGCAACGAGCTTCATGTCGCCGTATTCGGTCGTGTCTCGGTCGGCAAGTCCGCGCTGGGCAATGCGCTGCTGGGTGCACCCGCGTTTGAAACCGGGGTACTCCACGGCACGACGACACGCGCCGAGCAGCAGCGCTGGACCGAGGCCGGCGGCTCGGGCCTGCACCTGATCGACACACCCGGCATCAACGAACTCGATGGCGAAGCGCGCGAACGGCTCGCGTTCGAGATCGCCGAAATCAGCGATCTCGTGCTGTTCGTCGTTGATGGTGACATGACCCAGATAGAGCGCGACGCGCTGGCAACGCTGGCGACAACCGAAAGGCCACTGCTGCTGGTGCTGAACAAGGCCGATCGCTACGACGATGAAGAGCGCGAACGCCTGCTCGCACGCTTGCGCGAGCACACCGCCGGCATAGTACAGGCGGGCAACTTGCTCGCCTGTGCGGCAAGCCCGGCGCCGCTGCGTATCATCGAGGTCGACCGGCAGGGCAAGGAGCACGAGCGGCGTGAAGCGCGCCCGCCTGAAGTCACCGAACTGCGTGAACGCCTGCTCGCCATCTGTGCGCGCGAAGGCAAGACCTTGTCCGCGCTGAATGCGGGCCTGTTCGCGGGAAGACTGTCCGACCAGGTCGCGCAGCGTATCGCCGAAGTACGTCGCGACGTCGCTGACAAGGTGATCCGCTATTACTGCCTCGCCAAGGGTGTCGCAGTTGCGTTGAATCCGGTGCCAGTCGCCGACCTGCTCGCCGCCGCTGCGCTTGACGCCGCACTCGTCATGCATCTGGGAAAGGTATACGGACTGCCGCTGACCCGGCGCGAAGCCAGCCAGTTGATCCTGACGATCTGCGCCCAGCTCGCCGCACTCATGGGCGCGATCTGGGGCGTGCATCTGGTCGCGTCTGCACTCAAGGTCGCCAGCGTAGGCGTGTCAACCGTGCTGACGGCGGGCGCACAGGGCGCCCTGGCCTGGTACGCAACCCAGGTCGTCGGTCGCGCCGCAGAACGTTATCTCGTTGCCGGCAAGTCCTGGGGAGAATCAGGTCCCAAGCGCGCCGTGCAGGATATCGTCGCGCAGCTCGACCGCGACTCCATCCTGCGGGAAGCGCGCGACGAAATCCTGGCCCGGCTGCGCGGCGCCGCCCGCTGACTCCGAATTGGCAAGAACCTCAATGGTACTTCTGCAATTGTCTGCATCACGGGGGCCCGCCGAATGCGCGTTGGCGGTGGCCAAGTGCCTCGTGCAGCTGCAGCGCGAAGCGCTGGCAAGCAACGTCAGTGTGGAAGTGATCGATACCGAAGCAGGCCCCGAACCCGGCACCTGGCGTTCGCTGCTGCTGACACTTGACGGTGCCGAGGCCGCGGCATTCGCCCAGCGCTGGAACGGTACGCTGCTATGGGTCTGCGCCAGCCCCTACCGGCCGGCACACAAGCGCAAGAACTGGTTCTTCGGCGGACGCGTGTTCGAACTGCCTCAAGCCTGCGATAGCAGCGAGGTGCGCTTCGAGGCGATCCGCGCTTCCGGTCCGGGTGGCCAGCACGTCAACAAGACGGCGAGTGCGGTGCGCGCGACCCACCTCGCGAGCGGCATCAGCGTGAAAGCACAGACCGAACGCAGCCAGCAGGCCAACAAACGCCTCGCGCTGGCGCTGATCGAACAACGTCTGGCCGAGCGGGCCGAAGCGGCAGCGGCGGATCAACGGGCCGACCGGCATCGGGCACACCGCACGATCGACCGCGGCAACGCCCTGCGCACGTTCCGCGACCGTGCGTTCACACCGGATGCGGACTGAACGAACTCACGCCTGTGCCAGCCACGCCGAGACCGTGGCCGCGTCAAACGGCCAGTCGAGTTCACGGCGGCCATCGTCGTCGCGCAAGACCGGCACGCGTTGGCCATACAGCGCTTCCAGGGCGTTGTCGAAGTCGATGAACACACTGGAGAATTCCGGCACCCGCGCCTGGGCCAGCTCGGCCAGCGCCAGGTCGCACAAATGACAGTCATCGCGTTGGAAAAGCACAAGTCGCATGGTTATGAGGCCGCAACAGTCGGGGCCAGATAGAATAAACAACCCAGCCCGCCGGAATCCGTTTCATGGCCGTCAGCGTATTCGACATCTTCAAGATCGGCATAGGCCCTTCGTCCTCGCATACCGTGGGGCCTATGCGCGCCGCGGCACGGTTCGTAAGCCACTGGCTAGCGGAGCGCGGCCTGCTTGATCGCGTCGTGCGCATTCGTGGCGAACTGTTCGGTTCGCTAGCGCATACGGGCCGCGGCCACGGCACCGACAAGGCCGTGCTCTGCGGCTTTGAAGGCGAGTGGCCCGACCGCATCGACCCGGACATCATCGAAGGCACGCTCGCCCGCATCCGCAATGGCAAGCGCATCCGTCTGCACAGCTGCCACGAAATCGACTTCGATGAAAAACGCGACCTGATTTTCAACAAACGCCAGAAACTTCCCTACCACTCCAACGGCATGCGTTTCACGGCTTATGGGGCAAACGACGAGGTACTCGCGACCCGCGACTACTACTCCGTCGGCGGCGGTTTCGTCGTCAACCACGATGAAGCTGCCGAAGACCGCATCGTGCCGGACATGACGCCGCTGCCGTATCCGTTCCACAGCGGCGACGAGCTGCTGCAGCGTTGCAGCGAAGCGGGCAAGAGCATCGCCGAGGTCATGCTGGCGAACGAAACCGCCTGGCGCAGCGAAAGCGAAGTGCGTAGTGGACTGCTCACGATCTGGAAAGCGATGCAAGCCTGTGTCGCGCGCGGCGTACGCGAAGCCGGCGTACTGCCGGGTGGGCTCAAGGTATCGCGCCGCGCACCCACCATGCAGGCGGAGCTGCTGGCCCGGCCCGAGGCTGCACTAAAGGATCCGCTGACTATTCTCGACTGGGTCAACCTCTACGCCCTTGCGGTCAATGAGGAAAACGCTGCTGGCGGACGTGTTGTCACCGCACCGACCAACGGCGCCGCCGGCATTATTCCGGCGGTGCTGCATTACTATGATCGCTTCTGCCCGGCCACGAACGAAGATCGCATCGTCGACTTCCTGCTGACCGCCGGTGCCATCGGCATTCTGTACAAGGAAAATGCGTCGATCTCAGGCGCCGAGGTCGGCTGCCAGGGTGAGGTCGGCGTCGCCTGCTCCATGGCGGCAGGCGGACTGACGGCGGCCCTGGGCGGCAGCATCTATCAGGTCGAAAACGCGGCCGAGATCGGCATGGAACACAACCTCGGCCTGACCTGCGACCCGATCGGCGGTCTGGTGCAGATTCCCTGCATAGAACGCAATGCCATGGGTGCGGTCAAGGCGATCAATGCCTCGCGCATGGCGCTGCGCGGTGACGGCAAGCACCGCGTCTCGCTCGACAAGGTCATCAAGACCATGCGCGACACTGGCAAGGACATGCAGGACAAGTACAAGGAAACCAGCCGCGGTGGACTGGCGGTCAACGTGATCGAGTGCTGAGTGACGCGCGGATCCGCCGCCACGTTGACAGCTCAGCCCTCCCAATCGCAGTTGATGCGTGCTTCCGCCGCGCGCTCGGCCGCCTTTTGCGCAACGGCCGGGTTGTACAGTCCTATATAAACGCCGTACTTGCGGGCAGCACGCTCGCCTAGACTCTCGTCCGGCGTGTACGCGTCCGCAAAGCGTGTGCGCTTGCAGCGCACGATATTGTGACCGCGTTGCGACAGCTCCTTCGCCGCCAGTTTGTCCCGGGTGAGACGGTCGGGGACTTCTTGCGGCGGCAAGGCCGGTGTAACGCGCAGACTGCCGTCAGGGTTGTAGAGGCTGGGAGCGGCAGGTGTCGAAACCACCCCGTCGGCCTCGCCACGGGAAGGCGCCGGCGCCTGGGCCTGTGGCACGTTTTGCCGGCGTCGCGCCGATGCCGGGGAGTTGTGTGCAACTCCGTCAATTGGGGCCGAAACCGACAGCGTCGGCAATTCGTATACCCGCGCGGGTGGGGACGGCACGGGCGGCGCTGCATCAATCAGGGTCACCCGCAACACATCGCTGCGATCGTCAGCGAGTGGTTTCAGACGCATGCCGTCGCGCACCAGCAACACCAGCAGCAGATGGACGAGCAATACGATTGCGACCGCAATCACGATGCGGCGCCGGTCCAGATCCGGCCGCCGCCAGCGCAACTCATGCAATAACGCCCGCCGCATCGGCAACACCCGCGCAGCTATCCGCGCCGGATCAATGCCAACAGTGAGCGGTCGCTCGGGCCGCAAGGGAGTCTGCGCTTCAGTGCTCATGCGTTTGGGGTCGGGACAAGGCGCGCAGTTTAGCGAGCAGGTCCATTAGAAATCGGTTAGGTGGCGGGCTGCTCAGCTCGGCGTATTAGCGCCATTCATGCGCAACCCTGCGCTTGCGGCGCGTATATGTCGCAGCCTGCAAGCTGCCGTCCGCCAGACCACTCATCGCTGGGTAACCGCTGGACTTTCATCTCCGAGCAGGTGCGCCCTACCGGGCGCACCCCAAAAAGAACGGGCACCCGTAGATGCCCGTTTTTCCCGTCCGGTTCCGTCCCGGCACCGGCATGCCAGCACTCACGACTGCGAGCCGCTGCCTTGGCGACCTACTCGGCAGGCGTAACACCGCGGTCAACCCGGACCCGCAGACGATTGCCCGGGTGATGATCCATCGTGGCGTGATAGATATCGCCGCGATAGCGGTAGGTCACCTCGTATCCCACGACCTCATCATCGCCACGCCAGGCCGTTTCCTCACGGCAGCGCGTCTCGTAGTCGCGCACATAACCACCGCTGGTCTCGTAGTAGTCACCGCGACGACGCGAGCTGCTGTTGCCGACTGCGCCGCCAATCAGCGCGCCGGCAATGGTTGCCGCCCTGCGGCCATCACCCTTGCCGACCTGATGACCTAACGCACCGCCAATTACGGCGCCAAGCACGGTCGCGCCCGTGTGATCGCGGCGCGCGGTATAGCCCGGCTCGTAACGGTCTACCGGTCGCTCGTAACAGACGTCCCGGCTGACCGGCCGACGCGTGCGCTCCACGATAGGGTCTACATCGATGACTGTTGCCCAGTCGTAACGCACTTCGTAGCGGCCATAGTCGTCCCTGTACGCGAGAACCGGAGCGGAAAGGGCCGCGCCAGTTGCCAGAGCCACGATGATTGCCACGCTCTTCATGTCAACTCCTACTCCGGGCTGCTATTGCCGGACCCGCGCCAAAGTAGGGCCGCAAGAATGAATTCGCAGTTAATTCCATTAGTTACATGGCGTTCATTCAGTTCCGGGCGGAACTTGTGACTTGGCTGTAACGATTGTTGCGGACTGTACCCAGGCGTGTACACGGCTAGCGGTCATCGCAGCCGACCGCCCCAGCAACGCTCCCACGTGGCTGCAGCCACAGCGCCAGAACTCGGCCCCAAGCTGCTGCGCCAGCGCAAGGCTGGTGGCCGTCGGCACCACCTCGTCCCGCGTGGCCGCAATCACCAGCACCGGGCAGCGAGGCGAAGGCGCTGCGACCCCAGCTTGGGCGGCAAGCAACACCGCGGCCGATTCATCACGCCAACGGCGGAACGCATGGTGTTGAGCCGCTGCGTCGGCATCGGGCAGCGCTCGGCGCGTGCTGTCGAAACGGCGCTGGCTACCCCAGGGCACTATGTCGCCCGTGGCTGCCCGGGCCACCGGGCGCGGCGCAATACCCGACGGCGGTACGGGGTCGACGAGTACCAACGCCGCCGCATCGAGCTCCTGCGCAAGCAACAGGGCGAGCAATCCCCCCAGGCTCGCACCGATAAGACAGGGGCGCCGCAGCGCCGCAGCCACGTGGCGGAGCTGATCAAGATAGTCGGAAATAGCTGTCCGGCCCAGTCCATCAGCGCCAGGCATGAGATCTGGCGCGACAAAACGCTGCTGCTGTGCCGCCCAGACACGCCGCCAGATCTCCCATTCCCAACCACCACCTCCCGCGCCATGAATCGCAAGGGTGGTGGAATCGTCGTCATTGCTGTGCATGGCGCAATTATCACTAAAGAGCCTTTGGGACTAACGGGAGTCGGAAATCGCAGCGCCCTCCACGATCGGCCTTTGGCAGCTCACGTTGCGCCGCAGCTTGACGCTTGCAAGGACAGGGGCAAGTCTATGCCTGCGCCCCGCCCGTCGCGACGGCGTACCCGCCATGACCGCCCGCCCCGCGTCGACCCGCTGGGGTCAAGCGCTTGCGGACGACCATGACGGCCCTGCATCCATGTTTCGCTGGGAGGGTTACGTCATGTCCTATACCACCGATGGCATCCGAAACATCGCGCTCGTGGGCCACGCGAGCGCGGGAAAGACAACACTGTTTGAGGCGCTGCTGCAGGCAGGTGGCGCGATACAGACACAGGGCAGTGTCGAGCGCGGGACCACAGTGTCCGATTTCGACGCCATGGAGAAAGAACGGCAGCATTCAATCGCCGACACGATAGCCTCCATCGATCGTGGCGACTGCCATATCAACCTCATCGATACCCCCGGACACCCCGAATTCCGCGGCCCCACCCTGTCAGCCCTCGCCGCCGTGGAAACCTGCGCCATCGTGGTCAATGCCCACAACGGCATTGAGTTCTCGACCCATCGCCTGATGGACTACGCCAAGCAACGCAATCTCTGCCGTTTGCTGGTCGTCAACAAGATCGACGGCGGCAACTGCCGCGCCATGGTGGAAAAACTGCGCGAAACCTTTGGCCCGGAATGTCTGCCGATCAACCTTCCCGCGCAGGGCGGCAAGGCCGTGGTGGACTGCTTCTTCAAGCCCGATGGCGTTGCCGATTTCGACAGCGTCGCCGCCGCACACCAGCGCATCATCGACCAGGTAGTCGAGATCAACGAAACCGTGATGGGCCACTACCTCGACGAAGGCGAGCAAGGCCTTAGCGGGGAAGAATTGCACGACGCCTTCGAGCAGTGTCTGCGCGAAGGCCATCTCGTCCCCATCTGCTTCGTGTCCGCGCGCACCGGCGCCGGCGTGAAAGAGCTGCTTGAACTGATAGAGCGTCTTGCGCCGAATCCGAAGGAAGGCAATCCGCCGCCCTTCGTCAAAGGCACAGGTGCCGACGCAATGCCCATCGAAGCAAAGCCCGATCCGTCAGCCCATGTGATCGCCGATGTCTGGAAAATCGTCAATGACCCCTTCGTCGGCAAGCTCGGTATCTTCCGCGTCTACCAGGGCACGGTGAAGCGCGACACACAGCTGTTTATCGACGACGGCAAGAAACCGTTCAAGGTCGGTCACCTGTTCAAGCTCAAGGGCAAGGACCACGTCGAGATCGATCAGGCAATTCCCGGCGACATCGCCGCCGTCGCGAAAATCGACGAAATCCACTTTGATGCTGTATTGCACGACTCGCACGACGAAGATCAGATCCACCTCAAGCCGCTGGATTTTCCCGTGCCGATGTTCGGTCTCGCGGTTGAACCGGCGCACAAGGGCCAGGAACAGAAACTCGCGACTGCACTGGCCAAACTCGGTGAGGAAGACCCCTGCTTTCGGGTTGAACACAACAAGGAGCTTAACGAGATGGTGGTGCGCGGCCTTTCTGACCTGCACCTCAAGCTCATGCTGGAGCGCATGAAGGAGCGTTATGGCGTGGAAGTGAAATCGCGGCCGCCGCGCATCGCCTACCGCGAAACCGTGGCCGGAGCCGCCGAAGGCCATCATCGCCACAAGAAGCAGACCGGCGGCGCCGGACAGTTCGGCGAAGTGTTCCTGCGCATCGAGCCGCTGGAACGCGGCGCCGGCTTCGAGTTCGTCGATGCGGTCAAGGGTGGCACCATCCCGGGCCAGTTCCTGCCGGCCGTGGAAAAAGGCGTGCGCCAGGTGCTCGATCATGGCGCCGTGGCCGGTTATCAGATGCAGGATGTGCGGGTCACGGTCTACGACGGCAAATACCATCCGGTCGACTCCAAGGAGGTCGCCTTTATCGCCGCCGGCAAGAAGGCCTTCCTCGACGCCATTTCCAAGGCCAGGCCGACCCTGCTGGAACCTGTGGTCAACCTCGAAGTATTCGTACCCGACAGTCACATGGGCGACGTAACAGGCGGACTCGCCAGCAAACGCGCACGCATCAACGGCACCGACTCCGGACACTCGGGCGAAATCATCATCCGTGCCCAGGTACCGCTGGCCGAAGTCACCGACTACCAGACCGAGCTCAAGTCCATGACCGGCGGCCGCGGCCGCTATGCGATCGAGTTCAGCCATTACGAGCCGGTTCCACCGCAGGTGCAAAAAAACCTGGTCGAGTCGTACAAACCACGTCCCGAGGAAGATTGATCGGTCGACCCGGGTGGCGGCCGTTTCTGGCCGCCATCCTTGTCCTGTCGGCGAGCCAATCCGGTGCGGTCCTGATCAGCGGCGTTGCGCGACGCAACGATCACGAGCAGCAAACGTTCGACCAGGCGTTACGCGACACGCTAGACCGCCACCGCGGCGCACTGAAGTAGCTCGCCAAGCGCCGAGCCCATGGTCGCCCTGCTCAGCATCGACTAGATGATACAAATACACGACGCCGTGCTTGATGAAACTGGCGCCAGGCTGCAGGGTTCCGCGCGGCAAGGATCAGGCCGGCACGGTGGCGCGCGTCCAGGACTGTAGTGCTCCGACGCGATTCCTATCACCCATCGATACTCCGCCGAACGGTGGTCACCCGCCTGCAGGGTTAACAAAAAGTCGCAGCCATCACCGGCCTTATGACTGAATACGTATAGAAAAGACTGGCCCGTAAGGTAGAGAATCGCCCCGCCAAAAGTCTGGCTGAGTATGCGTCGGGGGAACACCATGAAGTGGGTAAGTGCAGTATCCGTTGCACTGCTGCCGCTGGCTGTGATCACTGCGGTTGCAGCAGAGTCGCCGCCGAGTGCCATGAAAGATCGCGTCGTGAAGGAAGGGCTGCGCGATCAACGCGGCAAGTATGAAGCGGAGCGCCGCAGCAATCCCGATGATGCGAATTTCATTTCCGCACTTGCCCGCCTGCAGGCATACGATCAGGTACGCGAGGCGGAGCGCAGTTCCCGGGACAAGCTGCCCCTGGCCTACCAGTTTGGCGAGCGCTGGCAGTCGATAGGCCCGGCCCCGCTGCTGAACGGCCAGACGCCTACCTTCCCCATCATTCCCAGCCCGGTCAGTGGACGTGTTACTTCACTGGCCATAGACACTATCGACAACGCCGTCTACGCGGGTGGCGCACAGGGCGGCATATGGCGCACGCTCAACGGCGGCGCAACCTGGACACCGCTGACCGATCACCTGGGATCCCTGGCAATCGGCAGCATTGCCCTGGCTCCCGGCGCGCATCCGATCAACCAGGGCACGATCTACATCGGTACCGGCGAAGGCAACTACAGCGCTGACTCCTACGGCGGTGTCGGTGTCTACAAGTCGACTGACTCCGGCCGCACCTGGCAAGGTCCTTATGGCACTGCACTGTTTGCCGGACGCAGCGTCAACTCCCTCGCGGTCGACCGGGCCAACCCCAACCACCTGGTGGCGGCCACGGGTAGCGGTGTTTACGGACTGGGAGCCTCAGCAGCCATTCCGCTGCTGCCGCGCGGCATTTTCAATTCCAACGACGGCGGGGTGACCTGGACCAAGGCCACAACCCAGATCGCCAACGATCCAGCGTCCACCCTGATCCAGGATCCGGTGACACCGACGACCTGGTGGGTGGCGATGATAGGGTTTGGAACCCTTCCAGGGTCCGGTGGCGTGCAGAAATCCATCGACAACGGCGTGACCTGGACCCAGGTTTTTGGCACAGCGACCGGGCTGCCCGCATTGTCGGGTACGCTGGGCCGCAGCTGGATTACCGGTTCCAATCCGGGCGGCGGCAATCCCTCCGTGCTCTACATCGGCACCGGCGAGCCCAACACCGGCATCGGCGGCGGCAAGGTGTACAAATCCATTGATGGCGGAACCACGTGGACCGAACTGGCCGCTGCACGCGGCTATTGCCAGGGCCAGTGCTTCTATGACCTGCCGGTATACACCGAGCCGGGCAATCCCAACATCGTCTACACCGGTGGCGCCGGCAACTCCGCTGATCCGGAGACCACCCCCAGTTTCTTCATGCGTTCCAATGACGGCGGCACCACGTTCGCGAGCAAGGTGCGCAGCCCTTCGACCAATACGGCGCTGCACGCCGACGTCCATTCCATCGTTTCCTGGCCCGGCCGTCCGAATGAAATCTGGGTTGGCAATGACGGCGGCATCTGGAAGTCGACCGACCGCGGCGATACCTGGCAGAACCTCAATACATCCCTGCAGTTGACCCAGTTCCAGGCCTGCGACACACATCCCAGCGACCCCAACATCGCCTACGGCGGTACGCAGGACAATGGCACCAACGGCTGGACCGGCAGCACTGCCTGGCCGCACCTGGACTTCGGCGACGGCGGCTTTGCATTGATTGACCAGACCACGCCGACAAACCTCGTCCATACCTATTACAACCAGACCAACAACCTGATCGGTGTCGGCTATACGACGGCCGGATTCGTCACCCAGCAAGGCGACTATCTGGGCTCATTTGCCGACTCCGCCGCCACCGGCAATGGCATCGGTTTCAGTGACCGCGTGCTGTTCTACGCACCGATTCATCTGGATCGGGGAGTCAGCGACACGCTGTATTTCGGCACGCACAAGCTCTACCGCGCCAACGCCTTCTTCTCGTTCCCGGATCAGACTCCGAACATATTCACAGCGCTGGGCGGCGGCGCCGATCTGGCACCGGGCGGCGTGCTGAGCGCAATCGAGACGCTGGCCAATCCCGCAGTCGGCCTGAACGCACAGGTCATCTTCACTGGCTCCAACAATGGCCGTGTATTCCGTTCGATCGACGGAGGGCTGAGTTTCACCGAAGTCGACGCATTGCCGGCCGTCATTCCGCAGTACGTGTCCGACATCCTGGTCGACCCACGCAACCCGAATATCGTCTATCAGTCCCGCTCGGCGTTTAACGGATCGCTGCCGGCCCGCAACGTGCGCAAGTCCATCGACGGTGGATCGACCTGGACCGATTCGTCGACCGGCCTGCCCGATGTCCCGGTCAACGCATTGGCCTTCGACCCGGTCGTTCCGAACACGATCTGGGCCGGTACCGATGTGGGTGCCTTCCTTTCCTCCGACGGTGGCAGCACCTGGATTCCCTACAACGAAGGCCTGCCGAACGTTGCCATATTCGATCTCAAGTCGAACCGCACGACCGGGTCGATATTGGCGTGTACCCACGGCCGTGGCGCCTTCCGCCTCAAGCTTGACGCCATATTCATCGACGGCTTCGAGCGCTAGTCCCGAACTGCCTGCCTGATCAGCCGATCAGGCAGGCTGCCCGCATGACGGCACCGCAACGGCGACTCGGCCATTCAGGCAGTTTCTCAGCGGGAGGCGCCGTCATGATGATGCGGCACACAACGTGTTGACTGCACTTGACAGCTATGCCGACTACTCAGCGGACACGGACAGTGCGACAGTTGGCCCCCCGAACCGTAGGAGCCGTACTGTGGCCGTCAACCTCCCCGCACTACTGGCATTGATCGCCGGCATTCTTGTCCTGATCAAGCCACGCCTGCTCAACTATGTCGTTGCGATCTATCTCATCGTGATCGGCCTGTTAGGCCTCTTCCCCCGCCTGGCACACTTTTGACCACTGCCAGCGCCCGTAGCCGCACGACTCCCACGCCACAGTATTCCTGAATGCTCCGCACGCGTGACGTGGCACCGGTTCGCACTGCGTGAACCGCGTCACTGCTTGCGGCCGGGACGTTCCTGCCACTGCTCCCCCCCTGCGCTAGAATCGAGCCTGTTTGCAGGGATAGATCGCATGCCCGAAAAGGAAACTGCTGCCCCAGCCCCCTGTCGAGGAAAGCCGCTACCGCCGCCGATCTGGCGGGGCATTGCCCTGACGGTGCTGCTGCTGGCTTCCGATACAGCTGCTGTAGCGGCCGCAAAAATCACCGCGACGCTGCTCGGCGTGGACGGCGATCTCAAGATTGCCGCACTGGCAGGCCTTGATCTCACGCAGTACGCCGGGCGCGAGATCAGCTCTGCCCAGGCGCGCCGCCTCTACGATCGCGCGCCCGCGCAGATTGCCAAGGCGCTGGAACCCTACGGCTACTACGATGCGAGTGTTACCGGCGAACTCAAGGAAACACCCGACGGCTGGAACGCCGTCCTTGCCGTGCAGCCCGGAGAAGCTGTGACCGTGGCCGAACTCGATCTTGAGCTACAAGGCCAGGCACGCGAGCTACCCAACGTGCGCCAGGCCTTGCGCGCTTTTCAACCCACCCCGGGCCAGGCCTTGAACCACGCCGCGTACGAGCGCGGCAAGACCGCGATCCAGGCTGCCCTGTTCGCTGACGGATTCCTCGATGCCAAGCTTGCTACCCACCGCGTCGAGGTCATGCGCAGCACACGCAAGGCCGTCGTGCGCCTGGCCTGGGAGCCCGGTCAGCGCTATCGCATCGGTGACGTCGAGTTCGCCGGCAGCCAGTTCAACGCTGACTTTCTGCTGCGTTATCTGCCCTGGAAGCAAGGTGATTTTTATACTCAGGAACAATTACTGTCGCTGCAGCAGCGACTGGTCGACACCGACTACTTTTCCATAGTCGATGTAAACCCCGATATCGAAAACGCCGCTGACGGCGTCGTGCCGATCGTTGTCACGCTTGCCCCGGCCAAGCGCAGCATCTATACCGGCGGCCTGTTCGTCGGCACCGACACAGGGTTGGGCGTACGCGGCGGACTGGAGCGACGCTGGGTAAACCGGCGCGGTCACAAGTTCCGGAGTGAAGTAATACTCGCGCAGCGGCTGACTTCAGCTTCTGCGCTCTATCAGATCCCGCTGCCCGGCAGCGATAGCCGTGCGATCAACTTCGGCGTCAACTATCGCGACGAAGATACGCAAACCACGCGCTCCAAGACCAGCAGCCTGGTCGCCAGCGAAACGCGGCAATGGCTGGGTTTCACCCGCACGCTGGGCCTGCATCTGCAGACCGGTGATTTCGAGATCGGTGATCGCAAGCAAGTCGTTTTTCGCGGCAATTCGACCATCCTGTTTCCGCAGTTCGCCCTGACACGCAAGCGTGCCGACGATCCGCTGTTCGTGCGTCGCGGCTATTCGGTCAACCTGCTCGCCCGTGCCGCCAGCGCCAGCCTGCTGTCCGACACGGATCTGGTGCAGTTGCGCGGCGACGTGAAATGGATACGCGAGGTCAGACCGCAGCATCGGCTGATTCTGCGCGGCAGTGTCGGCGCAAGCTGGGTCGATGACTTCGACCGGCTACCGCCTGACCTGCGTTTCTTCGCCGGTGGCGACCGCTCTATTCGCGGCTATGGCTATCAGACCATAGGCCCCGAGCTCGAAATCAATTCCGCGTTCAAACCGATTGTCATCGGCGGCAAGCATCTGCTCACCGCCGGCGCCGAGTATGAGTACTACTTCAGACCCAACTGGGGCCTGGCAACCTTTGTCGACGCCGGCGACGCCTACTCCGGCACCGAGTACGAGCCCAAGATCGGCGCCGGCCTTGGCCTGCGCTGGCGCTCGCCGGTAGGCATGGTGCGCTTTGACCTCGGCGTGCCACTGCGTGAACCGAAAGACGGTGTTCAGATCCATCTCGTCATAGGGCCCGACCTGTGAGCCGCCTGCACAGGAACTGGCTGGTCGCCCTCGCACTGCTGCTCGTGCTGGCAGCTACCGCGCTGGTCTGGGCGCTGTACAGCGAAGCCGGACTGCGCCTGGTACTCGGTCGCGTGCTGGCGTCGACCGGAGGCAAGCTCACTATCGAATCTGCCGAGGGGCGTCTGGCCGGCCCGCTGGTACTGCGCAAGCTGCGCTGGCGCGATACGGGCGTCGACGTGCAGATTGGCCAAGTGACGCTGGACATCGCACCGTTCGCGCTGCTCGGCAAAGTTGCTCATGTGGAAAACCTTGCAATCACCGATGCCATCATCGCGACGACCACAACACAGACACCGCCTTCGGACGCACCGCTGCCGCTGCAACCACCGCTTGATATTCAGCTCGACCGCCTGGTGATCGAACGCGTACGCCTGCAGCGTGACGGCGCCGAGACCTTTGTCGCCGATCGCTTCAGCACCTCTGCAAGATGGCAGCGCGATTCCCGGCTGACTATCGAAAAACTCGCCCTGCAGGCGCCCCAGGGCGAAATCAGGCTGGACGGCGAAATCACCCCGCTGGCCGAGTACCGTGGCAAGGCCGATGGACGTTTCCGCTGGCAGCTGGACGGCACGGACTACGCCGGCACGCTGAGTGCGGTCAACGACGGCAACCTGCCGCGGGCGACGCTGCAACTGCAGGCGCCGCTAGCCCTGCAGGCGTCCGTCAACGCCGACGCATCAAACCAGCCTTTGGCCACGCGCGACTGGCTGTTCGCGCTGAAGGCCGAACGGTTCGACGCACGCAAGCTGCTCAAGGACTCGTCCCTGAAAACCCTGGCCCTGGATCTCACCGGCAGGTTCAGTGCCACGCGCGGAGAGCTCGCCGGCACGGTGGATATCGATGAGTACACCGTGCAAGTGGAACCCGCCAGGTATCGTCTTGCACAGCAAACACTAGTCATCGAAGCCTTGAGCGCAACTTCCCCCATGCTGCCGGGCCGGCTGGATCTCAGCGGCGAATTGCCACTGAGCGCCGACGCCTCCGCGCACCTGAGCGCAACCTGGAAAGACTTGCTGCTGCCGGCTGCGCTGGTCGGACAGGAACTCGCCGGCAGCGGCAATCTTCGCCTTGCCGGTACAACCCGACAATTCACGCTGTCTGCCGAGATGCAGATCGGCCCTCCAGGCCGCCCCACCGACATCTCGCTCGCCGCCAGCGGCAACAATGAACGCATAGCGCTTGAGCACGTGCTGCTGCAGCAACACCACAACGGCAAGCCAGCAGGTTCGTTGAATGCCAGCGGCGAAGTGAGCCTGAAGCCAGTGCCTGGCTGGAAACTCGAGGTCAGCGCCAACCAGCTCGACCCAGGCACCATCGCCGCCGGGTGGCCCGGCACGCTGAACCTGCAATTCGCGACTGAAGGCCAACAGGCTGCCGACGGTGTCAGCGCCACACTGAAAATGCCCAAGCTCGACGGCAGTCTGCGCCAGCGCCCCATCACCGGCACGGCCGATCTGCGCATTGCGCCCGGCCCTGCCATCGACGGCACTCTGGCACTCGCTTCCGGCGACAGCACACTGGCCGTACGCGGCTATGGCAGCGAGACCATGACCGACGCACACATGGGTTTCACGCTTGCCTCGCTGGGCGACCTGCTGCCGCAGGCACAGGGCCGCCTGCGCGGCCAGTTGGGCATCAAGGGCCGGTGGCCCGCGCTCACCCTGGATGCCCAGGCCGACGGCACGGGGCTGGTCTATGCGGACAGCCGCGCGGCCTCGCTGACCCTCAGCGCCAACATTGCCGACCTCAGCGCGGCGCGCGGCCGGCTGGAATTGCTCGCGACGGGCGTCAACGCTGCTGGACAACCGTTCGACCGCATAACCCTGGCGGCCAAGGGCGACCGCGACTCGCACGAACTCAGCGCCGGCGCCCTGGGCAGCGTGCTGTCCACGCAATTGCAGTTGCGCGGCAAGCTCAGCGGCGAGAACTGGAGCGGCGCATTGAATGCGCTCACGCTTGAACTCAAGGACCAGCCGCCGTGGGCGCTGGAGCAACCCGCAGCGCTCTCGTATGCAACGGGCACAACCACACTGGGTGAGCTATGCCTGGCGGCACAAGGGCCGCGCCTGTGCATTTCCGGCCAGCACGCCGCCGACGGCAGCATGCAAGGCCGGTATCGCCTGGAGCGCCTGCCGCTGGCGACACTCACGGCCCTTTCCGCGCCCGACACGACCTTGGAGCTGAGCGGCGAAATCAACGGTTCAGGCAACCTGCGCCGCAGCGCCCAGGGCGCACTCGACGGCAGCGCAAGAATTTCTTCCGCGGCAGGCCGCATCGCCTATACGGACCGGCCCGATCAGGCATTGCTGGCCTATTCCGATCTCGCCATGGACGCAGCCTTTTCCCCGTCGTCACAGCGTCTGGTCGTACAGGGCAACCTCGCCGACGGCGGCAGCATCAGTGGGAGCCTGGACGCAAGCGGCGCGGAGCAGGATCTCTCGGGCCAGATCCAGCTCAAACTCGGAAACATGTCCTTTGTGGAATTGTTTTCATCCGAACTCGCCGGTACCAAGGGGCAGCTGGACGGTCGCCTCGTATTCGGCGGTACTGTCGCGACACCCAGCGCCAGCGGACAGATCCTGGTCGATGGTTTCGTCACCGAAGTGCCCGAGGCCGGACTAAAGCTCGCCGACGGCAAGATACAGGTCGACCTGGACAACCGAGGCAGCGTCGCCATCAGCGGCAGCATCCGCTCCGGTCAGGGCCAGCTCAAGATCAGCGGCAGCAGCGGCATCAGCGCCGATGCACCACTGGATATCCTGATCGAAGGCGAGGATTTTCTTGCCGCCGACATTCCCGCCGCTCACCTCGTTCTCTCGCCGAAGCTGCGCGTGCGCCGCAATGAACAGGGCCTGGTGGCAAACGGTGAAATTGGCATGCCCAGGGCCGATATCGACCTGACCAGACTGCCCGGCGGCGGCGCGGCCAAAATCTCGCCCGACGTCGTCATTGTCGATACCGACGCCGCCGAACACCAGGCGGCGCAGCCGATCACCGCCGACGTCACCGTGAAGCTCGGTGAGGCGGTCAAGCTAAAGGGCTTCGGCCTGGACGGCAAACTCGATGGTCAGCTCGTCGTGGTCGAACGCCCCGGCCGCCAGACCACAGGCCGGGGCGAAATCCGGGTCGGCGGCACCTACAAGGCTTATGGCCAGGACCTGAAAATCCAGACCGGCCGCCTGCTGTTTGCCAGCACGGCCATCGACAATCCCGGCCTGGATCTCAAGGCGGTGCGTGAACTGCGCGACGTTACCGCCGGCCTGCGCGTGCAAGGCACCGCACAAGCCCCGCTACTCACCGTGTTTTCAGAGCCCGCACTGGAGCAGTCCGAAGCCCTGTCCTACCTGATTACCGGACGCCCGCTGTCAGCGCTCAAGAGCGGTGAAGGCGATCTGGTCGGCGCTGCGGCGCAGGCGCTGGGTTCTGCCACCGGCGACCTGCTGGCAAAAAGCGTAGGCGCGCGCCTGGGCGTCGACGCCGCCGTCAGCGACAACGCCGCCATAGGCGGCGCTGCCTTCACTGTCGGCAAGTATCTGTCTCCCAAATTGTACTTAAGCTACGGCGTCGGCATCTTCACGCCGGGTGAAGTCATAACCCTGCGCTACAAGCTCTCGCGGCTATGGGAGCTCGAAGCGCAGAACGCGACGACGGAAAACCGCGCCGGCCTGAACTACCGCCTCGAAAAATGACCGCATGGTGTGCCGGCCAGTCGCCCTGCTCGCCGTCACCGCGCTCGCTTCCAACGACGCCAAACATATCGACCTTGCTGAGGTCGATTGATGTACACAGGTTTCCGGCAGCGGATTCTGCTCAGCGCCCGGATCGATTCCAGAATTTGTGCAAGGCCAGCGCGTTCAGCACCAGAAGAGTGCCGGCACCACGGAATCACCGCGGCGGCCCATGAACGCATCCCGCTCTCGACCAGGGCTGGCGGCACTCACCACACGGTTTCGCACTACTACATTTTCATAACGCATCAATTTAGGCAGCAGGTACATCTGCAGAACACATCCTGCGCGCATCGACGAAGCCGGCTCCGAGCACGCCGGTAGCGAACGGTCCAGTCCGGAATAGTCGGCGCGAAAAAGTGAACATCTGTGAAGGCGTTATTCCATCCGGAAATAATTAAATAGCCTCCCCTATGATCGCCGGACCTCAGCCCAGAGACTGATGCCTGATCAGCCTAAAGGCTGAGTTCGCCAGGGCCGCGCGGGGCGGTCCAAAACTCGCCGTTTGCACAAGGCGACACTACAGGGGAAGGGTAATGCGGGTAGCACTGACGAAGTGGGGGTGTTTTGCGGGCAGCGTGCTGATCGTGGTCGCCGCGGGTGCATCGGGTAGCGCATACGCCAAGGAACGCGACAATGCAATGGCACGGCGGCAAGCGATGGACGAGTGGTACAACGAAAGTTACGACCAGCGCAGCAAAAGAACAAAAATCGATAAAAATAAAAAGCAGCTTTGGACAACAAGTTACCAACACTTCATGCTGCAAGCTGCACAACGTGAGCGCCAGCGCTACAGCCGCCTGCTGCCCGGCAGCGACACTTCTGCCACGGTGATTGATCCGAAGGCCGCGGCCAAAATCAACCTCAGTGGCACCTGGAACAATATCGGCCCTACTGCCGCATCCTATGCGCAGAACGGCGGCACCACGCTCAACGGCGTCAGCGATACCGGCCGCGTGCGCAGCATCGTGACCGATCCGAACAACGCGCAAACCATCTACGTCGCGTTCGCCGGCGGCGGGGTCTGGAAATCGACCGACGGCGGCGCGTTCTGGAATGCCAAGACCGAAACCTTGGGTTCGCTGTCGGTCGGTGCGCTGGAGATGGACCCGAACAACGCCAATGTCCTGTATCTCGGCCTCGGCGACCCGTTCGACGGCACCGGTATCGGGCTCGCAAAGTCGACTGACGGAGCCAACACCTGGAGCAATCCGGTAGTGCTTGGCGACTCGACCATCATTCCCGATATCGCCGTATCACCCAGCAACTCCAACCTCGTCCTCGTGGCCACCAACAAGGGCCTGTACCGCTCGACCAACGCCGGCGCGAGTTATGCGCCGGTGTCCATCAATACGGGTGTGGCGGAAACGCCGTACATCTGGTCGATTGACTGGGGCGGCGGCAATACCTTCGTGCTCAGTCTGGAAGCAGCGCCTAGCGCCACCGCCACCAATGGACAGGTCTGGCGGTCGACCGACAGCGGCGCAACCTGGACCCGCGCGACCGGCATAGCCGACAGCGCCGGCATAGGCCGTGTGACGGTCGCGGCCGCGCCGTCCGACCGCACTACGATGTATGCGCTTGCCGCCAACACCAGCGGCACGGAAAACGACTTTGCCAACCTGTTCAAGTCGACTGACAACGGGGTGACCTGGACCGGCGTCGGTGCGAGCAAGAAAGGCACGCGCGTCACCTACAAGAGTTATTCCAACCGCAATACCGAGTCGACCACTCTGCAGACCGTGTTCAGCGGCCAGGGTTCGTACGACCAGATGCTGATCGTACGTCCGACCAACAAGAACGAGGTCTATTTTGGCGGCGCTCTGCTGATAGCCAAGACGACCGACGGTGGCTCGACCTATTCGCAGGCCAGCAACTGGCTGGCGCAGTTTGGCCTGCCCTATGTCCACGCCGACCTGCACACCGCGCACTACGATCGCAACGGCACGCTCTATGTCGGTTCGGACGGTGGTGTGTTCTTCACGGCCAACGGCGGCACGACCTGGAGCGCGGCCATGAACGAGGGCATTGCCACTCACCTGGTCTACCAGATCGGCTCGTCAACGGCCGACCGCGGCAAGGTCATTGCCGGTCTGCAGGACAACGGCACCCGTGTCCGCGTCGGCTCTACCGGTGTATACAACCAGGAGATCGGTGGCGACGGCTTCGGCTGTGACGTGAACCAGTCCAACGCCAACCAGATGCTGGGCAGCCTGTACTACGCACGCATCATGAAGAGCACTGATAGCGGCCTGAACTTCTCCAGCGCCTGCTCGGGCATTACCGAATGCAACAACGACGCAACTGCGCCATTCCTGACCGTCATCAAGCGCTGGGACGGCGACCTCAGCGGCAACACCCTGTATACCTACAGCTATACCAAGGCCTACAAGAGCGTGAACTACGCCGGCTCCTGGAGCCCACTAGGTACTACCGGGCTGCCGACGACCAGCCTGTACATCCGTGGGATCGGCACCGCGCGCAGCAATGCCAGCGTCATCGGCCTCGTCGCCAACAGCGGCCGCGTTTTTCTGTCCAGCAACGGCGGTACCAGCTGGACTGCCCCCAGCGCCCTGCCCAATCACGACTCCAGCCTGAGCTCGATCGCGTTTGATACGGCCAATACGAACATCATCTATGTCTCGTCAGTTGCACCGAACGCGACCAAGACCCACCTCTGGCGTTCGAGCAACGGCGGCGCAAGCTGGTCGCCCATCGATGGTGGTGGCTTCCCGACCGGCATTCCGGTGAACGCCGTCAGCGTCGATCCGACCACATCAACCACCTTGTATGCGGCCACTCACCTGGGCGCCTACACGTCGACCGACAGCGGCACGACCTGGTCGCGCCTGGGCGCAGGCATGCCGCTGGTCAATGTGACCGACCTCTATGTCTCGCGCGACGGTACCTTGGTGCGTGCCGCGACATTCGGCCGCTCGGTATGGGAGCTCGCTCAGTAGACCGCACCGCCCGCGCGGATGGTTAGCGCAGCAGACCAGGGCACGGCCAACGCCGCGCCCTGGTCCGCCGGCGCACACACCACAGTTGCGGCCACCGGTGGCAACTCAAGTCGCGCCGGCAGCGCGGCGGGCACGAACGATCCGGCTGTCCACGGCGAAGGAATGACAAGCACCGTCACCCGACCAAAATTCCAGAGTACAGCCACGCGCTACCGCGTACCGATGACGAGAGTCCGGGTTGGCGCCAGGCCTCTTTCCTGGCGCCTTCAACAGGCCGGCGTTACGGCGTGCACGTGGTGCCGGCAATCGAGGTCACACGTTCGAGCATCAGGGTGCCCGAAGCGGTGAACTGCGGGTCGGTCGAGGTCCAGGCCACGTTGCCGGCGTTGCAGCCAGTGAAGGTGAAAGTCAGCGTGCCCCAGGGCGGATTCGTGATTTGGGCGGGGTCGAAGTTTGGAGGGAAACGGCCACCTCGACTCTTCACTGCCTGCATTTCGATGCGGTTGTTCACGAGCTGGCCTACGCCAAGTATCCAGACCTGGTTACCGCTCGCATCGAACGTGAACCAGAACGCGGTCACCGTGGTGTCGTTGACCTTTTCGAGCTGAAAGCCGTGACCGCTCTGCGCCGGATTGAACCAGTTACCGCTGACCGCGTTGCCGATGGCAAAACTCGAGCCACCAGCTTGTACGATGATCTTGCCTGCCATGCCGGCGCCGCCTGGCCCTCCATGCACGCTGCAGTAATAGCCAACTTCACCCGGCAGGTTGAACGTCATCGTCTGTGACCAGCTGCTGGAGCTGGGTGCGCCGCTATTGCTGAGACCGTAGCCTTCGCGCTCGCAGTCGACGGAACAGCGGAATGAGCCGTCATCAGCGACCACATTGTGGAAACCGCCTGCATTGCGGAACGTCACCGTATCACCGGCCTGGATTGTCAGGCTGGACGGCGAATAGCCGTTGCCACCGCCGCCAACCAACACCACATGATTGGCTGCCCCCGCAAGGGTCGACGCGAGCAACATGCAAAGGCCTGTAACCCCGCGAACTATGTGTCGATACATTTGATCCTCCAGCCAGACACCGCACGGGATAGCGGCTTGCCAGTACTGAGTACTGGCAGCGGGCGGAATGGTTGCTACTTTTCACATCCGCTGCTCACGCCGAGCTGGAACGTGTCGCAACAGCTCCTGTCGCAGAAGGCCGCCGTTGCGGTGCTTCATCCGTCACCACGGGAGGTCTCGTGCTGGCGCGGTACGGCGCCAGGAAAGCGCAGCGTGGCGACGGTGCCGGCACCGAGCACACTGTCGAGCTGCAGCGGCCAGTTGAAGCGGTCAGACAGCCGCTTGACGATGCTCAGGCCTACGCCGTGACCACCCCGTGGGCTGCGGTCGGGCCGGAAAAACGGCGTGAAGATTTTTTCCAGATCACCAACACGGATGCCTACGCCGGTGTCTTCGACACGCACGAAGTCGCCCCCGACCGTGACGAGGATACGTCCGTGCTCGGTAAACTGGCAGGCGTTGCGCAGCAGATTGCCGAGCATCACCGAGAGTACGCGCGGTGAAGCATGCAGGCGGAAGCTGCCTTCACGTTGCAGGTGCAATTGCACGGGCTTGTTGTCGAGCAGTGGCCGCACACGTTCCATTTCATCATCGACCACTTCATCGATAAGGAAATCTTCTTCCGGCAATCCCAGGTCGGATTCGCGCGCGAGGATCAGAAACGCCTCGATCAGCGCTTCCATATCCCGCGCCGCGGCCCGGATGCGGCCTACGGAGCGGCGCGCGAACGGAGTGAGCTGTTCCTCATCATCCAGCACATCGGACGCAACCTTGATGACGGTCAGCGGGCTGCGCAGTTCGTGACT
The DNA here is from genome assembly GCA_016790075.1 of Rhodanobacteraceae bacterium. Lineage (GTDB taxonomy): Bacteria > Pseudomonadota > Gammaproteobacteria > Xanthomonadales > Rhodanobacteraceae > Tahibacter. Next base: position 56,328 of record JAEUPP010000057.1, on the reverse strand, counting down.
CGCATCTCGCGTGAAATTGCGTTCGCGTTCGACAAACTCCTCGATACGCAGGGCGAAGGCGTGAAGGGCGCCGGCCAGCGCTTCGGCGTCGCGATCGGCGCTGGCAGGCAGCTTGGCCAGATCAAGCACCCCCAGATCAGGCTTCTTGGGATCCCAGTCGCGCACAGCGCGGGCCAACGCAACGATCGGCGTCACTGCGCGGCGGGAAGCGCGATAGGTAAGCCAGGTGATCAAATAAATGATCAGCAATATCAGCGTAAGCAGTACGAGCGCGAAGACCAGCGTGAACTCGTGCACACGGCCACGGTTGAACGTCAATGCCAGCCGTCCGGCCCGATCATCGACGATGTAGACCAGTTCATCGCGGCCGTGGCGATTCAGGTAGTGGTAGCCCGGGTTCAGCGCCTGCAAATCAGCGGGCAACGCATTTCCCGGCTCGCCAGCGGGGTCGAGATATGCGCGCATGGTGCGCGTGTCCAGCAATTCGACCACCGGCTGCAGACGCAGGCGCTGCGTCAGGTAGTGGGCTTCATCCTTCAGAACATGCCGGATCAACCAGTCCTCAAGCACGATACCCGCGGCGAACCCGCCCATGAGCGTGGCACAGCTGATCGCCGCCAGCTGCAGGGTGAACACGGCCCATATCTTGCGCCGTATGCCGCGGGGGTGGTCCACAGCTCAGCCCTGGCGGCTCGCCACGAGCTCGGCATCGAGGTCGGCCAGACGATAGCCGGCGCTGTGAATCGTATGCAGCAGTTGCCGCTGGAACGGCTTGTCGATGATCTTGCGCAGGTTGTACAGGTGCGAACGCAAGGTGTCGGAATCCGGCAAGGTATCGCCCCAGATTTCCCGCTCGATATCGCGTCGACTCACCACGCGCGGCGATTCGCGCATCAGTATGGTCAGAAGCTTGATACCTATGGGTGAAACGACGAGGTCATGCCCGTCACGCGTGAGCTGCAGGGTCGACGTGTCGAGCACAAGGTCGGCCACCCGCAGTACCGCGGCACTGACCAGGCGGCGCTCGCGGCGAATCAGCGCCCGTACCCGGGCTTCAAGCTCGCGTACTTCAAAGGGCTTGACGAGGTAGTCGTCAGCCCCCGCTTCGAGACCGACGAGTTTGTCATCCAGCGTGTCGCGCGCGGTCAGCATCAGCACCGGCGTTGCTTTCTGTGCCTCGCTGCGCAGGCGGCGGCACAGGTCGACACCGTCCAGTCCCGGAAGCATGAGGTCCAGCACGATGACGTCATAGCTGTTGTTGGTCGCCAGGCGCAGGCCGGTCAGGCCATCGGTAGCGTAATCGATGCCGTAACCGCGACGCTCCAGATACTCGCCGACCATTTCAGCGATGCCGCGGTTGTCCTCGATCAGCAGAATCAGTCCTGCCGTTTCCTCGCGCTGTTTCATTTCGCTTCCTCCTCTAGCGCGCCCCGCCTTCAGGGGTGTGACGGTTCGCAGCCTGCCGTCATGAGGTGCTGGCTAGAATTCTTTCCCGACCACGCCCCAGACATTTTCCAGCAAGCGAGGCTGGCCCTGGGCATTCGGATGCAGGCCGTCGTCCTGCATCAGGGCCGGGTCGAGCGCGACGCCCTCAAGCAGGAACGGGACCAGTGGCACATTGAATTCGCCGGACAAGTCCCGATACATCGCGCGCAGGCCGTCGCGATACTGTGGGCCGTAGTTGACCGGCAGTTCTATGCCGATCAGCACCGACTGCGCTTTCGCCTCGCGAACCAGGTCAAGGAGTTTCAAGAGGTTGGAGCGAATTTCGGCGAGCGGCAGTCCGCGCAGACCGTCGTTCGCACCAAGTTCGATCAGGACCAGGGTTGGCCTGTGTTCGGCCAGCAGTGCGGGCAACCGCGCGAGGCCGCCCGTGGTTGTTTCGCCGCTGATCGACGCGTTGACGACTGAGCGCGCGCTGCCGCTCTGGGCGATACGCTGCTGCAACAGATTCACCCAGCCGGCATCGCGCGTAATGCCGTGGGCTGCCGAAAGCGAATCGCCGAGCACGAGCACGGTGCCGGCGCCCGCCGCGGCAACCGCGTGAAAACTTACCAATGATAAAAGTACAACCACCAAGACCAGGAAACGCCGCATGTCACCAGCCGCCGATGTAATTCTCAGTGCCCGCGATGTTAGCAAAGCCGTTGTCGGGCCCGATGGCCGGTTGCAGATCCTCGATAGCGTCAGCCTTTCCGTTGCCGCCGGCGACTCGCTGGCCATCGTCGGAGCGTCTGGCTCGGGCAAGACCACGCTATTGGGCTTGCTGGCGGGTCTGGACAACCCCGACAGCGGCGAAATCGCGCTTGACGGCCAGGCACTGCAGCAGCTTGACGAGGAAGCGCGTGCGGCGCTGCGCCGGCGCCGCGTCGGTTTTGTATTCCAGAGTTTCCATCTGCTGCCAGCACTGACCGCGGAAGAAAATGTCATGCTGCCGCTGGAGCTCGAAGACGGCGCCGATGCACGCCTGTCGGCTCAGCAGGCGCTTGCCGCCGTAGGCCTCGGCCAGCGGCTGCATCACTACCCTTCCCAGCTCTCGGGCGGTGAACAGCAGCGGGTCGCGATCGCACGCGCCTTCGTGCATGGCCCCAAGCTGTTGTTCGCCGATGAGCCTACCGGCAATCTCGACGCCCGCACCGGACGCAGCGTCAGCGACCTGCTGTTTGAACTCAACCAGGCACGCGGCACGACGCTGGTGCTGGTGACGCATGACCTGACCCTGGCGCAACGCTGCCGTCATCTGGTGCGCCTGGACGGTGGTCGCCGCGTGGAAGTGGCCGCATGAACGTGCTGCACTTTGCCGCCCGGGCTCTTCGGCGCGAATTTCGCCATGGCGAGTTGCGCACCCTGGCAGCCGCCCTGGTGCTGGCCGTCGCCGCGCTGACGGCTGTTGCCACGCTGGGACAACGCGTGGAACAGGCCATCGTCGCCAGTGCGGCCGAACTGATCGGCGGCGATCTCGGCGTGAGCGCCCGCCGTGAGATCGCGCCGGAGTTCCTCGCCCAGGCCGAACAGTTCGGCCTGCGCACCAGTGTCAGCGCTGAATTTCCCAGCGTCGTATTCGCCGCCGGAAAGAGCCAGCTGGCGCAGGTCAGCGCAACCGACACGAACTACCCGCTGCGCGGGGTGCTGACGATACGCGACGCGGCCGGTTCCGAATTCCAGGCCCAGGCACCCGGCGCGGGCCAGGTATATGCCGACGGCCTGCTGCTGTCGGCGCTAGGCATCAAGCCTGGCGACACGCTGGAACTGGCTGGCCGGCCACTGCGGGTAGCCGGCGAAATCCTGCGTCAACCAGATGGCGGGCAACTGTTCTCGCTCGCGCCGCGCCTCGCCGTCGCGCTCGCTGATGCCAGGGAAAGCGGCCTGCTCGGTGTCGGTTCCCGGGCGCGGCATCGTCTGATGCTGGCCGGCGATGCCGCCGCACTGGCACGTTTTCAGGCCTGGGCCAAGCCCCTGCTCAAGGATGGGTCGCAACTCGTGACCGTGGCCGAAGCGCAGCAGAATCTGCGTAGTGCGTTCGAGCGCGGCGAGTTGTTTCTGCGTCTGGCCGCGCTGCTCTCGGCCCTGCTCTCGGGCATAGCCGTTGCGCTCGCGGCGCAGCGCTATGCGCGGCGCAAGATCGACGAAGTCGCGCTACTGCGCGCCTTGGGGCTGGGCAAACGCCGCGTGCTGACGATACTGAGCCTTACTCTGCTGCTACTAGGCCTGCCCGCCTGCCTGCTCGGCGCGGGTCTCGGTCTGGCGCTGCAGCAGGGCGTGCTCGTGTATGCAGGCAACCTGCTGCCTGCCGCCGCACCAGCACCCAGTCTGCTGCCAGCCGTTGCCGCCGTCAGCGTAGGACTTGCCGTGCTGATCGGCTTCGCCCTGCCACCACTGGCGCGCCTGCGTGACGTGCCGCCTATGCGCGTGTTCCAGCGCGCGATAGCGCTGCGTCCGCGCCGCTTCGATCTGCTCTACCTGCTGCCGCCGCTGGTTGCGTTCGCCCTGATCGCGAGCCAGAGCAGCAGCGCCACGATAGCCGCCGCGCTGGGCACAAGCTTGGCTGGTGTGGCCGGCGCAACCCTCGCCGCCGGACTGGTCCTGATTGCGCTACTGCGCCGCCTGGGCCGGCGCCTGCCGGGGGCGCTGCGCTTCGGCCTGGCCAACCTCGCTCGCCGGCGCAGCCTGAGCCTGATCCAGGCCACGGCACTCGCACTGAGCTTCACCGCCCTACTGCTGCTCGCCGTCGTCGGCCCCGGTTTGCTCGCCGCCTGGCGTGCCGACCTGCCCGCGGAAACGCCGAATCACTTTCTGCTGAACCTGCAACCCGAACAGCGTGACCGCGTGGAGCAGCAGTTGCAGCAGCTAGGCGCAAAAAACCTCAACGTGCTGCCTCTTGCGGTCGGCAAACTCGTCGCCATCAACGGCAAGGCGCCACGCGCCGACGACTACACCGACCGCCGCGCCGCGAGCTGGATCAACGGGGAAACACGCCTGTCCTGGAGCGACACGCTACCCGCAGCGAATGTACTCAAGGCCGGCAGCTGGTTCGACGCTCAGTCCGAACAGCCACAGATCTCGGTCGAACAGGTCTGGGTCGACATGCTGCATCTGAAGCTCGGCGACAAACTGAGCTTCAGCGTAGGCGAGCGCACCATCGAGGCGACGATCCGCAACGTACGCGAGGCCGACTGGACGTCATTCCGGGTGAATTTTTTCGTGCTGCTGGATACTCGCAGCGCGCAATCGCTGCCGCACAGCTATATCGCGAGCTTCTGGCTTCCGGCCGAGCGGACGGCCGAACTGCGCGCGGTGTCGCGTGCTTTTCCCAATCTGTCACTGATCGATATCAACGCGATCCTCGACCGTGTACGCGACATCATCGACAAAGTCAGCAGCGCCGTGATGGCCGTACTCGGTTTCAGCCTGGTCGCCGGCCTGCTGGTGCTGATCGCGGCACTGAATGTCAGCGCTGAAGAACGCCGTTTCGAAACGGCAATGCTGCGCACCCTGGGTGCAAGCCGCAGTCAATTGCTCGCTAGTGTGCTGGGTGAATTCGCGTTACTGGGGCTGATGGCCGGTCTTATCGCCGCTATCGGCGCCATCACCGCCGGACTCTCCCTGGGCCGTATCGTGTTTCGCATTGGGTGGACTCCGCCATTGCTGCCGTTCGCACTCGGGGTCGCCGCCGCCGTCGCGCTGGTCACGCTGGCCGGCTGGCTGGGCACACGCGGCATCGCACGAACCTCGCCATTGCTGGTCTTGCGCAAGGAGTAGCTGCTTGCGCGGCCGGGGTCTGGGCCGCGCAAGGGATATGTGGCCAGCGGGCACGCGGCGCAAATGGCACTAGACTCGCATTCCTTTCCGCCTCAAATACCGTCTGGAGATTCTGCATGGACCAGCCTCGCGTCGCTCTCGTCACCACTCACGCCGCACGCGGGCTGGACGAGGATCTGCCGCCGCTGATCGAGGCGCTGCAGCGCGCCGGGGCCGCTGTCAGCGTGCTGGACTGGGACGACGCAGATGCGGACTGGGCCGCGCATGACCTCGCCTTGCTGCGCTCGACCTGGGACTACACGCAACGCCTGGCCGAATTCCTGGCCTGGGTCGAGCGCGCCGCCAGCGCGACGGTATTGCTCAATCCGCCGGCCATCCTGCGCTGGAACACGGACAAGCACTACCTGGGCGAACTCGCGCAACGCGGCATCGCGATCGTGCCCAGCGCCTTCGTCGAGCCGGGCGACGACGCTGCCCAGGCCCTGCAGCGCTTTGTCAACGCAGAGGGCGGCGGCGCCTCCGACTTCGAGTTCGTCGTAAAACCCTGCGTAGGAGCGGGTTCACGAGATGCGCAACGCCATGGCGCCGAACAGTTCGACGCGGCGCTCGCACATCTGCAGTCCCTGCTTGCCAGCGGCCGCAGTGCCCTGCTGCAACCCTATCTGGCCCGCGTCGACGAGCATGGCGAGACTGCGTTGCTCTGGTTCGAGGGTGAATTCAGCCATGCCATCCGCAAGGGTCCGCTGTTGCAGCGCCATACCGCTGCGACGCGGGCGCTGTTCGCGCCCGAGCACATCACGGCGCGCGAGCCGACCACGGCTGAGCTCGCGCTGGCACGTAAAACCCTGGCGGCGATTCCGCTGGCCGGGCCATTGCTCTATGCCCGCGTCGACCTGATCCAGGACGCCGATGGCAGTCCGCGGCTTCTGGAGCTTGAACTCAGTGAGCCCTCCCTATTCTTCGGCCACGGCGCCGGTTCGGCCGACCGCCTTGCGGCGGCCATCCTCGCTCGGTTGCAAGCTGTCCGGACTACCCGATCTGTCACACCAACCACGGCGCGATAGAATTCGGCGCTTTCCGCCCGCGGCTGCGGCCGCTTTCCCTGGTCCACTACGGAATCCGCTGCATGAAGATCCTCGTCGGCTACAAGCGCGTTGTCGATTACAACGTGCGCATCCAGGTCAAGCCGGACGGCTCCGGCGTGGTGACCGAAGGCGTCAAGCTCTCGGCCAACCCGTTTGACGACATCGCCCTGGAAGAAGCGCTGCGCCTGCGCGAAAAAGGCGTGGCTACCGACGTCGTCGTCGCCACCATAGGCCCGGCCGATTGCCAGGCGCATCTGCGCAATGGCCTGGCCATGGGCGCGAACCGCGCCATCCATGTCGTCACCACCCAGGCCGTACAGCCGCTGACTGCGGCTCGTACCCTGCTCAAGCTCATCGAGAAAGAACAGCCGGACATCGTCATCCTGGGCAAGCAGGCTATCGACGACGACTGCAATCAGACCGGCCAGATGCTGGCGGCGCTGTGGAACCGCCCGCAGGCAACCTTCGCGTCCAAAGTGGACATCAACGGCCGTAACGCCCGCGTCACGCGTGAAGTCGATGCCGGCCTGGAAACCATTGAAGTCGACCTGCCTGCGGTCATCACGACTGACCTGCGCCTCAACGAGCCGCGCTTCATCAAGCTGCCGGACATCATGAAGGCCAAGTCCAAGCCGCTTGAGACGATTCCGCTGGAATCCCTGGCGGTCGAATCGGGCGATCACCTCAAGACCACGCACTACGCCGCGCCGGCCAAGCGCAGCAAGGGCGTCATGGTCAAGGACGTGGCCGAACTCGTTTCGCTGCTGAAGACAAAAGGCCTGGTGTAATTCCCTACGTGGCCGCAGCCGCCGCGGGACTCGCGCGGCGCGGCCTCACCAACGGATAAAGCTCATGAGCAAAGTTCTGATCGTTGCCGAACACCTCAACGGCAAGCTCAATTCCAGCACGGCGCGCTGCGTGACCTGCGCCCAAGCCTTCAACGCCGACAGCATCGATGTGCTGGTTCTCGCCGACACTCCCGCGGCGATCGCGGCCGAAGCTGCCGCCATTGCCGGCGTCAGCAAGGTACTGACCATCAGCCACAGCGCCAACGCCCACGCCATCGCCGCGGTCTACGCGCCGCAGGTGGTAGCCGCGGCGCAGGGCTACAGCCATGTACTCGCTCCCTCAACGACCTTCGGCAAGGATCTGGCGCCGCGCATCGCTGCTCTGCTCGGTGTCGCACAGGTATCCGACATCGCCGAAGTAGTGAACGCCCACTGCTTCAAGCGGCCCATCTATGCGGGCAACGCCATCATCACGGTGGAAGCGCCGGCCGATGCGGTGCTGGTCGCGACGGTGCGCACCGCCTCGTTTGCGGCCGCGGCCGCGGGTGGTTCGGCAGCGATAGAAGCGCTGAACGTAAGCGCTGAACTGCCTGCGCATACGCGCTTTGTCGAGCTGCAGCAAGGCAAGAGCGATCGCCCTGACCTGCAAAGCGCAAGCCGTGTGGTCTCCGGCGGCCGTGGCGTGGGTTCGGCCGAAAACTTCGCCGTGATCTACCAGCTCGCGGACAAACTGGGTGCCGCCGTCGGCGCATCACGTGCCGCCGTCGACGCCGGCTATGTACCCAGCGACCTGCAGGTAGGCCAGACCGGCAAGATCATCGCGCCCGAGCTGTATATGGCAATTGGCATTTCCGGCGCTATCCAGCACCTGACCGGCATCAAGGACGCCGGCACCATCGTAGCGATCAACAAGGATGGCGAAGCGCCAATCTTCGAGATTGCCGATATCGGTCTCGTCGGCGATCTGTTCACCCTGGTACCGCAGCTGGAAGCGGCGCTGGGCTGATTTCCGCTGCAGTACGCCGCTGCGAAAAAACCCGCTGACGCGGGTTTTTTCCTTCCAGCGCTAGGCGATACCAACTCGCCGATTCAGGTAACGAATCAGAGTCGCGGCTGTCCGCATCAACGTGTAGCATGCGCAGCCTTTTCGCTGGCCGCAGCACAAATCATGCGCACTTATCTTTCCTTGCTGGCCGTTGCTGCACTCGGCGCAGGAACGGCACACGCCGCCACACTGCGCATAGACGGCCGCATCGACGAGGAACAATGGCGCGAAGCGCAGGTATTCCGCGACTTCAAACGCACGCAACCCTATACCCTCGATACGGCCAGCGTGGTGACCGAAGCACGCCTGCTGTCCACCCCCGAAGGCATTGCGTTCGCATTCCGCTGCGAACAGCCAGCGGCCTTCCAGCGCGTCAAGCCGTTCACGCCGCGTGACCGTATCCGCAATGCTGATCGCGTCAACGTCAATATCGATTTCGATGCGGACGGCAAGATCGGCTACAACTTCACCGTATCGCTGTCCGACTCGATCGAGGACGCGATCATTACCGAAGAAAATCGATTCAACACCGACTGGGATGCGGACTGGCAGCATGCAGTACAGGAGGACGCAGACGGCTGGAGCGTTGAACTCCTGTTGCCCTGGACCATTGCCAGTATGCGTGACAGCAGCGCGCCGACGCGCGAGATCGCCGTCCAGGTTGACCGCGTGCTGGCCGAACGCAGCGAGCGCTCCGCCATACCGCCGGTGTTCTACGGCAATCCAGTGTATCTGTCCGCCTTCGAGCGCATCACGATTCCGCAGTACCGGGCGCAGACCCTCGACCTGTTCCCGTATGTGTCGGCGCTGTATGACCTCAAGCATCCCGGCAGTGAATTCCGCGCCGGCGCCGATCTGTTCTGGAAACCCAGCGGCGACTTTCAGCTGACCGCAACGGTGAATCCTGACTTCGGCCAGGTCGAGTCCGACGAACTGGTCGTGAATTTCGATGCGATCGAGACCTTCTTTTCCGACAAGCGTCCGTTCTTCACTGAAAACCAGGCTCTGTTCGACATGCGCAGCGCGCCCAATGGTGTGCTGCTGTATACACGCCGTGTCGGCGCTGCATCCGACGACGGCAGCGGCCGTGCCGCCGATATCACCGCGGCGGTAAAACTCAACGGCACTGCCGGAGATTTCAAATACGGCGCCTTTATTGCGGAAGAAGATGACGAGGCGGGCCGCCTTTTCGCCGCGGGGCGGCTGCTCTATACCCTGGGCGATTCCAATATCGGCGCGCTGGTGACCTCAGTCGACCGGCCTATGCTGGACCGCCGCGCCGACGTGTTCGCCAACGACTGGCGTTGGCAGCTGATGCCGAATCTGCGCCTGGACGGCCAGCTCCTGTTGTCGCAGATCGAGCAGTCATCGGTCACGACCAAGGACAGCGGCGGTGTACTGCGCCTGAGCGCGACACCGAACGAGCAGTTGCAGCATACGGCGGTGTTCACACACCTCGGCAATGCGTTGAACTTCAACGATGCGGGCTATATGCCGCGCAATAACCTCAACCTGCTGAACTGGGAAACCAGCTACAAGCGCAGCGATCTGCCGGCCGACAGCGCGACGGCAGCGGTGACCTGGGATGTCGAAGCCGAGCTGCGCACGAACGATCGTGGCGACCGGCTCACCTCGTATCTGGAATTGCAGCGCTACGCGGAACTACGCGCCGGCGGCAACTACTTCCTGGAATTGCGTGCGCAGACTGCCGGCTACGATGATCAGATTGCGCGCGGCGCCGGCAAGGTCTGGATAGAGTCGCGCCCGTGGCTGTTCGGCGAATATGTCAGCGCGCGCCGCGGCAAATGGCAGTACACGCTGGGCGCCTGGTTCCTGCAGGAAGGCCAGGGCGGCTGGGCGTTCCAGCCGGAAATTTCGCTGGCCTACAGCGTCAACGATCGCCTGACGCTGGACGGCGAGATCCGGCCGCGCTGGAGCCGCGACTGGCTGATCTGGCTGGCCGACGACAGGCTGGCACGCTACCACCGCACCCAGTGGGACACCTCGCTCAACATCAACTGGTTCCCCAAGGCCAAGCATGAACTCCGTGCAAAGCTGCAGTGGTTTGCGATCGACGCGCACCAAGGCCAGGGCTATCGCATCGGTCCGCGCGGACGCCTCGTCGACGACGGCAACGCCGACGACTTCAGCGTGAACAGCTTCGGCCTGCAGCTGCGTTACCGCTATGAACTCGCCCCGCAGTCGGAGCTCTATCTGGTCTACAGTCGGGGAGGTTTCGAGGAGCGGGAGCAGCGCGACACCAGCAGCGACCTGTTCGCCGATGCGCTAAGTCTGCGCGACGCTGATCAATTCCTGGCCAAGCTGCGGTATCGGTTCTGAGCCTTATCTCCTCACTTATATGAACACACCAGGCGCCTCCGCGCCTGCAGCATACGCGCGGCAGCTCTGGCAAACTGCACACGCACCGCGTCGCGGTTGCCCGCAGCAATACAGGGAAGACAAGGCAAGGAATCATGAAAAAGCCGATCTGGGAACCCAGCCCGGAGCGTGTGGAACGCGCGAATCTCAACCGTTTTGTGCGCTATGCGCGCGAGCAGACCGGCAACGAAGATCTGCGCAACTATGCCGCCATCTACGATTTCTCGATCCACCACCCGGAACGTTTCTGGCCGCTGGTCTGGGAGTTCTGCGGTATCCGTTCAACCGGCACCTTCCATGAGGTACTGGTCGCCGGCAAGCATCTTGGCGGTACACGCTGGTTTCCGGGAGCGCGCCTCAATGCCGCACAGAACCTGCTGCGTTTCCGGGACGATCGCACTGCACTGATCGTGCGCGACGCAGCAGGGCAGTGGCAGGAGACCAGCTACGCGCAACTGCAGCAACAGGTCGCTCGCGTGGCCGCTGCACTGCGCGGCTCAGGCGTCAAGCCAGGTCACTGCATCGTCGGCCTGCTCGATCATGGCAGCGAAGCCGTGATCGCAATGCTCGCGAGTGTCGCCATAGGCGCTGTCTGGTCGGCACTGCCGCCGCATGCCGAGGCGTCCCGGCTCAATACCGCACTGCGCAAGCTCGCGCCGCATACGGTAGTCGCGACCAGCGCCGTATTGGCGCGCAACGATCTGAACCTCGACGGCATTGCATGCATCGCGGTCGGTACGGCAGACGCCACCGCAACCCCGTGGAGCGAGCTGCAGACAGGCAACGCGCCAGTGCTCACGTTCGAGGCCGCAGGTTTCGAACAGCCGCTGTATGCCCTGCTGCGCGATGACGATGAAATCAGCCTGCATTCGGCCGGCGGCACCCTGATCCAGCACCTCAAGGATCTCGTCCTGCAGGTAGACCTCAAGCGCGAGGACCGCGTGCTGCACGCGGCCGCACCGCATACCCCGTATTGGCATTGGCTGACCTCGGCGCTGGCAGCGGGCTCGACCCTGGTATTGACCGATACCAGCTTTGACCTCGCCCATGCCTCGGCCTGGGATCTGGTCGACGAGCAAGCGATCAGCGTGATCGCAACCGATAGCGCCGCGCTGGCGCGTTTTGCGGCCTCAGCGCTGGAACCACGTGCCACACACAAGCTCTTGACCCTGAAGACCGTGCTCGCGACCGGCGCTGCACCAGTCGCCCACGACATCGAGCAGGTCTACGCCAGGGTCAAGAACAGGCTCATGGTATCGGCCTGTGGCGGCGACGCGGGCGGACTCAGTTACCTTGCGCTCTGCTGCCCCCTGCTTCCGGTCTATGCCGACGAGCTGCAATGCCGCGGTCTGGGCATGCGTATCGAGATACTTGACGACAGCGGCGCCAACCTCCTGGAACAATCCGGCAGGTTAGCCTGCCTGGCACCGTTTCCCGGGCTGCCGCTGGGCTTCGTCGATGATCCCGACGATGCGCGTTTCTGCAATCGCTACTTTGGCCAATATGCGCAGGCCTGGTGCAGCGGAGAGCGGGCGCTGCTGACAGCGCACGAAGGTCTGCAGTTGCTGCCGCAGGATCAGCGGGAAGTCTCGCCATGAGCCACTATGTCCATCCACAAGGCTTGTGCGAAAGCCATACTGTGGGCACCGGCACGCGCATCTGGGCGTTCGCCCACGTGCTGCCGGGCGCACGTATAGGCGCGGACTGCAACGTCTGCGATCACGTCTTTATTGAAAACGACGTCGTCATCGGCGATCGCGTCACGATCAAATGCGGCGTGCAGCTTTGGGACGGCCTGCGCATCGAAGACGATGTATTCATCGGCCCCAACGCGACCTTCACCAACGATCCGTTCCCGCGCAGCAAACAGTATCCACAACACTTCACGCAGACGACGATAGGCCGCGGCGCCTCGATCGGCGCCAATGCCACCATACTGCCGGGCGTTACGATAGGCCAATACGCAATGGTAGGCGCCGGCGCTGTCGTCACGCGCTCGGTACCGCCACATGCCATCGTCGTCGGCAACCCGGCGCGCATCACGGGCTATGTATCGTCGAGCAAGCAGCAGACCGGCAAACCTGGCGGCGTGACCGCGTTTCCGTCCACGCCGGGTATCACGGCCACGGAAGTGCGCGGCGTCACTCTGCACCGGCTGCGCCAGGTCAGCGATCTACGCGGCAATCTCAGCGTAGGCGAGTTTCCGGACGACATCCCATTTCCGGTACGGCGTTACTTCGTGATCTACGACGTACCCAGCGCCGAAACACGCGGAGAGCACGCCCATCTGACCTGCCACGAATTCCTGATCTGCGTCAAAGGCAGCGTCGCCGTCGTTGTCGACGACGGCGAACGCCGCCAGGAATTCACACTCGACAGCCCTGAACTCGGCGTACATATGCCACCCATGGTCTGGGGCATCCAGTACAAGTATTCGAGCGATGCGGTACTGCTGGTATTCGCCTCGCACCACTACGAAGCCGACGATTATGTGCGCGACTACGATCGCTTCGTTGCACTCAAACAGACTGGGGCTGCGGGCTGAAGCATAGGTCTGCGCACAGACGTACGCAGCCGGACGAAACCCGGCCGCCCACCGCGCAAAACCTGTTCCGATCCGGTGCGTGGAGCGAAACACCGTACCAGACAATAATTGTTGCCGCAGCGAATCAACCATCATGGCGGCGGAGCGAAGGCCACGATCATCGGGGGAACGGCGGTAGAGCAGCCAATGCAGACCAGCAGGATTGATGCGCGCTTCGTGCTACGGGTCATCTCGGTCGCGGCCATGTTGGTGGGCGCCTTGCCGATCGTGCTTGCGCAGGGCGAATCGGTCTGGTCCGGCTGGTTCTACCGCATTACCGGCCTGTTGCTGATCACGGCAACCTGCACATCGTTCTGGTTCCTTACCCGGGCAGCGGGAAAACACGTACATCCCGTGCTGGCTTCGGCACTTGTCGGTGTGCAGCTGGTGACCGGGCTGGTGGTCGCCGTCGAACTGCTGTTCGTCATCGTATTCGAGCTGCCTCTGGTAATGACGCGGCGCCGGGCAGGTCTGTGGTTCGCCCTGCTGTGCGCCGTCGTACTGGCCGTATACGTCGCCTACCTGCCGCTGGAGGCGCCGGATTACCACCGACTGCTGGCCGATCCGGCAACGCGTGCGCAACTCATCGACATGAGTTCAACCCTCGTGTTCCTTACGTTCGCATTCTCGGCGGGGCTGCTGCTGGCGTCGGAAGGCGAGCTGCGAGCGGAGCTGACGGCCACCCAGCATCAGTTATCGGAAAACGCGCGTCTGCAGGAGCGGCAAGAGCTGTCGCGCGAGCTGCACGACAGCCTGGGACATCACCTTACGGCACTGCGTACGCAGCTCGACCTGGCATTGCGGCATTCGGATCAGGCCCAGAACGAATGGCTTGCCAACGCACTGGTCTCGGTAAAGCGGTCGCTGGCGGAGCTGCGTTGCGTCGTGGACGCCAGACGGCCCCAGGACCGGCTTGCTCTGCACGAGCAGTTGCACAACCTGGTCGGCAGCATCGTCAAGCCGACGGTTGTCATCGTGCTGGCTGATGCTTTTCCGGCGCTTTCCGGCACGGTGGAAATGACGCTGTTCCGGATTGCCCAGGAGAGCCTGACCAACGCGATCAAGCATGCCGACGCAACCACGCTGAATATCAACCTTGACCATGACAAGGCTACCGTGCGTCTTAGGATTGCCGACAACGGCAGAGGCTGCGAGTCGCCGAAGTGGGGCATGGGTTTGACGGGAATGCGCGAACGCGCCGAGCTATGTGGTGGGCAATTGACGATCTGCAGCAATCCAGGACAAGGTTTCACCGTGCTGGCTTCGATTCCGCTGGGCGGGCGATGACGCGACAGCCCCCCATCCGCGTTGTCATTGCCGACGACCAGACGCTGATGCGTCAAGGCTTGAGTGGGCTACTCGCACTCAACACGGACATCGTGGTGGTAGCCTGCGCTGCCGATGGGGTCGAGGCACTGGCTGCGATCGAGGAGCACGCGCCCGATGTTGCGGTGATCGATGTGCGTATGCCGCGCCTTTCGGGAATTCAGCTGCTCGCTGAAGCGGCACGCCGCGGCATTGACGTTCCGATCCTGCTGCTGACCACGTTCAATGACGATGCAGCGATGATCGAAGGCCTGTGTTCGGGCGCCAAGGGGTATCTGCTCAAGGATTCATCGGCCGAAACGCTGGCCTGTGCGATCCGGCGGCTGGCATGTGGTGAAAGCTATCTGTTGCCCGCGATTACCGAGCGCATTGCCGAGGGCCTGTCCAAACTGCCACAACGCTTCGAATCGGCCGGCCGAACATCCGCATTGACCAGGCGTGAGTGTGAAGTACTGCGCCTGCTGGGCACCGGGCTGTCGAATCGTGATGTGGCCAACGCATTGGCGTGCAGCGAGGGGACCGTGCGCAACCACGTATCGACGATCCTCTCGAAACTCGGTGTGCGCAATAGGACCCAGGCGTTGCTACGAGCGCTGGACCTCGGCCTGATCTGAGCGAAGCTGCCCGGACCAGCCCTTCAGCGGGCGCCGTTTCCGGGCCGGTAGCGCGTTCCGGCATTGCCCTACGGCGCGCGATATTGAGCGCGTCGCCTTCTGTGCGTTTTGTCATGCCCCAGGTCGTGACAACACACCGATGTGGCGCTCATTCCTCGCGATTAGGCTGCAGTCATCTGTCTATACGGAGCGCGTCGTGCAAGTTGACTCAGTACCTACACTCCATTTGCGCCTGGCCGTCAGCAGCCTGCTGGCCCTGTTTGCCGGCAATGCAAGCGCCACATCAACCACGATCTGGGAGC
The DNA here is from genome assembly GCA_016790075.1 of Rhodanobacteraceae bacterium. GTDB lineage: Bacteria > Pseudomonadota > Gammaproteobacteria > Xanthomonadales > Rhodanobacteraceae > Tahibacter. The sequence goes on along the minus strand of JAEUPP010000057.1, from coordinate 40,946 downwards.
GAGTCGCGGACAAATGCGTGAGCGCGTTTCTGTCCGATGCGGTTCCCGGCGCACAGGTGTCTGTCGTCGTTGATCGCCAACTGGTATTCCAGAAAGGTTACGGAGTCACGAGTACCTCCCTTGGACGACCGACCGACGCCAACACGCTTTTCCGTGCGGGTTCCACGCAAAAAATGATGACCGCCGCAGCATTGCTGACACAGAAGGACGAAGGCCGCCTGCAACTCGACGACAGCCTCGCGCGCTGGGTACCGGAGCTGAGGCTTGCCGGCGCCTGGCGGACGAATCAGATCACGCTGCATCATCTGCTCGATCACAGCTCCGGTCTGCCCAACAGCGACAGCACCGAAAATTGCGTCACCGACGACAACACGCTGTCGGCAAGAGCTGCTGCCTTGAGCGGAACGAAGTTGTTTTCGCGCCCAGGCGCCATCTGGAACTACTCCAACGACGGCTATTCGCTTGCCGGCCTTGTTGCTGAGCGGGCCGCTCATATGCCCTACACAAGCCTGATACGTGATCGCGTATGGCACCGTGCCGGGATGATGCAGACGATGCTGCGCGTGGAAGATGCCATGGCCTATGGCAACGTCAGCCACGGCCACGTCGGGAATGCATCTGGTCAGATCGTGTCGTTGCCACCGGATGCCTATCAGTGCGGCTGGAGCTTTCCGGCCGGCGACGCGTTCACAACGGCCGGCGACATGGCGCGCTGGAGCATCATGTTGATGAGTGACGGCGGCAATACGCTGTCGCCCTCGTCCGCACAGGCGATCCTCTCGCCCAGCCTGGACACTTATCTGCCATCCGGCGACAAATACGGTTTCGGCACGTTCATCACCGATATCGGCGGCACGCAGTTCGTGCATCACGGCGGCCGAACCCCGGGCTGGGCGGCGAGCCTGCTGCTGATCCCTGCAGACGGGTTCTCGGTCAGCACCCTTACCAACGGCGAGGGTGGTGCCGGTGAGATTTCCCAGTGCCTGATCAAGGAAACGTTGAATGTCTCCTGGCCCGACAGCGGTTCGAGCGAAACACCTCCCGCCAGCTGGCGAAAGTACGCAGGGATATACAGCGTTACCTACGATTCTGGCGAGCAGAGCGTGGGTTTCGTCTACCTCGATGGACAGCGACTGCGCCTCACCACCTACGACCCGTCACGGCGCCAGTGGCTGAAACTCGAGGCCAAACAGGTCCACCTCGACTCATTCTTCATCGACCTGGATGGTGATGGCGAGCTGAGTGCAGACCATGAGCTCATTACGTTCATCCAGAAACGGGCCACCGAAGGTCCAGGCATGTGGCTGCGAAGCCTGGCATTCGTCGGAAATCGAACGTACTAGTGTGGTTTCCGGAAAACACGTTGCAGGAATTCCGGGCCGTTTTTTTGCGCCAGGCCAGGCGCAGCGAAAACACTTAGCGGCGCTACGGCGAGGAGTCTGAGCGAAACGAGCCGCAGCATCTTTCAATAAATAGTTAAAAAGTAATTCGTGACTGTCGATGCGAACACTGGCTGCGCAGAAGGGGCCGCCAGTGTTCGCATCCAGGAACCTGGTCCTAGTGTCCGGCACTGTCGCCGCGCAGGCGCACCGCCAGCCGCGCGGCGGTCACCGGGGCGCCGGTCGTATCAACCACCAGCGCCGCCGTCCCCGGCCGCAGAACCTGCAGCGACTTGAGGAACTCGATGACTTCATCGCGCTGTGCTCGCGGCAACGCGAAGAAGGCGTCGCGCGACGCCCGCGCCTCGCCTCCGTGGGCGTCAATCGCTTCGGTAAGCGTCGTCAGATCCCCACGATGGCCATAGGGCGCGGAATTGCCGACGTCCCACAGTTTCCGCGTCAAGAAAAGCTCCGTCGCAACACCGGCCTGGCGCACTCGCTCATTGCAGTAGTGGCGGATCGTTGCATCACACAGATTGTGCCGCTTCAGATCAGTGTAGGCGCGAACGATGGCACCACCGTTTGCGGCTGCCTCCAGGCGCGGCTTCTGCCCTTGCGCCGTCAGATCGAAACTCACATGGCGCTGCACATCAGCCGGGCGCAGGTTGCCGGCGGGGTTGTAGGGGTTGGGTTCGACGAACTCCCGCCGCGACAGCGTCATGCTCGGCACATGGCAGTCGACACAGCCAGCCGATGCAAACGTGCGCTCTCCCTTGATCACCGCACGCAAGGCCGGCAGATCATCCGGCAGAACCTGCCCCGGCACATTGAGCGCGGCCTGATAGATCGTCGTCGCCGTGATGTCCCCGACGCTCAGTTCGTCCTCTACCGAGTCCTTGTCGAAGTCGCGCGAGTTCGTGCGGGCCAGGCCGAATCGCTCTACCGACTGCATGCCGTGATGATGGTTCATCGCGTTGTTGGTGAACTCGCGCAACGAGACGACCACACCCTTCTGATGGAACGGACGGACTACGAGATCAGCGTCCACACCTTCCACCTTGCTCGTATCCAGTGCACCACTCTCGTTGACCGTCAGTTCGCCGAAACGTACGCCCTTGGCCACCAGGTTCACACTGCGGCGCTGCCCCGGCGGCGCTTGCGCCTGCAGTTGCCTGCGCTGTTCGTGCAGCGCCGCGGTCATTTCCCTGGCCAGCATTTCGATGGCGCCGCTGCCGTTCATGCCCAGCGTATTGCGTTCGTTGCTGAACTGTCCGGACACCGATTCAGTGACCGGATCCAGCGCCTGGGCCAGCACAAAGACATTGGCCACGATATCGCCGCCAGCACCCGGGAAGGGATCGTTGTGGCAGCCGGCGCAGGCGTTTGCGTCCGGCCCCGAAGTGCGAATGAACAGCGGTGCCGATCCGGCTACGCGCGCCGCACCAGCTCCCGTCGTGGCCGGACGCCCCTGGCCGTCGTAGAGATTGAACTTGGCAGCGAACAGCCGCTCGCCCTCGGCGAACAGATGCTCGAAGTTCAGCGCGCCACTCTCAGCCGCTGCCTGGTCCACATGCTGCTCAATAACTGGCCCATCGCCGATACGGCCGGCGCAGACGCAAGAGCTACTCAGAACCAGCACCGCGGTACTCAACAATCTCTTCATGATGGCTTCTCCCCCAGAAGCGCGTGAACTTGGTATTGCCCCCGCCCTGGTGAACGGACGCAGCGGCCGAGCAAGTCACGCAACTCGCCCTGCTGGCAATTGCAGCGAATCAGCGCCTACTCCAGCCCGTCGACGAACAGCAGGTCCGCCTCTATCGTCCGGCTCAGTCCGGCCGAGTAACCAACAATGCTCTCCTTGCCGTCGGGCCAGCGCACGCGGATACGTTCATAACGTGCGGCGGCACCAAGACCGAAGTACGCGATGGGCGGGTTGCTGGAAAGAAAATTGTTGCCCGCCGACATCTCGCGCATCTGCTCCCGCCCTGCACTCTTCAGCCAGATGCGGGCTCCGATGCCGAACTGATTCGGTGCGGCGGCGCGAAGGTGTACGGCGACCGTATTGCGGCCGGTCGCAATGTCGTTGTGGTATAGCCTGGTGGCGCCGTAGCCGTTCTGAACCATGATGTCGATGGCGCCGTCGCTGTCATAGTCCATGCAGACTATGCCGCGCCCCTGGCCGCTGTCGGCTACCCCCATGGCTACGGCTCTTTCGGTAAACGTGCCGTTACCGTTGGACATGAAGAGCCGCGCCGTATCCGCATTGAACGCAGAAGCAGTGGCTCCGAGCATGCCGTTCACCATGTACAGGTCGAGCCAGCCGTCGGCATCGAAATCGGCGAAGCAGCTGCCCCAGCCCCAGGCACCGTCACGAACACCGGCCTGGGTGGTGACATCGGTGAATAAACCATTGCCGTCGTTGCGATAGAGGCGATTGCCGCTAGTCCCCCAGTTCCCGGCCGGCGTCCCCGGGTCGAATATCGAACTGACGAACCAGTCCAGATCGCCGTCGTTGTCGAAGTCGGCGACCGCGGCGCCCATGCCGTTTTCATCGCTGATCACTGGGGTCGTGACGTTCGCAAACACACCACCGGGCTGCTGCAGGAATACGCGGCTGCTGCCGAAATCGCCAGTCACCAGCAGATCGGCACGGCCGTCGTTGTTGATATCGGCAAAACTGGGGGTGAAGCTGTGGTCGTTGGGCGTGGAGAACTGCCCGGTCAACCCAGCCGCCTGGTCTGCAGGACTGAATTGCGCCGTACCGTTGTTGCGCAGAAGGTGCACACGAGGGCCGCTCAGGCGCGTCCAGCGCCCGAACACCAGGTCGAGATCGCCGTCGCCGTCGCTGTCACCGAGCGCAGCCGACCAGGTGTCGTTACCGTCCCAGTCACCGAACGCACCGCGGTCCTCGCCAAACACTCCTGCGCCGTTGTTACGCCACAGCCGCGGCGGCGATACATGGCCGGCGTCCGCCAGGTACTGGCCACCGACGACAATGTCGAGATCGCCATCGCCTTCGACGTCGGCTACCAGAACCCCATTGGCGAGGTTGCTGCTGAGATTGAACGTGCGCAGCGCCGCCTCGTCCACGAAGGTTCCGCCGCCCTGGTTCATATAAAGCTTGGCGGCACCAAGATCGCCCCGCAGCACAACGATGTCGGGCCGGCCGTCGGCATTGACGTCGCCGGCACCGATGCCACCGCACATCATGTCCGGCTCGCCGTAGGGACCGAATTGCAGTCCATGCGTCGTCGAGACGCCAGCAGCCACACTGACTTCAGAAAATCCCGCCGCCTGCGCATGCGCCCAGGCAAATAGCCCAAGCCAGATGATGATCGTCCCCGTCGTCGTGCGCATGTCCGCCCCCGTCGATCATGGAACCGACCTTGCCACGAGCAGTTGAGTCGAGCAAGGCGGCCAATAAACAGAATCGCGATACAGAGGTCGCCCCTATCACGGCAGCTGGACCGGCGCGCCATGCCTGAACTCGCCCGGCGACGCCGCTTGGCGCGGCCGCAGACGAGACCAGTCAAGCCTCGACGCATACTTATTTAATAATTTCTATCTATACTTTAATCAGTATTGCATCATCGCAAGTCTCTCGCGCCCCCATCAGCAGTCGAGCTGCGGGGGCCAAGAGGGTGTTCACAATTCGAGAAACCACCGACCTTGCCGGCTTCGCCCTCGACTGAACCGGCATCTCCGGGTCGCGTTCGCCCTGCGCGTTCTTCGCCTCACCATATACGCGCACATCGCCAACTTCAGCGCCCTTGTTGTCAATGACTGCTTTCCGCTTGATCCGCTCATTCCGGCTGATGGCAATGGTTGCGGCAGGCAATCCCCGTCGACGCCGTATCAGCCGCGCCATGCGCGCCTGGTACGGGTTGAACACACCGGAAATCCTGCGCGCGAACCCTCCGGACTGGCCCTCTCCCATGGCAATGACGGCCACCGCGTGGCCCCCCTTCAGCAGGTGTGCCTTGCCGGTACCGTTGGTGCCGATATGACGTTGGCACGAGGAGAGAGCGGCTGATCGATCGCTTCCAATGCCGTGAAATTTTCCGGACTAGTGCCGCTGATTTTGCTCATTAGGCACCGTTTCGTTCCGCTCGATTTTCTGCATCGTCATCGCGGCACCGCAGCAATAAAACCCGGCAGATCGCTCGGCGTGTGCTTCAGAACGGAATTTCATCATCATCAAACCCCGTGTTCTGCACCGGCTGCGGGGCGCTGCGTGCGGGTGCGGACTGCGGACCGCGCGCGGGGCCGCGCTCGTAGCCACCGCCACTGCGGGAACCGCCGCCTTCGTAGCCACCGCCACTGCTGCGTGAGCCACCGCCTTCGTAACCACCGCCGCGTGCGCTTTCCATATCGCCGCCACCGGGACGGCCACCTAGCATCTGCATTTCTGCGGCAACAATGTCGGTGGAATAACGCTTGACCCCGTCCTTTTCGTATTCCTCGGTACGCAGCGAACCTTCGATATAGACCTGGCTGCCCTTCTTCAGGTACTCACCGGCGATCTCGGCCAGGCGGCCGAAGAACTTGACCCGGTGCCACTCTGTCTTTTCCTTCTGTTCACCAGTCTGCTTGTCCTTCCACGCTTCCGAGGTGGCCACACTGATTGTGGTGACGGCCATGCCACCCGCGCTATAGCGAGTCTCGGGATCCTTGCCCACATTGCCGACGAGAATGACTTTGTTGATGCCGCGTGCCATGACGATTCCTTGAGCGCAAACAGCCCTGAACGGGCCAGACAGGGCCGAAACAATATCACGGGGCTTGCCGCACTCCTGCAGGACTGCGCCGCGCCCTGGCCTAGGAATCGTCTGATTCAGCGCCGGAGTCAGCCGTAGCGGCGCCGTTCCACACGGTTGTGCCCGGCACACGGCTGTGCCCGGCATGTTTTTCGGCGTACAGCGCGTTGCGGCAGCAATGTCGCGGTCTCCTGGCCATGCATGCCTCCTACCGCGGCAGTGTGGCGTTGGTGCGGTGGACAGACGCCGCCGTTTCACCGAATTGCTGTCCGGTACCGCGGCAACACGCCGCGGCGCCCGCCGGCGCGCTAACCGGCCGCTATAATCGCCGCCCTGTTCGCTTAAGCCCTAGTCCCGATGCCCAGCGCCGCCGCGGCTCCGTCGCCCGCCATTTCCGATTACACCGCCGTCCAGGAATTGGCCCGGCCCGACATGCAGGCTGTCGACAACCTGATCCGGTCGCGGCTGTCCTCCGACGTCGTGCTGATCAACCAGATCTCGGCACATATCGTCGGCGGCGGCGGCAAGCGGCTCAGGCCCATGCTGCATCTTCTTGCCGCGCGTGCCGCCGGCTATCGCGGCGATGAGCACGTGCAGCTTGCCGCCGTCATCGAATTCATCCATACCGCGACCCTGCTTCACGATGACGTAGTCGACGAATCCGACCTGCGCCGTGGCCGCAAGACGGCAAACGCCATGTGGGGCAACGCCGCCAGCGTACTCGTCGGTGACTTTCTGTATTCACGTTCATTCCAGCTCATGGTCGAGCTGCAGCGCCTGCGGGTGATGCAGATCCTCGCCGACACGACCAATGCCATCGCCGAAGGCGAAGTGCTGCAGCTGCTGAACATCGGCAATCCGGATACGGACGAAGCCGCCTACCTGCGTGTGATCGAACGCAAGACCGCCGTGCTGTTCGCTGCGGCAACGCGCCTGGGCGCGGTGCTGGCCGGGCTGCCGCAGGAGCAGGAAGACGCGCTGTACCGTTTTGGCCTCGACCTCGGCTATGCCTTCCAGATCGCCGACGATCTGCTGGACTATGTGTCCGACTCCGGCACCCTGGGCAAGAACATCGGCGACGACATCGCCGAGGGCAAGCCTACCCTGCCGCTGATCTATGCCATTGCGCGCAGCGCGCCCGAGCAGGCGCAGAGCCTGCGCCGCGCGATCGAATCGGGCGGGCTGGACTCGCTGGACAACATCATCGGCGCGATCCGCGATTCCGGCGCCCTGGAACTCACCCGCTCCCGCGCGCAGGGCTATGCGAATTCCGCCCGCAGCAGCCTGCTTGTGCTGCCACCATCACCGGCGCGTGATGCACTGGAAACACTGGCCCACTATGCCGTGGACCGGACTTACTGATGGCCCGTCACAGCACGGTAAACCCTGACAGCGGCACGGTGCAGACATGATATTGCCGCGCTATCACATCGCCGACTCGCTGATTCCCGGCGCCGGCAAAGGCCTGTTCCTCGACGAATTCGTCGCACGCGGTCGCCTGATTACAGCACCCGATGCGATTCCTGAGGTATTCCGCTTCGACGATATCGCCCGGCGGCCCGACGCAGCCCAGCTATTGCCGGCTACGGTGCGCTGGTTCGAGGACCGCTATACGGTCACGCCGGAATGGCCGGACGAGTGCTATATCAACCACGCCTTCGATCCAACCGGGCTTTGGCATCTGGGCTTTGTATTTGCCATGCGCGACCTGCAGCCCGGCGCGGAAATCACCGTCGACTACCGGCACCTGCTGGCCCCGGGCCAGCACGAGGACTTTCCCGATGCCAGTACGGGCGCCGCCATCGTCGGCTTCAGCTGGGAAGAAAGCCTGCGCACTTCCACCGCGCAGCTATACGCGCTGCAGGAACGCCCATGACCGTGCTGCGCCTGCTACGCACCCACGACTATCGCCGCATGGCCTGGAAGAACGGCGGCGGCATCACGACCGAAATCGCGCGCCGTGACGGTGCTGGCGACACCTTCGACTGGCGCATATCGATCGCTGAAATTGCGCAGGATGGTGATTTTTCCATTTTTCCTGATATCGACCGCGAACTCATGCTGCTCGACGGCGGCGGCGTGGAACTCACGATCGGCAGCGACGGGCCGGTCGCCCTGACCCAACGCTACCAGAAGCATGCGTTTCCCGGCGAAGCCCCGGTAAGCTGCCACCTGCTCGACGGCCCGACGCGCGATTTCAACCTGATGGTCCGCCGCGGCCGCTATGCCGCCGAACTGCTGGCCCGCCCCATCGTCGGCACGCAACTGCTGTTTCCGACCCCAGCGACGACCTGGCTGGTATTCGTCGCCGGCGGACATGTTCTGGTCAACGACCACAGCGACCTGCCGCGCATCGAAACCGGTGAAACCCTGCAGATCGAATTCACGCAGAGCGGCGGCGCGCCGCTCGTACTCAACGGCGCGGGCGAGATCGTGCTGGTGAAGTTGCGGGAACTGGGCGGCACCTGAACAAGGCGGAATTTCGCTTTAGGCATGGTGGCTGATCAAACCTCACAGCGGTGAACTGAAGCCCGCCCTATGTACGGATAGACTGACCCGCTCTCGTCATTGAACAGACCAGTCCGTCCGGTCTACGACCATACCCAGGTGCAATAAAAGTTACTTTGCAACAAATTTCAGAGCCCCGGAGTATTTCGGCCAGGCAATCGAGCCTTCACCGCGGGCATTGATGACTTTCTCGGAACCGGAACCCGCGTCGGTAACAACACTGGTCAGCAACGCCGGCATATACCACTTCACAAAGAAGGTCATGTCTTTCCTGATGACCGGCAGCACTGAGAGCGTCGTCGTCTTGCCCTCTTCGATGCTGAAGCTCAGCACGTCCTCATTGACATAGGCACCCTTGTTCAGCACCTTCTCGACACTGAAGGCGGTATGCATTTCCAGGCCGATCGCGGTAACGCGATAGTTGCCCGCCGGGAGGGTCACCTGCTCGCTCTTGCCGAAACGCGTCATATGCGAAATATCGAAATCGACAAAGCGCTTGTTGACCATGGTAATCACGACCTGGCCGTCCTTCACGCCCCACTCGATACCACCGGATTCCAGCTGGCTCTGTATCTTCGGCTTCAACTCGACTTCGCTGGTAAACGGCTTGACTTCAAAGTTCAGTGTTCCCGTGGCTTGCTGCGCGCAAACCGAGAGGCTGGTCAAGGCCAAGACCGCAGGCAGTACTGCGCGAGCAAAGAAGTTCATCGGTAATCCCCCTTGATTTGGCGCCAGACGGCACCTGACATATTTTCCCGAGCGATGTAGGTTGGGCTTCAGCCCACCATCACACCTCATCCGACGCGGCAGGCGATGATCGGTGCATAACACGCACACCGACCATCATCGCAGCAGCCCAACCTTTATGCCGGAGGGCCAAGGCCCACCCTACGAATTGCGAGCAGGCATGGACCGCTAGTCAAGACGAAACCGCAGCCTATATCCCCCAATCGCAAACGCCCAAGCCGATACGCGTCAGAAATTCGAGAAAACGACTTTGTAGGGTGGGCTTCAGCCCACCATCGCACCACATCCGACAGGACGGGCGATGATCGATGCATAACACGCGCACCGATCATCACCGCGGCAGTTCAACCTTCATGACGGTGGGCCAAGGCCCACCCTGCGGTCCTATGTATGGTGGGCGCCAGCCAAGCGGGAGCTTACGGCCCAACGGTCGTGACTATGGCTCTCGGAACTTCAAGTCAATTAACGCCGAAAAATCCGTCTTCCAGACGTCAAGCTCAAACAGGTGCTCGTCTTGATCGAGATTCAGAGACACTATGACTACAACTCCGTCACGATCAGTAAACTGAAACTCACTGGCCTGCCTACCAAACTTACGCTCTCCGGCGCGCGTCCCGTCGGGAAACAGCAAAATCCCGCCCATTTCTCCGTCATTAAAACTTGACACCTGAATTTTCTTTTCCCAATCAACAGGCAAATGGATTTTGCTTGCCTTTGAAACCATTAAGCGAATTAACCGTAATTCATCGGAGGATGGGTCACGGAGCTCCATGAATTCTCCCTACGTTTATGGTGCCATCCGGAAGACGGAACGCGGTGTATTGAATCCTCTGCCCAGCCACGTCGACAAAATAGTTGAACGGTTTCCCTGGTGTAACTTGATGGGCCACGGTGGACAAGTGATTCAGAATCCCCGATTGAACTGCGGACCTGTCTAACCCAAGCGCGTCAGTATGGCGGAACGCGTGGTAAGCCTGATTTGGATCGCGACCGAGAGTAACTTTGGGGGAATCGTCTGCCATTCGAAGAACTGGAGCGCCCTTCGAGGTGCCGATCGGTTTAGTTAGTCCTTTGCCCGCTCCCCGCGCGACATCTAGCCATTCCAGAAGAGGTGCAGCCGAATTGGCAAGATCCGCAGCTTCATCGTAGAACTCCGCTAAACAGTAGTTCCCGAGCCTACGCTGTACATCAGATTGACCTTCTGCAATATCACCAAATAGCTCCGCACAAAACGCCGAATCACGCATGCAAGTCCAAGTCACCGAATCGACAAACAACCCCAGCGAATCGGAAGACGACAGCGGCGCCCCCTGCACATACCCATACGTACTAACCCCACCTGCCAACCCAATCGGATCACTCTCCACATACCGTCCCGTAGCCGGGTCATAGTCGCGGAAATAGTTGTAGTTGAGGCCCGACGCCGCATCAAAGCGTTGCCCCGGGAAGCGCATGTCAAACACAAACGTCGTGCCATCGCCGTCAACATCCTGATTCGGCGCACTGTTGCCAAACGCTTCGCCTTCCAGACCCCAGTTCCATACCGGCACATTGCGCTGGACTTCGATCACCACACGCGGCGTGCCTAACGCATCGGGCTGGATATAGTGCAGCTTGGTCTCGCCGCCGGCCGTTGCATACACGCCTACCGGCAGACCATTGAACCAGAACACCTGCTGCAGCGGCTGGCCGTTTTCGTCGTATTCGCCCAACCATTCACCACCCTCGCCGTAGACGGCGTAGCGGCTGGTAGTTGCGTTATAGCGCCACACCTGCTGTCCGCTGCCGTTGTAGGCATAACGCATCGCCACGCTGCCCGACAGCTGTACTTCGCTGAGGCGGTTGGCGTTGTTGTAGACGAATTGCCTGAGCCCACCGATGTTGGTGGTATTGCCGGCCGCATCGTAGCCGCGCGCGATACCACGCACCTCGTTGAGCCGGTGGCTGCTGCTCGCATAGACATAGCTTTGTGTTATGCCGGCTTCTGCCACGCTGGTCCGGTTGCCGGTCTTGTCATAGGCATAGCTCTGCAGCAGGCTGTTGTCCGCACCGTCTTTGACCTGGGTCAAGCGGTTCAGGCCGTCGTAACTATAGTTGCGCAGCGACGGATTGGCCTGGGCCGTGTTGCGCAGCGCTATCACGTTGCCCGCCGCATCAAACTCGTAGCCATAGGAAATGCCGCCGGCACCTGCATCCTCGATGACGGTGGGCTCGTAGTTCTGATTCAGCGGGCGCTGCAGCAGACGGCCATTACCATAGCGCCATTCCGCCACCGGACCAAAGGCGTGATACAGCGCATTGCTCAGCAGCAGCTGACGTGTACCATCGCTGCGGGTCACACCCATCTCGCTGACCTGGCCCAACGTGTTGTACTGGTAGTCCACCGACATACCGTCGGGATAGGTCATGCCCGTCAACCGGCCGGCCGCATCGTAGGCATAGCGCAGTGTGAATGTCTTGCCATTGGTGCGCTGTACCTTGCGCGTGAGCTGTCCGAAGCGGTCGTAGCAGTAGTGTGTACTGCCGCTGCCATCGGTCATGCGGGTCAGGCGTCCGACCGTAAATGTCTCGCCCACTGCGCAGTCAGACTGCGCCACGTCGTATACCAACGTCACGCCCAGCGTGCTGTCCGGATACGCAATCGCCGTGGCGCGCCCCAGCACATCGTAGTTGTAGGTCGAGGTCACACCACGCGCATCGGTGCGGGTCTTGCGGTTTCCGGCGCTGTCGTAGGTGTAGCCGGTGATGCCGGTATCCGGACTCGTGAGCTGGGTCAGATCACCAAAGCCGTTGTAGCTGTAGCTGGTATTGAGGCCTTTCGGATCGTTGACCTGCACCAGATTGTCCAGCGCGTCATAGCTGTACTTGGTTTCTGCTGCGACGCCCGCCATATCCTGCAGACTGCGCGTCAGCCGCTGCAGCGGGTCGTAGTTGTTGTCCGACACGCGTCCCAGGGCATCAGTGGTCTGATCCAAAGCACCGTTGGCGTCGTAGGTGAAACCGGTGCTGCGGTTGTAGGCATCCGTCTGGGCCTGCAACTGACCCAATGTGTTGTAGGTATTCGTGACGGTGCGCTTGAGCGCACCGGCGCTATCGCGGGTGTCCGCACGCATTACCGCACCGGCCGCATCCAGCGTAAAGCTCAGCGTATTGCCTGCATTGTCGGCAATGCCGGTCAGGCGCTGGGCCGCGTCGTAGCTGTAGTGGGTTTCGCCGCCGTCAGGCGCGGTAACTGTCTTCACCAGCCCCGTAGGCCAGTAGGCGATACGCAGGATCTGATCGTCGGTTTCTGCAGCGTCATCGGCACCACGCATCTTGCGGGCGATGAGCCAGCCGCGCGGGTGGTATTCGAAGTCGGTTACAACGCCATTGGCATCCCTGACCGACAGCGGCTTGCCGTGAATGTCGTAACGCAGGACCTCGACCACATGTCCCACCGCATTCATCACCTTCCACAGCTGACCCTTGCGATAGGGGCAACCCAGGGCATCCGTAGCGCAACTGGCGTGATCGGCCGCGTAGTAGTCAAAGGTTGTTATGTCGGTGACATCTGTGCGCGGGCCGTCCAGGGAGCGCAGTAGCCCGGCCACGGGACAGGCGCCCGAGCCCATACCCGCGAGTTCACAGTACTGCGCTGTTGTCGTGCGTGTCGCTGCGGTGGCCACATCCGTCACGGCTGCGGCCGTGATCTGCGAACGGTCGTTGTAGACAAAACCGACACGGCGGATAGCCTGACCTGCAGCGTTCTGTACTTCCACCGCAGTACGATTTTTCATGTCCGACGGCCAGGTCGTGACCGTGCTGCGCTGCTGCGGCAGCCCTTCTGCTTCAATCACCCTGGTGACACGGCCGCTGCTGTTGTACTCGACCTTGGTGGTGGTGCCGCGCTTGTCGGTGTAGCGCAGATAGGCACCGGCGTAGTCGTATTGCCAGGTACGCGTGCCATCCGCAGACTGTGCTGAAGTCGGGCGCCTATACGAGTTGGTGCTGCCGGGCGGCTCGAAGTTGTAGGTGGTCGTGCCCTTGCCCGCTATCGTGACCCGGGTCTGGGTCTGCGCCTGCGTCGCCGCCACATAGGTCAGGCTGGTATCGTAGGCGCCGCCTGCATGCACGCTGCGCACGGCGCGCCCATACATGTCGAAGTAATAGTCGCTGAGGCGAACGCCGTCCTCGCTGGTCACACCGGTCAGGCGATAGGCAAAGTGGGCTGGCACACAAGCCCCCGTCGCGCCTACGCAGAGGTGATTCGTCTCGCCATAGTGATAGGTCTTGCGTGTCGCGTCCGGATATTCGGCCTGAACCAGGCGGCCGGCACCGTCATAGGTATAGCGCACGAGGGCACGGCTGGACTGGTCGCGCACTTCGGTCAGGCGATAGGACTTGGGCTCCACGACCACATTGGACAAGGTCACGGCGGAACCGCCAGAACCGCCGGAGGAACCGATGGTCGTCAGCACGTTGGTGCTTGCGGCCATCAACGGCAGTTCATCCGCTGGATCGGTATAAATATTCGCCTCGTAGTGGAAGGTCAGCGTTCTGCCCAGGCCATCGCTCACTCCGCTCAGATTGCCCGCGCTGTTGTAGCTCATGTGCAGGGTTCTGGCAGGATCACCCTTGTCGCGAATCTGCAGCAAGCGGCCGATATCGGAATAGACGCGGTCGACACCGTCATCGCCATACAGCACCCAGGTGCCATCCCCCTGCCTCTGGAGCAGACGCTTGCGGTCGTTCGTGGACCGATAGGTGGTGACACTGCCGCTAACTGGTTTGAACTCTTCCCGGTCATTGCGCTCGTTCACGTACGCGGCGGGCGCAGACGGTATCGCTATGTTCGGAAGACTGATCCGCGCCGACCAGGAATGCGACCAGTTGGCCCCCATGTACGAGAAGGCCATCTGCTGGCTCATCGAACGGTAAGTGCGGCGGAACACATGGCCCGCCCATTCAAAATCGCTGTCAAAGTAAAACTTTTCGCCGGTCGCCGGCACACAGGGGTGATCGGTTCGGACGTTGTCGCAGGAATGGGCGGCGCGGCCGTATTTGGTGATGACCGTAGCCGACGGCGTCGCCTTGCAGATAAATGGCCAGTCGGCCAGTGTCGCCGGCGGCGCATTCATCACGCGATAACCAGCCGGGCAGGAATAGGTGTACGACTTGGCAATAGGCGTCGAGTTTTCCGAGAAGTTCGTGGCGCACTTGTCCGCCGATTCGCGCACACGCCAGCGGAACTTGATACGCCGTGGGTCAGACAATCTATCGCTGTAGGCAATAGTATAAAAATATTGAAGCACGCCACCCAGGTAGGAACCCTGCTCTGCGCCCCAGTAGCGCAACGGGTCGGCATACCCGCCGCTTACCTCGGTCTGCAGATCACATTGCCCGGCCCAGGGGGATTCATTCCGGAACCACTGGTCAAACTTGGAAACAACATAACTCTCGCTGGCACCCACACAATTGTGGGGCTGCGACTGGCCCGGATAAGGCGTGGTATTCGTTGCACAGCTGAAACCATACCAACCGACCACATACCCGCCCATCCCCGGACCATCTACCGGCTTGCGGCTCACGCAGTACTTGAGGAGTGTGGCGCCAGGCTGGTAAGGATCGTCTTCCTCGGCACAGAGGTAAAGACCTTTGCCGCCCGCATTGACGTTGTAGGCCCGCATTGCCGCTTCCGCGGCCTTCTGCGTTGGATAGTTGGTTCCGTTCCAGTTGAACGTGTCCTGTGCGCTCGCCGAGAGTGACAGGGCGGCAACCGCAAGGAATACAAATAATTTGAGGATAGATCGCATACGACGGATTTCCGGCTGGATAGATCAAGTGTCACGTGGAGAGATGTGCGGCAGCATGACTGAATGGAGTCGTGGCCCATACAGGCCGCGAACGGCGAACAGCTTCAGCATTACCCCATGAAAAGCTCTGAAATTTAAAAAACAATTTCGCGTAAATTCCATTTTTGAACTACCGCTTTCACCGGGATGCTTCTTCGCGAGCTGCGCTTGCAGAGCACTCGTAAGTGCAACCAGCAATGCCCAGTGCCATTTGCTTACTGGCGAGCGATGCGGATTTGTGCAGGACACCTTACACGGCGTCCCTCCCTCACACCGGAGGAACTATCAGAACGGATAGTCCGCCATTCAGAGTCGGATGGCGTCCAGGGCAATCGCTCTTGCGACCGCAGCCCTGCGCCCCTTCACGCCGAGCTTGGCCGCCACGCGTTTGACGTGAAAGTTCACGGTCGCCTCGCTGATACGCAGGATGGCCGAGATTTCCCAGGAGGTCTTGCCCAGGGCCGACCAACGCAGCACCTCGGTCTCGCGCACACTCAGATCAGGAGCGTGTGGAGCGGACTCTGCCGCCATACGCGCGAGCGCGGCCTGCAGACAGTTCGTGAAATAGGTTGCGCTCAGCAACAGCGGGCTGAACTCCTCGATTGCAACCCGGTGGCCCAGCGTGAGGGACATGAAGCCCCATTCGATACCGGGCGCGCGAATCGGCACGGTGATGCCGCCATGGATATTGAATTCACCGGTGTACTGCAGGCGCCTGCGCACCGCCTGGCGCATGAAAGGTTCGGACTTCTCGTAGCTGTAGCGGCCGAGGGAATTCCAGCTTACCGCCGGATACCATTGCCTGGCCTGGATAATGCGTGGATCGGATTTTTCCGCCTGCGGCGACGACAGCGTCTTGTACTGCTGCGCCCATTCCGGATCGAAGTCGTGGAAATAGCGGTAGCCGTCATGCGCAGCGGTACTTCGCTGCGCATAGCCGTGATTGTGGAATCCCATGCGGCGTGCGAATCCTGCGACCACGCGCTGAATCTGCTCCAGATTCGAGGCCTGTAGCGCTTCCTGGTACAGCTCCCAATGCTGGGACAGTGCCCGCTGTTGTTCATTCATCGTATTTGGCCATTGCAGGCAGCAAAAGCGGACTTGCTTCGGCGGCCGGCCAGTTCAAGCGACCGCCATGCGGTAAGACACGCCAGGGGCTCGCTGAGCAATGCCCGCGACCAACATCTTCCCCTCCATCCACTCCCACTTTCCGTCCAGCGCTTGATTCGCGGGCATACCCCCTCACTTGTCGGCGGCCGTCCAAGGCAGGAGCGAAGCGCACACTTCGCACAGGCCTGCGAGTGCCGACAGACGGACTCCAAATCTACTGGGGCGCTTAGGGCAGTACGACAACAGCGGCGTCACTTGAGTAGTTACTCCGGCGCATAAATCCCCCCACCGCTGAGGGCGAACTACTGCCTAGCAGCACAAATAAGGACGCAGCAGGTGCCAATGGTCCCCAAGAGGGTGGGAATGCGTGTCGGTCACGAGGGTTCGATGAGCCCTGTGTATGCGAAGTACAACCTGGCACCTGCCCCAAAATTGGAAGTCAGGTACCAGTTTGAGCGGGCAACGCCGTTAGCCCCCTCAAAGCCCGCTCACCGCCTGCGCCACCGCACGGAACAGGGCACGCCCCTTGTTCATGGTCTCGTCCCATTCGGTCGCGGGGTCGGAGTCGTAGACGATGCCGGCACCGGCCTGTACGTGCAGGCGACCGTCCTGGATTACGGCGGTGCGGATCGCGATCGCGGTATCCGCATCACCCCACCAGCCTATATAGCCAACGGCGCCGGAATAGATATTGCGCCGTATCGGCTCCAGTTCCTGGATCACTTCCAGCGCACGGATCTTGGGTGCGCCGCTGACCGTGCCGGCGGGGAAACTCGCGCGCAGCACGTCCATATAATTCAGCCCTTCGGCCAGATCACCTTCGACCTGGGAGACGATATGCATCACATGCGAATAACGCTCGATTGCGAAGCGGTCGGTGACTTCGACCGATCCGGTGCGCGAGATGCGGCCTACGTCGTTGCGGCCCAGGTCGATCAGCATCAGATGCTCAGCGCGCTCCTTGGGATCGGCCAGCAATTCCGCTTCCAGTGCCTGGTCCTGTTCCGGCGTCGCGCCGCGGGGGCGGGTACCGGCAATCGGACGCAGCACGACGCGGCCGTTCTTCAGGCGCACCAGGATTTCCGGCGAGGAGCCAACGATCTGGTAACCGCCCAGATCGAGGAAATACATGTACGGCGAAGGATTCAGCGAACGCAGTGCGCGGTAGACGTCGACCGGCCGCGCGCGGAACGGCACGCTCATGCGCTGCGACAGCACGACCTGGAACACGTCGCCGGAACGAATATACTCTTTGCTTTTTTCCACCGCCGCGATAAAACCTTCGCGCGTGAAGCCCGAGACGAAGTCACTCTCGTCCAGCAGCTTGGGGTCGAGCACATCGGGATAACTGGAGCCGGAACGGCGCAGGCGGAAACTCAGTTCATCGAGCCGGCGCACGGCGCGGGCATAGGCCTGCGGCTCGGACGGATCGGCATGCACGATCAGGTATAGCCGTCCCTTGAGGTTGTCGAAGACGGCAACTTCCTCCGACAGCATCAGCAGCACATCGGGCGTGCCCAGCTGATCGGGCTTGTCCCAGCCGGCCAGGCGCGGCTCTATGTAACCGATGGTTTCAAAACCGAAGAAACCGACAAGACCACCACTGAAAGCCGGCAACTGCGGCAGCCGCGGCACACGGAACTGGCTTCTCAGTGTTTCTATGTCGCGCAGCGGATCGGCAAGTTCGCGCGTTTCCACAACATCACCAAATTCTGTAATGGACAATGTGTTTCCGCGTAGCGAGTAAGTGCGCCGACAGGGCAGGCCGATGATGGAATGGCGCCCCCAGGACTCGCCGCCTTCGACCGATTCAAGCAGATAGGTATACGGCCCGTCGGCAAGCTTGAGATAGACCGACAGCGGCGTGTCGAGATCCGACAGCACTTCGCGCATCAGCGGGATGCGGTTGTAGCCTTCGGCGGCCAAGGCCTGGAATTCGTCCTGGGAAATCACAGTGAGTCTCTAAAAGGAACCAACCAATTTATGTAGGGTGGGCTTCAGCCCACCATCGCCCTGTGTCCGCTGCCGCAAACGGTGATCGCAACAACGGAACATGGCAATGATCATCAGCGTCACACACCAACCTTCATAACGGTGGGCTGAAGCCCACCCTACGTAAGGCTGCTCGAGCAGAGCCGTTGACAATAGCAAGAGGCTGGCGCAGACGAAATCGTCGGAGGGAATATGCCTACTCGCGCCGCCCTGGCCGCGGCAACAGCACGGATTCCCGCGGCATGCCGCGCAGGCGCAAGGAAAATTCCACACCCTCGCCACTGGCGAGATTGTGTGCGGCGGCACTGCCACCATGGCGTTCGGCGACCAGACGCACGACATACAGCCCCAGCCCCAGATGCGGCGCCTCGCCACGCGAAGCGCCTTCGCGCAGGCTGACCAGCGAATCGAACAGGCGCCCCTGCATGGCCAGCGGCAGCTCCGGGCCCTGATTGGCAACACGCAATACCGCCCCCTCGCTGCCCTGCTCCAGCGTTATGCGTATCCAGCCCATTTCCGGCGTAAAGGAACGGGCATTGTCGACCAGCTTGTCCAGGGCCTGCGCAATCAGTTCGGGCGCGCCATGCATGGGCACGGCCTGCGCCGGCACTTCGCAGTCGACTCGGCGTGGCGCGGCCAGCGGCCTGTAGGCCTCGGCGCAGCCGCGCACGACCTCGGCAAGATCAAAGTCCTCGCCATCGGCGGAGGCTATCGCCCGCTCCATGCGGCTGGATTCACTCATCGCGCGCACGATATTTGTGAGCCGGTCCACGCCATCGCGTGCACGCACGACATAGGCGCGGGCATCCGAGGAAATCGGATGATGCTCCAGGTTGTCCAGCGAGGACTTCACGATCGCCAGCGGCGTATGCAGTTCATGCGACAGCTTGGACGCCAGCGTGCGCAGATAGTCGGTATACGCGCCGACGGCATCCAGCAGTTGCTGGAAGCTGCGCGCGAGATCGCCGAGTTCGTCGCGCGTATCCGTGAGCGGCACCCGGCCCTGTATGCGGCCATCCGCCGCGAGGGCGCGTTCGGCACCGTCCCGCAGCCGGCGTATGCGTACCGACAGCCAGGTCGCGAACACGAACAGCACCCCACCGGCCAGCAGCAGCGCCGCGACGCTGACCAGGGCGAGGCGCTGCAGCGCCGCATCCGTCAGCAGCGGCAGGGCGGTATTGACCTGTTCCAGCAGCAGCGCTCCTCGCGTTTCATTGTGGACTTGCAACGGCAGCGCGGCGACCAGCACCACGTCACCCGGGTTGGCCCCTGCACGCCAGCTTGCCGATGGCACACCCGACAGCGCCTGCCACAGTTCAGCCGCATCCAGCCGCGGCTTGCGCTCGGCCAGGCTCGAAGTGCCCTGCAGCGCCGGCGCAATCAGCCAGCGATACGACCAGCGCGCCAGCGCCGAGGGTTCCTGCGCCGGCGCAGCCACGGCACCCAGCTCACCGCTTTCCGCCAGCAGCCAGCCTTCGCTGCTGACCAGGCGTGCACGGGTTGATTCCGGCGCGAACTGGGCCAGTTCAGCCGCGAGTGCGTCGGAGTAAGCCAGCAGCGGCAGGCGATCCAGCGTGACGACCTGACCCGCACTGCTGCCGGCGTCGACCAGACGCAGCGACAGACGCTCCGGCCGCTGCGTACGCGGCAGACGCAGTTCAACGCGGTAGCCGGCGGCATCTTCCTGCCATTCGCCGCCGAGTGTGACCGGCAGGCCTGCTCCTTCGATCCCGCGCGCGATCGCGTCGAACGAACCTGGGGCAGCACTGGCAATCAGATAGCTGCGCTCGGCGGTGCCGCGGCCCAGGCCGAGTTCGATGCGATCCGCCTGCTGCACCTGCAGGTCGGCTGCGTCGGCGCGACGCCGCGTGTTGTCGCGGACTTCGGCCAGCAAATACAGCCAGTCCGCATCCTCGGCCAGGGTCAGCTTGAGTTTCTGCGCATCCTGCGCCGGCCCCAGATTCTGCGAATAGCCACGCAGCTCCAGCCAGTCATCGGCATAGCCGTCAATCTGCACGGGTGTTTCCAGCACGTGCACGTACAGCGCGCCGCCCGGCGGCGGCAATTCCGCATTAATAGCGACGAGGCTGCGCGCCAGAGCCTTGCCGGAGGCGATCAACGTCTGCTCCTGACCTTGGCGCAGCAGCGTTTCCATCTGCCGCACGAACTGCCAGCCGGCCCAGGGCAGGGCCAGCATCGCAAGGGCGACGAGCAGCAGTTTGCGGCGCAGGGACATGAGTAATGTGGGAATCAGCTACCGGGTGAAAATCCGTTCATTCCTTCAAGCAGGCTGCTGGACCGGCACCGTCCGCCGGCCCGGCCCGAGGCAGTCACGGTTTCCAGCGATAACCCACGCCATGCACGGTGTCGATCGCGTCGAAACCGGCATCGATGGCGAGGAATTTCTTGCGTATGCGCTTGATATGCGAGGTGATGGTCGCGTCGTCGACGACAACCTGGGCTTCACGCATCAGCTGGTCGCGGTTCTTCACATGGCCGGGGAAGCGCACCATGGTGTGGACCATCCAGAACTCGGTCACGGTCAGCGGCACTTCCTCGCCATTCCAGCTCACACGCATGCGCTCCTGCTCCAGCTTGAGCGGGCCATGCGAAATCACGCTTTCGGCTTCGACCGGCTTGCGCAGGGCGTCGATACGGCGCAGCAGCGCGCTGATGCGGGCGGCCAGCTGGTGCAGCGACACGTCCTTGGTCAGGTAATCATCAGCGCCCAGGCGCAGGCCGGAAATCACATCCAGATCCGAATCGCGCGCCGTCAGAAACAGAATCGGCAAGGTCGCGGCGCGGCTGCGCAGGGCGCGGCAGAGATCGAATCCGCCTTCGGGTTCATCGCCCAGCCCCACATCGATAATGACGAGTTCCGGCAGCCGCAGCGCAAACGCCGCCTCGGCTTCGGTGCGCGAGGCATAGCCACGCACTTCGTAGCCGAAGCGGGTCAGGGCTTCGACGTAATTGGCGCGGATCAGCGGTTCGTCTTCGACAATGGCGATGCTGCGGGGCATGGGGAGGACTCGTGGTGGCCGGAGGGCACTGTATAAGCCCGGCGCAACCAGCCGCAACGCCGCGGGCGCAATTGCCCGTGAATTGCCAGAAATTGCTGCTGGAATGTCTGCCCAGCACAGTAGCGCGGCCCCAGGGCGGCGCTTCAATGGACTCACCGAACCGGAACATTTCCATGCAAAACCGCGACGCCGAACCCAACGCCGAACTCAAGAGCAGCTTTGAACCGCTGCGCGTGATCTTCGCCGTATGCGCCCTGCTGCTCGGCCTGCTCGCGGCGCTGCAAGGCGGCTGATCCGGGACGGCTCCCGCCCTAGCCTTGAAGGTCGCTCCATGGACGTCTGCCTACCTGAAGAACTACTGCGCATCGCCGGCCAGCATGATGACCACGACGCGCCGCAGCGCAACGACTGGCTCGGCGCCGAAGCCTGGATCACGCCACTTGCGCCGCCGCGCAAGCCTCAGCGGGTGCGTACGGCGCAAAAAGACGACCCAACCTGGGCCGTCGTCTGACGCAGCAGCGTAGCCGGGCCCGCACATCAGCAGAAAGTCGCGGTGCCGCCTGGCCGCCGCATGTCCCGGCAGCAGCGGCCGCTGCCGTGCCGTTCCAGACCTTTTCCGTATCAGGCCGGCACTAACTGCTTTCTGCTTTGCGCGCTGTGTTCAGCAGCTGCCCGGGCAACAAACACTCAGAGCCGTCGAGAGGAACCCGCAGGTTCCTTCAGCACCGCAACGCCCGAATGCGCATGGCTGAACACCAGCCAGTACACCCGCGCAATACGATGCCATTCGTATACCGAATAGTGCTATTCGTCCCAGGGCGCTTGAAGCAGCCAAGCACGATGCACTCCACTACCGGCAACAATTTGACCGTAGCGGAACAAGGCGCAATTCCGCTCCGCTGAGTTCACCCGCCGCCCGCCGACAAAGGAGCGTGACCGACACGGATCGTCCCGCTGGTGCCACCTGGGAAGTGCGCAGCCGTTCCTCACGGGGTGAGCCGGCGTCATGACATTCCCGCTGACGCGGGGTTTTTCCCAGGACGGTTCTGGCCACCAATCCACCTCTTAGCGTCCTGTTAACCGGTTCCGGGTGCGTGAAAGGCAATGCTCCCTATAAGACCTTCTGTTTCTCCATTGAATTTCAATCCAGCTTGACCGGAAAAAGGCCCGCATGAAATGCACACCATGAGGTTTCCCGCCCACCTGTTTCTCCTGGCAGCGGCCGCGCTACCAACCATTGCTGTCGCGCAAACAGCCACTTACGTTTTCAACGCACAATCGTACAGATCACTGAAAGAAGCCGAAGGTGCGATGCGCAATCATTTCGCCGCATCCGCAGGACAATATCTGTATCTATGTAAAAGTGAAAAATACGGAAACGATGTCAATTTTCACTACTGCAACGACATCAAGAACGCAAAGTATGCCGGGCGCGGCGGGTATTTTACCGGCGACTGGTTTCTGGACGGAAACAGATACTGGTTTACCTGCGCGCCAACAGGAACACCGGCCCGACTGGATTTCAATTACGACAGGCTATGCCACGCCACTACTGAGGCACGCCTGGTCGAAGAGTATCAGCGATGGTTTGATACCGTGTTTTCCCTGCTGGCCTGCGACACGAGTTTCGAGGTGACAGGCAGCCATCCCGGCACCCCGGTCACCTGGGGAGACAACCTCTCCGATGGAACCTTCATCGCCGAATACGGATACGAGCGCAAGATCCGCCGGCACTGGAGAATGTGCAACCAGACACAGAATGCCAGCCAGGAATTCCCGATCTACAAGGAATACGCCTACAGCTGTCCAAGTGGACACTTTCCCCAGGTCTACTACCCATCCGCACCAACCAAGCTCCCCTGGCCCCAGGTATGCGTGCCAGGGACAAAATCGGCCGTCATCACCAAATATGCCGCAGCACCCACCAACGATGCCAAGAGTTGCTCGGCGGAGGTAACACCGTACCCCTGTGTGCCAGGCACGGGCGAGAAACTGCTTTTTGAGACGGACTTTTCCAGGTCGGGCCTCACGTTCACCCGCACTTATCGTTCAATGAACGAGTATCCGGCCCGCGCCGTCATGGGCGACTCCTGGGTACATAACCTCTCAGAGCGCATACAGCTGCCGGCCAGCGCTACCGCGTCAGTGCTCCAGTGGAACGGGCGCAATGAGTTCGAGGAGTTCAAGCCCGTCGCCGGCTCGACTACGCAGTACCGCCCGCTGAATGTGCGCGGACGCATCCTTGAAAAGCAGGCCGACGAAACCTGGACGCTGAACGACAGCAGCGGGCCCGACCGGATCTATGACACCGCAGGGCAGCTGCTTGAAATTCGCGATGATGCCAACCCGGCCCAGACACTCCGCTTCTCGTACGCGCCGAGCGGGCGCTTGCAAGGGGTGACGAATGGCCTCGGCCGCAGCCTGGCTTTTGAATACCAGGAAAGCGGCTATGACGCTGGTGGCTTGCCGCAAAGTGAACGTCTGATCCGGATTGCCGATGAGCAGGGAGCGACGCTCGTTACCTATGCCTATGACATATCTGGCCGCCTGATCACAGCCGGTTATGCGGACGGAAGCCAGCGTGCATATCACTACGGCGAAGCAGATCACCTTTGCAACGGTGGCACCAGCGGGTGCAACACCGCCGCATTCTCGGGCCTGCTGACCGGCGTGACCGCCGAGTCCGGCGTTCGCTTCAGCGACTATTACTACGATGCCTACGGCCGGGTGGTGCGCAGCGTGCACGCGGATGGCGCCAATGACACGACCCTGGAGTATCTGAACGCGACACAGACCCGCGTGACACGCGCCGGCGCCGGCACCGTCACACATACCTACGAAAGCGGCCCCTATCGCCGCACTCTGCAGCTTCAGTACGCGGACGGCTCGGCGGAGTCCCGCGCCTACGATGCCGCCGGTGGCTGGAGCAGGAGCACCGCCAGGAACGGCCTTGTCACCCGGACCGAGTACAACGCATCAGGGCTTCCCGCAAGAGTGACAGAGGCGGAAGGCACGGCGCAGCAGCGGAGCACACTCACCACCTGGTCGGCCTCCCAGATGTATCCGGTTTCCGTCGAGCAGCGCAATGCCTCGGATCAGCCGATTGCGCGTACCAGCACGGCCTACAACACCCGTAACCAGCTGACGTCGAGGTCGATCGTCGATGTGACGACCGGCCAGGTGCGAACCACCACATACAGCTACTGCGAACCAGCCGACGTCACTGCCGGCACCTGCCCATTGACGGGGCTGATCAGATCGGTTGACGGCCCGCGCACCGATGTCGCTGATATCACCACGTATTCGTATTACATGACGGACGCCCCCGGCTGCACGTCGGGCGCCAACCAATGCACGTTCCGCAAGGGCGATCTGGCGGCAGTCACGAATGCGCGCGGCCATACCTTTTCGGTCAACGCCTATGATGCCGCAGGACGCGCCGTTGCCCTGACGGATGAGAATGGCGTAGCAAGCCAGATCAGTTACGACGCTCGCGGCCGCCTGACGGCACGCCGGGTGCGTGGTGTCGACGCGGCCGGGGCCGATGACCGGGTGACACGCTACGAATACTGGCCATCCGGTATGGTGAAGAAAATCCTGCTGCCGGATGGCACGTTCACCGTCTACGATTATGACCCTGCGCTTCGTCTGACCAGCATCAGTGACAACGCGGGCAACCGTCTCACCTTCACGTTGAATGCGGCGGGTGAACGTATCAAGGAAGACACGCGGGATGCCAGCAATACACTGCGGCGTACCCTGTCACGCACCTACGACACCCTGGGACGATTGCAGGTGTTGACCGATGCGTACGGCCGCAACACCCAATACACCTATGATGTCAGCGGCAAACCGGATCTGGCCACGGATGCACTGAACCGTGTCACAGACAGCAATCACGATGCACTGGGCCGCCTTGTCCGCAGCTTGCAGGACAGCAACGGCGTAGCGGCTGAGTCAAAGTTCGAGTACGACCCGCTGAACAATCTGACCAAGGTCACCGATCCCAAGGGCCTGAACACCCACTACACCTACAATGGGTTCGGCGAGCAGATCCAGTTGCAGAGTCCCGACACCGGTACGACCACGTCGACCTATGACGAAGCCGGCAACCTGGCCAGTCGCGTTGATGCCAATGGCAAGTCCATCACCTACCGCTATGACGCGCTGAATCGGCTCAAGATGGTCGACTACGCCGCAGCAGTACCGGATGAATCCTTCGCTTACGATGTCGCCATGGGCGACTGTCCGACGGGCGAGAATTTCAATATCGGCCGCATCGGCAAGACGAATGACGAAAGCGGAAGCACAGTATTTTGCTATAACCGCTTCGGCGACATGGTGCGCAAGGTACAGCGCACGGGCACCAAGACCTTTACCCTGCGCTGGCAGTACGCGGCCAATGGCCGCCTGCAGGGCATGACCTATCCCGACGGAAGCATGGTCGATTATGTCCATGACGCTCATGGCCGAGTCAGCGAAATCGGCGTGACACCACTACGCGGCAGCCGCCAAGTGCTGATCAGCAACGCCGCTTATTACCCCTTCGGTCCCGTGGCCCAGTGGACCTTTGGCAACGGCCGCACACTGACCCGCAGCTTTAACCTGAACTATCAACCCTATGCGGTGCAGGACAATGCAGCCGGCGGCCTGAGCCTGGGTTACGAGTTTGATGCTGTCGGCAATCTCAAGCGTTTGCGCAACGCCGATCAGGCCGATCCACCGGCGCGCATTTACGACTACGACGGCCTCAATCGCCTGACCGAAGCCAAGGATGCGGCAAACGTCATCTGGCAGAACTACAGCTACGACAAGACCGGCAATCGCTTGAGTGCAGGCCTGACCACAGCCACAACCACGCAGAGCTGCCCCCAGGGACAGGGCAGCCCCTGCACCACCGGAACCCAGTTGCTGTGGTCGTCGTTTGCCTATGCCTATGCCAACGGATCACATCATCTGCTGTCAGCCGGCGACGGCGCGCAGCGCAGCTACGATGCCGCGGGGAACCTGACCACGGTCACGCCGGTAGCCCCCGCCACACCACGCGCCATGGTTGCACGCAGCTATGTGTACAACGAAGCAAATCGCCTGGGCTCGGCCTCCAGCACGGGACAGTTGCAGGCGACCTACCGCTACAACAGCTTCGGCGAACGCGTCTATCGCCAGACACCGACCGGAACCGTGTACACGCTATACGACCAGGCTGGTCACTGGCTGGGCGACTACGACACAAATGGCAGCGCGCTACAGCAGGCCATCTGGCTGGGTAACCTGCCGGTCGGTGTACTGGCCAGAATGCCAGGTGGTGCAACCCAACTGCACTATGTTGAAGCCGATATGCTGGGCACGCCACGCGTTGTGATTCATCCGCAGCGCAATGTAACGGTATGGCGCTGGGATCTGACCGGCGAAGCCTTCGGTGACAGCGAGCCCAATCAGGACCCGGATGGTGACGGCAACTGGTTTGTGTTTGATATGCGCTTCCCGGGGCAAAGGTATGACGCGCCCAGTGGACTCAATTACAACTACTTCCGGGATTACGACACATTCACAGGGCGGTATGTGGAGAGTGATCCGATTGGACTGCGAGGCGGTATTACGACCTACAGCTACGTTGCCGGCCGACCACTTGATTGGGTAGACGCCCTCGGACTTTACGGCAATTTCAGCCGCGGCGGCGGCGGCAATGCGGCGCAACGCCGCCAGGCAACGAGAGAGTTTACGCACAACGGACAAGGTGACGTTGACTATCTCGATAGTTCCTACAACAGCGCAAACGATGATTTAAAGGGAACGATCAAAGACATAGGAATTGAGCATGAATTTATCTGCGTGCGCGTTGTTTGCTTCCGTCGGCAAAACTCCGGAGTCTGCACACTCGGAGACGGTGAATACGAAGAAAACTACTGGACACCGATAACCTTAGCCAAAGTGAACAGCATGAAAAACTGCCGTTGCGAGCGCATCCGCCACATCACATCTTTCAACGATCCGCAGCTTGAAGGCGACGATATGCTTGAATTGCTGGAGAAATTGGCTCGACTACGCAACTACCGCAACAGCCAACGTTCGCGTTAACGACCGAAGCGTAGGACCGTAGGGTGGGCCTTGGCCCACCGTCATGAAGGTTGATCCGCTGCGGTGATGATCGATGTGGGTGTCCTGCATCGATCATCACTCGCCGTGTTGGATGCAGTGCGATGGTGGGCTGAAGCCCACCCTACAACTCAGACCGTAGGGTGGGCCTTGGCCCACCGTCATGAAGGTTGATCCGCTGCGGTGGTGATCGATGTGGGTGTCCTGCATCGATCATCACTCACCGTGTTGGATGCAGTGCGATGGTGGGCTGAAGCCCACCCTACAAATCAGACCGTAGAGTGGGCGTTGGCCCACCGTCATGAAGTCGCCGTGTTGGATGCAGTGCGATGGTGGGCTGAAGCCTACCCTAGAGGCCCACCGTCATGAAGGTTGATCCGCCGCGGTGGTGATCGATGTGGGTGTCCTGCATCGATCATCACTCGCCGCGCCGGATGGGGTGCGATGGTCGGCTGAAGGACCGTAGGGTGGGCCTTGGCCCACCGTCATGAAGGTTGATCCGCCGCGGTGGTGATCGGTGTGGGTGTCCTGCATCGATCATCACTCGCCGTGTTGGATGCAGTGCGATGGTGGGCTGAAGCCCACCCTACAAAAGCCGAACTGGAAATTATTCATATCACCCCGCCGAGGGCGGCTTGCGACCGCGCCGTGCAAATGCCTGCACTGGCCGGTACACGCCCCAAAAAGCCATGATCCGGCTGCATTGCGCCCGTTTGTGGAAAGCCGGCCGCCCTCATATCGAACCAGGCTGCGCTCACGGCCATCGCCGTCATTCGCCACCCAGAGCGCGCCATGCATACCACGCTACGCCACTTGTTTTCCGCCGCCCTGATCTGGGCCGCCGCATTGGCCCAGACCGCAGCCGCCGACAGCGGCGCATTGAGCATTACCCGTGCTGACGGCAGTCATCGTGAGGTCGCCAGTCTCGATACCAGCGTCGATCTGGCGATTCATGGCCTGGTTGCCGAAGTGCGCGTCAAGCAGCGCTTTCGCAATAACGGCGAGCACTGGCAGCAGGGCCAGTATCTGCTGCCGCTGCCGCAGGGGGCGGCGGTGCATGCCATGACCCTGCGTATCGGCGAGCGCGTCATCGTCGGCGAGATACGCGCGAAGGAGCAGGCACGCCAGGAGTTCACCCAGGCGGTCGCCAGCGGACGCAAGGCGAGTCTGGTCGAGGCGCAGAGCGCCAATCTGTTCCGCACGGCTATCGCGAATGTCGCTCCTGGAGAAACTGTTGATGTCGAAATCGGCTATTGGCAGCAGGTCGATTTCCGCGACGGGGAATTCTCGCTCACGTTTCCGCTGACCTATACGCCGCGCTATGGCGCTGCGCCCGCCGCGCCGGACCAGAGTGACAGGACCGAAGCAGACTTGCCGGCATCCGGAACGCCAGCCACAGCCGCGGCCAGCCCAGCGCGCGTGGGAGCACCGACTGTCGCTATCAGCGCGACGCTGGACGCGGGCATTCCGCTCGCACGCGTCGAATCCAGCACGCATCCGCTGAAAATCCACGTGACCAACCAGCGCTACGCCATAAGCCTCGCTGACGAGGTCGTTGCGGCCGATCGGGACTTCGTGCTGCGCTGGGCCCCGCAGGCATCGGCGACGCCGACCGCAGCCCTGCTGCGCGAGCGTATGGGCAATGATCAGTACGCCCTGCTGATGCTGCTGCCACCGAGTCAGCCCAGCGCGGCGCTGCCACGGGAGCTGATCCTTGTCTTCGACACCTCTGGCTCGATGGAAGGCAAGTCCATCGTGCAGGCACGCGCCGCGCTGGATCTCGCGCTGCAGCGGCTGACGCCGCGCGACCGCTTCAACGTGATCCAGTTCAATTCGGTTACCTCGGCGCTGTTTGAGCAGGCAGTGGACGCAACGCCGTCCGACGTCGCCCTCGCACGCGAATGGGTAGCGGGGCTACGGGCAACAGGCGGCACGGAAATGCTGCCGGCGCTTGAGCTCGCGCTGCGTGATGCAGCACCTGCCGGCTATCTGCGCCAGATCGTGTTCGCCACCGATGGCGCAGTCGAACAGGCCGACGCGTTGTATACGGCCATGGAAACGCGGCTGGGCGCCTCGCGCCTGTTCCCGGTCGGCATAGGCAGCGCACCCAACGCGCAGTTTCTGCGCAAGGCGGGTGAGCTGGGCCGTGGCAGTTCGGTAGTGATCCGCGATCTCGATGCGGTTGCCGAAACGATGCAGACCCTGTTTACGAAACTCGACCGTCCGGCCCTGCGCGACCTGCAGCTCAGTCTGCCGGCCCCAGCGGAAATCTATCCGCAGCAGTTGCCCGACCTGTATCACGGCGAGCCCTTGCTCGTGATCGCGAAACTGCCGGCCAGTGCGGCCAGTGGCCGGGCGCAGGTGGAAGGCCGGCTGGCCGAATCGGTCTGGTCGCAGACGCTGTCGTTTGAACTCCACGGCGAAGCGCGCGGGCTCGGCCGTCTCTGGGCGCAGCGCAAGATCGAGGCGATAGAAGATGCGCTGCGCCGCGGCGGTGATGCAGGGAGCTTGAACCAGGAACTCGTCACGGTGGCGCTCGCACACCATCTTGTCAGCCGCCTTACCAGCCTCGTTGCTGTCGACAAGACACCGCAGCGCCCCAAGGACGCCGGACTGCAGGACATCGCAATCGACAACGCCGCGCCGGATGGCAGCCTGGCCTTCGCCCAGACCGCCACGTCATCGCGCCTGTGGCTGGGACTGGGCATGCTGGCCCTGCTGCTCGCCCTCGCGCTGCGCGAGCGCAAGGCCGCGCTGGCATGAATGCCCGCGCATCGCGCCGTGGTGTGCGTCTGCTGCTGTTTCTGCTGGCTGCCCTGCTCTGCGGCAACGCCGGCTATCTGCAGGCCAAGGCCGCGCTCGCCCAGGTTCTGCTTGAACGCGCCTGGCAGCGCAGCGCTGCCGGCGCCACAGCGGCGAAGCCCTGGCCCTGGGCCGACACACGGCCGGTTGCGCGGCTGCGCATCGAGTCGCTGGCGGTGGACCAGATCGTGCTGGCCGGCGATTCCGGCCGCACGCTGGCTTTTGGTCCTGCCTGGAACGAAGCGAGTGCACTACCGGGGAGTGCAGGCAGCAGCGTGATCAGCGGGCATCGTGATACGCATTTTTCTTTTCTCAAACTTGTCAACAAAGACGACATCATCAGCGTGGAGCGCGCGGGCGCGACCTCACGCTATCGCGTCAGCGCGATGACTGTCATCGACGCACGCGACACCCGCATAGCCGCGCGCAGCGATGCGGGAGACCGCCTGCTGCTCGTGACCTGCTATCCGTTTGACGGATGGACGGCGGGCGGCCCGCTGCGCTATGTCGTCGAAGCCGTTCGCCTGTGAACTACAGATCGAAACCCGCTGGGTGGGCTTCAGCCCACCGTCATCAAGGGTGATCTGCCGGGGCAACCGGCGTTGCAGCGTGTCACGCATCAACTACCGTCCGCTGCACAGGATGTAGCGCGATGGCGGGCTGAAGCCCACCCTGCATGCAGTTGAATTTCTCGAACCCATTTCAACCGTTTCGCGCGAGTTCCGCACGCATGGCACGGATGACCTGCGCATAGTCCGGCTGGGCAAAGATTGCCGAACCCGCGACGAAGGTGTCGGCGCCGGCTGCACCGATTTCGGCGATATTGTCGGGTTTCACCCCGCCATCGATTTCCAGGCGGATATCCCGGCCGCTGCGGTCGATACGTTCGCGCACCTGGCGCAGCTTGGTCAGAGCCGACGGAATGAAACTCTGCCCGCCGAAACCGGGGTTGACCGACATGATCAGTACCAGATCCAGCTGGTCGAGCACGTGATCCAGCCAGTTCAGCGGCGTGGCCGGATTGAGTACCAGACCGGGCCTGCAGCCCTGCGAGCGGATCAGCTGTATCGTGCGGTCGACGTGCTCGGACGCCTCCGGATGGAACGAGATATAGGTCGCACCGGCCTGGGCGAAATCCGGCACGATGCGGTCAACCGGCTTGACCATGAGATGCACGTCGATGGGCGCGGTCACCCCATGCTTGCGCAGCGCAGCGCAGACCAGCGGACCTATGGTCAGGTTGGGCACATAGTGATTGTCCATCACATCGAAGTGCACCCAGTCGGCGCCGGCGGCGATGACCGCATCCACTTCGGCGCCGAGGCGCGCGAAATCAGCGGAGAGTATGGACGGGGCGATGACGGCAGGTTGGCGGGACATGGCGAGGTCTCGGTAAAGGGAGTTCGGTGGCAGTACTCAGCGGAACCCGCGCTCGGTCTTGATGCGCTCGTACGCCGTGTTGATCTCTCGGGCGCGCTGCTCGGCGCGCTCACGCAACGCGGCAGGCACATCGCCGAGCTTGTCGGGATGATGCTCGCTCATGAGCTTGCGCCAGGCGCGCTTGACATCCTGTTCATCGCTTTCACGCGTGACGCCGAGCACAGCATAAGGGTCCGCCCCTCCCTGCTGCCGCGGCGGCGGCGCTGCCTTGCGCGATGAGGTCCACTCGCCGGTATTCCAGCTATAGCCCTTCATCGCCGCCAGCACGGCGATTTCCTGTTCCTGCACATTGAGCGCAGCGCAGAGCCGCCGCAGCAGTTGCTGGCGCTCGCTGCCCGCACCGTCGGCAAACACCACATCGATCACGACATCGAGCAGCACATAGGCATGGTCACGCCGACCCAGGCACCAGGCGCGCAGGCCGTTGATGACGCGATCGACCGCGAAACCCGGCTCCTTGCCAGCATTGAAGCTGCGTATCGCTTCGCGGCGCTGGCTGGCATCCAGGCCCAGGCGCGACATCAGATGCTCGGTAGCGGCGATCTCCCGCTCGGACACGCGGCCGTCAGCCTTGGCCAGTGCACCGACGAACAGGAACAGGAGATCAAAGAAACTCTGCGTACTGCGGCGCCGCGGCGGCTTGCGCAGCGCCAACGTGCCGTTGTCGAACAGGTGCCCTGCCAGCAGCCCCAGCACGACACCTAGCGGGTGGCGCAGCAGCAGCAGGCCGGCCAGTCCGCCGATGATCTTCCCCAGCCATTTCATGGCGGCACGGGCGACTGGGCGGCGAACCAGACCGCCAGCTCGTCGAGTTCGGCGCTGCTCAGTGCGCCGGTCGCCGTGCGCATGAGCGGGACATCCCGCGCACCGCTGCGGTAGGCAGCCAACGCGGACTTGAGATAGTCCAGATCCTGCCCCGCCAGGTGTGGCGTTCCCGGCTGGACCGCACGGCCGTTTTCCCCGTGGCAGGCCGCACACAGTCCGAGCCGGACGGGTTTGGCCGGCGCCTGCGCAGCGGCGGCGGCGGTGGTAAAGACGAGCAGGCTCAGGGCCGCCAGCGTGGCCATAACAGGATGTGACATAGGGGAATCGCGGCAGAAAACAGCGCGATTCTAGCCGGGCGGCCCGCTACAATGCGCGTTTTCCTGCGGAGCCCGGCCGTGCCTACGACCCTTAGCGAATCCCACCTGCCCGGTCTCGACCTGATCCATCGCGGCAAGGTGCGGGATGTGTATGCGCTGTCGGCCCAGGAACTGCTGATCGTCGCCAGCGACCGCCTCAGCGCCTTTGACGTGGTATTGCCCGACCCCATTCCGGGCAAGGGCGAAATGCTCTGCCAGATCTCGAACTTCTGGTTCACCCAGACCACACACCTGTGCCCCAACCACCTGACCGGCAAGGACATTGCCGACGTGCTGCCGGCGGGCACCGAACTAGCGACTTATGCAAGGCGCAGCGTCATTACCAAGCGGCTCAAGCCCGTGCCGGTCGAAGCGATCGCCCGCGGTTATCTGATCGGCTCGGGCTGGAAGGATTACCAGGCTACCGGCTCGCTGTGCGGCATCACATTGCCAGCCGGGCTGCGCCAGGCCGAACAGTTGCCGCAACCGATCTTTACGCCGTCGACCAAGGCAGCAGTCGGCGACCACGATGAAAACATCAGCTTCGACACTCTCGTCGCCCACATCGGCGCCGATCTGGCCGAACAGGTTCGCGACGCAACCTTGCGCATCTACCACTGGGCCGCAGCCTACGCCGCCCAGCGCGGCATCCTTATCGCCGATACCAAATTTGAATTTGGCACCGATGAAGACGGCAAGCTCTATATCATGGATGAAATGCTGACTCCGGATTCCTCGCGCTTCTGGCCGGCGGACGAATACCGTATCGGCACCAGCCCCCCCAGCTACGACAAGCAGTTCGTACGCGACTATCTGGAGACACTGGACTGGAACAAGACCGCCCCGGGCCCGCACGTTCCCGCCGCCGTGATTGCAGCAACTGCCGCCAAATACGCCGAAGCACTGAAGCGGCTTGCGGACATCACGCTGGATTGACCAGTCCGAAGAACTGCAACCCGCCCCGGCATGCGACTGCGCCACGGTTCGCGCTAAGCTTGCGCGGCCCCTCGCCAGCCTGCGGGAATGTCCGATGAACGCCACGATCCACACCGATTCCGATCCACGCCGCGAGGTCGATCGCTGGCTGGGCAACTATGCGGAAGACCACCGCAACCCGACCAATGTGCTGATCCACTGGATCTGTGTGCCGGCCATACTCTGGACCGTCATCGCCGCACTCTGG
This sequence comes from Rhodanobacteraceae bacterium, assembly GCA_016790075.1. Lineage (GTDB taxonomy): Bacteria > Pseudomonadota > Gammaproteobacteria > Xanthomonadales > Rhodanobacteraceae > Tahibacter. Next base: position 6,960 of record JAEUPP010000057.1, on the reverse strand, counting down.
GTCGTGCCCGTGCCTTCCCTGCTGGGGCGCGCCGGGCTGTGGGCCGGTGTCGCCATGTTCTTCGCGATCACGTTCTATCTGCGCCTGTCGCGCACGCTGGGCCTGGCGATGTTTCTCGTGCTTGTCGTACTCGGCGGCATTACGGAGCTGCTTTATCGCGAGCTCGGCGGCGCCAATCTGCTATATCTCGCAATTGGCATATTTGTAATTGCCTGGATCGCACAGTTCATAGGCCATCATATCGAAGGCAAGCGGCCTTCATTTTTGACCGATCTCGCCTATCTGCTGATAGGCCCGGCCTGGATTGTGGCCAAGCTGCTGCACAAGGCAGGAATTTCCTACTGAACCAGGGTGACGTCCACTCGCTGCAGGCAAGCGGCAAACCGGCGTATCGCGCGAAACGATTCCGCCAATCGCGCTCTCGCAACAATCAAGTTGTGGAATTGGCGGACAAGAATTTTCTGCAAATCTGCCGCGGCCGTGTTGTTTGCCCGGATGGATTGGCGGACAAGCGGATGAAACCAGCCTGCGCCAGTGCGCTCACTCAAAACCATAGAAGAAAATGATGTCGAGGCCTCCGCGCACAGTGCGCACACCCAAGGCTGCCTGCTTGCTTTCCGGCCGGTCATAACCGGTCTGGAAACTGACCGCCCAGGCTGAGCTGCCTACATCGGTACTAGACCAGACCGTACTGGGCCCACTTGTCGAAAAAAACGTGCTGTTGATAGCACGGCCGCTGGCGACACAACCTGTCTCGACAATGGAAAGCAGTTCGTTCCTGCTGGGCAGACGCCAGTCATTGAATCCACCTGTCGTGTTCCCCAACGCACTACTGACCGCGCTGGACCAGGCCACTGCGCCAGCGGCCAGCAAATTCTTGTCCCAGGTGAGACGTGTCTTGCGATCCGTTACTGTCCCATTGCCGTTGTCAACGAACCGGCTGTCGGGTGTAGCCGCAAGATTCCCGCTCGCCAAGGTGCAGTTGGCCTGCGCGGACGACGCAGCGAGGACAAAACTGACCATGGCCGATCCAGCGACCAACAGCAGAGACCGGCAGCAAGCTACGACATGTGCACACGAGAAGATTGCCCCCGTGGTCTTCATGGCTATTGCCCTCCGCGCACGAGCATGACGCGCAACGGTGTCGCCTTGTTACGGTAGATACCGTTGCCGAGATCCATAGCCACGACCCAGGCCATGGCCGGATTCGGCGCGAGATTGATGCCCGTCCAGTAGGCCGACGCACTGACAGACGGAAAATAACTACCTGGCGTCACGGCCGTTCCCGTGCCCTGCCCCGACTGCACGACGATACCCTGCAGCTCGCTCTTGCTCGGCAGCCTCCAGTCACTGTAGCCACATAGCTGGGTAGCATTGACCGCGGCGACAAAGGCTTGGGTATCGCAGGCCGATCCACTGCAGCTGCCGCCGTTTGCCAGTCCGGGGGTTCCGCCGTTGCGACTGTTGTCCGAATCGCGCCAGGAATACGTATTGCTCGCAGAACGCAGCACTCCTGCCGCGGGCAGCTTCACTTCCCAGGTAAGACGAGTTGAGACCTGCCGCGTGCAGGCCCAGTCAGTTGCCCCTGGTCCGAGTACGGCGCCCGACGCCAGAAGCGAACCATTGTTGCCGACCTTGACGAAATCGGTGAGGCCGGCGAGAGCTTTCCCGCCTTGGCTGTCCGCAGCCTGAGTAGCGACAAAACTGTCAAGCAGCAACGCAAGCCCCAAAATCGTGCCGACTACTATCCGGTGATTTGGCTTGTCAGGGACTGGCCGTTGATAGGATCGCTGCTGATAGCCACTGCGCATCGCCGTTCTCCGGATCGACCTACCACGCGGCGGTGAGTCTATATCTTTGATTCGCTGCTTGACCAGCCGGATCGAGTGCAGTGCCGGGGTCCCGCGAAAACCTGTCCGGAGGGGCTGCGAGGCGACAAAGTGCGCCTGGTTTGAATGTCCGGTTGCACCGGACCAAGGGAGCAGGAGTATGCTTTGCTAACCGGTGTGGCGAAGGGGGTAGTCATGCTTTTCGATCGTCGACTGTTTCTTGCAACTGCTCTGTGCGGACTCTCCGTGGCAGCTCAGGCGCAGAACCCGGTGCAGCAGGGGGCCCCGGAGCTCAAGGCCCAGGAGCGCGCCGCTACGATAGAGCGACGGGTACTGGCAGATCGCCTGATTCAAAAATGGCGCGGCTATGTCATCGAGGTTTATGGAGCCTCCGCCGAGCAACCATGGCTCTATGAGTTCCGGGTGGATCTCGCCAAAGCGAGTGAGTCCAACCTCGAAGCAGCACTGAAGAAACGGACTTACGAATCCATGTTCGCCGTTCTGTCAGGAGCGCGCCTGAGCAACGACGAAGTGATTGCACTCGCGAACGAGCAAGCCGACGGCTCCGGCTCGTTCAGCCCCAAGGCATTGGGTGATGCCGCCAGCGATCTGGTTTTCATTCCGGTAACACGCTGCCGGCTTGTTGATACCCGGTTGGCGGGTGGCCCCATAGCCGCAGGCACGACTCGCGACTTTGATATTACCGGTGCCGCCAACTACAGCGCCCAAGGCGGAGCAGGCAACGACTGCGGCATAGGAGGCGCTGGCAGTTTCCGTGCTGCGGTGCTTTCGGTCGAGGTACCCGCTCCGGTGTCCACCGGCTATCTCACGCTTTACCCCTACCTCACCACACAGCCGGCCGGAGCATCTCTTAACTATGCCGCCGGCGTGACCGCCAGCGGCGAAATCATGGCGGCACTTGACCAGGGTGCGCCCGCGCAGGAACTGTCTGTCTTTTCGCTTGCTCAGGCCGATGTTGTGATTGATGTTGTGGGTTACTACATCAACCCGCAGGCGACGACCCTGCAATGTACCAACACAAGCGTGTCGTCGTTCACTATCAGCGCCAACAGCCTAAACTTCTTCAACAACCCCGCCTGTCCTCCGGGTTATTCCGCCATCACGCCTTACTGCTGGACCGCGTCGACAGGCGTGTATAGCCAAGGCAGCGGTTACAACGCCAATTCCCCAAGCGGCCAGACTTTTTGCGCCTGGCAGAACACGACTGTTTCCAGCCAGACTACATTTGGCGGTAATGTTTGCTGCCGCGTGCCCGGGCGCTAAGCAAGAGTGGCAACTGGCTTGTATCCGTCTATCCTGCGGAAAAGCTGAGGACTTTTGAGTTGTGAGCCGCTCAGCGTGGCTAGTTGCGTCGCCACTGCGCCATCACCGATGCGCCCCCTGCACCGCCTGAGTCACTCGGGAAACCTGGCTAGGGAACCTGGCCAGGAACTAACCGCGACAAGCGCAGGCAGCTCGCGTACTCGGCTCCCGCGTCGGGTTGTTGACGTCGAATTGTTGCGTGAGCAAGGGTAAAGGATGGTTGTTGCGGAGAACCTGTCTTCAGCGAGCTGCTTAAAGAGCGTCCGAGCGGCCAACTCCACAAGGTTTGGGCTTGTGCCTGTATTGCTCGGCTGTTCGTCAGTACGGCGCGATGGGCAAAATACTACGCACCACCTGGTGTAGCCCACGCCCTTGCTCAGGAATGGGCTGGGGCATTCGCTAATCTGACCGTCACCGGCTTCGGCCCATGGCTCGGCGCTTCGGTGCATCGCTACCCCTTGCACAGTAGAGAAGCCTTCCATCCAATGTTCTTCCGGATTCGTCCCAGCGCTTCTGAAGACCCCAGGTCAGTAGGTTAGTGGCGAGGCTTTCTGCAGGGAATAGCTGCAGCCTGGCTGAAACCTCTTGTCTTGACCCCAAAGAAGTTCCATCAATGAAATTTAAACTTTGCCTCTGGCCGTTAGTTTCGGTTACAGCACTCGGCCTCATCCCGCCGAGTGCGGCGGTCAAGGCCGGCGGTCTCCCGGTTCAACCAATGCCAGAGCAGTTTGTAGGCCGGTGGGTCACGGACCTAGCAGCGTGTCAGTTTCCGCTGACCGAGTCGACGCTTGAAATCACTGCCAAAACCCTGAACCTCTACGCTGCGACCGGCACTATCACCGCAGTGGAGCTGCAAGAGGCGAATGGCATCCGCGTTACCGCGAAGTGGCTAGGCGAAGACGACCAGACGTGGAGCGAATCGACAACACTGCAATTGTCCGCTGACGGCGTTGAGCTGAAGCGAGACGATGATGCCGGCGTGTATAAGCGCTGTGCCGGCACTGCTTCAACGCATGCCGCCCCAGCCACGACGGTGACTGGGCTGACAGCCAGCATTGATGGCTACGCCGTTGTGTTGCGTTGGAATGCAGTGGATCGCAACACCAAGGGCCTGCTGCTGCAACGCTGCTTCGACGCGCCCCCAGCGCCCTATGAGCCCCGTTGTGAGACTGCCGCCTTGCTGCGGCCTGACGTCCGCTTTTTGCGGCATGTCGGGCTCCGCCGCTGGCATTTCCGAATCGCGAGCATTCATGAGGATGGGCTGTCGGCCTTCAGCCCGCTGACGCCATTGGTCGGCGAACGCATGACGCTAGCCATGGATAGCGATATCGATTTGCCCGCGACGGCCAGCAAGATCGCCCCCAAGATTCGTGTGCCGGCAACTGATGAAGGGCGGTGCACCTCGCCGTCGAAGCTCGCCGAGGAGGGCTTCACCCTCGTTGCCGCGCACCCCGATTTCGATGGCTGGCGATCCGCGCAGGAGTATTGCGGCACCGGCGGTTGCGAATACGTCGCCTTTGAGGTCGACTCAGACGGCTGCTACACGGTGTCAGCCGATAGGCGAGCGTCCGGCTTTCGTTCGCCGTGGCCAGCTGACGCCAGCAGCGACGGCCTGCGGCTGGTTTGCAGCAGCGGCGGTGCCGGCGAGGGTGCCTGCCAGCTGTATAAAGATGGAAACGTAGTCGACGCGTATATGTACTTGGGTAGCGGCGACCTCAGCGCTGAGGCAATGACTGCCGACTTCAATCCGCAGGGACACCAGACCGCCGTGGTGGTTTGGCCGGACTGGCCGGAAGACTGAATGGGTCTGCGCCGCCACTATCCACCTTGCTGGATAGCGGCCAAGCTGCTGCGCCGCGCCGGCATCCGCTACCAGAGCCAGCAGCGGCGCATCACTGAACCGGCTTCAGTCCAGACCGTCACCAAACAGGTAGTCGGTTTCCACGCGGCCGACCAGGTAGTCGTCACCGGCATTCACGAAGCAGGCCGTGCCCACCTTGCCGACGAAAGCCGGCCTGCCCATCCACGAGGTCATGCGGTGGATCGCTTGCGGCGGCGGTGCAGCGGCACAGGCGGACGTGTCCGGCAAAAACTGGGCTGAAGCCGCACCGCCTCGACCAAAGTAGTTTTCCGTCCGATCGTCCGCGGCGCTGCGCCCTATACGCGCCAGCGCAAAATATTCGCCCGCCGTGGTGGCGGTGCTGTCCAGACTGCCACCAAACAGTACACGCCCGCCCGGCAGGATCTGTACTCCCTGAGTGCGAAGCTGTGCCGACAGGCCCACCCCCGCCCCATTCAGCACCGGAGCCGGCAAGGGCAATGCAGTAACCGCAGTTTCACGAAACACCAGCAGCAGTGGCCGTTGACCAAAAGGGGCATCGGCGGTTGCCGCCATGGCAATCGTGCCTGGCCGCACGGCACGTGCGCTGCCCGGACGCACGGTAACCCCCATGTTGTTGGTAATACGGCCGCTCTGGGTCAAGGTCGTGCGGTTCAACGTAACGCGGCATCCACCCTGGCCCGTGGAGCCAAAGGCCCACAAATCACCCGCGGGGCTTTCCAGCACTGTCGTCAGCATCCAGCAATCGGCAGCGGTTGCCGCTGCGACCTGGCCTGCCGGGTCGAGCAGGGCGACAAATCCGGTTGTCGATCCACCCGGCAGGCTCACGTATCCGCTGACGGCGAGGTCGCCGTTGGGCAACACATTCAGTCCCAGGGGAACTTCAGCTTTGTCGAGTCCGGAGATATGCGCGTCCAGGTCGAGGTCGACGACACCGCCGCTGCCGAAGCTGGAGACAGGCAAGCCGGTATCGCGCCCCACGCGCACCAGACGAAGATTCTGCTCTCCAGCTACATCGGCGGTGTTGGCTGCAACCGCCAGATCACCCTGCAGCAGACAGGCTCCCGCGCCGTCAACGTGCGTCACCAAATTGAAGCTTTCCTTGCCGTCGCCGCTGAAGCCAGTGTCATAGCTACCGTCCGGCAGCAGTCGCACAGTGACGATGCGCCGCCCACCCGAGGCCATGCCGGCCACGACAAAGGTGTTGTTCGGCCCGGCACATCCGACAAGCGCCGCGTCATTGCCCTGCCCCTCGACGGGCTGGAAGCCGTAGTAACCGAACCCGCCGTCGCCAAAACCTGGGTCCAAAGGGCCGGTATGGGCATTCAGCGCGGGGGCCGCCGCGGTAGCAGCCAGAAAAATAGCAAGCAAGGGGGATTTCATGAGGCAACCAGCACGACACGCAGGATTTGCGTACCTGGCAATGCGCAAAACGGCCGGTTTTTCTCCGCAACCGTAACAACTGAGCAGCACGGGACCACTCGCCCGGGCACGACGGTGCCCCAGTCATCTGCGAAAATTAGATTGCGCGCCTTCCAGCGCTGTCGTGGCGGTGCAAGAATCGGCACACAGCCGGCAGCGCCAACCACGCGAGCAGCGTCGACCCGACAACGCCACCGATAACGAAGATAGCCAGTCGCCCTCCGGCTCAGGCCACACGGAGCGGGAAACCGGGCGGAAACCGCGGGAAACCGGGCCACCCGAAACTCCGAAAATTCCTATGCGCGAGCAAGATGAATTCGCATGCTTCCGCCGCAGTAGAGGCGCGACAATGCGCCCATGGCCCAGCCCCGCTCCCAACTGGTCTCTACGGATGAACGCGGCTTGTTCCACTGCGTGCAACGCTGTGTGCGCCGGGCCTGGCTGTGTGGTGAGGACCAGTACACCGGCATTTCCTTTGAACATCGCAAGCAGTGGATCACGGACCGAATAGCCCTGGTTGGGCAGTGCTTTGCTGTCGCGATCCAT
>JAEUPP010000034.1 GCA_016790075.1 Rhodanobacteraceae bacterium | reverse complement strand
CCGCGGCGATTGATCTCGACAGTTTGGGCTCAACGGGCCTGGTGCTCGTCGGTGCTGGCAACGGGGACGGATTCGGCAGCGTGATTGCCGGTGGCGGCAGTTTCGACGGCGATGCCAGGCCGGATGTGGCATTGGCCGCCCCCTTTGGCGCCGGCCTCAATGGTGAAGCCTATGTGATCTACGGTACGGCGACGCCGCCGGCATCCCTGGCCATGAGTCAGCTCAATGGCCTGAAGGCAGCACCGTGCGCGAGCCTGAGTCCTTCAATTTGACCGGTGTCGCGCTGGCTACGGTCGCGATTTCGGATCAGTCGCCACATTGTGTGCTGGCATATGCGCCGGACCGACACTCGCGCTCGGCGGCGCTGCCGCCGACGCACTGTCCGGCGCGGTCTATGTACTCACCGCAACCGATCGCGTGTTCTTCGGCGGATTCGACTAGCGCCTGCTGTCGAACTGATGCCGGCCGCTTTCTCTACCAAACGGGTTTGCGCGCCGCAGAAGCCGCACACGCCAAGGTCAGCGATTTCACGCAACGGCGCGGCCGCCGCTGGCTGCGCGTCGTCGGCAAAGGCAGCGTCCAGGGCGAGGTACCGATCAGCCAGGACTTGCTCGACGACTTCGCCTGGTGCCCGCGTTTCTTTGAGCTGCCACCGACGTCGCTGGCCAGCGACCACTCGCCGATCATCCTGCCGATCGCGGGGCGCTGCGGCCGCGCGTTACCCCCGACGTCGATCTATCCGGTGGTGAAAGGCGCCTTCGCTCAGGTGGCCGACGACATTGCCGACGCTGACCCGGCCCCGGCTGCACTGCTGCGACGTACTTCAACGCATTGACTGCAGTACACCGCGGCCTCGCATCAAGCCGACGCTGGCGCCGACTTGCGGCGTATTCAGCGTAACCTGCGTCACGCCTTGATAGACACCACGGCGATCTACCTGCAAGTCGAGGACGACGAACGCCACCAGTGCACGACTTCACCCGGCAGCGCCGCGTAGGGGCAGCACCACGAATTACCGTTCGCGGATGGACAGCGCGAATCAACCCGAGGGCGAAATTCGATCATAGGCCGCCATCGCCGCCGATTGAACCGATCTTGCATCAGGCGTGCACCTGTATCACGTGATGGGAAGGGAGCGGGACGTGAAGCGGGACAGCGAGCGAATCTACGACGAATTCCTAGTCGCGGCGGCGATCACCGGCGACCGGCCGGCGCTGCAGCGGCTCGTCGCACGCTGGCAGCCCCGATTGTGGCGACACGCGTGGCGGGTGCTGGGCGACGCCGATCGGGCGAAGGACATGGTCCAGGAAGCGTGGATCGAGATCGTCAAAAGTATCAGTCGGCTCGACGACGTGGCCGCTTTTCCTGCGTGGGCCTTCCGTATCGTGACACGTCGTTGCCACCGTGCGTTCGCTGGCGCCGACCGATCGATCACGATGGCTGACGTCAGCGAGGTCGAGCAATACCTCGAGAACCCAGCTGAGCCAACGGCAGAGTCTGCGGTCGACGTATCCCTCGTGCTGGATGCGATCGGGCGGTTGCCGGCAGCGCAGCGAGCGGCCATGGCCCTTTTCTATATTGAAGACCTCAGTGTGGCGGAAATTGCTATCGCCACCGACGTTCCCCCGGGGACGGTCAAGACCCGGCTCTTGCATGCGCGGCGCAAGGTCCGCGCGATACTCGAAGGAGACGATTCATGAGCAAGTTCGACGATCTCATTGGCCAGGCCTTGACGGAAGAGGACCGGGCCCTGCTGGCAAGTCACGCCGAGCCTGGGTATCTTGCCCAGGCGTTCGGACTGTTCCGTGGCCCGATGGCATGGGTAATGTGGTTGGTCAACGTCACCAACGGCGTCTCGTTTCTCATCGGCGTCTACGCACTGTGGCAGATGACGAACACAGTCGACGCGGTGTTGGCCGTGAAGTGGGGGATTGGAGCGTTATTTCTGTTTCAGATAACGACGCTGTGCAAGACCTTCATGGGAAACCGCATGGAAGTGAATCGGATGCTGCGTGAGATAAAGCGCGTCGAGTTGCAGCTTTCGCTGCTGCGCACCGAGACGGGCACCTCGAAGTAGTAGTCGACACCGTATCGTCATCCGTTTGCGATGACGATACGGTGGCAACGGAACAGGAGAATGGCGATTATTTGCTTCGTATACGATGGCTATTGCGAGAAGCCGGGTTCTCCACGCCATCAAACCAGCACGCGCTAGAGAACTCGAGGCCGGGCAGACGCACAAGCTGCTGCACCGCGCCGCGATACAGGCTCAGGTTGAAGGCAATACCGGTGGCGTGTGGTACCGCCGGGTTCGCGGGCGAAGGCAGCAAGGCTCCCACGCTTTCGTAGTAATGGTCGTTCGGCCTGAGACGGAATTGGGCGATCGTGATTTCTGGCCGAGCGGGTGCGACGACCTCCAGCGCCGATTCGGCGAAGAGGCGCGCCGGAACCATCCGGCGAATCGTGTCCAGCAACATCGATCCGATCGCGTGGAGCGAATGGGCATACGTCGACAGGCTGGTCTTGCAGTGATCGACGTCGCCGGATGAGTTGCTCGGCGGGAAATCCCGCTGCAGGCGTTCGAGAATTTCCGCAATCACGCGCTGGCCATCGATTCAACGTCGTTGTCCTCATTCGTAGTTGGTCCCCCTGCGTCTTGGGACACCAGACCGCAACGAGCAGTGAAACGGCTCAATTGGTCGCCGCCTCTTCGGTAGGGGGCGTCTCGGTGACGTTCGAATCCATCACCACCGGCGCTGGCGTCAGCGCCGCGGTGTAGTCGCCGAGATTGAATTCATCGCGCACGCGCAGTCGAGCCAGCTCCGTGAAGCGAGGCTCCGGCCGTCCACCCGCGCTGTCGGGTAGCAGCATCGTCGGGGTGTGGCGTAACGCGCCGACCAGCGCCAAGTAGGCGTCAGGCGGCACGCGTGCCGCCTCCAGTAGCAATGCCGGTAGCATCCATGCGAGCGTGTCCTCTTCGCGTTGCTCGGCGCGACGGTTGTCGAGCACGAGGTAGGGGGCCGGTTGCGATCGCGGCCCAAGACCATCCCGAAATCCCAACTGTGCAAACGCGGAGTGCAGCCCAGGTAGGTGGTCGCCATAAAAGACCAGCACTGTCGGCCGTGCCCGCTGCTGCACCGCTGCAGCGAGACGACCGAGCTCACGATCTGCATTGGCCAGGTGGTAGAGGTAGTGACGCAACGTACGTGCGCCGTATTCGTCCAGCGTATCGGGCACGCCGATCGCCGAGAGAACCGCTTCGTCCAGTCCGGGTCGGACCTCGTAGGGACCATGGCTTTCCATGCTGATCGCGAACAGAAATTGCGGCGGCCCGTCTTCCCGCAGTTCGGCCAGCATGCGATCAGTCAACGCGGCATCGGCGATAAACAGACCGGTTTTGGGCGCGTTCGCAAATTCTGGTAGCGCGAGGAATCGCTCAGCGCCCAGGCGCGCCAAGGAGTCTCGCCGATTCCAGAAGCTGGCGTCATTGGGGTGCAACACCGTGGTTCGATAGCCCTGTTCGGTCAATGTCCGCATCAGGCCCGGCATGGGAGCATCGACGAGTTCGAAATACGGGTATTCCACGCCCGGAAACGCCGCCAACGGCACGCCGCTGAGGACTTCGAATTCCGTACGGATCGTCCCGCCGGCGTACGTGGGTACGCGCAGATTTCCGGACCATCCTTGCGTGCGCAGGCGTCGAAACTGCGGCAGCGTGTCCTCGGCAGCGATGCCGGTCAGCAGCGCCGGGTCGAAAAACGATTCACTCTGTACGACCAGGATGTCGGGCAGGACGCCGTCACCATCCGTGCTCGCCATGCGACCGAAGGCCTCCGCATGTTCAGCGAGGAATTCGAGCACGCGGTCACGGTTTGGTGGGTGGCGATCGGGTCGGGCCAGTTCCCAGTGGTACATCAGCAGGGTCGGCACCACACCGAGACGGGCAACAGTCTCGGCCGGCGACCACGGTTCAAATCCGCGGTTCCAGCCATCGTAGGTACTGCGCCAGCCGCTCGTGCCGGTCACCAACGTGATGCCCGCCACGCCCGCGATGCTGCAGAGCACGCGCCGGGTGCGCGCTCCTGGCCGCCAGCGTTTCGGCTCCCAACGGACGGCAATCGCCGCGATGGCCAACAAACTCACCGGTAGGATCAATTGAATCGGTTCAATGTAGTGCGAGAACAACGTAGCTCCACCACCAGCGCTCAGAAAACGGAAATCGGCGGGAAGCAACGGCAGGCCGAGCTGCTCAAGTTTGATCGTGCCCGCCACAATCAAGGCGGCGTAGGCGGCGGCACCCGATGCCGCGGCCATCAACGGTCGACCGGTCAGTGCGATCAGGCACAGGATCGCGATCGCCAACGGAATGCCGTTGAGCAGCACACGAGTCAATGCTTCGATCAATTCTGCGCCGGGTGCCAGGCCCGCAGCCGGGTCCAGGCTTACTGCGACCAACCCCGCGACGGTCAGCGCGACCAGGCTCCAGCCGAGCGCAGCACCGATGGACTTTCCGAGCGTGACGGTCCAGCGATGCATTGCCTCAAGGGTGCGCATGATCGAAAGATTGCCGTACGAAGAGGCCAAACTGTAGCAATTTGGTCATGAATACGCGTCGATGCGCGGATACCGCAGGGCACTCTGGCTACAGCAGGAATGCCGCCGCCGCAACAACGGTCGGCGGCAATGCGCCGAGCAACAGCCCGCCAGCACCGATTGACTCGTCCTTGAAGCCCTCGCGCAGCAAGGCGACGCCAGCGGGATTCGGCGCGTTGGCAATGATGGTGAGTCCGCCGCCGGCGACCGCGCCGGCAACCAGCATGTACTTCGCCGGGTCGCTGATCCCGGGAATGAGGGAACCGAGGTACGTCAGTGCGGCGTTGTCGGTGATCGCTGTAAGGCCGAGCGCACCAAAGAACAGGGCAACCGGCTGCAGGCTCGACACGATCGGGGAGAGCCACCATTCTTGCATTCCCCCCAGCACGACCAGGCCCGCCAGGAAGAAGCCGACCAACAAGCTCTCCTTCAAGATCAGGCGACTCTGGTGCCGCTCGTAGGCATGCGCGAATCCGAGGAAAAACAGGAACATCCAGAGAAAAATGACCGGGTGGTGTGCGAACGCGACGATCGCGCCCAGGAATAGCAGGTGGATGAGGCTCACCGTCACCGGTACCGGCGGCCGGGTCGATGGGGATGCCTTGTCCTGGGTGACCAGGTGTCGGCGCAGCACCAGCGTCATCGCTGAAGCATTCACGATCACTGCCACTGCGGCTTTCCAGCCGAAGTTCGCGGCCATGAAGGCCGTGTTCCACTGCCAAGCGTCGGCGACCATCAACACCGGCGGCGCGGCGTAGGACGTGAGCGTGCCCCCGATGGAGACGTTGACGAAAAGCACGCCCAGCGCGGCGTACTTCACACGCTCCGGGACATCACGACGGAAGACCAAGGGCGCCAAGGTCAATGCGGCCAACGTCATTGCCGCCGGCTCGGTGACCAGCGAACCCAGCAGTGGCACGACCGACAAGCCCAGCCACGTCTGCGCCAGCGCCGGGCGCACGGGCAGCAAGCGCGCCATGCCCGAGACGAGCTGGCGTACTGCTTCCAGCACCGGCCGCGATGCCGCCACCACCATCACCACGAACACGAATAAGGGCTCCGTGTACTTGCGGCTCTCGGCATAGCTGACGGCTGCGTCCGCTCCCTTCATGAAGGCCATGATCACGACCAGTACGAACGCCCAGAAGCCAAAGACGATCTCGACTTCGCCCAACAGGTGCAACAGACCGGCATGTTTTGGGTTGCGGCCGGCCAACGTCTCGAACAGCTTGGTCGAGAACGTATGCAGCAGAGCCAGGCCAAACACAGCGGCTGCGACGCCTTCCATGGTGATTTGCATCGAGTCGCCTCGAAATTGGGGTCGAAGTCTCGCCAGCCGGGGGCTGACGACCGAGTTGAACAGGATACCCGATGTGGTCTCGCCAACCACGCATCGGCCGGCTGCCCGCTCGACGGGCCTCTCGCCGAAACGCGCGGTTTTACGCGTTAATTCAATGTTTTATTGAGCCTTTTCCGCTCGCCGCGTATGCACCTAACGAGACCGAAATTGCCTTCGTGTCGGCCGGGCACCTCGTCGAAGGCGGGAAAGTACCCGAAGCGCTGGAAGCATTTCAGGTACACCGCCAAGGTCAGCCGATGGCCAGATTGGCGGAGCCCGCAGCCGTCGTCCGGGCACATCCGGACGGAATTGCAGTACCAGGTGCAGGTGAAGCCGGTGCCGGTCGCGCCGAACAAGCGCTATCGCTACGTGTGCGCTCCCCGGTCAATGGCGGCTACTTCCAGCTGATCGCGGCACGGCTGACGGATGCGGAGAAACGGCAGCTCGACGGCTTGCTCATTCGCGACGAGAACGCCAAGAAAATCCCGCTGCAGACCATCAAGCAGCTTTCCAGGCGGGCTTCGCTCACGCAGGCGCTTCGCCGCGGAAGCGAGCCCTCGACGTGGCCGAACTACGCACCGCAACCGATCGCCTGTTCTTCGGCGGATTCGACTAGCGCCTGCTGTCGAACTGATGCCGGCAGGCATGGCGGCTAACGCTCACTGGAGGAATTTCCATACGCAATCACTTCAGCAGCAAACCCCTGGCAGCCTCCGGTCTTGAGCAGCGCCAAGAAGCTGCGGAATCGGCCGCAACTCAGCTTTTCTGCCGATTCATCATTTCACGCAAGGCCGCAAAAGGATTCGCAGTGGCCTCAGCGACTCTGGTTTCGCTGTTGTCGCCGGTGTGGTCGATATAGCGGGAATGTTCGTTGTCGTGGCAGTAGAGGCAGAGCAGTTCCCAGTTACTGCCGTCAGCCGGGTTGTCGTCGTGGTTGTGGTTGCGATGGTGTACCGTCAGTTCATGCAGGTTCGCCCGCGTGAATTCCCGGGCGCAGCGGCCGCAAATCCACGGATACATTTTCAACGCACGCTCGCGATAACCTTTCTCGCGTTCGCTGGCGGCGGCGCGTGCATCGGCGACGATGCGGTCAAGTCGGCTGGGATTAGGGCCGGATGGGCTCATGGATGCTTCGGGCAGTATTGGGGGATTTCTACGACAATATTCGTATGTCAGCAGCTTCAGCAACGCGCCCGCAAGGGGCTTGCGGCCACAATGCGGCCATCACTCTATCGTGGAGCATACGATGAAGCGCATTTGTTCGGCAGCCCTGCTGGCGGCTGTAGTGGCGGTCTCGGCGACTGTATCTGCCAAGGAGCGTCTCGAGCGACCGCTGACGGCTGAGACAAAACAGTTGTTCGACGACCAGGCCGCAGCGATCCGCCAGCAGATGCAACCGGGCGGTCACTACGAGTTTGTTTCAGTCAGCGAGCGTACCGAAGTCGAGCAGAATCTCGAGCACATTGCGACCGTACTGAGCCGTCACCCGGACGTGAAGCTATTTGGCAGTGCGGACAAGGCGGAACTGTTGCAGGCGCAGGAAAGCGTCAATGCCGTATTGACCCGTAACGACGGGCGCCGGTTGATCTGCGAGCGCGAACGGCAGACCGGCTCGCACCTGGGGCGCGACAAATGCCAGACCCTGGCCGAGCGCGAGCGTGCGCGGCGCAACTCGGAAACCGAAGTGCGCCGCCTGCAGATGAAATCGCCAGGCCCCTCAGGGTTGCCGAATGCGGCCGAATTGCGGGGCGCGGGCGGCAATTAGGGATTCGCGCCAACGGCAGCGCGAATACCGCTGCCGGTTGGGCTTGACGCTCACCTTTCAGTCAGGCGAGCTGGTCCTTTGCCCAGGCCACGTCCAGAGCTTCCATGGCGTCGCGCGGCTTGAGTTTGGCGGCCTTGGCATAGGCTTCAGCGGCGGCGTCTTCCTGCTTGTCCCCGTGCAGCAGCAACAGGCCATTGCCGTATTCGATCCAGGCAATGGGCGAATCGGCGGTAAGCTTGGTCGCCTCCTTGAGATGCTTTTCAGCTGTGGCTGCACTCGCACCATAGGTCAGTTTTGCGAGCATGCCGCCAACCTTGCCCACGATCTCGGCGTGGTAAAGCCCTAGCGCGGTTTGCGCCTCGGCATGTTTGGGCGCGAGTTCCAGGGTCGCATCCAGCGATTCCTTGACTTTGCCGGCCAGACCCTGGGTCAGTGCCTTGGTAATCGATATGCACTGGCTGTAACGGCCTATGGCAAAGGCACGGCGGTAGTGGCTATTCGCTTCATCCGGCAGGGCGGCAATTGCCTCCTCGGCGAAAGTGGCGAGTGATTCATAGCGGGCGAGTTTTTCTTTTTCCGCCTCGACGAGATAGGTCGCATGGATGCCACCGGCCTTGATCGCGACCGAAGCGCCCAGCGCTTTCAGCGCCTTGCCCTGTTCATAGGCCGCCTCGAAGTCGCCGCGATGAAAGGCGCGCCAGGCCTCCTGCAAGGCGTTGGCACTGGTAGCAGCGTCCTTGCCAAGCTTGGGGTTGGCCTTGAACAGCTTGGTGAGGTGTTTTTCGTCCGGAAATGGTTCCTGGTCGCCCGCGTGCAGCGCCTTCCAGGATTTCGCCAGCTTGTCGCCAGCGTAGTCGTAGGCCTTGTCGGCATAGGGAAACGCAGCCCAGCCCTTCTTCGCCATGATCAGCTCTCCGTGAAGTCGGGCTAGCATTCCCGACTGCACGGAATCGCGCAACCAGCGGCTAGACTTGAACCCTGCACGGCAGCGGGCCAATCCGCTGTCATGCCTGCTCCTGACCACGAACGAGTGCCGAATGACCGCAAACGCGACCCAACGCGCTGAACAACTGCGCGCCGAACTGGCCGAACACAATTACCGTTATCACGTACTCGATGACCCTAGCATCCCGGACGCCGAATACGATGCGCTGCTGCGCGAGCTCATTGCGCTGGAAACCGCGCATCCGGAACTGCAGACCGAGGATTCACCAACCCAGCGCGTCGGTGCCTCAGGCTCGCGGGATTTCGCCGAGGTCGAGCATGAAATTCCCATGCTCTCGCTTGACAACGCGTTCGACGATGTGAGCGCCAGCGACGATACCGGCCGCTTTGCCGCTATCGCCGACTTCGTGCGCCGTATCACGACCAGGCTTGGCCTGGCGGAGCCCGAGTTCTCCGTCGAGCCCAAGCTCGACGGCCTTGCGATCAGTCTGGCCTACGAGCAAGGCGTATTCGTGCGTGGCGCGACTCGCGGCGATGGCACCAAGGGCGAGGACGTTACCGCCAATCTGCGCACGATCAAGACCATCCCGCTGCGCCTGCGCGGCAGCGGCTGGCCGCAGCGGCTCGAAGTCCGTGGCGAAGTCTATATGCCGCGCGCGGCGTTCGAAGCCTATAACGCGAAAGCGCGCGATAGCGGCGAAAAAACCCTGGCGAACCCGCGCAACGGCGCGGCCGGCAGTCTGAGGCAGAAAGATCCGCAGGAAACCGCGAAACGCCCGCTTGCCTTCTACGCCTATGCGGTCTATCTGCCGGCAACCCCCGAACAGAATCTGGGCGAACGTCACAGCGCTGCGCTGGCGCAGTTGCGCGAATGGGGGTTTCCGGTATCACCTGAAGTCGACACCGCGCGCGGCCTGGCCGGGCTCGTCGCCTACTACCGCCGTATCGGAGAGCGCCGCGACGGGCTGCCGTATGACATCGACGGCGTGGTCTACAAGCTCGACGACTATGCAGGCCAGCGCCAGATGGGCTTTGTTTCGCGCGCACCACGATGGGCCATCGCCCACAAGTTTCCGGCGCAGGAACAGTCAACCGAATTGCTGGGTATCGATATCCAGATTGGCCGTACTGGTGCCGCCACGCCGGTTGCACGGCTCAAGCCGGTGCAGGTCGCCGGCGTCACAGTCAGCAATGTGACACTGCACAATGCGGATCAGATCTCGCGCCTTGATGTACGCATCGGCGACTCTGTCATCGTGCGCCGTGCCGGTGATGTGATTCCGGAGATCGTCAAGATCGTGCCGGAGCGCCGGCCCGAGGGCGCCGTGCCGTGGCAATTTCCAACCGCATGCCCGGTCTGCGGCTCGGCGCTGGAGCGTGTGCAGAAGATCAAGAAACAGACCAAGAGCGAAACGATCTACGAAGACAGCGTGGCCTGGGTCTGCAGTGGGGGACTGTTCTGTCCGGCCCAGCGCAAGGAGTCACTTTTCCACTTTGCTGCAAGACGCGCAATGGATATTGAAGGGCTGGGCGGCGAGATCATTGACGACATGGTCGAGCTGCCGTTCCTGCGCTGCGGCGAAGACGCGCACAGCTTGCGCAGCCCGGCTGATCTGTACCTGCTGCAGCTCGACGATCTGGTAGAACTGCGCCGGCTCAGCCAGGAACGCAGCGGTAATGTTCCTGAGACGGTCAAGAAGGGCAAGGTCGCGACCCGCTGGGCAGAAAACCTGCTGGAAGCCATCGCCAAAAGCCGAGCGACCACCCTGGAGCGCTTCCTGTTCGCGCTGGGCATACGCGACGTCGGCGAGTCGACAGCCAAGGCACTGGCACGCTGGTTCGGCAATCTCGATGCGGTGATGGCCGCATCGCTGGACGAGCTGCGCGCCATTCCCGATGTAGGTCCGGTAGTCGCGGGCCGCATCAGTGCCTTCTTTGCCGAGGCACACAATCGCGAGGTCATCGCGGCGTTGCGTGCGGCCGGCGTGCACTGGCCCGATGCGCCGCCACAGCGCATCGCCGAAGGCGCACTGGCTGGCAAGACTGTAGTGCTGACCGGCACGCTGGAAGCGCTGAGCCGCGACGAAGCCAAGGAGCGACTTGAAAGCCTGGGCGCGAAAGTATCCGGCAGCGTTTCCAAGAAAACCGACTTCGTCGTCGCCGGGCCCGGCGCGGGTTCCAAGCTGGAGAAAGCAGCTGAACTCGGTATCGAGGTATGGGACGAGGCTCGCCTGCTCGCGTTTCTCGCCGAGCAACTGCCGTGAGCGGGCAGGGCGCCTGTCGGCAGGCGCATTTGCGTGCCCGCGTGTATCGCGAAATCCGTGATTATTTCGCAGCACGCGGGGTGCTGGAAGTCGAGACCCCCATACTCTCGGCATCCGGCAATACCGACCCGCATATCGAGAGTTTCACCACGCGTTTTTCCGGCCACAGCGATGCCGGTCAGGCTGAGCGCTGGCTGCGGACGTCGCCGGAATTTCCGCTCAAACGCCTGCTCGCCGAAGGCATTGGTGATTGCTATGAACTGGGGCGAGTGTTTCGCAACGGCGAAGCAGGACGGCGGCATAACCCCGAGTTCACGATGCTGGAATGGTATCGGGTTGGCTGGGATCACCGGCAACTGATGCGGGAAGCCTGTGATCTGGTCTCGGGCCTGCTGCGGGCGCGGCAGCGCAGTCCAGAAACGCAGAAGTTCAGCTACCGCGAACTTTTCCTGCATTACGTGGCCATTGATCCGTTCCTTGCGCCGGAAACGGAACTCGCTGCGGCGCTGGAGCGTTATTCCATCAACCCTGACGGTCTGGGGCGTGATGACTGGCTGGATCTGCTGATCACCCATCTGATACAGCCGCAGTTTCCCGCCGATCGCCTTACGCTGATCTACGACTATCCCGCCAGCCAGTGTGCCTTGGCGCGGATACGTAAGGGCGATCCAGCGTTGGCTGAGCGTTTCGAGCTCTACCTGGGGCCGTACGAACTTGCTAACGGCTATCACGAACTCAACGATGCCGCGGAGCAACGCACCCGCTTTGAACGCGACAATGCGCGCCGGCGCGAACGTGGCCTGCGCGTGGTTCCGCTGGACGAAAACCTGTTGGCGCTATTGCCTCGTCTGCCGGATTGTGCCGGTGTAGCGTTAGGCGTCGAGCGTTTGCTCATGTGTCTGGCGCAGACGGACGATATCCGCGAAGTCCTGGCCTATCCGTTCGCTGTGGCTTAGTGCTTAACGTGCGAGCGCCGGCAGCGGTCGCACCCAGCGCCAGACAATGAGTGCGGCGACTGCGGCGAATCCGGCCGCCCATTCAAACGCCAGCCGTCCGCCCCCCAGGTGCCAGGCCTGACCGGCGATCAGCGCACCGAGCGCACCGCCTACGCCGGAGGAAAATCCGTAGAACACGCCCTGGCCGTGCCCCGCCAGCGGCCCAGGGAAATACTGCGCCATCAACTGCATTGCGGCAGCAAAAAACGCCGCGAAGTTGATGGCGTGGGTGAGCTGAGCCAACGCCATGATCCAGACCGTTTCCGGAAACAACGCCGTCGCCAACCAACGCAGCGCGGCGCTGGCGATGGCAACCAGCAATACGGTCTGCGCCGGCACGCGCAGGAATAGCCTGGGCGAAACGAAGAAAACCAGTACTTCAACCGCGACGCCGATCACCCAGAACAATCCAAGCAGCGACGCCTTGTAGCCATGCTGTTCCAGATAAAGCGCAAAGAACGTATACAGCGGTCCAAATGAAATCTGCACCAGCAGGCAGGCGATGAAGAACGCGAGGATTTCCGGGCGGCGCAGGCGTTCGCGCAAACCACTACCCGCAGCGGATCGCGCCTGGTGCTGCGCCGGGCCGTAGTCATTGGCAAAGGCCGTTACCGCCGTACCCGCCAGCAGCGGCAACATCAGCAACGGCAGCCAGGCAACGGCAACATGGTCGAGCAGAAAACCATACAGGCCGACAATGGTGATAAACCCCAGTGAACCCCAGAGCCTTATCGCGCCATAGCGTTCGCTCGCGCCGTGCAGATGCGACAGCGTAATGGCTTCGAACTGCGGCATGGTTGCATTGTGGAAAAAGCAAAATACACACATAGCAGCAAACAGCCAGGCGAAGTCCAGCGGCAGCAGGAATGCGCAGAAACTGGCCAGGCTAGCGATGCAGCCTATACGCAGCCAGCGCACTGGCCGTGGCGATCGTGCCGCGATCCAGTTCCAGCTGCTCGGTGCCACGATGCGGGTCGCGTACCACAGACTCATCAGTACACCGATAGCCGCTTCGCTCTGGCCGCGATCTTTGAGGTACAAGCTCCAATACGGCGTAAACCCGCCGAGTACCGCGTAGTAGGCGAAATAGAAACTGGACAGGCGCAGCGCGGGAACGATAGGAGTCATGCGCGCAAGCCTCTCATATCCGAAGGCTGGCCTGGAGGCGGGTACCGCAGCAATCTCTGCCAGAGCGCAGTCCAGGCGTTCAGCACCGTCGCACCGGTCGCAGCAGTGACCCGCGAAAAGGTAGTCGACCCAAAGCAAACTAGGCCGATTTGCAGCAGCAGCCAGCGCATGCCGAACCGGCTGCGCGAGCAAAGGTTGCAGAAGCAGGCAGTCGATGCTTGCGATCAAAGCGTCCGGCGCCAACAACTCTGGCAGACGCGCTAAATCGCGCTCAATCGGAATATCGCCAAAAATAATGATTTTTCATATAGTTAGAGCGGTGTGCCGCTGCACAAAAAATCGCTGATTGAGCGGACGGAACGAATCCTAAATGTTTTTCGATGTCGTTCTTGGAAACGGCGATCAATGAGTCGAATCGGCGACGATTTCTGCACACCCATTCGTCTGTCCGGCAGTCGTAGCAGTTGCTTAGGGGTGTTCGTACCCGCCGGCAGTCCCGTAAAAACATGACCTGCGGCCAGTCTATCCACGACCGAGAGCAGGGCAAGATGTGCGCCCACTGCTGGCGGAAAAGCTCGCGACCGTACGCCGGTTGGGCAGGCTCGGCGCGCGCAGCGCTTGCCGGCGAACGATGTACCGCGGGGGGCTTAGGCTGCGAGGATCACCTGTATTGCTTCCGTCACGAAATCGGAGGCGGGTTCAGTTCGCTGGCCCCGCAGGGCCTCTGATCCAGTTCCGTCAACCGTGAGGCTACGTCGCGTTCTGACATTTCCATCGAGATGGGCTCACTGAAAGAACGCTTGAGCACCCGCTCGATGCATTGATAGAGCGCGCTCCAGCGGTACCGCAAGACCGGCGTCTGATACAAGATTTGCGGCAGCAAGCGATAGGCGCACTGACTGGCGTAGAGGTCGCGGCCTGTACTTCCGAGTCGCTCGGCATGTCGTGCCAACAGAAGCAGTGCCAGAAATGCGTTGAGCGAGCCCAGACGAAACAGCGCTTGTACGTCGGGTGGGCGAGCCTCCAACCAGACAATTGCCGTGTCGTTGCGTGGCGCGCTGCGCAGCAAGATGCGCACAATCTGCGCCGGGAAGGCGTTGAGCAACTCCGTTTGCCCGAGAACGATAGTCGGTTCCGCGAGCAGCGGCCACAGCCATGATCGGCTCCAGGTGCGGATGTGCACGGAGCCGCCCGAGCGTTTCTCGATCAGCGCCGATTTGGCAGCACTCGGAACCACGCCATGGTTGCGCCAGCGACGATAAGTGCCCGCCCAGACTGGCGTACCGAGTTCGGTGAGGTAGGGACGGCGGCGGTCGATACGTCGCTCAAGCACAATGGGCGAGTCCGTCCCGAAATGAAGCGCGATGGCAGCAAAGCATGCCGAGCCCGCGCAGCGAGCGACGGCGTACCGGTGCCGCCAAAGCGCGTCGTTCCCGCGCCAACGATCATCCTCGTCGCGCACGCTTGAGGCGAGGTTGCATGTGGTAAAGAAGGTTGGAAGAGTCCACTTCTTTCCTCCTGCTCAGATTTTTGTCGTTCTGGATTCGGGCGACGTACTTGCGGTGCTGACCGACAAGTCTACGATCTCTCAAGCGTCATCTAGCGTGATTGGCGCGCACGAGGAGGCGTTTTCCGTGACTAGCCGGTTACGCGCATTGCGTGAATCGCTCACGAGTTCGTACGGGCCGCTGGTTGGCGGCGCTGCGTTGACCCGTGCGTTGGGCTATCCCAGTCAGAGCGCCTTTCGGCAAGCCTTGGCGCATCAGCGCCTACCCGTCGCCGTTTTTGAGATCCAAGGTCGGCGGGGGCGTTTTGCTTTGACCGCGGATATCGCGGATTGGCTCTGGAGCATCTCGGAGGGGCGGCAGTTTCGGCGCCCTGACCTGGTGGTATCGCAGACGAACAGCGTCAACAAACAGCCCGGTGGCGAGGCCGCCGACTAAACAGGGGAGGGCAGGTGCGTTCGCTGGGTGCGAAGGACGTACCCGACGCGAACAAGGAGGGTCGGCACGGAGGCGATTTTGGCACAAGCACAAGTGTTTGCAGCAGCCAAAAACGCGCCGGCCCCAGCGATTCGTGGTCGCTTGGGGCCGGGAGGACTCAATTGAGCGGAGAGTCTGGGCGTTAGTGTCCTGACGTGCAGCGTAGGTGTCAAGCAGTTCTCGCTGCTGGCAGGGCTGGTTGCTGCCTCCTGAAGGAGGAGGCATGACCATGAACGAACAAGAGGCGCCGGAGCGTGCTCCAGCGTTGTGGCAGCTCGTGCCCGGCGCGAGCGTTGTATGGAACACGGCCCTGTACGACGTCGTCTCGATTGACGACCTGCAGCGTGTGCAACTACGCCATTTGATCACGGGTGAGCGTGTTGTTGCTCCTGTCGGTGAGTTGTTGCCGATGGGGGCGTCCCTCGAGAGCCCACCTGTCGGCGACGTCGATCCTGCTGAACTTGCGCGTGCATGCACGCGTGAGAAAGCCCTGCGGCCGTTCGTGCTGTGCGGCGAACGCCTCAGTGCCGCGCAGATGAGCATGATCAAGGAAGAGTTGGGTCTCAAGGAAAGCCAGATTCGCAAGCTCATGCGGCAGCTGGCCCGCGACCCCGTGCCATTGTCCATCGTTCGCAGGGCGCGCGGACGGCGTCGCAACTGCCGCATGCTTCCAAAGCCGGTCGAGAGCATCGTTCGCACCGCGATTATTGGGGCGGTGCGAGGTAAGAAAACGGTGTCCCTGTCGGCGTTGAATGACGAGGTCACCCGACTCTGTGGGAATGCCGGACAAAAGGCACCGCATCGCCAGACTCTAGCGCGCCGAGTGAGCGTCGATGGCCCCGAACTACGATTTCGGCGCCGATTGGGGCCCCAACGTGCGCGCGAACGTGTGCGTGCCAAACCGGGTGTCATGAAAACGAGCCACGCGCTCGCGCAGGTCCAGATCGATCACTCGCCGTTGGATTTAATCCTGGTGGACTCGATCGAGCGCCTGCCGATCGGGCGGGGATACGTCACCTGGGTGATGGATATCCATACGCGTGCAGTATTGGGTATTTGCGTGTCACTCGAGCCGCCTAGTTCGCTGACGGCCGCGCTGGCACTTGTGCACGCGATCTTGCCGAAGGACTCGTGGCTAGCTGAACGCGGTTTAAGTGACATCGAGTGGCCCATGTATGGGAAGCCAACCGCCTCCAAAGCAGACAATGCGGCTGAGTTTAAGGGGAATGCGTACATCACTGGATGCCATGAATGGGGCATCACGCCGGAGTGGCGCAATCCGGGAGCCAAGGAACAGGGCGCCTTTGTTGAGCGTCTGATTGGCACGTTCCAACGCAAAGCCGAGGTACTTCCCGGCGCGACCGGCGCGAGCGCGAAACAGCGCCGCGGGTACGACCCAGCCGAGACGGCCTGCATGACGCTGCAAGAATCCGAGATCTGGCTCGTGCGTGAGATTGTGGCATACCACCGCGACACGCACCGCACGCTGCAGATGGCGCCAGGTCTTGCGTGGCGGCAGGCCCATGAAACACCCATGGGTCTGCAATTGCCGGGAATCGTGACTGACCGACGCCGGCTGCTCCTGGATTTCCTGCCGCTGGAAAAACGTCGCGTGACCGCGGTGGGAATCTCGTTCAAAAACAACCGTTACTGGGCGCCTGCGCTGCGTCCGATGGTAGGCCTGGAAAAGCGGCGTCCATTTCGTTACGACCCGCGGGATATGTCCAAGATCTACGTGCAAACGCTGGACGGCCACTACGTCGACGTGCCGCTAGCCGATCCTACGCAGCCGGCGCAGTCGCTGTGGGAGATGAAAGCGGTGCGAAGCCATCGTGCTCGGCTTGCGCGCGAAGCAAAGGATCCCGCCGCGCGTGAGCAGCATTTGAACACGCAGCACGCATTGATATCCTCGGCACGTCGCGCCACCCGTCAACGACGCCAGGAGGAGCGCAAACGACTGGGGCAGCGTGACGCCGTGCCGCCAGAGTCCACTCACGCGGTGCTGAAGCAAACCGCCCCGTCGGCGCAGCCACCGGGTGCGGTCGACTATTCCGAGCCACCCGAGGTCACGCCACTGGGAGGTTCGTCATGACGGCGCCAACCCATGTCGATCCGCAGCTGCTTCATTGGTTCGAACGCAGCAATGACGAGCGCGCCGCATTCATCTTAGCCGACAGCTACGTGCCCTACGCGTGGGGCACGAAAATTCTGAGTGCAAGCTCGGAAATCATTCACGGCCCTCGCCGCGAACGTCCCCGCTGCATGCTGGTCGTGGGGGAGCCCGGTTTTGGGAAAAGTACGTTAATGACAAAAATCGTATCTTCACATCGAGACAGTAATCCGACGCCCACGAAGATTGTGCGCATCAATTTGCCCGGCGTTTTCGATCTGACGACGTTTTTCACGCGACTCTTGCTGGCCCTGCATGTTCCGCACAGCCCCAAAGACAAACCCGGGGTGCTGGTTGAAAGCGCATTCACGTCTTTGCTCGCACAGAACGTTGTGGGGCTCGTGCTCGATGAATTTCACAACATCTTCCTAGGGCCCAAGAACGCCTTGCCGCTGGTGATGGCGACGATCCGCGACATGACGAATACGCCACGCCTGTCGTTGATCTGTGCCGGTACGCAACAAGCCGAAAGCTGCATCGTGGTGGATGACCAATTGGACGAACGCTTCGATCGTTACACCTTGCGTCCGTGGGATGAGTCGACGTCGTTCCGCAACTTCGTTGCGACGTTTGAATATCGGCTGCCGCTACGACATCGATCCGATTTGTCGAACCAGAAACATTTGCCGCAGCTGCTGCGTGTGAGCGATGGGCGCATGAACCGCGTGGTGCGGCTGCTGCGAGAATCGGCAGCGACAGCAATCAAGAATGGCGTGGAACGTATCGACGAAGCGCTTATCAAGGCCACCGCCGATCGCCTGGCAGAAGCTCGACCGAAACCCGTGATGCCGCCGCCTTCGCCAGTTGCCGGTGGTGCGCAGTGAATGCCGCGGATCTCCCCTGGCCGAAGCCGGACGAAACCCTCTCGTCCTGGCTTGCGCGCTGGTGCGGTACTCGTCAGATCACGCCCGCGAGTTGGCGCCTATGCCTGGAGCACTCCTTGATTGGGCTAGCAGATCAGCTCACTCGCGAACCCGACTTTCCGGCGAGTCCACTGTGGCGGCGGGTCGTGGCGCAGTGGACCGGCGTTTCGTCGGAGGCGTTAGAAGCAGTGGGCCGCCCATCGACGCCGTGGTTCCTCGCACCCTCGGCTCGCTGCGTCGCCTGTCTAGCGTGTTTGTCAGAAGACGGGGCGCCAGGTCAGCAATACATGCGGACGGCCTGGACCGATAGTTGGCGCACGGTGTGCCAGCGACATGACCTGCCGTTGGTCAAAGTGCCCGCAATCGGTTGGCGCTGGGGTGATCTGACGCCGACGCGGCGACGCGTACACGCCGGACTCATGCACCTGCCTGGCGCGCTCGTTCCGAGACTGCGCCGAGGATGGTCGGAGCTTCCACTGGCGATCCGGCGCGGCGCTTATGCGCTGGAGATTGCACTCCTGGAAGCGTGGGCTGAGCAGTGCGCGATGGGACACCCCGACGCCGGTGAGGCTGTACCGGGTTCTCGGCTTCGTGTATGGCAGGATCTCCTAACGCTGTGCAGCGTCAGTTGGGGGCCGCTGACCGAAGCCTCGTTGGCCGGTGCGGCATTGCCTGCCCGTTGGGTAGATCGTTCAGCCTTTTTGCGCGTGCCGCGGGTAGCGCCGCTGTCACCGAGCACGCCGGCGCAACTCTGGCGGCATTGGGAAGATCCGGCCGAACGACGCACGCTGTTGCTCTGCGTAGGCGATGCGGTATTGGGGCTGTCCTCCGAACGCGCAACGCAGCAGCACGAGCGGCGCCGCCCCTGGGGCTGGCCGGCCGTATTGCCCCATCTGCCGGAGACGGCCATGCGCTGGGTGCTGGACCGCAGCGAAGCGTGGCCGGTTGTGTTCCGTTACGAGGCGCAGAACTGGCTTCGCATCCGGAAACGAACGCGCGTCCGTTAGTTGGATGAGGGAAGGGCGGAACCGTCGAGTTGTCGCCTTCCGCACATGCCGTGAGCACCGGGAGGCTCGAAACTCTCCCTGGCGCAAAACGGCCAGGCCGCATCGAGCCGCTCACCGGTGCGTTTACGCCACCCGTGTTGAAGTTGGAGCACGACAATCCCTAGCACGTTCACGCGTCGTGGCGAGATTTGTCGCAAGTGACCACCTGGCCGATGGCCTCCAGCAACGCGGTCAGCGCCGCTCGTTGTCCGCGCAGGAGCAAGGCGGTATCGCCAAGCTGTCGGCGCGGGTCTTCCAACCGCCGACGCCCGTCTTCGGGTGTGACGCGATGCCATCCCACTACCGCCTCATCGACAAACCAGTCCTCAATGTCCTCGGCCTGAGATAGCTCCATCCGGTCGCACTGCGCTAGTGCTTTGTCGGCAATCGGCAGAACGCGGAGCCAAGCCCCGACGCGTTCGCTGGGGTGCCTGTAGCGAGGAACGATGTCTGATTCTGTGAACTCGGCTGAGCCGCACCGCACCCGGATGTCAACCTGGACGGGTTCGACCACGAATACCGTGGCGCTACAGGATGGCGCCAGAGCTAGGATCTCGGACAATGGCGCCGCACCCACGCCGACGACGACAATTCCCTCCTCAACGTGCGCAACGAAGTACGACGTCAGCATGGTGCCCTCCGCAAAGTCGGTCGTGCGCTCATCAGAGGTGGCGCCGACAGAATCGGGTGTCGCAAGGAAAGTAGCCGCTACGTCGTGTCGGCGGACTTCAAGCTCGCCACGAATTGCCGTAGCGCCCCGCGGTAGCACATCGCGTCATGGGGCAAATCCAGGCCGTGGGCGCGGGCAAGCCGGGCTGCTTCACGCAGCTGGACATCGCTGGGTTCTTTCAGGTCGTCGTCCAACACGCGAATGACGGCTTCGCGCAGTGCGCGCGAGAAACCGGTCCATAGGCCACCGGCGTCCTGTTCGCGTTGCCGGGCGATCTGCCGCTCAAACGCGCTGAGCGTTGAGGGTGGCATGTCAACCGGCAGCTCGATGCGTACAGCCGTTCCGCTGAGCGAAAACGTCAGCGTTGAAGCAGGGTACCCGTCGGGCTTCAGCGACATGGAGCCCTCCAGTCACAGGATGAGATGCCTGGGCACACTATAACAAGGTTTTCGCGTATCGCCTTGTACTTCCTACCTTCGCCGTCGCGACTGAGCAGCGGCGATGCCCAAATCCATCCATCGAGCAGAGTATCGACGCATCATCGACACGCTTCGCGATCACCGCGAAGCGCAAGGCTTGACGCAAACCGGTCTAGCCACTTTGCTGGGTCGATCTCAGCAATGGGTGAGTTTGCTTGAGCGCGGCGATCGGCGCTTGGATGTCGTGGAGTATGTGGAACTCTGTGCGGCGCTCGACCTCGATCCTCACGTGCTGCTCGACATGCTGATTGCAAAGCTCAAGGCGCGCGGTGCATTGGCAACAGGCGCTGGCGGAATTCAGTCACAACGCCGCCGGACTTCGCGGCGCTAAGGTCCGCGCCGCGACCGATACTGCAAACCGTTTCAATACGCCTGTGTCCGCTATCCACACCTGCGCTACGCGGGATGGGCCTGGGGCCGACTTGTTTGTGTTCGTCTGACGGTAAATACGAGCGCAGTGGGCACTTCTCGGTGCGTGTTCGAACGGGGTCTGCCCCGCGCAAAGATTTCCGATGGAACACCGGCATCCGTGTCGCCAGCGATCGGCGCTTGGGCGTGAAGACGCGGGAGGCTTCGACCTCGGCCGACGTGCTCCTCGGTAGCGGTAGGCTCACCGCTAAGCTGGGCCAGCGGGATCTGATCGACGAATTCAATTCCGCGTCCACGCAAGCCGCCCAACGTGCTGCGTTGGTGGTCGGGCTGCGCTCCGCAAATTGTCGGACTGGTGGTGTGCGCCAGGTACGTTGTCCGTCTCGCGTAGTGAGACAGGGCTTTGCTGTCCTGTGATCGTCACGATGAGGTCGCCGTGACGATGCCCCGTTTCCACGAGGAACGGCGCCATGTGTTGCGCGAGACATGGCCATGCCGATCTAGCGATCAGGCGTTCGACTTCGAAGACAACAATCCTGGATATTCCGCCCATGAGAAGCCACCGTTCCGGGCGCATGGGAAGCCAGCGTTCCGGTTGATGGGAAGCCACGATTCCGGCGCATGGGAAGCCAGTGTCGGATGCCGGTTGAGCGTGGCGGTTGAAGTTTAGGCGGCGGCTTCGGGTTTGTCGCCGTTGGAGGGTTTGCGTTTGCGCATTGATTCGCCGGTTAGCTCGACAATCTCCGCATTGTGGACGAGTCGATCGAGGATGGCGTCGGCGAGCGTTGGGTCTTGGAACTGCGCGTGCCAGAGCTTGAGCGGCAGCTGACTGGTGACGATGACGCTGCCGCGTTGCTGGCGATCTTCGAGAAGTTCGAGCAGAAGCGGCTGCTGGTTCGGAGCGAGTGGCACGAGCCCCAGATCTTCGAGGATCAGCAGATCGATCCGACCCAGCGTTTTCAGCCAATGACTGATGCGACCCTGCGCCTGCAGCAGCGCGAGTTCTTCGCCGAGCCGCGACATCCGCAGATACCGCACAGAGCGCTTGTGGTCGATCGCTGCTTTGGCGAGCGCGCAGGCGAGCCAACTCTTGCCGATGCCCGTTGGGCCGATCAGTAACAGATGCTGGTGCTGCTTGAGCCAGTTGAGGCTGGCGAGCTGCTGCCAGCGCGTCTTGCCGAGGCCGCGCGCTGTACGCAGATCGACGTCGGCGGGATGGGCGTGCGTGCCGAGCTTGGCGAGCTTGAGTCGGCGCGCTTGCGCAAGGCTGTCGCGATGCAGGCACTCGGCTTCGAGCAGCACGGCGAGCGTGTCGATGACATCGGCATTGATCGCCAGGCGCGCGAGCGCGTCGGCAGAACCGCGCAAGCCCAGGCGGATCAGTTGCTGGTGAATGGGCTCATGCAGCATGGTTCACCTCCGCAGCGCTCGTGGCGCCGTAGTAATCGCCGCCACGCACGTGCTCGTGAGTGACCGCCGGTAGCGGCAGCGGTGCCTGGAGCTGCGCCACAAGCAGCAACCGGCGCACGGCTTCGTAGCCGACCGTGTCGAGCGCCATGGCGCGCGCGCAGGCGGCTTCCAACGCCACGGCGCTGTGATCGCGCGCGAGCGCGAGCACGCCTTGTGCGCTGCGGATCGCCTGTTCTGGATGCCGACGCTTGGCGAACAGCGTCTCGATCAGCGTCACCGTCTGTGGGCCGATCGCTGTGGCGCGCTGCATGATCCTGGGGTCGCGGAATGCGCGGTGATGCGCGGGCATGTGATCGGTCTCGGTAACGAAGCGCTGACTCGCCGGCGCTCGTCGATGCAGCGCGATGCGCGTGTCGTTGCGCAACACCTCGACATGTTCGCGTGTCAGGCGCACTTCGACGGTCTGGCCGGCATGCTGATATGGCACGCTGTAGTACTGCCGATACACGTCAACGTGATAGTCACGCGCGACCTTGCGGCGGATGTACGTCGGCGCTTCGAAGCGCGCCGCCGGTAGCGGCGCGAGATGTGCGCGTTCCTCGAGCAACTGGCCGTGCCGCGAACCGGCGCGCTTCTGGAACGATGCGGCGTTGAGTGCGACAACGGCTTCGGCCAGCCAATCATTCAACGCAGCGAGCGACGGGAAGACGCGATCGCGCGCGGTTGCAAGAATGCGCATCTCGATGACTTTGACCGCGCCTTCGACGGTGGCCTTGTCTTTGGGCTTGCGCACGCGAGCCGGGATCACGATCAGGCCGTAGTGACGCGCGAAGTCGTCGTATACCGGCGTCAACGTCGGCTCGTAGCGATCGGCGCGTGCGATCAGCGGCTTGGGGTTGTCGGGCACGCCGATCTTCGTTACACCGCCGAACGCGACGAACGCGCGATGCTGGCCGTCGAGCCAGCTCGGCGCCGTCTCATCTGCGTACGCGTACGCGAAGATCGCGTTCGACCAACCCAACGCGGCGGCGAAGATGTGCGCATCGCCGATGGCGGCACCGTCTCGGTAACGCAGCTTGAGACCGGCAAAGTCGAAGTAGCACTTCTCGCCGGGCACGTGATCGTGGCGGTAGGCCAGATCGCGGTCACCGAGGAAGGCCGCAAGCTCATCGCAAAACACGCTGTAGCCGATGCCGTCGGCGTGCCGGTCGTGGTACTCGCTCCACAACAGCCGCCGCGTCACGCCCTTGCGCGCCAGCTCCTTGGCGACCTCGGCGTAGTTCGGACGCACACAGCGCTTGGCCAAGCCTGTCTGCGCCGGGCCGCGATACAGCCGCCGCTCCAGCTCCGCGTCAGTGAGCGCCGGATCTGGCGGCCACGTCAGCCCCGACGCCACAAAGCGCTGCAACACCCGCTCCACGGTGGAGCGCACCACGCCCAGCGCACGCGCGATCACGCGCTGGCCGAGCCCCTCCTCGAAATGCAATCGCAACAACTCACGAATCTGGCGCATGGGAATCCTCGATTGAGCCATGGGAACCTCGCGGTAAATCCGCGAGAGTGACCCACGCCAACCGAGCATCCGCACTGGCTTCCCATGGACCGGAATCGGGCCGCAGGGGCTGGCTTCACATGCTCCGGAATCCTGGCTTCACATGGCCCGGAACCGTGGCCTCTCATGCTCCGGAATCCTGGCTTCACATGCTCCGGAACAGTGGCTTCTCATGAACCGGAATCTCCAAATCCCAGGTTCAGATGGA
This sequence comes from Rhodanobacteraceae bacterium, assembly GCA_016790075.1. GTDB lineage: Bacteria > Pseudomonadota > Gammaproteobacteria > Xanthomonadales > Rhodanobacteraceae > Tahibacter. Next base: position 30,579 of record JAEUPP010000034.1, on the reverse strand, counting down.
GATCGAGCAGTATGAGAGTCTTTTCCGATCACAATTGGGTAGTCGGAATCAGTGTTGCGTTGAGCTGTGTCATCGCATGGGTCCAGGTACGACATGTCGGGTTGCGGATTGCGCAGGCACGCACAGTGCGGCTATGGCAGCTCGTCACTAAGAAGGACATCTCCCGAGCAAGCAATGCAGCACTTACGCTCGCGTGTTCATCCATCTACGGCACGTTGCACCCGGACGACATCCGATTCGCGCTCACGCGTGTGGAACCGTTGCGATGTCTTGCGGCACGAAAATGGGCGGGCAACATGGTTCAACTGAACGGGGATCATTCGGGCTACGAAGATACTCGCGCAGATGGCTGGACGAAAATTCATTTTGGCGATCTCCAACGTGGTTTCTGGAAGGGCGCATTGGCCTCTGCCATTCTTCTGTCGCTACATTCTGCACTTGTGTGGGACCAGGGAATCGCGGTAGGAATTCTGTCTGCTTTCAACGCTGTCGGCGTGACGGTTTTGCTATGTGCACTTTCAGTGCGCTTTGACTACGCCGCTCGATTGATCGATCTCAAACAGTTTCCGAAATTGCTTGAGATAGTTACGGCCGGAGAGGGCGCGCTTACGCAGACGAAACCCGGCCAACCGAGCTTGCGTCCGAAAAAGCCGAAGAAGCCCGACAAGTCGGACGGAATGTCTGAGTGATCAGTCGCCTCGATCGTGGGAATGTCACTTTGACGGCGTTGTCCGCCGCGGCATGGGCGCGCTGGATCTAGAGCTGCGTACCCACGCGCAAAGGTGGAGGGCCGAGGCCTCGATTGACGGTGTTCGAAACCCATCGATTGATCGACTACCTCGAGGTCGACGCCGATTTCCACTGGTTGCGCGTGCTGCTCGCCGTGACCGACCGAACGGGGGCGTCGTTACGCACGCTGCTGCAGGTGCGGCAGCGGGAGATCGCGGACGCGGTGCTTACATTGCATCATCGCCGGGGCACCTACGCAACGCCCCTTGAGGAGGACGAGGTTCATTCCCTGCAGCGTCTGGGCGTGTTCATCAGGAGCAGACGCTTTCCCCTTCAGCGGCAATGGGGGCGCGACGGCGTTGTCGAGCCATCGGATCAACCGGGACCTGGGCCGTTGTGCCGAGGCCGTGCTCGGCCGCTCGGTGTCGATGCGCGAGGTCCAGGAAGCCGCCATCCGGTTTCTGCTGCAGCTGGGTGTCGCTATCAAATCCCTGGAGCAGTGCACGGGTCTTCGACCGCACACGTTGATACGCGTGGCGGGCCTGCTCGCACCGCTGGACGACAGGCCGTTGATTACCCAGTACGGCATTCCCATGCGCGCCGACCATCCGGTCTTCGCGGAACTGTGGCGCGTGATGCAACGCATCGATGCGTCCATGTCGGGTCTGCGCGATCGTGCGATTCTGAGCCTGTTGTATTTTGACTTTGCCACGCCCGAAATGGTCAGCATGATGGATCGCGACCATGTCCATGCCGACGGCACGTATTCCCTGACACGAGGGCCTGATCTAACGGTAACACTGGCCGAACACCACGTCGTGCAGGCTCTAGGCGAGTCAAGGCAAGATCCGGATGCGGTCGAAGCCATTCGCTGCGCAGCCGCCGTGCTTCGATCTTGAACTCCTCCGCTTCCGAGTACGCCTCCGGCATGAGGCGTTTCCACCACGGCTTCGTCATGGCCGCAAGTAGCGCGTTACGCACGGACGTTTCCGAGGTATGCGCCGCTTCGTACAGCGTCGCTGGCGAGATCAGAACGGTGTGTCGCGACATGCGTGCCGCGTTGCCTAGCGCAGGAATCGCGCCGGCGTCTATGAAGTAGCGCCAGATGTTGCTGTCGAGAAGGATGCGGATCGACCGCTTGCGGAGGCCGTGCAAGATTTTCCCTCGTGTTGTTCGGGCCCCGGGACAGTCTACGGGTCGGCGGTGTCCGCGTTCCAGTCGCCAGTAGACGAGCTCGGCATACGCCGGGGAGAGGCAACTGGTCGGGTGGTTCTTCGCACCGTACCGCGGCGAGGCGCGCGGCGTTCATCGCACGACAAAGAACGGACGGCACTCGCTGTTCAGGAAATTTTATCCCGCAAGCTTATGAATCACCGAGTTTTTCCGGATTCTGTGGGGCATCTTTACACGTATCTCGGCTGAACCCCCTGTAGCTGCTACAGGGTCAAGCCCAGGCTCAGGCTGCCTGAGACGTCGGCGAAACGGGCGCCACCTCGGCCGGCCGCGCGCGCGGTCGTACCGGCGTGGCTTGCCGTCAAGTTTCTCGGCCTGTACGCACGGCGGTGCGCTGATGGCGACTACGCGCGCATGCCCCATGACGAGATTGCGCCCCCCGGCGTGCATTTCGAGAACGGAATCCATTCGCGCACGAGCGACAGCTTGTCGCCGACAGCAGGCACCGGCGCATGTCTAAAGCACTTCATCAGCCTGTCGCCGTCGATTGCCATGATCGAACCGTCACGAGAGCGAGCCAAGGATGTTGCATGGACAGACGAGGTCGCAACCAGCGTCCAGAACAGCAGACCAACGACGAATGAGAGCGTTGAACGTTCCATGAGAAATCCTCCTTTCTTGGGAACAAAGCACTCGCGCGATCGGCGCGCGAGCTACGTCACGCCGGCGTCGCCGGCACATGGGAAGAAGCAGATCGATCGAGACCGACAGAAGCACGCAGCGAGCGCTCGCGCAGCAGCCGAAAGACGACGGGAATCACGAGCATCGACAGCAGCGGCGCAGTGATCATTCCGCCCACCATGGGGGCGGCGATGCGCTGCATGATTTCCGAGCCGGTGCCGGTGCCGATGAGGATCGGCAGCAGGCCGGCCAGGATGACGGCCACGGTCATCGCTTTCGGGCGCACGCGCTGCACCGCGCCTTCGCGGATCGCGGCGAGCAACGTGTCCGACGTGGCCGGTTCGCCAGCGGCGAGGCGTCGCTCCCAGGCGTGTTTCAGATACAGCAGCATGATCACGCCGAACTCGGCCGACACGCCCGCGAGCGCGATGAAGCCGACCGCAGTCGCGATCGAGAACGCATGCCCCAAGGTATACATCAGCCAGAACCCGCCGATCAGCGCGAACGGCACGCTGGCCAGGATCATTACCGCCTCGTCAACGCGCCCAAAGGTCATATACAGCAGCACGAAAATGATCAGCAACGTCGCCGGGATCACGACGCGCAGCTTGGCCATGGCATGCTCGAAATACTCGAATTGACCTGACCAGGTGATCGACGTGCCGGCTGGCAGTACCACGTCCCGAGCCACGCGCTCGCGCAGGTCGTGCACGACCGATGCGAGATCACGGCCGCGTGCATCCACGTAGATCCAACCGGACAAACGCGCGTTCTCGCTGCGGATCATCGGTGGGCCGTCGCTGATCGCGATTCGCGAGACGCTTCCGAGCGTGATCTGCGCGCCGCCCGCCGTCAGGAACGGCAAGTCGCGCAGCTTCTGCACGCTGTCGCGTAATTCGCGCGGATAGCGCACGCTGATCGGAAAGCGTCGCCGCCCCTCTACCGTTTCACCGATGGTTTCGCCACCGATTGACGCGCTCACGACGCTCTGCACGTCGGCGATGTTGAGGCCGTAGCGCGAGGCGTCGGCGCGGTCGATATCGACGTCGACGTAACGACCACCGGTCAGGCGCTCGGCGAGCGCCGAGGTCACCCCCGGCACCATCTTGATCGCCTGTTCGATCTCGGTGGCCACTTGGTCGATGACCGCCAGATCGCTGCCGTTGACTTTGATGCCGATCGGACTCTTGATGCCGGTCGCGAGCATGTCCAGACGATTGCGGATCGGCGGCACCCACAGGTTTGTCAGACCTGGCAGCCGTACCGCAGCGTCGAGTTCATTGATCAGTTTTTCCGGCGTCATGCCGGCGCGCCATTGATCGCGCGGCTTGAAGCGCACCGTCGTCTCGACCATCTCCATCGGCGCCGGATCGGTCGCCGTTTCAGCGCGGCCGATCTTGCCGAACACGCTGGCGACTTCTGGCACAGAGCGGATCATCTTGTCGGTCTGCTGCAATACTTGCGCTGCCTTGCCGGCGGACAGCCCAGGCAACGCGCTCGGCATGTAGAGCACGTCACCTTCGTCGAGCGGCGGCAGGAATTCGCCGCCGAGGCGGCTGATCGGCCATGCCGTAGCCGCGAGCAGGAGCGCTGCGGTTAACAAAGTCACTTTGGGAACTCGCAGCGCGACATCTAGGATCGGCCGGTAGAGCGCGATCAAGGCGCGCGGCAACGGATTGGCCCGCTCCTCCGGGATGCGTCCGCGGATCCAGTAACCCATCAACACGGGAATCAACGTGATCGACAAGCCCGCGGCCGCAGCCATCGCGTAGGTCTTCGTAAACGCGAGCGGCGCGAACAGACGCCCCTCCTGCGCTTCGAGCGTAAACACCGGCACGAACGAGAGAGTGATGATGACGAGACTGAAGAACAGCGCCGGCCCCACCTCGGCTGCTGCGTCGCCGATCAGTCGCCAGCGCGCATCGGCGGACAGCGTGTCGTCCGGATGCGCGTGCTGCCAGGCTTCCAGGTGCTTGTGCGCGTTCTCGATCATCACGATGGCGGCATCGACCATCGCGCCGATCGCGATCGCAATACCACCGAGCGACAGGATGTTCGCGTTGAGCCCTTGCCAGTGCATCATGATGAACGCGGCGAGTACGCCGAGCGGTAGCGCGACGATCGCGACCAACGCCGAGCGCAGGTGGAACAGGAACACGGCGCACACCAGCGCGACGACGAGGAATTCCTCGATCAGCTTGCCGCTCAGGTTGTCGATCGCGCGCCCGATCAGTTGCGAACGATCATAGGTTTCGACGATCTCCACGCCGGCCGGCAGGCTCGCCCGCAAGCTCGCGAGTTTTGCTTTGACCGCGGCTATGGTCGCCTGCGCATTCTTGCCCGAACGCATCACGATCACGCCGCCGACGACTTCGCCATCGCCGTTGAGTTCGGCGATACCGCGGCGCATCTCGGGGCCTAGTTGCACGCGCGCGACATCGGTCAGTCGCACCGGTACGCCGCCTGCGCCGACGCTAAGCGGAATCATCCGGAAGTCGTCAAGCGTTTTCAGATAACCGCTCGCACGCACCATGTACTCGGCTTCGGCCAGTTCCAACGCCGAGCCACCGGCTTCGCCGTTGGCGCGCTGCACAGCCTCGGTCACCGCGGCCTGCGTGATGTCGTAGGCGCGCAAGCGGTCCGGGTCTAGCACGATCTGGTACTGCCGCACCATACCGCCGACGGTCGCTACTTCGGCGACGTCTGGCACGCTTTTCAGCTCGTAGCGAAGGAACCAGTCCTGCAGGGCGCGCAACTCGGACAAGTCATGCTGACCGCTGCGATCGACCAGCGCGTATTCGTAGATCCAGCCGACACCCGTGGCGTCAGGGCCGAGCGCGGCGCTCGCGTCGCGCGGCAACCGCGACTGCACCTGGTTGAGGTACTCCAGCACGCGCGACCGCGCCCAGTACAGGTCTGTGCCGTCTTCGAACAGCACGTAGACGTACGAGTCGCCGAAGAATGAGAAGCCGCGCACCGTCTTGGCCCCCGGCACCGACAGCATCGTCGTCGTCAATGGATAGGTGATCTGGTCCTCGACCAGTTGTGGCGACTGCCCGGGCCAGGTCGTGCGGATGATCACCTGCACGTCCGACAGGTCCGGCAACGCATCGACCGGCGTTTGCCGCACGGCGTACACGCCCCAGGTAGCCAGGAACAATGCCGCGAGCAACACGAGGAATCGATTCGCGATCGATCCGCGGATGATGCGCGCGATCATGGCGTGGCCCCTGCCGGCAACGCGGCGATCGTTGCGATTTCGAACGCGTCGTCAGCGTTGCGCACAAAGGTGAAGCGCACGCGCTGACCGACCCGAAGACCATCGACGGGCACGGTTTCGGGACGCACGAAAGTCATGGTCATCTCGCCCATTTCCAACGCGGGGATGGCGTCGGTCGCGATGGACCAGGTGCTGCCGTCGATGCGTTTGACGGTACCGTCGGCGGAGTACCGCGACGGCGTGCTTGGCGCCGGCGACGTGTCCGACGCATCGAGACGCGCCAGCGTACCGGCGAGGCTTGCTTCGGAATCGATCAGAAATTGGCCGGACAGCACGATGCGGTCGCCTTCGGCTACGCCGTCGAGCACCGCGGTACGGCCATCGCTTTCGTGACCGACACGCACTTCCTGCGCACGGAAGCGGCCATCACCGGCATCGACGATGACAACCTGGCGTGCGCCGGTCGCAATTACGGCCTCAGTCGGTATTTGCACAATCTCTGCATCGGCGGCACGGCCGGTGACGGCGACGCGCGCAAACATGCCGGGTACCAGGCGGCGTGTCGGGTTCGGCACGACGATGCGGGCGCTCTGCGTACGCGTCGTGACATCAAGTTCGGGCAGCAAGGTGTCGACGGTGCCGGCGAGCGATTCGCCAGGGAAGCCCGGGAGTTCCAGCGTCACGGCATTGCCCGGTGCGACGCGGCCGGTCTGCGCTTCGGGAATTGCGACATTGACCCACACGGTGTCGAGATCATTGATGCGCAGCAACTGTGAGCCGGCCGTGACGCTTGCGCCGTCGCGCACCAGCAGTTCGCTGACGACGCCGGCACGCGGCGCGACGATCGTGAACCGGTCCTCGGCGCGCCCAAGGCGCTCGACGGCACGGATCTGGCCTTCGCTCATTCCGAGCAACAGCAACCGTTGACGCGCGGCCGCGCGCACGGCATCCAGCCCCTCGCTGCGGGCTGTGCGCAGCGACAGGTACTCGGCCTGCGCGGCCGTCCACTCCGGTGCAATCAGCGTGAGCAAGGGTTGGCCTGCGGTGACCGTCGTCAACGGTGTGCGCACGGCAAGGTGCTCCACGATGCCAGCGACGCGCGCCTGCACGACCACCACGCCGCGTTCGTCGAACGTCACCGTCCCCGTCGCACGGACCGAGGCCACCTGCGTGCCACGCGTCGCGAGTGCGGTGCGCACGCCGAGGTTCTGCACGAGGCGCGGTTCGATGCGCACAGTATCCGCGTCGGCAGGTCCGTCGCTGGCGTACTTCGGGACCAGCTCCATGTCCATGAACGGCGATTTGCCGGGCTGGTCGAAGTGCTGGGCCGGCACCATCGGGTCGTACCAGTACAGGATCTTTTTCTCGGTCGGTGCCGGCGACGCAGCCGGCATGTCGCGGTGTCCACGGCCCATGAGCCACCAGGTCGAGCTGACGCCGATGACGATACCCACGAGCAGTGCGAGAAGCAGAGTTTGACGGTTCATGGCGTTCGCTCCGTCGGAAACGCGAAATACAGCGTCGCCCAGGCTTGCCCCAGAGTGTTCTGCAGGTCGGTGTAAGCCAGCCGTTGCTCGATGGCTTCGTCCAGTGCGCGCAGTGATGCGGTGAGGTCGCCGCGACCGCCGCGGTAGGCCGCAATTACCGCGTCTGCGCGGTCTTCGCTCAGCGGTAGCAGCTCACGCTCATAGCGCGCCAGGCGATCGGCCGCGCTGCGCCAGGTCGTAAGCGTCTTGCGCAACTCGGCGCCGTGCATGCGCTGGGCCGCCTGGCGCTCCGCGTCAATGCGCGTAACCAGCGCTTGCTTCGACGCGATGAGCGGGTCTTGCCGATGCGCAGCGAACAGCGCCAGCGGCACCCGAAACTGCACCGACACCATGTTGGAGAATTGCGGTCCGCGCTGCGCGTACGCGAACTCGAGTGACCAGTCGGGCCGCTTCTCGGCTCGGGCAAGCGCCACGTCGGCGGTAGCGGCACGTTCGGCGGCGTCATAAGCCAGCAACTCGCGGTGGTGCGCGATGTTCCTCACCAGTGATTCGGGATCGCCGCCTAGATCGCGCCAGTCCGGCGGTTCGCCGAGCGGACGATCGCCCAGGTCCGGCAACCAGCGCGCCAGTTCCGTGCGTGCCGTGTCGCGGTCGGCCCGCGCGGCATCGAGGCGATCCTGCAACGTCGCGATCGCCGAACGTGCGGCGATGCCTTCCGCGGCCGTCGCGCGTCCGGCGGTCAGCGCGGCGGTGGCCGCGGCCAGCTGCGCGTTGGCCCGCGGCTGCAGCGCGGTCAGCAGTGTCAGGCGGTGTTCGGCGGATGCCGCAGCAATCCAGGATCGCGCCACGGCTTCGCGCACTACGAGCTGCTCGTTCGTCAACAGGGCCCGTTCACGGTCCACATCGGTCGCGGCGCGTTCGCTGCGCAAGCGGCGTTTCTCCCGCCGCGGGAGCTGCTGCGCGATGCCGACCGTGCGCATGGTCATAAAGTCGCGCGTGGTGCTGAAGGCGTCGTCGCCGGTCACCGGCAGGTTCTGCAGACCCACGATGAGCTCGGGGTCTGGTAACTGGCCGGCGGGACCCACCGCAGCTTCAGCGGCAGTCACGCCCGCCGCTCGCGCACGCAATTCTGGCGCGTGGCGTTCGGCCGACTGGACAGCATCCATCAACGACAAGGACATGAGGTTCGCCGACACGGCCGTGCCAGCAACGAGGGCGGTCAGTACGGCCAGAAGAAAACGAAGTGACGCGTGCGCCTGGCAGAAGCCGCGCGGGAGAAAACGATATAGGGACAGCATGAGAACTCCACGGGAATGACGAAACGGCCGCGCACAGCACGGCGCCACGATCAACCGCGAGGCTTGCTCAAATCTGGAAGGTGCAGTGCTGGATGCTCACCGGCGGCGGTTGCCCACGCGCTCGACGGGCGTACGCCTGCGTGGTGTCGTCCGGTAGCACCGGGCGCACGTATTCACGCGACCACGTGGTCGCTGGCAGTAGCGCCGGCGAGACGGTCGGCGCCGGCACATGGTCCGACGATGGCGTGGTCGGATAGCAGTGCTCGTGGCAGCGCGCCTGATCTGTCGTGTCGGGCATCTGGTACGGCGTCGTTTCGACGGTCGCCTGTGCGGCCGCGACGGCGATTTCCTGCGGACACCGGTACGCAGCCATCGCAAACTGCTGGAACAGCAGTCCGATCAGCGCGAAAAGCGCTATCAAGCGACGATGGCGGCGGTAGCGAAACGGCATTGGTAGACGACGGATGTCCAAAGGGAGCGGCAATGAGACCGACGATGACGGCAACAGCTTAGGCTCTGTTTTCGACGATCGCACCCCCACGAGACTCCGGTTCGTCCCGAAGGTTCCCAGGGGCCGGTGACGAGACGATGCTCGGTCTACCGACCGAGCCCCCGCATTGACCGCGCTCAGTTTTTTCTGAGTCGCGTGACGCCGGCGAGAGGCGTACACCGCCGTCGCTTGCCACCGAGCGACATCGCGCGCGCGGGCGAACGAACCACGGCGCCCCGAAATGTCGAAGACTTCCACCTTGACCGATTCTGCGACAGCGCCGTTCGGAACGACGCCGGCGTCGCGAACCTGAACTCCTTCCAGAGCGAGGACGGAGGAACGAATTCCCCGTTAACGGTCCGTCAAGCGCGACTCGAATTCGTCTACAAACTCACTCATCGTTAAATGCTCGGCTCACCGAGCACACCGGCCAGCAGGACAAGGATCTGCGCGAGCTGCGTTCGTGGCAGCGGCGTCTGGAAGGGGAGCTGCAAACCCTTCGCCCGATCGCCTGTCAGCACAACAGCCTGCAGGGACGTTACGCGTAGGAACAGCTCTGCGGTGAAGCGCTGCGCGCCGATCTGGCGGCGGCACGCGCCGGCATCGTGCGAGAACGCCAGTTACGGTAGACCGCAGAGACGGCGGCCGCGCTCGCCGCGGTGCGCGATCAGGCAACCGAAGAGATGCTATCGCGGCTGGGCGCTGTCTCGCCGAATGGGATCTCACCGCCGGCGCCGAAAAGCGAGTGAGCGCGCTATGTCCTAATTTGCACTCAATCCGGTCACGACCCCGATTTCACCTTCCGTGAAACGGCAGCCATGGAGCCCGTGACACACCTGCTTGAGGGATATGTATTCCATGTGACAAAGCGCCGATTTCCTCTCGGTGATTCGAGCCGCGGGCTCGCTGTCGCCCAACCAAGACGGAGGGACGGCGCGAGGCCAGTCACGTTCGACTACAGGCACAATTCGTTCCTTCTTGAGACGCAACTGTATCTCCCTGTTCGATTACTACCAGACCCTATCGGCGTCGATGCTGGTCCGTGTAGGCAGCGGAATCCGGAGGCGACGGTACTGCGATTCTTTACGTGTAGTCGGCGCTACACGAATGCCTGATTCCATTTTGGTCAACGCATTTTCTTTAGGAGATCCGCGGCTGGACAGATATTTAAGATCGATTTTTGACCTTAAGTTGCCTCACCCCCACGTTTCCCGCCGCCGTATTGATGTGGATCAGAGCAGGGGAGGGTGATGAAAGGCAGTCTTGTCACCTGCCGTTGTCGGATACCTACCGAATGTCCTTTTCATCTCTGTTGCGATTTCTGCCCCCGCCCCGGCGCTGGGCGCTCCCGATGCGACTCGTTCCCCGTCGGATGCTGGCGCAAGTTTTCGAGCGTGCCGCTGCTACCGTACTGGCTGACGCGCTGGAACGTGGTGAACTGCTCGCGCTGGAAGGGCGGGTGCTGGGCATCGACGTACTCGATCTCGGACTGCGCTTCGCCGTGCGCGTGAATGCCGGTCATGTCCGGATCGCCTCGTCGGACGAGGGAGATGCGGCAATTGAGGCGCGTGTGCAGGGCACGCTTACGGATCTGCTGCTGCTGGCCAGCCGACTCGAAGACGCGGACACGCTGTTTTTCCAGCGCCGGCTAGGGCTTACCGGCGACACCGAACTCGGCCTCACCGCACGCAATCTCCTCGACCAGCTCGACTGGGCGCAGGTGCCGCTGCCTTTGCGCATTGTTCTTAACCGCGCGGCGCGGTTTGCCGACTGGGCACGTGCGTCATCGCGCTCGAGCCGCGAGATCGACGGATAGCACCGGCGTCACACCCGGCGGCCCGGCGCGAGGCAGGGTCGGCGAGCAGACGACTTATCGCCAAGGCCGAGGTCCGGTCTTTCCGTCTCCGCGGCTCGGGGCTCGCAGCTCATCCAGGCCCGCGCGAGATCGGGTTCGCCGAGGCCGAGCGCGCCGAGCAGGTGTTCGCGCTCCCTGTCGACCGTGCGCAACGTATGCAGGATCGACTTCGGCGCATCCAGGTGGCACAGGCGTAGCAGCGCGGCATGTGCCGTGTCGAGTAGTTCCAGGGCGTAATGCACGCGTTCCAGTTTGTCTTGACTCATGACTTGGTTCCGATGGAAGAGGAAGGGACCGGCCCGTTTGCCGGCTGCGGACTCAGGGCAATGACGAACGCGTGCTCCGATGCGGCAGCCGTGCTCATGGTGGCGGCTGCATGCCCGGCAGGCCGCTCCAGTAGCCGGCCGTGCAGCCCGGCTCGCGCGGTGGCACTGCCGCCCCTCCGCGCACAGCGTCGAAGCGGCGTACTGCCTGTGCAGTGCCGTGCTGCTGCGGGTACAGCCGCAGCAGCACGATGCCGGCGGCGGCAAGCTCCGTCCATTCCGGCAGCAGGTCGCAGTTCTCGGCACCCTGCATCTGCACGCCGTTGATGGTCAGGAAGTGCCGGCCCTCGCGGGTGGATAGCGGCAGCCCGTCCGGGTATTCGATGCAGCGGAATCCGCATTGATCCTTGGCGAGATCCAGCGCGCGCGCCGTGAAGCAACGTGCCGAGTAAGACAGCGGCAGACGGCCCCAGGCGATCAGCTCGAGCTCAGGCAGATCGCAGCCGGCCGCGGCCGCGGCCTGGCGCAGCTCTGCCACCAGTTCGCATCCCATCTCGACGTTCAGCACCAGCCGGTAAAGCCCGTCGTCCTGCAGCAGGCGTAGGGTTTCGAGGTTGTAGACATTGAGGCTCGGACCGCCCACGAAGGGCACGCCGTGCCGGCGGCAGACCTGCACGGCCGAGATGTCGTTGGCCTCGATGCGAACGTTGCCCAGTCCGGCGAGCCGGCGCAGGGCGCCGAGTTCGGATTCGGCCTCTATCAGGGCCAGCGAGGAGAGCACAACCTCGCGCCCCGCCTTAGTCTGCTGCTCGGCCAGTCCGACCCAGTCGCGCAGATTCAGTTCGCGGCGCTTGCTGCAGACGGTCTCGCCGAGATAGACCACGTCCAACGGCCAGTCGAGGCTTTCGGCATAAAAGTCCAGCACCTGCCGGCGCGGCCAGAAGTACTGCAGGGGCCCGAGGGTCAGTCGCATCTCGTCAGTGCCACGAGCGATGGTAAGGACCCAGCGTGGTCTGATGGCCTTCGGCGTGGGCCGACAGCGCCGCATTCCACTCGGGCAGCTCGCGCCAGCGGTCGGTGTCCTGGCGCAGGCGATCGATAGCCTCGCGCCAGACCCGCGTCACGGTCCGGATGTAGGCACTACTGCGCTGACGACCTTCGATCTTGAGGGCGGCAACGCCGGCCGAGCGCAGCCGCGGAAGCAGCGACAGCGTGTTCAAGCTGGTCGGCTCCTCCAGTGCGTGGAAGGTCTCGCCGCCGACCACGAAGCGGCCTTTGCAGACGGTGGGGTAGCCGGCCGCCTCGCCCGAGGCGTAGACGTCCAGCAGCACCGAGTTGAGGCGCACCGTGCGGCTACCGTCGGCGTGGTCCTCCCAGCGCACGAAACTGGCCGGTGAGCAGACGCCGTGGCGATTCGGCGATTGTCCGGTGACATAACTGGATAGCTGGCAGCGCCCTTCGACCATGATGCATAGACTGCCGAACGCGAAAACCTCCAGCGGCACCGGAGACTGTTCGCAGATGCGCTCGACCTGCTGCACCGACAGTACGCGCGGTAGCACCGCCCGGCTGATTCCGAAGTGTTCGTGGTACCAGCTCAGTGCTGCCTGCGTCGTGGCTGAGCCCTGCACCGATAAGTGACGGTCCAGTCGCGGATGCGTGCGCGCGGCGTAGGCGAGCAGCCCCGCATCGGCGGCGATGATTGCGTCCGCGCCGAATTCGGCGGCACGGTCGACGGCGCCCTGCCACTGCGCGACGCGCGACGGGCCGGGGTAAGTATTGAGCGCGACATAGACCTTGCGACCGCGGGCTTGTGCATAGGCGACACCAGCCCTCAGATCCGCGTCGCCGAAGTTCAGCCCGGCGAATGCACGCGCATTGGTCTGGTCACGGAAACCGAGATAGACCGCGTCTGCGCCGGCATCCACGGCAGCAATTAAGCCGGGCAGGTTGCCGGCAGGGCATACGAGCAGCATGGGGGGATCCGGCGACGGGGGAGGTCAGATGCTCGTTCTGAGTACCCCCATCGCGCCCTGATCCAGGTCAGCCGCAAGCCACAGAGATTTCGCGGCGCATCGGCGTGACGCCGGAAGCCGGCAAAGGACGGCCATCTGCGGCTTGCTTGACCTGGGTCAGATGAAAATGATTCGCATTAACTAACAATGAGGGCGTCACAACTACCGAACTTCCCACGATGCGTTCACTCGCCGTCCGTCTCCGCCGTCCGCCCCGCGTGCTGGCGCTCGCTGTCTCCATTGCCCTCGGCCTCGGTCCGTATTCCGTCTGGGCGGAAACGGCGCCTGCGATAGAGGCCTGCCTGGTGGAAGAGCTGTCCTGCCTGGACACTGTCGTGATCAGCGCCAAGGGATATGCCGCCGCCGACCTTGCCACGCCGGCGGCCGTGATCGTCAGCGGGCGCGACGAAATCGCTGGAAACGGCTATCGCACCCTGGGCGATCTGCTGCGCGGCCGCGCCGGTCTGGCCGTCGCTGCCGACGGGGCGCAGGGTCAGAACCCGGTACTGCGAGGACTGAAGAAAGAGAGCGTCGTGGTCCTCGCCGACGGCATGCGCCTGAATTCGGCCCAGCCGGCCGGCGCAATCGCTTCGTTCCTGAGCCTGGGGCTGGCCGAACGCGTCGAAGTCGTGAAAGGTCCGGCGTCGGTGTTGTACGGCAGCGGAGCGCTAGGCGGTGTTGTCAACGTGCTGACGCCGCAGGCGCGTTTCGACGAAACGCCGCGCTATGAGCTGGGGAGCCAGCTCGACGGCGCGAGCCACGGCATCGGCATGTCTGCGCTGGCACGCTGGCATGACGCGGATTCCGCGCTCGTCCTCGGCGGCGCCAGCCTCGACCAGGACGACTATCTCGCCCCGTCAGGACGCGTGGCTGACACGGGCTATCGTAGTCGCGCGCTGATCGGCCAGTTCCGCCAGCGCCTCGGCGATGCGCTCGAAGCGCGACTTTCGCTGCAGGGACAGCGCGATCTCGACGTCGCGTATCCGGGATCAACGAGGCCGCACCCGCTCGCGCAGGTTGGCAGCACCACGGTTTATTCGCCCGAGCAGGAGAGGCGTCTTGTCGAACTCGGCCTGGCCCACGCCGGGGCCGGACCAGCAGGCTGGAACTGGGATCTCCGCTTTTACCGGCAGCAAATGCAACGGGCGATTTTCGGCCGCATCAACGGACCGCTGGCGACGACGGCGGCGCGCGATCTGAGCCAAACGCAGGTCGGTTTCCGTTCCGACGGTGCCGACTTGCGCCTCGATCGCTGGATCGATGCCGGACACCGCCGTCTGCTGGGAATTCAGTACTGGCGCATGCAGGCCAGTCCCGAGCGCCTGATCGCGGCGCCGCCCACGTTCGCGCTGCAGCCAAGCCCTCCCTTCGTCGACGGCCGTATCGAGTCGACGGGCGTGTTCGTGCAGGACGACATGGACTTCGGGCCGTTGCAACTGCTCAGCGGGCTGCGCTGGGATCGGGTCGAGGGGCGCGCTGCGACGGTCGCGGGTGGCGGGCGGGGCCAGCCGCTGGCACGCACTGACGGCGCATTTTCCGGCAACCTGGGACTGGTCTGGCCCCTGCATCAGGGCCTGCACCCGTATGCCAGCGTGGCGCGCGGCTTCCGGGCCGGGGAGATGCGTGAACGCTTCGAGGCCTCGCCGCGCAGCGACGGCTACTACTATCTCGGCAATCCGCAGATCCGGCCAGAGGTGTCCACCCAGTTCGAGCTCGGCGCAAAAGGCGAACAGGAAGGCCTGCAGTACCGGCTGGCGCTGTTCGAGAACCGCATCACCGACTACATCACCGGCCGCGACGTGTCGGGACCATCCGGCAGCAATGCCTGTCCCGCGGCCCAGGCCGGAGCCTGCAAGGAAACGGTCAATCTCGGTCGCGTGCGAATCGGCGGCATGGAACTGAGTTTGCGCCGGCAGGTAGCTACCGAGCAGTGGCTGAGCCTGGAAGCCAGCCGCCTGCGAGGCCACAACCGAGATCTCGACGAGCCCTTGTTCCAGATGCCCGCTGACGAACTCAGCCTGGGCTGGGACGGCCACGTCGGCACCCTGCTCAGCGGGCGCCTCGACGGAGAGTTCCGGGCGCGCGCGGTCCGGCGCCAGCAGCGTGTGGCCCGTATGTTCGCCCGCGGCAGCGAGGACCCGACCGCCGGCTTCGTCACCGCCGATGCCGAATTGACCTGGCAGCGTGACGGGCATCGCCTGCACCTGGCTCTGCGCAATCTTGCCGACCGGAATTATCACGAACACCTCACCGACGGGCTCACCGGCGCCGAACCGCCGGCGCCCGGCCGCAGCCTGCAGCTCAGCTGGCTGGCGCGGTTCTGACAATCCTCCACGGAGTCCACCATGCATCGCCGCCGCTTTCTGCACGCGTCTGCCGCCGCACTCGCGGCCCTGGCCTCGCCTCCGAGTCTGCGCGCCCAGTTGCGGCCGCGGATCCTGCGCCTTTCCGGTCCCTGGGCCTCGGTTTCGTTTCCGCTACTGTGGATGGCCGAGCGTGCTGAGTTCGGGTCGCTGGCCGAACGCATCGAGTTCCTGCCGTGGCGCGATCCCGACGAGTTGCGCCTGATAGCCCTGGAAGGGCGTGCCGATTTCATCGCCATGCCCAGCAACGTAGCCGCCACCTTGTACAACCGCGGCCTGATGCTGCGACTGCAATGCATCAGTGCCTGGGGACTGCTTTATCTGGTCTCGCGCCGGCCCTCGCTGGACCGGCTGGCCGACCTGGGCGACGAGGAACTGGGCGTACCGTTTCGCGGCGATATGCCCGAGATCGTGCTGACTCAGCTTGCCGCGGCGCAGGGTGTCGACGCACGTCGCGAGCTGCGCCTGCGCTACTTGGCCTCGCCACTCGATGCGGTGCAGCTGTTGCTGAGCCGTCGCCTGGATCACGCGTTGCTGGCCGAACCGGCCGTATCGATGGTGCTGGCGCGTAGTCGCAGCGGTATTGTTTCGCTGTTCGCGCCCGAGCTGTACAGGACGCTGGATCTGCAGCAGGCCTGGGCCGACGCCGGCCTGGGACCGGCACGACTGCCCCAGGCCGGTATCGTCGCCGTGGGTGCGGCCGCCGACGACGGGGGGTTGTGTGCCGAATTCGCGCAAGCTCATGCTCGTGCGCTGGGCGAATGCATGGCGGCGCCTCAGGATTGCGGCGCGATCGTGGCCCGGCGCAGCGGACGGTTGGACGCGGTCGCCGTCGCGGACTCGCTGGGGCACAGTCGCCTGGAGGCGGTGAACGCCGCGCAGGCGCGTCCCGAGCTCGAGGCGTTCCTCGGCCGGTTGCTCGCCCATCGATCAGGACTGATCGGCGGACGGCTGCCCGAGTCGGGCTTCTATCGTGGCTAGCCCATGACCCTGCGGCTCTTGCGTGCTTGGATCGCCTGGCTCTGGAGCGGATGGAGCGCCGCCGCTGGACTTGCCCTGCTCGTTGCGGGGTGGCAGCTCGCGGCCGAGCGGCTGGGGCCGTTGTTGCTGCCCGCGCCGCTGGACGCATTCGCACGCCTGTACTCGCTGCTGGAGGCCGGCGTGCTATGGCCGGAGTTCCTGGTCACAGCGCGCCGCGCGCTGGCGGGTTTTGCCCTGGCGCTGGGCATCGGCTGCGCGGCCGGGGTCCTGGCCGGAATTTCGCGAGCGGGCGCGCTGCTGGCACGCCCGCTGGTCACGGTACTGCTGGGAATGCCGCCGATCGCCTGGCTGGTGCTCGCGCTGCTGTGGCTGGGCAGCGGCGACGGCACTCCGGTGTTCACCGTCTGTGCGGCTGCTTTGCCCGTGGTATTCGGAGCCACGCTCCAGGGCATGCTCACCCGTGATACGGCACTGTCGGCGATGGCGCGTGCATTCGGTCTGTCCTGGCGCCTGCGTGTGATCGAAGTAGAGCTGCCGCACTTGCTCGCCTGGTTGTTCCCCGCAGCGACTACAGCGCTGGGCACGAGCTGGAAAGTGGCTGTGATGGCCGAACTCCTGACCAGCAGTGACGGCATCGGCGCGGCACTGGCCGACGCGCGCACGCAACTTGACATGACGACAGCGCTGGCCTGGGTGCTCTGTGTCCTGCTGGCATTGCTGCTAGTCGAGTACGGCCTGCTGGAGCCGGTCAAGCGCGAACTCGAACGCTGGCGCGAGGTGGCGCGGTGAGCCTGCTCCGAATTCGCGGTTTCGGGCACCGCTACGGCGCGCGGCGCGCGCTGGCGCCGATGGACCTGACACTGGAGCGAGGGGAGTCTCTGGCGGTGCTCGGGCCTTCGGGGTGCGGCAAGTCGACCCTGCTGCAGGCGACGGCCGGTCTGCTCGAGATCGGCGAGGGAACAATCGAGCGCGGCTGGCAGAATTTGGGCATGGTGTTCCAGGAACCCCGACTTCTGGCTTGGCGCAGCGCGCTCGATAACATTGCGCTGGGGCTCAAGGCGCGCGGCGTCAGACGGCGCGAGCGCCGCGCTGCCGCGACGGCGCTAGGCACGCGGCTCGGCCTGTCGGCCGCGGACTTGGCACTTTATCCCGCCGCCCTGTCGGGGGGCATGCGAAGCCGCGTCGCACTGGCCCGGGCGCTGGCGATCGAACCCGATCTGCTGCTGCTCGACGAGCCCTTCGCGGCGATTGACATCGGACTGCGGCATGAACTCGAACAATGGCTGCTGAGAGAATGCCTGCGCCTGGGCTGCACGATGCTGATGATCACGCACAGCCCGCGCGAGGCGCTGCGCCTCGCCGATCGGCTTCTGGTGCTCGGCGGACAGCCGGGCCGTCCGCTGCTCGCGCTGCAGCCTGCGTTGAGGGCAACCGATCGCAGCGAGCGTGACGTGCTGGCGCTTGAGACGGCCCTGCTCGCCGACACCGGCTTTCGCGCTGCCTTCGGTCTGCCGCCGGACGAACGGGTAGAGGCCACGGATCGTGCACCGGAGACGGCGTGGTTTCAGCACCACTGCCTTGCGACCCCTGCGCCGGATCGTCAGGCATGCTGACTTTACGGACCGCGTATCTGCAATTGCTGCGGTGGCCGCTTTGGCAGTGCGGACTGCGACCATTCTTCCTCGCCGGGGCGGCCGTCGCCGCGCTGTACGTTCCGGCGTGGCTGGCCGTGCTGGGCGGCCGGTTGCGCGCACCGGCATTTCCCGGTGGCGCAACGGCTTGGCACGCGCACGAGTTGATCCTCGGCTTCGGCCTCGCATCAGTGATCGGCTTCAGCCTGACTGCTGTGCCCGAATTCACCAGCGCCCGTGGCTTCGGCCGGCGCATTTCACTGGGATTGTTCGCGCTCTGGCTCGGCGCCCGCGCGGCGGCGGCGGCGATTGTGCTGATTGGCGTCTGGCCGCTGGCTCTGCTCCAGACGGCACTGTGCCTGTGGCTGCTGCTCGTGCTGACGCGCGCGATCTGGCAGGATCCAGCGCGGCGTCAACTCGATCTCTGGGCGGCGCTAGCCGCCGTGCTGCTGGCAGCGACGCTGTGCAGCCTTGACCTGGCGATCGGCAGCGTCCTGTTTGCGGATCCGTTGGCCGGCCTGCGCCTCATCCTGCATCTGATGCTGCTGCTGATCGTGCTGACACTGGCGCGTATCTCGATGCGTGTGGTCAACCGCTGCCTCGAGGAAGCCGGCGCCGAGCCAGACTATCTGGCGCGGCCACCGCGCCGGCATATCGCAGCGCTGTTGATCGTCCTACATGCACTCGCGGTCCTCGCCGGGGCGCAGGGTGTCGCCGGCTGGCTGGGGCTCGGCGCGGGGGCAGCCAGTCTAGGGCTGCTCGGCGACTGGCCGCATACGCGAGTGCTGGCGCGGCGCTGGGTGGCGCTGCTGTACACGCTGCCCTGGCTGCTGGGGCTGGGTTATCTGCTCGACGGTGCTGCGCGTCTGGGCGCCTCGATTCCACCGAGCGCCGGCCTGCACGTGCTCGCCGTCGGCGCACTTGGGCAGGGCGCGTTCGTCGTGTTCTGCATCGCCGGCCGTATGCATATCGGTTTGTCCCCGGACGAAGGGCGCTGGTTGCCGCTGGCGGCGCTGATGCTGCTCGGCGCAGCGCTGGTGCGCGCGCTGGCCGGCATTGCTGGACTGCACGCACTACCTCTATGGTGGTGCGCGGGTTTCCTGTGGTCGTCGGGTTTCGCCCTATGGCTGTGGCGGGGTGGCGTCGACCTTGCACGTCGTCGTGGTGACGGCGCCTGGGGGTGCGTGGGGCCACGGGCACCGGAATGAGGCGCCGGCGGGCGTCGCCGATGCACCCGACTACGCGGATGCAGCAATGATTCAACGTGAATACTGTCAATGATCTGCAATGACTACGTGGGGGAGCTGATGGAACTCGTAACCTTCGATGATCTGCTACAGGCTGCCCGGACGCAGCCCGAACCCCAGCGATTGCTGCTCGTGTTCGCTGCGGCTGAGCTGCCGCCCGACGCCGCCGAAACCGAGCAGCGTGCGTTCGAACGCGGCGAGGGCGGCGCGCTGGCGCCCGTCGTATGCGTCGACAAGCGTCCAGAGGAAATAGCGAATTTCGCGGCGCTGTCCGAGGAGTCGCGCGCGGCCGGAGCGGACTGGCATCTGCTGTTCGTCGCGGCTTTGTCTGGCCGCGGCGGGCATCCGCCGAATGGCGACGAGGCCGTGCAGCCCATGCGCATGATGGTCGAGCAGATCAAGGGTGGACAGATTGCCCGCTTTCTCGCCGTGGACAAGGTTGGAAACCTGGTTCATCTGCAACGCCGCTGAGCCGCCACGGCGCTGGCATTGCGCCGACCGGCTGCCCGCAGGAAAGACTTGGCGACCGATGTTTTTCAGCGGCAACGGGCGCCGCCTTGCGCTGCCCGGCTCGCGGTCGTAAGTTCCATTCGCTGCACCCAGGCGCGCGCGCAGCAGTGCGTCGCATCACTCACTACCTGGAGGGTTGCCATGAACGCCGACTCAATTGATTCTGTTCATCACGCGCTGCCGACATGGCTATCGCCGGAAACGCGCGGCACCCGGCCGCTGTGGCGGGTGTTCTGGATCTACGGCGTGTTCTGCAGCCAGTTACTGTTCGCGGCGATACTGTTCGCCTTCGACAAAACGGGCACTCCGCTGTTCGCGCTGGCGCTGGCGGGGTTCGCTTCCTATTCGCTGCTGATCACCCGGCTGGTCTGGGTGAACGCTGACAATGTCCGCGATCTGCGCTACGGCCAGGTGGCGCGCTTCCTCACCGTGGCCTGGGCGCTGAATGCGCTGCTGATGTCCGGGTTCCTGCTGCTGTCGCATCTCGGCGACCACAGCCGTCCGTTGATCGGTGGCTGATCCGACGGCGGTCGCATTGCCCACGTTGCGATCACAACGCGGGCAATCTAACCGTCTCTACGCAGCGCCGGCGCGCTGCCTGCCGCCTGCATGATCTCCGGCAGGTCGGTGTCGCGCGCCACCTGCGGATGGCGGGCGAGCTCCATGCGGCGTATTGCGAAATGCATCCAGGTCAGGGCTATCGCAACCAGCACGAACAGCAGCATGAAGCAGCTCGTCCATACGCCGATCAGGTCGTTCAGCACGCCGAACGCGATGGGCAGGATGAAGCCGCCGAGGCCGCCGATCATGCCTACCACGCCGGCCACCGAACCAACGTTATCCGGGTAGTAGACCGGTATGTGCTTGTAGACCGCGGCTTTTCCCAGCGACATGAAGAACCCGAGCGCGAACACCAGCATGGTGAAGGGCAGGACGCCGACGGCCAGAGTGAATGCAATGGGGCCCTTGATGCCCTGCACGACATAGCTCGTGCTCGGGTAGGACAGCAGGAAAGTGCAGATCACCGAGCCGATAAAGGTCCAGTACATCACCTTGCGGGCGCCGTATCTGTCCGAGGCCCAGCCGCCGACAACGCGGAACAGGCTGGCCGGAATCGAGTAGGCCGCGGCAATCATGCCGGCAGTCTTCAGGTCAAGTCCGTAAGCGCCGACTAGGTAGCGCGGGAGCCAAAGTGCCAGCGCGACGAAAGCGCCGAACACGAAGAAATAGTAGAGCGAGAAGCGCCAGACCTGCAGGTTTCTCAGCGGCTGCAACTGCACCAGGAAAGGCACTGCCTGCACACCCTTGGCGCGTCGCTCGACGACGTCGGGCTCGTCACTGGTGACCAAGTAGAAGATGACGGCAGAGACCGCTAGCGCCACCGCCCAGATGCGCGCGACTCCATGCCAGCCCACGGCCACCATCACCAGCGGCGCGAACAGCTTAGTCACGGCCGAACCGATGTTGCCCGCGCCGACGATGCCCAGCGCTGTTCCCTGGCGCTCCTTGGGAAACCACTTCGAGACATACGTGATCACGACGGTGAAACTGCCGCCGGCGATGCCGACGCCGAGCGCAGCCAGCAGATAGGTCGGATAAGTGTCCGCCCAGGTCAGCAGCCAGGTGGCGCCGGCGCCGGCCAGCATCACGGCACTGAAAATGAGGCGCCCGCCGAGTTGCTCGGTCCACACGCCCAGGAAAATGCGCGAGAGCGAGCCAGTGAGGATGGGCGTAGCGACGAGCAGGCCGAACTGGGTGTCGTTCAGGCCCAGCTCGGCTTTGATCTGTACGCCGATGATGGAGAAGATCGTCCAAACCGCAAAACTCACAGTGAAGGCGGCGGTACCGGCCCAAAGGGCAGTCTGTTGCTGTGCGGGGGAGGGTGAGTTCATGGAGGGAATGCTTGCCGGCGAAGGAAATCAGGCAGCCTCAAACATCTCCAGGCCGCGGACGCCGTGCCGCTCGGCCAGGATGTTGAGGTACTGGTGCAGTGCGTTCTGCTTGACCTGGGTTTCGAGGTAGGCGGCGATACGCTCGCGACAGGCGGCAAAAGACAGGGGCTGGCCGGGTCTGTGCTCATCCAGCACAACGACGTGATGGCCGTAACGACTCTCGACGGTCAGACCGGCCAGCCCCGGCTTGAGGCGGAACACCTGGCGCTCGAATTCCGGCACGGTGTCGCCGGATGAAACCCATCCGAGATTGCCGCCCTCGTTGCGGGAAGGACAGGCCGAATGCAGGCGTGCGAGTTGTTCGAAGCGCGCCGGTTCCCGCCGGAGCTGATCAATCAGCTGTTCGCCGAGCTCGCGTGCCTTGTTGCGGCCGGCGCCATCGCCGGGCAGTGCTGGAAGCAGGATGTGGCGCACGCGAGCGGCGTCCGCTTCATGCATGCGGTCGCGGTTCGCGTCGAAATAACGGCGGCAGTCGGCTTCGTCGGGTGCTGGTGTCGGCACTTCGCGTTCGATCAGCAGCGCAACCTCGGCCTCTTCGTGCGTCTCTGGGCCTTCGGGCCGTGCCGCACCGGCCAGGCTGAGGCGGTGGATTTCCAGCCTCAGCAACTCGCGCACGACCAACGCCCGGGCGGCATCGGCGCGTGCCCGTTGCGGATGGTCTGCGCGGTGGTGCTGCATCTCGCGCGCGATCTCCGCTTCGCTGATCGCGGTGGCGCCGACATGAACGAAGACAGGCGCCGGACCCGGCGGCGGACGGCTCGGCGAGCTGTCGGTGTCGTGTCCGGCGAGCCCAGGGCGGGGCGTTTCGCCAGGACCGGTAGCCCGTTGCGGGCGGCTGTCCAGCAGGATGGGAATGGTCGTTCGCATGGCGTCACCGGCGGCTGGAGTAGTCGAGCGGCGCCGTGCGGCGGCGCACGATCTGGTATGGGCGGACGACGTAGCCCAGTGGAATGCTCCAGACGTGGACCAGCCGCGTGAACGGCGTGATCAGGATCAGGGTAAGCCCCAGCGTGACGTGCGCCTTGTAGATCCAGTGGGCGTCAGCCACGTAGTCGGCGGCGCCGCCGCGCAAGGTGACGATGTGCTGCGCCCATTCGCCGAGCTTCACCATCTGCGAGCCGTCCATGTGGCCGGCGGAGACGACGATGGAGCCGAGACCGAGGAGGAGCTGCGCAAAAAGCAATACCAGGACGGCAAGATCGCGGCCGCTGCCGGTGGCGCGGATGCGCGCGTTGGCGATGCGGCGCACGAGCAGCAGGCTCATGCCGACGAGGCAGAGCAGGCCGAACAGGCCGCCGACCACCATCGCGAGGAGCTGCTTCTGGCCACTCGTCATGAAGTGCTCATAGACCGAATGCGGCGTGAGCAGGCCGACCAGGTGGCCGCTGAGGATGGCAAGGACGCCGATGTGGAACGCGTTGCTGCCCAGTCGCATCCACCTGCTCGACAGCAGCTGGCTTGAGCCGCTGCGCCAGGTGTAGGCGCCATGATCGAAGCGCGCCCAGCAGCCGATCGCGAACACGGCCAGTGCGACGTACGGAAAGATCTGGAACATGATGTAGTTAACGGCGTTCATGGACTCACCTGCGATTCGTGCGGGTGGGCGCCGGCCGGTAGCCGGCGCGGCGGTGAGCACTCGTCCTGGGGGGGCTCGACACCGAAGCGCACGGCCTCTTCCTCCCACACACGGTCTATGGCCTCGGGCGTGTCATCGCGCGTTTCGTCGCGGGCTTTGCGTCGCATCAGGGCGAGATCAACCTTGCCCTGGCTAATCTCCACCAGGATTTCGAGCAGTGTCGCGTAAGGGCTTTCGCGCTCTGCGGCGCGCCCCGCCAGCAGCGCGACGATCTGCGCAACATGGCCAAGCCAGTCGACGACCTCAGCCTCGGGTCGCCCGGAAAGGTACTCGAGCACCAAGGGCAGGTAGTCGGGAAGCTCGCGCGCGTCGAGTTCAAGACCGCCGCGGCGGTAAGTTTCGATCAGGTCGACCATGGCCTGGCCCCGGTCGCGCGATTCGCCGTGGATGTGCTCGAACAGCAGCAGGCTCATGGCGCGGCCGCGGTCGAACAGACCCAGCCAGCGTTCCTGTGCTGCCATGGGTTCCAGCGCGAGCAGCGCCTGCGCGAACACCTGCAGCCGATGCGCCGACGCGGGCGGCAGGGCGCACTCGACGCAGGCCTGCAGCAGCGCATCGCGATGCGACCACAGTTCCTCTTGCGGATAGTCCAGCAGTACGCCGACCAGTTTCAGGACTCTCATGCTCGCTCCCTCTCGGATTTCTGGCGCGCAGGCGGCACTTGGAAGGTCGTCGTGGCCCGCCCGCCGAACAAGGCGGCGCCGTCGGAACCAGGCGAGCAGCCCTCGCCGAAGGTGAAGCCGCACCCGCCGCGTTCGCCAAAGGCGTCGTTGGCGTATTCGCGGTGGGCGCTGGGTATGACGAAGCGGTCCTCGTAGTTCGCGATCGCAAGGTACCGGTACATTTCCTCGGCCTGCGCGCGGGTAAGGCCGACCTGAGCGAGCACCTCGTCGTCCTCCACGCCGTCCACGTTCATCGCGCGGCGCCAGGCGCGCATCGCGAGCATGCGTTCCAGCGCCACGACGACGGGCCGTTCGTCGCCGGCCGTCAGCAGGTTGGCCAAGTAGCGCACCGGGATACGCAGCGAAGAGACGTCGGGGAGTTCGCCGTTCTTGCCGATACGGCCCGCATCGGCGGCCGACTGGATCGGCGACAGAGGCGGCACGTACCAGACCATCGGCAGGGTGCGGTATTCCGGGTGTAGCGGCAGCGCGAGCTTCCAGTCGATCGCGAGCTTGTAGACCGGCGAGGCCTGCGCAGCGTCCAGCCAGCTGTCGGGAATGCCTTCGGCGCGCGCAGCCGCGACGATCTCCGGATCGCGCGGGTCGAGGAACACGTCCAGGTGCGCCGGATAGAGTTCCTTCTCGTTGGCCACGTTAGCGGCGGCTTCGATGCGGTCGGCGTCATAGAGAAGGACGCCGAGATAGCGGATTCGTCCGACGCAGGTCTCGGCGCACACGGTCGGCTCGCCCATCTCAATGCGCGGATAGCAAAAGATGCATTTCTCTGATTTACCTGATTTCCAGTTGTAATAGATTTTCTTGTACGGGCAGGCCGAGACGCACATGCGCCAACCGCGGCACTTGTCCTGGTCGATCAGGACGATGCCGTCCTCCTCGCGCTTGTAGATCGCGCCGCTGGGGCACGATGCGACGCAGGCCGGATTAAGGCAGTGCTCGCACAGGCGCGGCAGATACATCATGAAGGTCTTCTCGAACGCACCGTAGATCTCGCGCTGCACGCCGTCGAAGTTCGTGTCCTTGGAGCGCTTGGCGAACTCGGTACCGAGGATTTCCTCCCAATTCGGTCCCCAGTGGATTTTCTGCATGCGTTCGCCGCTGATCAGCGAGCGCGGACGCGCCGTCGGTTGGTGCTGGCCCTCCGGCGCTTGGTGCAGATGCTGGTAGTCGAAGTCGAACGGCTCGTAGTAGTCGTCGATCTGAGGCAGATCGGGATTGGCGAAGATCTTGGCGAGCAGGCGGAAGCGACCACCGGCCTTGAGCTGCAGTCGGCCGGCACCGTCGCGGACCCAGCCGCCGTTCCACTTCTGCTGGTTTTCCCATTCCTTGGGATAGCCCACGCCGGGCTTCGTTTCGACGTTGTTAAACCAGGCGTACTCGACGCCTTCGCGCGAGGTCCAGACGTTCTTGCAGGTGATCGAGCAGGTATGGCAACCGATGCACTTGTCGAGGTTGAGGACCATCGCGATTTGGGCACGGACTTTCATCACGCCACCTCCTTGGCCGATGGAGGCACGGGTTCTCCGTCGAGCCAGTCGACTGTGCTCATCTTGCGCACGATTACGAGTTCGTCACGGTTGGTGCCCACCGTGCCGTAGTAGTTGAAGCCGTAGGCGAGCTGGGCGTAGCCGCCGATCATGTGCGTGGGCTTGACCACCACGCGGGTCACAGAATTATGGATGCCGCCGCGGGTGCCGGTGATCTCGGAACCGGGCGTGTTAATGATGCGCTCCTGCGCGTGATACATCATTGCGATGCCATTCATCACGCGCTGGCTGACCACCGCGCGCGCTGCGATGGCGCCGTTGACGTTGAAAAGCTCTATCCAGTCGTTGTCCTCGATGCCAGCGCGTTTCGCGTCATCCTCGCTGAGCCAGACGATGGGACCACCGCGCGACAACGTCTGCATGATCATGTTGTCGCTGTAGGTGCTGTGGATGCCCCACTTCTGGTGCGGCGTGATCCAGTTCAGTACGATTTCGGTGTTGCCGTTGGGCTTCTTGCCGAATATGGGCTTGATCGTCTTGGTGTCGACCGGCGGGCGATAGCTCATGAGGCCTTCGCCGAAGTCGCGCATCCATTCGTGGTCCTGGTAGAACTGCTGGCGGCCGGTCAGCGTGCGCCAGGGGATCAGCTCGTGCACGTTGGTGTAGCTCGCGTTGTAGCTGACGTTGTCGTCTTCCAGTCCGGACCAGATCGGCGAGGAAATGATCTTGCGGGGCTGCGCCTGGATGTCGCGGAAGCGGATCGCCTCGTGCTCCTTGCCTTCGGCCAGGTGGGTATGGCTGCGTCCGGTGAAACTCTCGAGCGACTTCCACGCTTTGACGGCGACATGGCCGTTGGTTTCCGGCGCGAGATGCAGAATCGCCTCTGCAACGTCGATCGCTGTGTCCAGGCGCGGGCGGCCCTGGCTTACGCCTGGTTCGGCGACTTCGCGGTTGAGGCGGGCGAGGAACTCGACCTCGTGGCCGGTTTCCCAGCTCATGCCTTTGCCGCCGTTGCCCTGCTGGTCGAGCAGCGGACCGAGCGAGGTGAATTTCCGGTAGAGATTCGGATAGTCGCGCTCGACCACGACCATGCTCGGTGCGGTCTTGCCGGGTATGAGCTCGCACTCGCCCTTTTTCCAGTCAGTGACGCCGTAGGGCATGGCGATCTCGTTCGGCGTGTCGTGCAGCGTCGGCACCAGCACAAGATCTTTCTCGACGCCGAGCACGCCGGGTGCCATCGCGCTGACGCTGCGCGCGATGCCCTTGAAGATCTCCCAGTCCGAACGCGCCTCCCAAGCCGGATCCACCGCCTTGGACAGCGGGTGAATGAACGGATGCATGTCGGAAGTGTTGAGGTCGTCCTTCTCGTACCAAGTTGCGGTCGGCAGCACGATGTCGCTGTAGAGCGCCGTAGTGCACATGCGGAAATCGAGCGTGACAAGAAGATCGAGCTTGCCTTCCGGCGCCTCGTCGCGCCATTTCACTTCTTCGGGCTTGGTGGCGCCGCGTTCGCCAAGATCCTTGCCCTGCAGGCCGTGGCGGGTACCGAGCAGATGCTTGAGCATGTACTCGTGCCCCTTGCCCGAACTGCCGAGCAGGTTGGAACGCCAGATGAACAGATTGCGCGGATAGTTCTCCGGCGCCTCCGGGTCGGCGAATGCGAAATCGAGGCTACCGTCCTTGAGCTTGCCGACGGCGTAGTCCACGGGAGGGATGCCGGCTTTCTCAGCCTCGCGCATCAGTTGCAGCGGATTGGTGTTGAGCTGCGGAACCGCCGGCAGCCACCCCATGCGCACCGCACGCAGGTTGTAGTCGGCAAGCGATCCGGTATGGCGCGAGCGATCGGCCAGCGGCGAGAGGATTTCCTCCACGCCGAGCTTTTCATAGCGATATTGGCTACTGTTGAAGTAGAAAAAACTGGTGCCGTTCATCTGCCGCGGCGGCTTGCTCCAGTCCAGGCCGAAGGCCACCGGCGTCCAGCCCGACTGCGGGCGCAGTTTTTCCTGGCCAACGTAGTGCGCCCAGCCGCCGCCGGATTGGCCGACGCAGCCGCACATCACGAGCATGTTGATGAGCCCGCGATAGTTCATGTCGTTGTGGAACCAGTGGTTCATCGCCGCCCCGACGATGATCATGGCGCGGCCGCGGGTCTTGTCTGCGGTGCGCGCGAACTCGCGCGCGATCTGGATTACGTCGGCACGCGGTACACCGGTGATTTTCTCCTGCCAAGCCGGCGTGCCGGGCACGTTGTCGTCGTAGCTCGCAGCGACATGGCCCCCGCCGAAACCGCGGTCCACGCCGTACTGCGCCAGCAGCAGATCGTAGACGGTCGCGACCAGCCATTCCTTGCCGTCACCGAGCGCAAGGCGGCGAACCGGGATCGTGCGTTCCAGCACGTCCTCAAACTTGGATTCGATCCAGTACGCATGCTCTACGCCGCCGAAGTACGGAAAGCTCACGGGCTCCAGGCCATCGTGGACGCCGGCCAGACTCAGGCGCAGAAGCGTGGCGCGGCCGGCGCTGTCTTTTTCCTCGATGTTCCACTTGCCCTTCTCGCCCCAGCGGAAGCCGACCGAGCCGTTGGGCACGACGAGCGCGCCGCTGATCTCGTCATAGGCCAGGGTCTTCCATTCCGGATTATTGCGTTCGCCGAGACCGCCCAGGTCGGCCGCGCGCAGAAAGCGTTCCGGCACAAGACGCCCATCGGGCCGGCGCTCGAGCCGGACGAGCAGCGGCATGTCGCTGTACTGGCGGCAATAGGCGGTGAAGTAGGGCGAGGGATTGTCGACATGGAACTCGCGCAGGATCACGTGACCCATGGCAAAGGCCAGCGCCGCGTCGGTACCTTGCTTGGGATGCAGCCAATGATCAGTGAGCTTGGCTACCTCGGAATAGTCCGGCGTTATCGCCACCGTCTTCGTGCCGTTGTAACGCGCCTCGGTGAAGAAGTGGGCATCCGGCGTGCGCGTCTGCGGAACGTTCGAGCCCCAGGCGATGAGGTAGCGGCTGTTGTACCAGTCTGCCGATTCGGGCACATCGGTCTGCTCGCCCCAGACTTGTGGGCTCGACGGCGGCAGGTCGCAGTACCAATCGTAGAAGGACAGGCAGGCGCCGCCGAGCAGCGACAGATACCGCGCGCCGGCCGCGTAGCTGACCATCGACATCGCCGGAATCGGCGAGAAGCCGACTACGCGATCCGGGCCGAATGCTTTGACCGTGTGCAGGTTGGCAGCGGCAATGATCTCGTTGACCTCGTCCCAGCTCGACCGCACGAAGCCGCCCATTCCGCGCTTGGACTTGTAGCTCCGCGACTGCTCCGGATCCGCGATGATGCTGGCCCAGGCCTCGACGGGCGCACGGGTGCGGCGGGCCTCGCGCCAGAGCTTGAGCAGGGCCGAGCGCACCAGCGGATATTTCACCCGGTTGGCGCTGTAGAGGTACCAGGAATAGCTGGCGCCGCGGGGGCAGCCGCGCGGCTCGTGATTGGGCAGGTCCGGCCGCGTCCGCGGATAGTCGGTCTGCTGCGTCTCCCACGTCACCAGCCCGTTCTTGACGTAGACCTTCCAGCTGCACGAGCCGGTGCAGTTCACGCCGTGGGTCGAACGCACGATCTTGTCGTACTGCCAGCGCCTGCGATAGCTATCTTCCCAGCTGCGATCCTCCCGACGCGCGGCACCGTGCCCGTCCGAGAACGGCTCGGAGGCCGGCTTGAAGAAGTTCAGACGGTCGAGAAAATAACTCATGGCTGGGTCTCCATAGGAAGCCTTGCTCTGCCGGCGTATGCCGCTAGCCGTTGCGGATGGATCAGCACGGACATTCCGCGCCGCGGCGGAAGTACCACCACCACGTGATCGCGATGCAGCTGAGGTAGAAAACGGTGAAGCCGCACAGCGCCGCCTCGGCGCCGCCGGTCAGCGCCAGCGACGAGCCGAAGCTCTTGGGAATGAAGAACCCGCCGTAGGCGCCGATCGCCGACGAGAACCCGATGACCGCCGCCGACTCGATGCTGGCGCGGCGCAGCGCGGCCGCGCGCTGGCTCGCGTCCGCATCCGCCGGCAGTGCGCGCTCGTGCCCGGCGCGGAAGATCACTGGAATCATGCGGAATGTGCTGGCATTGCCGACGCCCGACAGCACGAACAGCAGCAGGAACATGGCCAGGAACCCGCCGAAGCTGCCGCCGCCGGCGGTGCCTGGGAGGAAGACCATGACGCCGAGCACCGCCACTGCCATGCCGATGAATACGACCAGGGTGAGCAGGGCGCCCCCCACGCGGTCGGCGATGGCGCCGCCGGCCGAGCGCATCAGCGCACCGACCAGGGGGCCGAGAAACGCGTACTTCAGCGCATCGACCCCAGGGAACAAGGTCTTGCTGAGCATAGGGAAGCCGGCGGAGAAGCCGATGAAGCTACCGAACGTGCCCACGTAGAGCCAGCACATCAGCCAGTTGTGTTTGCGCCGGAAAATGACCGACTGCTCGGCGAAACTCGACCGCGACGCCTGTAGATCATTCATGCCGAACCAGGCAGCCACCGCAGCGGCGAAAATGAAGGGTACCCAGACCAGGCCGGCGTTCTGCAGGAATAGCTGGCGGCCGTCGGCGGCTGTCTGCGGTCCACCCGCAAGGCTGCCAAACAGGGCGAAGCCTGTGACGAGCGGAATCACGAACTGCACCGCCGACACGCCCAGATTGCCCAGGCCGGCGTTCATGCCCAGGGCATAGCCTTGCCGGGCCTTGGGAAAGGGCTCTTCGGGAAGTCGTGTGGGTGAATATACGGCCGTAATGATCACCGGAGGCCTGTTTTCAGGGCACTTCACGTAGTCGATGTCGGTCGGAGTTTGCGATCATCCAGCGATGCGATCCAGAACATCCAAGAAGCGTCT
>JAEUPP010000030.1 GCA_016790075.1 Rhodanobacteraceae bacterium | reverse complement strand
CTTCACCGCAAAAAGCTTCCTTCCCAGTAGCTTCCGCTACCCCCCTTCACTTCCGCTTTCCGCCTCAGCGAAGGGGCGCGAATCATACCGCCTGTTCGTCTTTCGTCAACCCCTGTCAGCAACCTTTCTTCCAGCGCTAACCCAGGCAACTCCAAACCACCGCAGTACTCGCCTCACATCCCCTCGCTTCCGCTCTCCGCCTCTGCGAAGGGGCGCGAATCCTAACACCGGTTTTCGATTACGCAAGCCCCAGCATGAAAAGATTACGCGAGCGTCAAACGGACGCGCGCGAATCCACGCTTGCCTAGCTGCAATAGATGTTCGGCCCCCGCGTGAAAGACGAGTGAACCGTCGTCAACCACGACCCCATCGACACGGACTGCACGCTCGTTGACCTTTCGCGATGCCTCGGAATTGCTGGCCGCCAAGCCGGCCGCCTTGAGCAGTGCAGCCACGCGCAAGCCGGCAGCTGGCACTTCTATTTCCTGTATGACCAGATCGGCCGGGACACCGCCACCCTGTACGACATCATTCCAATGCTTCACGGCTGCTTCACTAGCTGCAGTCCCGTGAAAGCGGGCCGTCAGCTCAACCGCAAGCTGCATCTTGTAGTCGCGCGGGTTGACCTGCCCAGCCACGACCGCTTCGCGCATGGTCTTCAGATCACTCAGCGACTTTGCGAACGACAGCAACTCGAAGTAGCGCCACATCAGATCGTCCGACAAGCGCATGACCTTGCCGAAGATCTCATTTGGCGGTTCGTTGATGCCGATGTAGTTGCCGAGTGATTTCGACATTTTCTGTACACCGTCGGTCCCCTCAAGCAGCGGCAACGTCAGCACGATCTGAGGCGGTTGTCCCGCTTCTTCCTGGAGTTGCCGCCCGACCAGCAGGTTGAATTTCTGATCAGTGCCGCCCAGCTCGACATCGGCCCTCAGCGCAACCGAGTCGTAACCCTGTACCAGGGGATAGAGAAACTCGTGAATCGCAATTGCCTGCTCGCTGCGGTAGCGCTTCTGGAAATCATCACGCTCCAACATGCGGGCGACGGTGTGCTTGGCAGCCAACTTGATCATGTCCGCGGCTGACATCTGGCCAAACCACTCGGAATTGAAACGGACTTCGGTTTTCTCGCGATCGAGCACCTTGAAGACCTGCTCGGCGTAGGTCTTGGCGTTTGCTTCAATATCGGCACGACTCAGCGGTTTGCGCGTTGCGTTCTTGCCCGTGGGGTCACCGATCATGCCCGTAAAATCGCCGATCAAGAAAATGACCTGATGCCCCAGGTCTTGAAACTGGCGCATCTTGTTCAACAGCACGGTATGACCCAGATGCAAGTCAGGTGCGGTCGGATCAAAACCGGCCTTGATGCGTAGCGGCCGGCCGAGTTTCAGGCGCGCCTCAAGGTCTTCATGCTTGATGATTTCTTCCGCGCCGCGGCCGATAAGGTCGAGTGCTTCCTGCAACTGGGCCATGCATGATTCTCCACTGGATACCGCCGCATCTGCGGAAAACGTGACCGGGGCTCCCGGACATGCGCAGATCGGTCAAAAAAGGGGGCTCGGTTAATTATTCGTTAACCGCGAAGCCAGGTGCAAACCCGCATCAATACTGGCGTTGACGGGGTTTGAATCGGTTGGCTATGGTACGGACCGTTTGATTGGAAAGCGACCGTGACTGAGACCCCAGCCACACATCATTCGACCCGCCGCACGAGCCGCCGCCTGGCTCTGCGCCGCCGCGCGCTCCGAAAACATTTCCAGTTTTACACCAAATGCAAGACCTGGGCTCTGGCGCAGAATGTATCGGTTTCTCCAATTTCCTGGCGCCGCGAGCACTGGGTGCTCGCCAGCGTGGTTGTCGCATTGACCGTCGTTGTCGGCATGATCATGCCGACCTGGGCGAACGCAATGCGCCGGGAGGAATCTATAAGCCTCACCACGCTGTCGTTGCCACTACCCGCGCTGAGCGCTGATCAGGTTTCAGCCGCAGACCGGGCATTGGCCGGGCTTGCCGCCGAGGGCATGATTCCCGGAATGGACGGCGACGAATGGAAGGTCGTCATTGTCCGGGCGGGACAGTCACTAGCCGATATTTTCCATGAGCAGGGCCTGTCGCCAACAGAACTGCAACGCCTGGTTGATGCGAAAGTCGATGAAGGCGCGTTCCGACGCATACATCCCGGCGATGAATTCGCATTCCGCAAATCTGCCGAGGGCAAACTCGTAGCTTTACGTTTCGATCGCGATGACCACACGCGTGTCGTGCTGCGCGTCGCCGCCGATGGCATCACGAGCGAGATTGCTGAACGTGCGCTGGAACGCCGCGTCCACGTCGCACACGGCACGATTAGAAGCTCGCTGTTTGAAGCCGGCGACGCTGCCGGCATGACCGACTCGATGACGCTGAAGCTGGCCCAGGCTTTCGGGTATGACATCGATTTTGCGCAGGATTTGCGTGTCGGCGACAGCTTTACCGTGATCTACAACGACGTCTATCGCGATGGGGAACGCCTGCGCGACGGCGACATCATTGGGGCGACCTTCGTCAACGGCGGACGCCGTTTCACAGCGTTCCGTTACGAAGACGCCGAGGGTACCGTGTCGTTCTACAGTGAGGACGGACGCCCGCTCAAGACTTCGTTTCTGCGCACGCCGGTCGAGTTCACGCGTATTTCCTCGCGTTTCAGCGCAGGCCGAATGCACCCTGTACTCGGCCGTATGCGCGCACACAAGGGCGTGGACTATGCAGCACCGAGCGGAACGCCGATCTACGCCGCTGGCGACGCCAAGGTCGAGTTTCGCGGCGTCAAGAATGGTTTCGGCAACGTCGTCATCCTGCAGCACGGCGGCCAGTACAGTACGGTCTACGGGCATATGTCGCGTTTCGCTGCGGGCCTGTCCGCGGGCCAGCGCGTGCGCCAGGGACAGCTGATTGGCTATGTCGGCTCCACCGGCCTCGCGACCGGCCCCCACTTGCACTACGAATTCCGCATCAACGGTCAGCATCGCGATCCACTGACTGTCACGTTGCCCAAGCCCGAGCCGTTGCCCGCGGCCGAGCTCGCGAAATTCAAACAGCTGACGCAACCCATGCTGGCGCAGCTTAAGCGCTACGAGGATTCGCGCCTCGCCCTGGTGCGCTGAGTCGGTGGCGCCCGCCAACGCCGAGCTTTATCTCGGCCTGATCTCCGGAACGAGCGCCGACGCGATTGACGTGGCACTCGTAGCGTTCGATCCGAGCCCGGCCCTTGTTGCGGCCTGCGCCATACCGTATCCGGCGGCCCTGCGTCCGCGCGTGCTGGCGCTCGCGCGAGACACCGCCGAGATCAACCTTGACGAGCTCGGCATGCTCGATGTCGAGCTGGGACGTGCCTTTGCGGAAGCGGCGCTGACGCTGCTGGAGCGCGAAGGCATAGCTGCAACCGCTGTGCATGCGCTTGGTTCCCATGGCCAGACGATCAGGCACAAGCCTGCGCTGGCCGCCGCTTACACGATGCAGCTTGGCGATCCGAACGTGATCGCCGAACGAACGGGCATTACGACCGTCGCAGATTTCCGGCGACGCGACATGGCCGCTGGCGGCCAAGCTGCGCCGCTGGTGCCAGGGTTGCATGCAGCACTGCTTGCGACCCCGGAAACGGACCGCGTCGTGCTCAATCTCGGCGGCATTGCAAATATCACCGTGCTGCCGCGCGATCCCACGGCACCGGTCACCGGTTTCGATACCGGACCGGCGAACTGTCTTATGGACGCCTGGTCGTTGCAGCAACGCGGTATCGGCCGCGACACGGGCGGCGAATGGGCGGCGCAGGGGCGCGTCGACACCCTATTGCTGGCGCAGATGCTCGAAGAGCCCTATTTCGCGCAAGCCGGCCCCAAGAGCAGCGGTCGCGAAGTGTTCAACCTGGACTGGCTAGGGCGACAGCTCAGGAACCGTACAACAACGCCAGTGGATGTACAGGCCACCCTGCTCGCCCTGTCAGCAGAAAGCGCTGCCGCCGCGATCAGGCGCGATGCGCCACGGACCCGGGAAGTGCTGGTCTGTGGCGGCGGGACCCACAATCCGGAGCTGATGCGCGCACTCAGTGCAGCACTGGATCCTGTACCCGTTGCAAGCACCGCCAGCTGCGGGGTCGATCCGGACTACGTTGAAGCAATGGCGTTTGCATGGCTGGCGCGACAGCGACTGCTGAACCTGCCCGGAAACCGCGCCGACGTTACAGGAGCACGAGGACCGCGCGTGCTTGGCGCAATCTATTTCGGCGCCTGATCCACCGGGTCGTCAGTAAACAGGGGCTTGCCGGCTACGCGCTCGAATGCTTCCAGTGCCGCGCGGAAAGCCGCCGTTTCCGTCGATTCCCAGGTACCCGACAGCCTGGCGATATCGTGCAGCTCCCGGCGTACCTCCTCGTTGGCAAGGCCGACACCACGACGCAGTGCAAACAGAATCGCCTCGTTGATCGACCACTGGTGTTCACGCGCAATGTCCTTGATGCGATCTGCGAGGGCATCGTCGATATGGCGTACAAGAATGTCTGGCACTGCACCCTCGCCGTAACTGATCGGATGTGGCCCCCCCGATCCGGTGATTGTCGCAGCATGCGCGTTTGATTTCAGCCAGACGGTCCCGGCATTTGCGGACGAAGCTTCCAGTACAGCCATAGCGTCGGCAGTATCGAGGCAGCACTCAGAGCGAAGAACAGCGAATAACCAAACGCTTCGACGAAGAAGCCGGTTACACCACCGAGCAACTTGCCCAGCATGTTCGCAAGCGAAGCCAGCAACGCATACTGCGTCGCACTGAAACGGATGTCGGCCAGCGTCGACATGAAGGCGACAAGCACACTGCCGGCAAAACCCTGACAGAAGTTGTCGGCCGAAATCGCTGCGGCAAAACTCCAGGTCTGCCCCGGATACGCCGCCATCAACAGAAAGGCGAGGTTCGACAACGCCACACCCAACGCTGCGATCAGCAGCGACCTGCGCACGCCGAGCAAGGTGGCTGCGATGCCACCGAGCAGCGCGCCGGCAAATCCAAGCCAGACACCATAGACCTTCGACACCGTTGCTATCTGGCTCTTGGTAAAACCGAGATCCAGGTAAAACGGCCCGGCCATTACACCGATGATCTGGTCCGGCAGTTTGTAGAGGCCGACAAACAGCAGCAGCATTAGCGCCAAGCGCACGCCATTGCGGCGAAAGAACTCGATGATCGGAACAAAGTACTCAATCAGTGCGGCGCGCAGTGCACCCGGCCCCGTATGCCGCACTGTCGTTGGTATCACAGCCTGCAAGCCTGGCGGCAGCACCGGTTCGGCGGCGAACCACGTCGTGATCGCCGGCAAGACCATTAGCGCCGCAAGGATGAGGTAAGTCGGCCTCCATCCGAGCAGATCGGCGGAATAGAGGGCGCCGGCGCCGGCGAGCACCAGTCCAATGCGATAGCCGAGCGAATAGGTCGTGATCAGCGCCCCTTGTTGCTCGGTGGGGGCGATTTCGATGCGGTAGGCATCAACTATGCAGTCCTGTGTCGCGCCGGAAAACGTGGTCAGGGTCAGAGCCAGCAGGAATCCGGACAGATTGCCCGTAGGGCTGATGAGTGCCATCGCGACGAGACCAGCGACTACGCCAAGCTGGGCAAGCAGCAGCCAGCCGCGGCGACGCCCCAGGCCCCGCAACAATGGCGGTGGAGCCCTATCGAGCAACGGCGCCCAGAGAAATTTCAGCACATAGAGCAGCGAGATCCAGCTCACTAGTCCGATGCTGCCGAGTGACATGCCGCCTTCACGAAACCAGTAGCCGAGCGTGCCACCGACGAGCAGAAACGGCAGCCCGGAGCCAAAGCCCAGCAGACAGATCGTCCACGCCGCCGGTTGTGCGAACGCGCGACGGAAACGCCGCAGGGTCGACTCCGAAACAGCTGGCGCGGCCTCGCTCACGAACTGACCGCAGCGTAGTCCACGGTATACGGTGCGTGATCCGAGAATCGCGGATCGCGCAAGATTTCACAGCGCTCTAGCCGCGCACGCAGCGACGGCGTCACGACCTGATAGTCGATGCGCCATCCCACATTGTTTGCGCGCGCCTGGCCACGATTGGACCACCAGGTATAGTCCTCTGCATCCGGTTTCAGCGCACGATAGCTGTCGACCCACCCGTGCTGCAGGAACAGCTTGTCCAGCCACGCACGCTCCTCCGGCAGGCAACCGGAGGTCTTCTGGTTCGAGCTCCAGTTACGGATGTCCTTGCGTGTGTGGACGATATTCCAATCCCCGCAGATGATGTAGTCGCGGCCGCTCTTGAGCCAGGCCTCGAACACCGGCGTGATCCAGTCGATGCACTTGAACTTGAACGCCTGGCGCTCATCGCCGGACGAGCCAGAGGGAAAATAGAGCGAGATGACGCTGAGATTGCCGTAGCGCGCCTCGATGTAACGTCCCTCCTCGTCAAAGTCCTTCCAGCCGATCTCCGTGCGTACTTCGTCGGGTCTGACGCGTGAATAGATCGCGACACCGCTATAGCCTTTCTTGCTTGTGGCGTCACGGTAGTAGCTGTGATAGCCGCTCGGGCGGAACAGGGCGTCCGTGAGCTGATGTTCCTGTGCCTTGGTTTCCTGCAGGCAGACTATGTCGGCGTCGTGCGCCGACAGCCAGTCGTAGAAACCCTTGCTCGCCGCCGAGCGGATGCCGTTCGCATTGAAACTGACTATACGCATTGCTCACTCCCTGCCGGCGAAGTGAGCAATGTAGCCGTGTGCGCCGGCCGCGCCAAGCGTGGGTGCTGCGGCGATCAGCCTTCGACAACACGTACACTTTGGCCCGGGCTGAGACGCTCGGCGCCACGCACGACGATCTTGTCGCCCGGACTTAGCTCACCAGTCACTTCAACGAAGGTGTCGCGAGCCGCACCCGCACGCACTTCGACCCGTTCGGCAGTATTGTCCTCCTTCACCCGCATCACATAGGTATGCGCTTCGCGCAGCACCAGTGCGTCACGCGGTATTGTCAGCGCGGTAGCGGCGCCCGTAGCCTCAGGCAACGCGACTTCAATCGCCGTTCCCACTAGCGCGAAGTCCTCGGGCAAGGCCACCCGCAACTCGAACTGACGCGAACGTTCGTCGCCGACAGGAACGACAGCGCGCACTGTTGCTGGTTGTTCGGCACCACGTAGACGCACCTGGATCTCCTGGCCAGCCTTGACCTGAGGGGCCAGCGCCAATGGCGCCTGCACCCGCGCTTCGAGCCGGCCAGTGTCGACCAGATGCGCGACGGCCGCACCCATCTGCAAATATTCGCCGCGCTGCGTGAAGCGCTCGCTGACCACGCCGTCGAACGGGGCACGGATTTCGGTCTCGCTCAGATCATGTTCGATGCTGCGGCGCTCGGCTTCGACGCGGATAAGTTCCTGGCTCGCGCTTTCCAGTGTGGCACGCGCCTCATCGAGCTGGGTCTGTGCAACGGCATTGCCAGGTGCCAGCTTTGCCAACCGCGACATCTGCGTCTGCGCAAGATCACGTTGGGCTTTGGCGCGACCCGCCGTTGCGCGCGCCTGTTCAAGCCGTAGCCGCAGCGGCACATCATCGAGTTTCGCGAGCCGCTCGCCCTTCCTGACCACACTGCCGACTTCGGCGATTTCCAGGACTCGTCCGGCAGCCAGCGTCGCAATGCGCGCGTCGTCGCGGCTCACCACACTGCCCGGCACCCAGCGCGCCGGTGCAAGTTTTGTCGCTGTCGCCTCTGCCACAGCGACAGTGGCTGCCGGCGGCCCCGGATTGGGTGCCTGCGCTACCGCGGGCGCCGTCAGCGCCGCGAGCAGTGCGCTCAGCAACAGACTCAGCGGAAAGGTTTTCATAATGTTCTCCAGAATTGCTTGGTATCAGGCTGGCTTCGTATCAGGCCGCGCGCGGATAGCTGGTATCACGTGAGGCAGAACTCGGTTCAGCGAGCTCCTGCGGGTGCCGCCGCCATTGGCTCAGGCGCATGAGACTCGGCATCAGCAGCAGCGAGAACACGAGGGCGACGACCACGCCGCCGACATTCACCGCTGCCAGACCGCGATAGATAACGCTGCCCGGCCCCGGGTTCACCGCCATCGGCAACGCACCGAGCGCGCCGGTCATGGTTGAAGCAAGAATGGCACGCAAGCGCTGATTGAGGCCCATGCGGATCGCATCTTCGAGGCTATGGCCATCGTTCTGCGCTTCGCGGGTGAGATCCACGAGCAGTATCGCGTGGTTCACGATGACCCCGATCATCATGACAAAGCCGATCATCGACAGCAGGTCCAGCGGCTGGAAGGCAAACAGGCCCAGCACGCGCAGACCGATCATGCCGCCGATCAGGGCCAACGGCACCGTCAGCATCACGATCACGGCATCACGCAGTGATCTGAACAACGCTGCCATGATCAGCAGCAGTACCAGCAGCGCAAGCGCGAAGTTCTTGGTCATCGTGCCGACGATCTGCTCAAGACGGTCAGCGCTGCCAGCCATCAGGATGCTGCCGTCCGGCGGTAACGCGTCGCGCAGTTTCGGCACCACTTCGCGATTGAGCGTTGCCAGCGCATCCTCGAGCGACAAGGTCGGCGGCGGATCGACGCTGAGCGTCACCGTACGCCGGTGATCGAGCCGGCGGATCACCGTCGGCCCCATGACCGTGTCGAGACTGACCAGATCGCCCAGTGGCACGACCTGCCCCGATGGCGTTACCAGCGGCGCCTCGGCCAGTTGTTCCGGTGTCTGGCCGGCGCTGGCGCGCAGGATAATCGGCACGCGTGTCTCGCCGTTGAAATACTCGCCCAGCCAAGCCCCCTCGCCGAGCGCGCGCACGACGGTGCCCACGGAACCGCGATCCCAGCCCGCCTCAGCGATACGCCGGTCGTTGGGCACGGCATGCAGTTCCGACTGCACTGAGTCGGTATTCGGGAACGCCTGCACATTCGCGCCCGGGAAGGTCTTTTCCAGCAATTGACGTCCCTGTTCGGCAGCGCGTTCCAGTGCTTTCGTGTCGTCGCTCTGCAGATGCATGGCGATGGAGCGCGCGGAGCCGCCGAAACCGCCGAACAGATCGCCTTCACCCGCGAATGCACGCGTGTCCGGCAGCCCGACTATGACTTCCTCGCGCATGATCTTTTCGAGTTCACTTATACGTGACTCATCGATGACGCGGGCACCGACAGTGCCACCTCCCGGCCACAACAACAGATAGTAATTTTTCAATTGTGGCTGTTTTTCACCTTTCATGTAGGGCTGAAGACGTTCGAGTATCTTGCCGGCGATTTCACGATTGACGGTCTCCGGGCTCATGCCAGGCGGGAAGCTGAAGCCAGCATCGATGGCGGCCCGCTTCACCGGTGGCAGGTAGTCAAGACGTGGCAGAAACACCCAGCACAGGATCAGCGGCGCGACCAGCAGGCTGGCGACCCAGCTCAGTTGCTTGGCCGGTGTATCGGTCCAACGCAGGATGCGTTCGGTCAATTTCGGCCAACCGTCCCCATAACCCGATGACAATTTTTTCGCCTTGAGCCAGCCACCGGCCGCCGCGGGCAATACCGTCAGCGCAACAACGATGGAGATGGCAACGGAGATGGAGATCGTCAGCGCAAGGTCGGCGAAGATCTGACCTTCGACATCGCGCAGGAACAGCACCGGCAGAAACACGGCGATGGTCGTGACGGTTGATGCGAACAGGGCCGGAACCACTTGTCTCGCACCGGCCAGCGCCGCCTCGACCGGCGTCATGCCCGATTCCTTGAGCCGGATAATATTGCCGGATACGACAATCGCGCCCTCGACAACCATGCCGACCGCGAACGCGAGCCCGGCCAGCGAAATCACGTTGAGTGAACGGCCGGTCAGGTGCAGCACCACGAAGGTCGCGAGCAGGCAGATCGGAATCGAGGTCGCGATCAGCAAGGTCGCGCGGCCGTCACGCATGAACCACCAGACACAGATCAGCGCAAGCAGCGCCCCTACGATGAGATTCTCGGTCAGCAATCCGACGGCGCGATTGATGAACAGGCCGGAGTCGAACGATTGCTCGATGCCCAGTCCCTGCGCCTTCAGCGGCCCATCGCGCAATTCGGCAACAACTTTCTTTACTTCGTTCAGGGTGCCCAGGACATTCGCACCGCTTTGCCGCAATACCTGCAGCCCAATCGCGGGATTGCCGTTCTGATAGGCAAAGAAGCGCGGCTCCGGCGGACGCACCTCGACGGTCGCCACATCGCCAAGCTTGATCGGCCGGCCGTCGCGCCAGGCGAGCACCAGTTCGCCGAGCTGGTCGGGCGTATAGCGCCCGACAAAGCGCAAGGTGTATTGGCGACGGCCGACTTCGACCTGGCCACCCGACACATCAGTCGCATTGATCGCACGGGCAGCGATATCGGTAATCGGAACCCCAACTGCTGCGGCCTTGGCCAGATCGACGGTGATGCGCACCTCGTCCGGCGGTCCTGCGTTCACATTGACACCGGCCACTCCGGGCACCGCCTCGATGCGCGGCCGCACCGTGGCATCGATGAACTCGCGATAGTCGAGTATCTTGCCGTTGGTACCGGGCAACAGTTGCACAAAGAACCAGGTCAGCGACTGGTTCGAGTCATCGGCACCAAGCTGGACAACTGGACGATCGGCATCCCGCGGCAGCGGCCGCAGGCGATTGAGGCGCCCCAGCACTTCAACCAGCGCGTTCTTCATGTCCGTGCCGATTGCGAAGGTCAGGTTGATGTTGCTGCCACCGGTGCCTGCATTGCCGTCGAGTTCTTCGAGGCCTGGCAGTCCCTGCAATACCTGCTCCTGTGGCTCCAGCAGCTCGGACTCCACTTCTATCGGCGAGGCTGAGCGCCAGTTGGTGTTGATCGAAATCTGCGGCCGCTCGATCTCCGGGAATAGTTGCAGCGGCAGTTCACGCAAGCTCAACAGGCCGAATACACAGACCAGCAGAACAGTGACGCCAACTGCGATCGGATTGCGCAGCGATGTCTCGATAAGTTTCATGAATTTCTCCCGCTGCCAGTGCTGGAACGCCACGCTCCGCGCCAGGATCGCGCCAGCGCCTTTTGCTGGGATGCGGCGGAAGTCATTAAGGTTGCGTGCGTTGCGACGAAAAGCCTGCGCGACACGCCGGGACGAACGCTGGTGTTGCAGCAGTGCGCACGGAGCGGGACATTCAGCGGTGTGAAACACGCAACCCCTACAGCGCCAGCCAAACCGATTGCACATGCCGCCAGTGACATCGGCCCGGCATGATCCCGCGCCCCGCCGCCGCCCCGCACTTGCGTGTATTCGCCGATGGTCTTCTGGAGCGTAGCCTTTGTCGTCGGCGCATCGCAGTCGGCCTGATTCGCGCTTGCCCTGGGGCACCGACCGGTCAATCGCGCTGCCAATCGCGTACTCGCCGCTTGGATCGCACGGATTGGCGTAGACCTCGTCGTGAAAGCGCTCTACTTCCACGAACCCGAACCGACGTACTACAAGCTTTGTCGCTTCGTCGGCCTGTTTCCATTCCTTCACAGCAGTTTCTTTTTTGTCTACACGCGAGCGCTGACCGAAGCGCGTGCGCTCACTGCATCTGATGCGGTCCACCTTGGCGGCTCGCCGCCGCGCTGCTCGTTCGGGCTGATGTATTTCCGCAAAACCAGGCCGCTATCGAAACACAATTCACCGCAGGCAGACGTCTGGAACCAAGTCTGTGGTTTGATCTGTTCCTGTTGGGCTACGCTGTCTCGTCTATAGCTGCCGCGCTCCTGCGCCTGCGCCGTCACCGCGACGTGCTGATCACGTGCCACTCAGATGCCGAACGGCTGTCTTTGCACTGGGTCGACACGATGGTGCTTTCGCCGATCGTGATCTGGTGCATTGCCATCCTCCAATGGTTGACCCCGCTGTGGTGGATCGGCTGACCGCACACCCATGGTGCTGTAGTTTTGTGTATTTTTACCTTTGGATACCTGAGCCTCAGACAAGTCGCGCTAGCGCAGGAATCGGTCTCGACCGAACCTGCGCAAGCGCCGCTCCCGGCCGACGACCTGCGCTTCCACGAAGTGGAACTGCGCCGCACGCATCTTATGGAACACGAGCCGCTCTATCGCGAGCCGGCGCTGAGCATCGGCCAGCTCCTTGGGCCGGAACTCCCCGTAAAGATAGCTGAGTGCATGAACCGCTACGGCCAGGCAAAGCCTCGCAAACACCAGATGCGCCATGCGGCGCGCTACCGGCGCTACCCCTGTTCTCATCATCGGCTACTGTCATTCGACCCGGAGCACAATCTCGGCGAATGCGCGACTGCGATCATCCGTATCCGCCGTTCCGTAGGGCGGTGCCAGTACGGAACGGCGGAATCGAACCCCGCGACCTCGCTCAGTTCAGCAAATGCACCTTGTCTTTGTAGCTGCGCGACAGCTTTAGCGTCTGGCCCGATTCAAGTGTCACGAAGTACTCGCCATTGAGGTGCGAGCGCAGTTCACGCACACAAGCGAGGTTCACGATGGTCGAGCGGTGTATGCGCTGGAAACGGCGTGGGTCCAGCCGCTGTTCCATCTCACGCATGGTCGCCCGGATGACGAAGTTTTCCGACGCCGTATGGATGCAGAGATAGTCACCGGCCGCATCGATCCAGCGGATTGATTCCGGGTCCAGGCGCACCGTACGGTTACCGTCGCGGATCGCGAGGCGCTGCGGCCCGGGCTCGGCCAGATCCTGCGCCAACGCGTCGGCCAGGGTCAGGTCCGTTTTGCCCGACATGCGCGCGAGCAGCCGCAATAGCTTGTCGCGATCACCACCGGCCTCGCGCGCGCCCAAGCGCTCACGCACACTGTTCAATGCCTGTGCCAGACGCTGCTCGTCAACGGGTTTCAGCAGGTAGTCGACCGCGCAGGCAGCAAACGCATCTAGCGCGTATTGATCGTAAGCGGTCACGAACACGGTCAGCGGCAAGGTCTCGGTCGGCAGCGAACGCAGCAGTGCGAAACCATCCATTTCCGGCATCTGTATGTCGAGAAACATCAGATCCGGCTTCAGCGCAGTGACAGCAAAACCGGCTTCGCGGCCGTTGCCAGCCTGGCCGACGACCTCCACATCTGTGTGCGCTCCCAGGCGCAGCTCAAGTCCACGGCGCGCCAACGGTTCATCGTCAACGATCAAGGTACGGATCACGCCTCACTCCGGGTTTCATAGGGAAGATTCAAGGCGACTTCAACGCCGCCGCCCTGGTCAGCGCTGCGGTTACGCACGGCGACGCTCTGGCGCGCACCGTAAAGTACCTTGAGCCGTTCACGCGTATTGGCTAGGCCCACCCCGTTGCCATTGCCATTGCATTCGGCCGGCAAACCGGGCCCATCGTCTTCGACACGGACGATCAGGCTGTCATCAGCAACCGTCGCGCGTACTGCAATGGTGCCGCCTTCAATACGCTGGCTGATGGCGTGCTTGATGCAGTTCTCGATCAACGGCTGCAGCATCAGGCTAGGCACCAAGGCACGGCGCGCAGCCGGACTCGCGTCGATGACGACACGCAGACGTTCGCCGAACCGCATCTGCTCGATACCGAGATAACGCGTCAGCGCCTCCAGCTCTTCGTCAAGGCTTACGCGCTGCATGGGATCGGAATCCAACGAATGAC
This sequence comes from Rhodanobacteraceae bacterium, assembly GCA_016790075.1. GTDB lineage: Bacteria > Pseudomonadota > Gammaproteobacteria > Xanthomonadales > Rhodanobacteraceae > Tahibacter. The sequence goes on along the minus strand of JAEUPP010000030.1, from coordinate 127,776 downwards.
GCAGAAATGCCGACAGCCCGGAAACCATGCGGTTCGCGGTCGCATTCTGATTGTCCAGCACCAGGGTCGAAATCGCGTTCAAGGTGTTGAACAGGAAATGCGGATTGAGCTGATAACGCAGCATCTTGAGCTGCGCTTCGTGGGCGGTGGCGTTCGCGCGCAAGGCGCTCTCGCGCTCGTGGGCGATCTCACGACTGAACTTGATACCGAAATACAGACCGCTCCAGGACAGTATGACGTAGAGGGCCGACCCGAAATAACCGATATAGCCAAGCAGGCTTTCGGGACGACACTCGTAGCACCAGCGAAAAATGGCCTCGGCGTGGAACAACGAATAGATCGCCGTCGCGACGGTGAGCAGCAGCCACGAAGCCACGATCATCTGTGCCGTAGGCAGGCGCCAGGTCACACGAAAGCCAAGCCGCAGCAGGCTGGTTATGCCAAAACCGATGGCGGTCGCCGCCGCCGATACCCAGATATAGTCCCAAGGTTTGCCATGGCCCATGGCCGAGAGGTAGTGCAGGCTGAAATAGCCAAGCCAGCCGGCCGACTGCAGCACCCAGAACATCCGCGAGGGCGCAGCGAAGAAACGTTTCAGGCTAGTCATGTGCAGATGGGCCACCATGAGCCCATGCTAGGGCGGGGACGTTCTAGCAGAACGCAGTTCGGCGCAAGTTGGCAACCGTCGGGCGCAACAGCTTGCCTACAATCGACGTTTTTCCCGGGAGACCCCGCATGCGCGCGCATCAACGTGACTTTCTAGACCTCGCCCTGCACAAGCAGGTGCTGCGCTTCGGCGACTTTACGCTGAAATCGGGCCGGACCAGTCCGTATTTCTTCAATGCGGGACTGATTGACAGTGGCGCAGCGCTGGCACGACTCGGCCGTGCCTATGCAACCACCGCCGTCGAATCGGGCCTTGCGTTCGACATGCTGTTTGGTCCGGCCTACAAGGGCATTGCCCTGGCGGCGGCTACCGCCATCGCCCTGGCGTCTGATCACGCTCGCGACCTGCCATTCGCCTTCAATCGCAAGGAAGCCAAGACCCATGGCGAAGGCGGCAGTCTGATCGGTGCGCCCCTGCGCGGCCGCGTACTGATTGTCGACGACGTGATCACGGCGGGCACCGCAATCCGTGAGTCCTTGCAGATCATCCGCGCCCAGGGTGCCGAGCCTGCTGGCGTGCTGATTGCATTGGATCGGCAAGAGCGAGGTCAGGGTTCGTTGTCAGCCGCCCAGGAAGTTACCGCCGAGTTCGACATCCCGGTGCTGGCCATCGCGCGGCTCGTTGATCTTCTGACCCTGACTGCGGAGCGGCCCGAACTGGCCGAGCAACAGGCGCGTCTGCAGGAGTACCGCCAGCATTACGGCGTGGCCTGAGGCGTGCCGGTCAACACAACCCGAGTGAATAGCACGGATCTATACTGGCCATTCAAGGAGACGCCTCATGATGCAATCCGTTATGCGCAATACGGTGTTTGCTTTGGTACTGCTGTCCAGCATCGCATCAGCGGCGCAAGCACCCGACCGCCTGCGTTATAAGTGGCGTGACGAAGCAGGCAATCTGCATTACTCCGACTCCGTACCCCCGGAAGCAACGCGGCTGGGTTACGAAGTCGTCAACCAGCATGGTCTCGTTGTACGACGTGTCGAGCGGGCAAAGACTGAGGAAGAACTCGCCGCGGCGAAAGCAGCTGCCGAAAAGCTGGCGGCCGATAAGCGCAAGGCCGACGATGTCGCGCGCAACGAAGCACAGTTGCTTGCCGCCTACCCCACCGAGGACGACCTGCGTAAATCGCTGCAGGCGCAGATCGATCTGATTACCCAGAATATCCAGGCCACCGAGGTGGGCATTGCCAGCCAGGAAAAGAGTCTCGCCGAACGTCTGGTTCATGCGGCCGAGCAGGAGCGCAATGGCAAACCGGTCCCGGCGACCGTGCAGAAGCAGATCAGCACGTTACGCACCGGCCTTACCGACCAGAAAGCGTTCCTTGAGCGCCGCGTCGCCGATCGCGTGGCGATGGAAAAGCAGCTCGTCAGCGAAATCGAACACTACCGCACACTGAAAGCCCGCCAGGACGACAAGAGCAAGGGAAAGAACTAGCCGGCTTATTCCCTGCAAATCCCACCCACGCGCCTGATTTGCCGGGAACGGCGCCACGGTCTAGACGACTTGAGTGCGTCGGGTGGGCATCTGTTGCTGCTGCTACGCCAAGTAGCTCCTGGCGCATTCAGGCCTGGCCTTGACCCGGCTGACCACTCTTGCAGCAATTGCGCTAAGGGTGGGTCGTCCCAACCACAATGGTCTGCGCCAGGAAGCGCCGCCAGGTGCCTTCGGCCGACTACGGACCGGACGCGAGTCGTGATCCCCTCCAACACGCTAAGCTAGCGCGCTTGTCCGCCACCGCCTGCTTTGCATGAACGATATTCTCAACGTGGCCCTGCTCGGCCTTATCGAAGGCATTACGGAGTTCCTGCCTATTTCGAGCACCGGGCATCTGCTCATAGCCGAGCATTGGCTGGGGGCGCGATCCGATCTGTTCAATATCACCATACAGGCGGGCGCAATCCTTGCGATCTGCCTGCTGTACCGGCAAAGGCTGTGGCGGCTCGCCAGTGGGCTCGGAGAAGCGGAACCCAGGCGCTATGCGGTCAAGCTGCTGGTCGCCTTTGCGATTACGTCGGTGCTTGGCCTGGCTGTATCCCAGGCCGGATTCAAACTGCCGACCGAAATCACACCCATCGCCTGGGCTCTGATCATCGGTGGACTGTGGATATTGCTGGCCGAACGGCTGATCGCGAATAAGCCAGAAGTGAGCGAAATTGCCTGGCATACCGCGGTACTCGTCGGCGTACTGCAAGTCGTCGCCGGCATGTTTCCGGGAACCTCGCGTTCGGCCGCGACGATCTTCGTGGCGCTGCTCGCCGGTACGACCAGCCGCGCCGCAGCTACGGAGTTCGCCTTCCTCGTCGGGATTCCTACGATGTTTGCCGCGTCGGGTTATGAATTGCTGAAGACCCTGAAGACCGGTCAGACGCATGAGAACTGGAGCCTGCTCGGCATCGCCTTTGCTGTTTCGTGCCTCACGGCTTTCATCGCGGTGCGCTGGCTGCTGGGCTATATCCGCACGCATCGGTTTACCGTATTCGCGTGGTATCGCATTGCACTGGGACTCGCCTTGTTGCTGGGACTTCCAGCGGGCACATAGATGCTACAGCGGCGGCCCGGCGGCGGCGGAACAAGTCTCCGGCTGGCAGCATCCAGCCTGCGCTTGCGGGTTGAAACCACCAATGCGCAGTTCCTGCATCATCACCCCTCGCTTCCGACATCCAGCCCCATTCAGGCTACCGTGTGGAAGTTGGGCCGGAAAATCGACCCCGGAAGCAAGTCCAGCAAGGCTTTTGGGTTACCGAGTACTTGCCTGCCCACACCAATGACCCGGGTTAGCGGGCTCCGGCAGCATCCGATGGCTACGCTGGCGGGATCGGGAATGCGCGCGTAGTCTGTCATGCAGCCAAGCGCGGGAGAGCGCTTCGCGCTCGTCAGGGGGGTAAACCATGAACACCAGTATCCGGCCCGCCGGGCCCGGTTCGCTCTGGCGCTTTCGCGCCATGACTTCGCTGCTGGTCTTCTTTGCCGTGCTCGCCAGACTTGGGTCCGCCCAGGCCGCGCTTGAACCGTCGGGCGACCCCGACACGGCGTTCGACAGCAACGGCGTCGCCGTATCAAACGTGCTTACGCGCGCGACGTTCTCCGATGCCAACGGCGTCGTGCTGCTGCCCGACGGGCGTATCGTGGTCGCCGGCAACTATGACGGTGGCGGCGGACTGCTGCACATCTCGGTCACGCGCTACAACGCCGATGGCTCCGTGGACGGCTCGTTCGGCAACGGCGGCGAGACGAAGACGGTGATCGGCAACAACGAACTCACCAATGCCATCGCGCGCCAGTCAGACGGAAAACTCGTCGTGATCGGGTCGACGACGTCGTCGAACAACGAGAGCTTCTTCGTCGCGCGCTACACCGCCGACGGCGCCCTCGACACGGCGACGTTCAACGCGCCGCTCGGCTACCGGGTCCTCGAGATCGGCATCAACACCACGGCTGGCCAGACCGCGTTTGACCGCGCCCAGGCCGTTGCGATCGACAGTAACGGCAAGATCATCGTCGGCGGCTATGCGGACAACATCAACGGTGCGAACAACCAGGGCCGCGACTACGCGCTCGCGCGGCTGAACACCGATGGATCGCTGGACACCTCGTTCGACGGCGACGGCAAGCTGCTGTTCGATCTGCAGTCCTCGACGAGCACGACGCCACGCGTGCTGGCGCTGGCCGTCGATCCGGCGACGAACAAGATCTACGGTGCCGGTCGTGGCAGTTCGACGCAACTTGGCCTGTTCCGTTTGAATACGAACGGCTCGCTGGACGGAACCTATGCCGGCGGCGGCCTGCTGACCACGTTCGGTGGTGGTGGAGCCGATCGCATCCAGGCGATGAAGCTCGACAGTTCAGGACGCATAGTCGCCTCGGGCATGCGGCACAACGGAAGCAACTTCCAGATGACGGTCGCGCGGTTCACGACCACCGGCGCGTTCGACAGCACTTTCGACGGAGACGGCTGGAACAGCGTCAACATCATGGGCGGCCAGGATCAGTGCCGCGCGATCGACATCCAACCGCTCGACGGCAAGATCGTGGTCTCCGGTATGGCCGACTCGAACGGTGCCGGCCTTTTCCACATGTTCGCGGCGCGCTTCACGACGGCTGGTGCGCTCGACACGACCTATGCAACTGCCGGCAAGTTCCACATCGATGCAAGTGGCACCGGCATGCAGAACGATTCACGCGCCGGTGTCATGCAATCCAACAACAGGTATCTGATCGTCGGTACCTCGTATCCGAGCGGCACGACGACGGCGACGCAAATCACCGTGATCCGCCTGACCACGGCCGGTGCGCTTGACACGTCGTTCGACAGCGACGGCATCGCGTTGCGCCAGCTACTCGGCGGTTCGCCGGACTACGGCTACGGCGTCGCGGTGCAAAGCGACGGCAAACTCGTCGTCTCCGGCGCAACCGCCGACGCGGCCGGCACGAATATCGTCGTCGCACGCTACAACACCAACGGCAGTCTCGACACCACGTTCGATACCGACGGCCTGGTGACGACTGCCAATGCGTCCTACAACATGGAATCACGCGCGGTGCTCGTGCAGCCGGACGGCAAGATCATCGCGGCCGGACAGCGCCTGTCAAAGACACCGCCGTCGCCCGTGCATCAGCTGATCGCGGTGCGCTACGACACCAACGGCGCTATCGACAACACGTTTGACACCGATGGTTTCGCGACCGCAAACCTGGGCACCAACGGCGGCTACGGCTATGCAATCGCGCGCCAGACCGACGGCAAGATCCTCGTCGCAGGCAGCATCAGTGATACCGTCGCGAACTGGGACTTCGTCGTCGCGCGATTCACTACAACCGGCGCACTCGATGGCACCTTCGGCTCCGGCGGCGTCACACGCATCGGCATCAATGCCGGCGTCGATGAAGCCAAGTCGATCGCGATCCAGAGTGACGGCAAGATCCTGCTCGGCGGCTACAGCTATGTCGGCGGGAACCAGGAGTTCGCCATCGTTCGCCTGACCACCGGCGGCCTGATCGACAACACCTTCGACGGCGACGGTATCGTCGTGACCGCGATTGGCGCGGGGCCGTTCCGGCGCAATACGATCGAAAGCATCGTCGTGCGTGCGGATGGCATGATCATCGCCGGCGGCACCGGCAATGACGGCACGCCGACCTCAAGTCCGGTGTTCCGTATTGCGCGCTATACCGCGGCGGGGGCACTGGACACGAACTTCGGCACCGCGGGTGTATCGACCTACAGCTTCGGTGCCACCCGGTTCGACAACATGTACGCAATGGCACTGCAGCGTGATGAAAAGATGATCGGTTTCGGCAGCACCTTCCTGACCGGTGGCGGTACCGATTTTGGCCTGGCCCGTTTCAATTGGGACGACGGGTCGATCGACACGACCTACGGTACCTCGGGGCAGACGATTCACGAGATCACCGCCGGTCTTGACATCGGCTACAACGGCATCGTGCTGCCGGACGGCAAGCAGGCAGTCGGTGGCCTCGGCCAGCAGAGCGATCTCGCCGCCTCGCGCTATCTCGCCGATCCGGCACCGACAACGCCGGGCACGCCCGATCTCGCGACTGCGAGTGATTCGGGCTTCTCGTCGACGGACAACATCACGAACGACAACACGCCGACGTTCAACGGCAGCTGCAACATCGGCGATACGGTGATCCTTCGCGTCGACGGCGCGATGACAACACCGCTGAGCCGTGCGATCTGCCGCAGCGGCACGTATGCGACCACCACAGTCGCCCTCGGCGACGGCGTGCACGCGATCACCGCGCTGGCCCGCAACGGGTCGCCGAACGACACAGGCATTACCGCCGGCCTCAACGTCACCATCGACACGGTGGCATTGCCGGTCACGGTCAGTGCACCACTTGCCGCGGCCGATGTGTTGCCGAATCCGACGATCAGTGGAACTGGCGCGGAGGCTGGTGCGACCGTCACCGTTGCCGAAGGCGTCTTTGTGATCTGCACCGCGACGGTCGGTCCCAGCGGCGAGTGGAACTGCAACTCGATGCTGGGTCAAGGCAGCCATACGGTATCGGTCACGCAGACCGATATCGCCGGCAACACCAGCACGCCGGTCACGCGGCAATTCCGGGTCAAGCTGGCCACGACCACTGCGGTTCTCACGAACCAGACACCGTCGGTGTTTGGACAGCCAGTGACGTTCACCGCCAATGTGACGGCCAGCGGCGGCACGCCGGATGGCAGTGTCGGATTTGTCATCGACGGCGGTACGCCGACCAACGTGGCGCTGACTGCCGGCAGTGCGACGCTCATGACCTCGTCGCTGTCCGTCGGCAGCCATACACTGGCCGTCAGCTACGACGGCAGCACCGGCTACTTCGGCAGCAACAGCACGCTGTCGGGTGGACAGGTCGTCAACAAGGCGAACTCGCTGGCGAACGCGAACAGCAGCAGTACCGCAATCATCGTCGGCGCGAGCGTCACCTACAGCGTTGCGGTAACCGCGGTAGCGCCGGGCGCGGGTACCCCGACCTCCAACGTCAGCTTCAACGACAACGGCATACCGATCCCCGGCTGCAGCGCGGTTGCGCTTGTAGCCGGAACCGCCAGCTGCGGTCCACTGACACCGGCGGTAGGCTCACATCCAATCACGGTCGTCTACGCGGGTGACGGCAACTTCAACGGCGTGACCTCCACTACCGTCACCGTAACCGTCGCACCCGCCGCACCATCTGCACCGTTGCTCGATCCGGCCAGCGACAGTGGCACGTCGAGCAGCGACAACATCACCAATGCGCTGATGCCTAACTTCATGGGCAACTGCACAAACGGCGACAGCCTGCAGCTGCGTGACGGTGGCAGCACGGTCGGTGCCGCTCAGACCTGTGCGGGCAACGTATGGGCGGTAGCGGTAAGCCTCGCGGAAGGTGTGCGCAACATGACCGCGACGACGACGCGCAACGGTGTGACTAGCGCGCCGTCCACGCCGACCTTGCTGGTGACGATAGACCGCAGCGTTCTGGCGCCGGTCATCACGAGCCCGGTCGGACCCGTGCCCGCCAATCCGACCGTCGGCGGCAGCGGCGAAGCCGGTGCGACGGTGACGGTGCGCGAAGGCACGACAACGCTATGTACTGCGACCGTTGCGGCGGGGAGTACCTGGAGTTGTGCAACCACACTCAACGGTACCGGTACGCATGTGTTGACCTCGACGCAGACCGATGTCGCTGGCAACACCAGCGTTGCTTCGGCACCTTTCAATGTCGAGATCGACCAGTTGTTCGTGAACGGATTCGAGCTGTAGTACGCGCACAAAGCGCAAGCCCTGCTTGTGCCAGGCAGACCCAGCACGCCGGAGCAACGGGTTCCGGCGTGCTGGGCTCGATCGACGCGGTGCCGGTCAAGCCGTTACAGGCGATTGTGTTTCACGCGATCCTGCATACGGACTACGCCTGCCGGTGTAAGAGCTGCCGGGTCGCTCAGATCGGGCACCCGACGCAATCGCGAGGCACGGTATCTTGACTGTGCGCAGAAACTGCCCAAGAGCACTGCCATCAACGCAGGGACGAAACGGGCTAACCGTCGCGCCGCATCCAGCATCTGTCCTCGGGCCTGTTGCTGATGGAGATGCCGGTGCTTCATTCACTGCTACCCGCCGTACTGCGCGGTTTCCTGCTGCTTGCTGTCGGCCTGTCACTGTCAGCAGCCGCAGCGGAGCCATTGATGCCGCAGCAATGGCGCGAAGATCTCGCGGTGCTACGCACAGCCATCGCATCAACCCATCCTGACCCGGGCCATTCCGCGGACACCGCCGTGCTTGAGCGTGCGTTCGCTGACGCCGAACGCGCGCTGCAGCAACCGCTGACGCCAGACCAGGGCTGGCGCGTACTCGCGACCTTGAATCCGCTGTTCGCTGACGCGCATTGGTGCATAGGCTATGACGACTGGCGGGCCGAGGCGCGCGCCCTGCTCGACGCAGGCCGCGGGTTATTTCCATTGGCCGTTGATGTGAGCGAAAGCGGTAGCCTGGTCATCACGCGCTGGCTTGCCGGGGCTGCAACCCCGTTGGCCGGAGCCCGTCTCGCGACGATCAACGGCAGGCCGGCGGCAGAGGTGTCCGCTGCACTGCTGGCGCGGGTGCACGGGGATACGCCGCGCTTTCGCGCCGGTGTGCTGGCGCAGCGCTTCGCGTTCTACTACGCCAAGGTCTTTGGTACGCCGGCACATTTCGACCTGGAGCTAGCCGCACCACACCAGCGCCTGCGTGTGGCAGCAAGCACCGCCAGCGGCAACGCGATACCTGCTTTCACCGAAATACCCGATTTCGAGCAAGCCTTTGCGCTGACCTTACTGCCGTCGCGCGTCGCACTGCTGCGCATTGATACGTTTGCCTGGCCGGACAAGGAGCGTGTCATAGCCTTCCATCGCGACGCTTTCGAGCGGATACGGCAAGCCGGCATCGATACTTTGCTGATCGACATCCGCAACAATGGCGGCGGCAACGACGACCAATGGATAGAAGGTGTGCTGCCTTATCTCGCGACTGCGCCCTATCGCTGGGCTTCGGGCTACCGGAAGAAAATTGTAGAAAAGTACCAAAAAGAAGGCGAAACCACAGGCGCCGTGGTCAGCGGCCAGATCGAACGCCTGATCGAACCGCAACCGGACAACCCGCTACGGTTTGCTGGCAAGACCTATGTGCTGGTAGGCCGCGGCACGTATTCGTCTGCGGTGCTGTTTGCGAACGTGATGCAGGATTTTGGTTTCGCGACGCTGGCGGGCAGCGGTGGTGCAGCGCGTACACAACAGAGCGGCGGCGTGCAACGCACGGTGCTGCCACATTCCAAGCTGGTCGTGTCGGTACCGCGCTTTGTTCTGCAGCGGCCGTCGGGTGCTGCGATGCCGGTATTCGTGGCGCCGGACCTCGCCATTGCGGACGACGCGCTGCAGCCGCAGCGCAGCGTGGAGCTGCTGCTGCAACACATCCGCACCGCAGCAGCGCCCTGAACCGGCGGACGGTTGCCTGCAGGACGGCGGCAGGTGCGCGCTTCAGCGGACCCCGGTCTTCTGGTTGAAATCGCCGATCACGCTGACCAGCGCGGTCAACGCTTCGCGTTCGGCAGCGGTCAGGTCGGGATGCCAGGTGTCGAGGATCAGCACCACGCGGGTACGATCGCTGCGGTTCCAGGCTTCGTGTTCGTAGGTGTCGTCGAACACCACACAGCGGCCTTCCTGCCAGGCATGCTCGACGCCGCCGACGCGCAGTGCGCAGTCATTGGGCACGATCAGCGGCAGATGAGTAACCAGTCGGGTGTTGGTCACTCCGCAATGCGGCAGGATATGCGCGCCCGGCGTCAGCAGCGAGAACAGCACTTCCGGCGCGTGTTCGCGGATGCGCACGATAGGCAGCGCATCGAGCGCCGCGATCGTCACCGGGCAGCGTGCACAGTTGTCCTCGCGGCGTTCGCCGTGGCGGTAGAAAAAGTAGCCGGTCCAGGCGAGCTGGCCTTCGCGGCCGCGCAGGTAATCTTCGACCCGCGCGGTGGAATCAAAGCGCAGGAATGGCTCGAAACCGTGATCGGCCGCAAGCAGGTTCAGGAGTTCGAGCCGGATCGCGTCCGTCTTGGCCTCGAACGCTTCGAGCCAGGGAAAGCGCTCGCGTTCGTAATAGGCCTGCGAGGCGATGCCAGGGAAGAACATGAACAACGGGCGTTGTGCCGGGTGCGGATAGTTCGCCGGTGCATCCCCGAGGTAGATCGCGAGCGCCTGCTCGATGCGGCGCATTTCAGCAGCGCCGTAGCGTGCGCGCAGCGGCGCGATGGCGCCGTCAAACAGTGCATGGCGCCCCTGATCAACGTAACGCATGGCCGCGAGCACCGGTTGGCGCAGCCCCGGTGGCGTGCTGGCTTCGCTGAGCCATTCACCGCGCTGCTGCGCCGCGCGCAGGGCGCGAAAGTACTCCGGCAATGCTTCGTCGTGGCGCTGCAGTTGTTCCAGTGTCGCCGCGAGGTGGAATCGCGCGAGGAAATAGTCAGGCTCGCGCGTAACCGCGGCCCGCAGCGTGGCCACGGCGGCATCGAGATCACCGGCGCGGCGCTGTGCCTGGCCCAGGTTCTTGAGGGTTTCGGCGTCATCCGGTGCGACCTGCCGCGCCCGCTCGAACAGCACAATGGCAGCGCCGGTCTGCTGCCGCGCCAACTCGCACATGCCGAGGAAATTCAAACCCTCGGTCAACTCGGGCAGGTGCCCGACCAACTGCCGGAAATGCCGCTCGGCTTCCCCGATACGCCCTTGTGCGGCGGCGGCGCGGGCGGCGGCGAGTTGCGCCTGCAGGGCCGGCGGCAGGCTGTCGGCAGCATTCATGCGCGGATTCCGGTGATCAGGGGCTAGTGCCCAATTCGGCCAGCGGCGCCGCGAGGACTTCGGCATAGGCTTGCCAACGCCCCGGCGCCAGGCCGATGGGAAGGCCACCCAGGCCGCGCTGCGGCATGCCAGGGGCGAGCTCCGCCAGACCCAGCACCGCAGCCAGTGCAGCGCCCTGGCTGGCCGGATCACCGAGCACGGCATCGGCGCTGATACGCAGCACGTTCACGCCGTCCACCGTTTTGCAGTGTTCAAGGTGCACCGTGGCGCGCTTGATCCAGCCCGCTGCGGCAACCGGATCGTGCAGCGCAAACCCCTGCATCCAGCCATAAGCCAGCCAGTTCAGCAGCAGATCGCGCGGATCACGCTCCACGATGACGATAGTCGCGCCGGGAAACGCCTGCCGAATCAGCGGCAGGAACCGCGCATCCCAGCGCACCAGCCAGTCGACGATACGGGCTTGCGGGTCGGCGCCGAGGCGCACTAGCTCGGCCTGCCACTGGGTGCGCACGGCTTCGGCAGCCGACGCATCGATACCTTCGGCCCAGCCGGCGAAATCCGGCTCGGCAAAGGCGTCACGGCGCAGCGGCCCGAGCATGCGATCACGCAGCAACTGCACACCGGACTGCTGATGCAGCAGCGCAGCGACACGTTCGACCATGCTGCCCGGCAGGCCGACAAGAAAAATCGGTGGATTGGCCAGGGGCGCGGGCGCCGGTACTGCCAGGGATGCGGCGAACGATTCGGGCAGGACGGGCTGTTCGTGGATCTGCAACGGCAAGGTGGACTGCGATTCCAGCCAGGCGGGTACAGCCAGATGCACTTCGTCGCGCCTGTCCGCGAGCACGCCGAACTGGTGTGCAGCCTGCATCACCTGCATCGGCGCCAGTTGCAGCCTACGCAGGGATTCGAGCAGGGCTGTCGCATCGCTGTCGCGGCCCTCGCGCTGGGCCGAGCGCGCGCGCAGCAGGATCAGATCGACATCCTCCGGCAATGCCGCGGCGACACGCTGCGCGAGCAGGTCAGCACCGGCCGTGTCGCCGCCGCGCTCATGCAGCAACGCAAGCCGCGCCAGCGGTATCGGATCGTTCGGCCGGCGCTGTGCCAGGCGCTGCCAGATCGCCAGCGCGCTGCCGTCCTGTCCCAGCTGACTCAGGAGTTCGGCTTGCGCCGCTTCGATCGCGACGGTTTCCGGGTGGCGCTGCAGGAATTCGTCGTAGAGCTGCAGGGCCTCGGCTTCGCGCGCCGCAAGGATCAGGCAATTGCCGAGCAACTGAAGCGCACGCGGCTGGTCCGGGTCCAGCGCGAGGCCCGCACGATAGTGCTCGATCGCCGGGTCGAGCCGGCCCTGCTGGCGTGCGACATCGCCCAGGCCGAAGCGCGCGATGGCCTGAAAACCCGGCGCTTCGCTGAGCACGGCAAAGGCGGCCTGTGCTTCGTCGATCTTTCCGTCTTCGAGCAGCACCTGGGCCAGCAGATACCGTGCGCCATGCAGTTCCGGCGCGATCGCGAGCGCGTTGCGTGCAGCCTGTTCACCGAAGGCGCGATTGCCGCGCAGCACCAGGGCGCGCGCCAGCGCGAACTGCATGCCCGCATCGCGCGGCGCGAGTTCGACCGCGCGGGAGAGATAGCTGACGGATTTGTCGACTTCGCCACGATCCAGCAGCAGGCGGCCCAGGCCGGAGATCGCGTGCGCATCGTTTTCGTTGGAGCGCAGCGCGGTGCGGAACAGGGTTTCGGCCTTGGTCAGGTCATTGTCGACGATGGCGATGCGCGCCAGCAGCGTATGTGCACCGGGCTGGTTCGGATTCTGCTTGATGGTGTGCTCAATCAGCGCGCGCGCGCCGATGAGATCCTGTTCGAGGAAATAAAGCCCGGCAAGCTCCAGGGCGACATCGCCGCGTTCCGGCGCCAGACGGCGCGCCTGATCCAGCAGCCGGCGCGCCTCTCCCAGATCCTGGCGCTGGCGCCGCAGCAGACCCAGCAGATGCAGCGCATCGACATTGTCGGGTTCGCTGGCGAGCACAGCACGGTAGCCGGATTCGGCCTCGTCGAAACGGCCTTCGGAATGCAGTCGGGCAAGGTCTTGAAGCATGGGATTCATGGCGTGAAGGCGCGAAAGGCGAGCTGGCCATTATGCCGCAGCGGCTGGCGAGGTGCTGCGGGGCGGCCGAAAGCGCGGCCTGTACCATGCGGTGTGTTGCATCGCCCCAACCCACCGGCCTCCGTCGCAGCTCCGGCACTACATCGAGAACGATTGGCAACAATCTGGCTCTGCTGTCATGTTCATTCGCGCTACGCTGAGGCGTGGTCTAAAGACAGCTGGACCGGTGAAAAACGCGGCGCGCCTGCTGTGGCAACGGCAATACCGCCAGCCCGGCCGCTGGTGCGGACTGTATTGGGCGTTTTATTGCCGAAGCTGCAGGCTATCCAGCATCGCCAGCACCGCGCGCACTAGCCCGCCTTTTTCACACCCATTCCTAGCGAGGCCGCCGTAGAAGGGGTGTGAGAAAGGCGGGCTACGCCGCCAGCCGTGCCAGCCGGTCAGCGATAAAGTCCTCGGTCCAGCTGTGCAGGCTGAAATCGCTGATAAAACCGCAGTGACCGCCGGCCGGGGCGATTTCGAGTTCGGTATGGGCCGAGAGCTTGAGGCCGTGGAAATCCTCGACCGGAATGATGGGGTCGTCCGAGGCGGTCAGTATCGTGGTCGGGATCGAGAGATCGGCGAGCCGGTCGCCGGCGATGGAATAACCGTCGAGGTAGGCATCCAGGTTGCCGAAGTCCGTATGCCGCGCGACCATGGTCGCGGTCAGTTCACGCATGGACGCGCCGAGCTCGGTCGGACTGAAGCGTGCCGCCTGCGGAAACAGCTTCTGCTTGCGGCGTAGGGATTCGCGCCATTTGCGCATGAAATAGGCGTGGTAGAACCAGGGCGCGCGTTCGATCGCGTTGAGTATCGCCGGCGGATGCACCGCCGGGCAGACCGCCAGCGCATAGCTCAGCGGCAGGCCTACGGCCGGTGCCCGCAGCGCCACGCGCAGGGCGAAGTTGCCGCCCAGGGAAAAGCCGGCGATGGCCAGCGGCCGGGCTGGGTAGCGGCCGGCGATTTCCTGCAGCGCGCCGACGACTTCGTCGAGACGGCAGGAATGGAACATCTCCGGATTGAGGTGATGCGTGTCGCCGTGATCGCGGAAATTGAGCCGGAATACGTCCCAGCCTTCGCCGACCAGCCGCGCACCGGTATGCAACAGATAGGTCGAGCGCACGCTGCCTTCCCAGCCGTGCAGCAGCACGACCAGGCCACGTGCCGTTTCGCGCGTGGTTTGTGGCGTGTAGAACCCCTGCAGGCGCACCTCGTCGCCGCAATCGAGGATCACTTCCTCGGCATGGGTTTCGAGCGCGGCACGGCGCCCGCGCAGCAACCAGCGGCGCACACCGCTGGAGGCCAGCACGGACTGCAGATGCGCATTGCGCAGCAAACGGTGGGGGCGGAAATCAGCGGCGCGCACGGCGGTCTCGGTCAGGGAAGTCGGTTCAGTCCTCGGCGTTCGCCGCGCGGCTGCCGCGCTCCAGGGTATCGGGCAGCCCCAGCGCGGCGCAGATCTCGCTACGCGCGCGTTCGGCCATACGCCGACGGCCTTCGCCGTTCACCGCTATCGGCGTGCAGAAATGCACTTCTGCCGTCATGCCTGGGCCGCCGAGAACGCGCAGGAAGTTGGCCAAGAAGCTTTCACCGGGCGCAAACGCCACCGTCGGATCCTGACGTCCCTCATTGCCGTAGAGCAGCGCCACCGGCTGCACCGGCACGTCCGCATCCAGCGCAACCTGGAAGATACGCGCATGGAAAGTGCGTACCCGGTCGCCCGCACCGGTCCCCCCTTCGGGAAATACGCCGACCGGCAGCCCGTTGCGCAAACGTTCGACCACGTGCTGCATGACCGCGGCCAGCGAATGGCCGCTGCCGCGCTGGTGATAGATGGTGCCGGCGCGTCCCGCCAGCCAGCCGACCAGTGGCCAGCGGCTGATCTCGGCCTTGGCGACGAAACACATGAAGGCCTGGCTGTGCAGCAGCTCGATATCCAGCCAGGACAGGTGATTGGCAACGAACAGCGCCGCGCCAGTCTGCGGCGCGCCGTAGCGGCGCACGCGGAAACCGAAACAGCGCACCAGCCAGCGCGACCACCAGGATGTCATCCAGTGATCCAGCCGCTGCCCGCCGATGCGCAGGCGCGCGCCCAGCGGATTGATGACCAGCAGTGCCAGCGGCAGTGCAATCAGGAGATGCAGCAGCAGCAGCGGCGTACGCCAGAGGTAGCGCAGCGGACGCAGGCGATCCGGGCGCGCGGCAGTCACGGCGTTGTCGGCGGTTGCATTCATCCCTGCACGCACTCCGATGAACAGGCTGCAGCGTAGCGCGCAACGGGAGACTGCGGAAACACGCTGCGGTACATGGACGTTCGGGCTCTCGGGCGCGGGAAATCCTGGCAAGGGTAGCGAAGCAGGCAGCGCCGTGCCAATGCAAGACCCGCAGGACCCCAGCGTCGAACCGCTGGGCGAACGCTGCGAAGACGATACGCCGAGTACGGGCGTGTTTCAGGCGCCCAGGTGTGTCGCCGCTTCGAACAGATCATTGACATGCTGCTCCCACCAGCGCGCTTCACCGACAAAGGGAAAACCCTGCGGAAAGGCCGGATCATGCCAGCGCAGGGCGATCCAGCCGGCCCAATGTACCTGGCGCAGTACGCGCAGCGGCTCGATCAGTGACAGCTCGGCGTAGTCGAAATCGCGGAATTCGGCATAACCTTCGAGCAGTTGGTCCAGCGCGCGGGCGTCCGGCGCCAACATCCACAGATCCTGCACCGCCGGACCCAGCCGTGCATCGTCGAGGTCGACGAAATGCGGGCCGTGGTCGGTCCACAGCACATTGCCCGGGTGACAGTCGCCATGCAGGCGCAGGTGATGCGGATCGGCGGCGGCAAAACGCTGCTGCAGCGGTGTGCTGAGCGCTTCGATCGCTGCGCGATAGCGTGGGACAACAGCGGCTGGCAGCAGCGGCGACGCGAGCACGGCTGCAGCTGGCGCCCGCAGGAAGGTATCCAGATCGATAGCACCACGTGTGGCGAAGCGGCGTCGCGCACCGATAGCGTGGATACGCGCAATCAGCCGTCCCATCCATTGCAGGTGTTCGGCGGATTCCAGTTGCGGGGCGCGGCCGCCGCGGCGTGGATAAATAGCAAAACGGTGCACACCGGCTACCTGCAGGCTGCGCCCATCAATCAGCGTCGGCGCCACCACGGGTAGTTCCGCAGCGGCGAGTTCGGCCGCGAAAGCATGTTCTTCGGCAATGGCCGCATCGCTCCAGCGGCCCGGCCGGTAGAACTTCACAACAACCGGTGCGGCTGCATCGAGTCCGACCTGATAGACCCGGTTCTCGTAACTGTTGAGCGCGAGCAGGCGGCCGTCGGTCAGCAGGCCTACCGATTCCACGGCCGCAAGCACGCGCTCGGGCGACAGCTCCGCATACGGCGCGGCCCTGCTCATGCGTCGATCGCACGCCGTGGCACCACGGCCACGGTCAGCCGCGCGATGCAGCTCAGCGCCTCGTCCTCGGCCACGATGCGGATCTCCCAGACCTGGGTAGTGCGGCCGATATGCAGCGGCGTGGCGGTGCCGGTGACCTCGCCCGACTGGACCGCGCGCAGGTGATTCGCATTGATGTCCAGCCCCACCGCCAGCTCGCGCGCCGGATCCAGGCAGAGATTGGCCGCCAGGCTGCCCAGCGTTTCGGCCAGCAGTACGGAGGCGCCACCGTGCAGCAGGCCAAAGGGCTGGCGCGTACGCGCATCGACCGGCATGGTGCCCCGCAGATAGTCCGGGCCCACTTCGGTATAGCGTATGCCCAGCGATTGCGCCGCCGTGCCTTCATTCCAGCGGTTCATGGTGGCGAGGTCAGTCGTCTGCTTCCAGAGGCTCATGGCGAATACACGCAGGGGGGCAAGACCGGGATTAGACCGGTTCGCCCACGCCACCGGAAGAGTGTTTGCCGCCAGCATGGCGTAACAAGCCGTACCAAGGTCGGTCGCCGTGCATGCGACAATTCCGCGTCATTCCAGCGGATCACCGCGTGAGTCACACCGTCACCCTGCAGGCCAGTGGCAAGCACTTTCAGGTCGAGCCCGGCGAAAGCGTGCTCGAAGCAGCGCAGCGCGCCGGCCTTGCCTTGCCTTATTCCTGCCTTGCCGGCGTCTGCGGCAGTTGCAAGGCCAGCCTGGTCACCGGCGAGATCGCCTATCCACGCAATCCGCCAGCGGCCCTGAGCGCCGGTGAACAGGCACGGCATCAGGTCCTGCTGTGTCAGGCGGTGCCAGTCGGCGACTTGACCCTGCTCGCGCGCGAGGTTGCATCGGTTGCCGACATGCCGCGGCGTGTGCTCGCGCTGAAGCTGCTGAGCCGGCAGCGCCTGGCGGCGGACGTAATGCAGCTGATCCTGCAGCCACCGCGTGGCGAGCGCCTCAGGCGCCTGGCCGGCCAGTATCTGGACGTGCTGCTGCCCGACGGCAAGCGACGGGCGTTCTCCATCGCCAATGCGCCCGAAGGCGAGGCGACGATAGAACTGCATATCCGTCATGTCGCCGGTGGCGGCTTTACCGGTTATGTGTTCGACGGACTGGAACCCGGTGCTGTGCTGCGCATAGAAGGGCCGCTGGGCACCTTTGTGCCGCGGGAGGATTCCGAACGGCCCATGCTGTTCGTCGCCGGCGGCACTGGCTTCGCGCCGGTCAAGGCCTTGATCGAGCATTTCCAGCATCTGGGCACACGCCGCAGCATGCAGCTCTATTGGGGCGCACGCCGCGCCGACGAGTTGTATCAGGCCCAGCTGCCACAACGCTGGGCGCAACAACTGCCGAACTTCCACTATGTGCCTGTGGTCTCCGATCCGGCGTTCAGCGAAGGACTCCGCAGCGGCCTGGTGCACGAGGCCGTGATCGAGGACCATCCGGACCTGTCGGGTTTCGACGTCTACATGAGCGGCCCGCCGGCAATGATCGATGCGGGCCGGCGCAGTTTCGTCGCGGCAGGGCTGGACGAAGACAGGCTGTACTACGACAGTTTCGACTACGCACCCGATGTGCTGGCCGAAATCCTGCGCAACCGTGCCGGAATCCACGGACTATGAAACGACTGGCTCTGTTTTGCCTGCTGCTCGCACTGACCGCACCCGCCTACGCGTTGCGCTGCGGCACACGGGTTGTCGATGAAGGCGACCGCGATTTCAGCGTGCGCGAGCGCTGCGGCGAGCCGTTCTATGTCGATCAGTTCACCAGCATACGGGTACAAGGCGCCGACAGTCTGCGCGAAACCCAGGTCGAAGATGTCTACGACGTCTGGTACTACAACTTCGGTCCACGCAAGCTCATGGTGCGTCTGCTGTTCCTGAACGGTCACCTGCAGCAGGAGGAGACCCTGGGCTATGGCGTCACAACACTCGGCGACAGCTGCAATCTGGACTCACTCAGCACAGGTACCAGTGCTGGCGAAATCATCGCCCGCTGTGGCCAGCCCGCCGCAAGGCGCAACCAGCGCCGCGCCGAGGTGAACCGCGACTCTCGCGGCAACGAACGCTATACGCCGATTCGCGTCGAAGAATGGACCTACGATTTTGGCGATTCGCGCCTGTTGCGCGTGCTCACGCTGCAGAACGGGCGCCTGCAGCGGGTTGACGCGGAAGGCAGGGATTGACTGGCCACGCCCGGTGAACAGACCGGCACTCGCGGTCCGTCCTGAACCAGCTGGAGCACTCAGCTCAGGTCGGGCAACCGTGGCACGCCGTGTTCACTGCGCTCTTCGATGACCGCGGCTGAAGTGTCCAGGGCCAGGCGTCGGGCCGTTCCCGGCAGCGGCTCGGAAACCTCACCACGCACCAGGCGCAAGGCGTTGCGATAGCAGTGTTCGGCGAGTGCGTGGCTGCCCTCGCCCGCATGGCAATCACCCAGCGCTTCCCAACTCGCGGTGGTTTCGCTGATCGCCAGCGCGCGTTCGAGGTATTCGCGCGCCTTGCCCCATAACCGCCCGGCTACGCAGAGGCGGCCCAGTGCAACCAGCAGCACCACACTGTTGGGATGCTGCCTGAGCCAGCCTTCGGCCTGGCGCAGACGTGCACCGGTGTCGGCATCGGCGAGCTCGGAATAGGCCTGCACCACGGGCTCGGACCAGTCCTTGCGCAGATAAGCCTCGATTTCGCTCATGCCGGACAGCGGCTGGCCCAATTCGGCAATGCGCCGGGCATAGGCCGCCAGCGCGGCCGGTACGCGGCGCTGCGCGCGCGAAAGCTGCGCCCATTGCGCGTTGAGCCCATCGGCACTGCGCTGCGCTGTCAGAGCCGCCGCGAGCACGCGTGCTTCGAGTGCAGCAAACGTCGCCGGCGGCAGGGCCTGCGCGCGTGTCAAAGGAGCCAGAGCACTGGTTGCGGCGGCGACATCGCCCGTCGCCAGTGCAGCTTCGATGAATTCGACCCAGGCCGCCGGTACCAGGGTCGCCGTGCGCGCTTCACCGGCAAGCAGGCGATAGGCTTCCGCATGCTCGCCGCGTTCGCGCTTGAGCCGGGCGCGCAGCGCCAGTGCGGCGCCGGGCGCGGTTTCCGCCGCCTCATCCAGGGCCGCATCGGCACGGGCCATTTCGCCAAGTGCCAGCGCTGCCCGCGCCGTTGCGAGCATCGCCGGCGCGCGCAGCTCGCGATACTGGGTGGCGCGGGCGAGTTCCTTTTCCGCCCGCAGATAACGGCCTTCGGCCAGTGCCACGAGCCCGTTGGCGAGGCGCTCGCGGCTTTTCTTGCGTACGCGGCGGAACCAGAGCCGCAGCGGCCAGCGCCCCAGACGCCAGACTGTACCGAGCACCACCCAGAACAGGATCAGTGCCAGCACCGCCACGACCGCCGTGGTTTCGTAATGGGTAGTGCCCAACCGCACGAGCACGTACCCCGGGTCGCTGGCCAGCCAGTGATAGCCGACCGCAGCCGCGAGCATCGCGATAACGAGTAGCAAACCCGCAAGCCAGTACCTCATGCGCCCGGCGTCCCGTCAGCGCGCGGCAGCACGGCCTTGACTCCCTGCGCCGCGCGCAGGTTGCGCAATTCCTTCAGGGTCGCGCCCAGCGTCGGCAGCGGCGCGGCCTGCTGCGTCATCGTGCGCAGGCGGCTTATGCCGTCGACCACGCCGGCAACGGCGGTGTCGTTCGCGGCGAACCCGTCCTTGAGTTGCGCCTGCGCGCGGTCCAGCGCAGCGGCGAGTGCCGGCTCGTTGCGTTCAAGCAGAGCCAGCTCGGCGGAGCGCAGCTCCAGGCCTACGTAATTGCGCAGCAGCGCCGGGTCAGCCACTGCCACGCCACCCGGTCCGGCATGCGTAATGCGCACGAACTGGCCGAACACGCGCCACAGCTTGCTGTCGCCAGCACTGACCTGCCGATCCAGCGCCGCCGCCAGCGGCAGGCGCGCGACCTGGCTGCGCAGCACGCCGAATTCGGCCAGCACGGCGGCTTCACCGGATTGATTCAGCTGTTCGAGGCTGCGCAGTTCGACTGCGAGGGTCTCGCGCACGGTCGCAAATGCCGGATCCTGCAAGGCGGCGAGCGCGCTGTCCGCGATCCGGTAGGCGCGCGCCGCAGCGGCGGCGTCGCGGAACAGCTCGAACCGCTGCTGCGCGAGCAACAGCACCATCTCGGCCTCGTTCAGCAACATGGCATCGTGACCGGTCAGGCGGCTGTCAGCGAGATTGGAGATCGCATCTTCAAGCACGCGGGCGCGTTCCGACACGCCAAGCACTTCCTCGCGCAGGGTCTTGTTGATGCTTTCGCCATCCGCCAGGCGCTGGCGCAACAGGTCGCGTTCGCGCCGGTCGAGTTCGACGGCACGGCGCAATCCGTCGATGTCCGTACGGGCCAGGGCGAGGTCGGTGGCTAGCGCGGCATCACTGCTGCCATCGGCAGCGCTGCGCCACCAGGCTATGCCCGCAATGGCAACCGCAACAGCGGCAAGAACGAGTGCAATGCCGGCGGGCAATGAACGGCGGGCCGGCGCAGGTGCGGGTGGCGGCGCGGCCATCGCGGGAGCAGGCGCCGGCGCCGCGGTATCGGGCGTATCCATGTCCATGGGCCAATCCTACCGAAGATCGCGCCTCCGGGTCAGGCGACAATCGTCACCGGCGCGCGCATTCCGTCCAGAGCCGGCATTTCCCACACCGGTTCTGCGAGAAATGCGGACTAAAGACGATGCCGTGCAAGCGCACGCCCACAGGCATCGGCCAGGTCCGCGGGCAGCGCTGATTTTGATACATGTATACGAGAGAAACCGTGTTCCCGCGCCAACAGAGCGAGCCTATCGCTGCTGACCACGAGTTCACCCGCACGCAAGGCCAGCACAAGGCCAGCCGGCAGGGCCGTAGCTATCTGTGCCAGCGACTGCGCGCTGCTGACGATGATGAGCAAAGGCCGCGGCGCGGTCTCGAGCAGGGCATAGTGCCGCCGCGTCCAGCGCGGCGGCGCGCGCCGGTACACCTCGACCGCGGCTACACGCGCGCCGCGCCGACGCAAGGTCACGGGCAAGATGTCACGGCCGCCGGCAGCACCGATCACGGCCCAGGACTGACCGCGCACGCCGTGCAGTGCCGCCTCGGCAAGCAAGCCTTCGCTGTCCTGCCGCGTGCTGGGGCGCACGACGGCGGCCACACCTCGGCGATGCAGCGCGGCCGCGGTTGCCGCCCCGACGGCGCAGACCGTGAGCCTGCGCGGCAGGCGCCATTGCGGCAGCAGCCGCCAGGCCTGGCGCACAGCCGCGGGACTGACAAATACCAGAGCATCGCCGCGCGCGGCGGCGCGTAGCGCGGCCCGCGCCGCATCGGCGTCGACCACCGCCTGCAGGCGTTGCCCCGGCAACGAGACGACGCTGTCGGCACCGCGCCGGCGCAGCAGCCGGGCCAACCCGCCGCCGGCTCCAGACGCCCGCGTATTGACGATGCTCGCCCCCTGCAGCGACACGGCCGGCGCCGCCGAATGCCGTGACGATGTGCCCGGTTCTTGAGCTAATGCCTTGCCCGCACTGCCTACGCGTGGCACCGTGCGCGCCCTGTTCGGCCTGCTAACGCCTGTGTCCATGACTGATGCCCCGATCCGCGCACTGGAGTGCGAAATCCTTGCCGACATTCCGCTGGCCAGGGCGATGCAGCTGAAAATCGCCGCCTGCAGCCCTGGCGGCCTGACCCTACTGGCGCCGCTGGCCCCCAACATCAATGACAAAGGCTGCGCTTTCGGCGGCAGTTTGGCCAGTCTGCTGACCTTGTCCTGCTGGGCGCTGGTCGTATTGCGTCTGCGCGCAGCAGGCGAGGACTGCGACGTCTATGTCCAGGATTCGCAATTGCGCTATCTCGCGCCGGTCTGGGGCGAGATCCGCGCAGAGTCACGGCTGGCCGAGGGTGAAAATTGGGACGTGTTCTTTGCCATGGTCGGTGCCCGTGGCAAGGGCCGTCTGCGTATCAACGCAAGCGTCAACGGCGCCGATGGCAAAGCCGCAACGACGCTGGAGGCGCGCTTCGTCGCTCTGCGCCGCGAAGCCAAGTCAAGCGCGGCCTGAAACGGCAGCACGCTGGGCAGCGGGCTGATTCCGCCGCCGGCTTGCTGCACAATCCAGGCTGTTTGCATTGACGGAGCCGTCCGATGCGCCGCTGGCTGTTGCTACCGTTGCTGCTGCTGTGTCTGCTCGCCGGTACGGCGCAGGCACGCAGCAAGAAAGACAAGATGATGGACCAGATCCTGCTCGACTATGCCGCCACGTTGCGCTGGAACGGCTTCGAGCAGGGCATCGCGTTCATTGATCCGGAGGTGCGCGCGACCAGGCCGATTTCCTCTATTGACCTCAATCGCTATCGCCAGGTCCGTGTCAGCTACTACCGTCCACAATCCCCGGTGCAGGTCAGCAAGACCGAAATCCAGGTGCTGGCCGAAATCGGCATCATCAACAACCACAACCAGAGTGAACGCAGCATCATCGATCGCCAGACCTGGCGCTGGGATGAAAAGCAGAAGCGCTGGTGGCTGATGAGCGGTCTGCCGACGATTACGAGCGCGCCGGACTGACAGATCACGGCGCCGCGCCGGACAGGCGACTAGGCGCGGCGCTTCGCCTCGCGGATAATCGCCGCCCCTCCGTGTCCCGGCTCCGGCCCTCATGTCCGAATTTCTGCACCGACTGCCCGAGTTCATGGGCAACCATCCGATATTGACGCTGTTGTTCATCGGTATCGTCATTGCTGTCATCGCGAATGAATCCACGCGCTGGTTCCGCGGCTACAAGGAACTGACGCCGGCCGAACTCACCCGGCTGATCAACGGCGAAAACGCGCTGGTGGTCGATGTGTCGCCCCCAGCCGACTATGAGAAAGGCCATGTACCGACGGCGAAAAATGTCGCCATGGCGCAGTTTGATCCGGAGCACAAAGATCTGGGCAAGGTCAAGGACAAGGCGGTAGCCGTGATCTGCCGCTCTGGCCAGACTTCGGCCGGCGCCGCGTCGCGCCTGGTCAAGGCGGGCTTCCAGCGTGTCTATACCCTGGCTGGCGGCACAGCCGCCTGGATTGCCGCCGACCTGCCTCTGCACAAGGGCCGCAAGTAGATCGCCGCAGCCGCTAGCGCACCAGTTGGCCACGCGGCATGGTTACCGCCTTTGTCAAAGCACATCTAGGCCAGCTTTGCTCCGCCTATGCGGTGTCCATGGCTGGTAGCCTGGCCGGCCAGCTCTATCCGCTGGCGACCGCGCTGGCGATCAACGGTGTGCTTGAGGGACGTTACGCGGCGATAGGCTGGCTGATCGCCTGCCATTTTTCGGCCCTGGTGCTCGAAGTTGCCGCCAAGATGCTCGATACGCGCGTATTCACGCGTGTTTACGCCGACCTCGCCGGCAGCTTCGTGCGCCGCGCGCATGAGGAGGGCCAGGATCCGTCGCTGATTGCCGCGCGCAGCGCACTGTCGCGCGAATACGTGACGTTTCTTGAGCGGGATGTGCCGGCTGCACTGTTTGCGGCAATAGGCCTGGTCGTCTCGCTGAGTGCGCTGTTCTGGCTCGATACGGCAATCGGCCTTGCCTGCCTTGGACTGGTGCTGCCCTTGCTTGCGATCAACCGCTGGCTCGCGCGCCACTCGCTCGCACTCAACCGCCGGCTCAACGACCGTCTGGAACGCGAGGTCGACGTATTGCGCCGCGGTCGCGCCGGTACCGTAGAGCGCCACTTCCGTGCGCTAGGTGCCTGGCGCGTGCGGCTTTCCGATGCGGAGGCGAAAGCGTTCGGCGCGATGGAGATCAGCGTGATCTTGCTATTCGTCGTCGCACTGATGCGTCTGGCCGGCCAGGAGGCCACTCAGGCCGGCGATATCTATGCGATTTTCGCCTACCTCTGGAAATTCGTGGCAGCACTCGACCAGGTACCTCCGCTGGTGCAGCAACTGGCCAAACTGCGCGATCTGAACGAGCGCTTGGCAGGCTGACGGCCTGGATCAGGCCTTGGCCACGTAAGCCGAACACCAGCCCTTGGCAGTAACCGACTTGCCTGGAAACAACTGACAAGGGCCAACGGCAGCAGTCCCCTGGTAGAAATTGCAGTTGGCGCACTGCTGCTGCGGCGTGTGCTTGGGGAATTTGGCCGCATCGACCTGGCTGCCGTCGGCCTTGTAGCCAAGGGCCTGCGCCGTCGGATCAGTTTCCGGCAACGGTGCCAGGTCGGCCGCAGCTGGCAGCGCGAACGCGGCCCCTGCAACGGCTACGGTAGCGAGAAAACGGCGGCGCGAAAGCACGGCGTGGGACTCGGAAGGAGCATTGGCTGGGGTCTTCATGGCTAGTCTCCGGGTGGACAATCAGCGCGGCGTTGTCGCAAGCCAAGCGGCGAGGTCGACAATCGCCGTGTCGTCGAGGTTATGTGCAATGCCCTGCATGATACGGGCATTGCTCGTATCGGCCAGCGCGCTGTCGCGGTAGTGGCGCAGCCTGGCAACGAGATAGTCGGACTGCTGCCCCGCAAGCGCCGGATAGTAGTCATAGCGCGCGGCTTGCATACGCTGCGGATGTCCCTGTGCATCCAGACCATGGCAACCCTGGCAGGGCACGATGCCGCGTACTGGATCACCATCTCGGAACAGGCGAGCGCCGGGAGCATTGGCAGTGGCCGTGGCAATCGGCGCGGTACGCCGCTGCGCTGCAAAATAGGCTGCGATGTCGCGCAGATCCTGGTCGGAAAGTGTCTGCACCTGAGCGGTCATCGGCGAAGCCGGGTCGGCGCGACGCCGGAAACCCGCCAAGCTTTGATAAAGATAGCCCGCATGCTGCCCGGCCAGTGCCGGGAACGCCGGCACCACTGCATTGCCCGACGGCCCATGGCAGGCGACGCAGACCATGACCTTGGCCGAACCGGCGGCGGCGTCCCCGCCCACTGCCGGCGCATCGCGCAAATCGACGAATTCGCCTGCCGCCGCAAACGGTGAAGCCAGCAGCAGCGCGATCGCATAAAGGCGTTTCATTCGGGAGCTCCCCGCAGCTGACGACTCCGCCCGGCGCATAGGGCTTCAGTCGACATCGAACGATTGCAAGGTCACCGGCACGGGATTCACGATGATGGTGCCGCTCATGGACTGGCCATGCACGTCGCACAGGTAATTGGCCGTACCTGCATTCGGGAAGGTCACGGTCTGCTGCCAGGTGCCGCCACCAGGCTCGCCATTACCACCGCCAACCCCATCGCACCCATTCGGGCCACAGCGAAAGGCCGTGACGGCTCCCGGCTGGGAAGCCACATTGTGGAAACCTCCAACCTGACGGAACGTGACCGTATCCCCCGCGGCAATGGTCAGCGTCGCCGGCACGTAAGCATTGCCGCCCTGGCCAACGAGAACTTCATGATTGGCCGCACCGGCCGCAAGCGGCAGCAGCAAAGCCGGACCCATCAGAACTTTCTTGAATTCCACAAACCTCTCCTTTTGCTGTTGACAGGCAAGTACTACCTTACGAATCGCGCCATCACGTCACAGCCGAACATCAAGCAGCAGGCCTATCAGGTTGGCCGCGTAACCACGCGGAGCGCCGACGCTGTAGACGCGGTGGTCGATGACCTGGGCCGCTTCAAGGCCCAGGTAGTGCCAGTCGTCGACGCGGCCACGCTCGAACAGATCAAACACGCGCAGCGAGAAGCGCGGCGTTAGAGGCAAGCTGATCCCCAGGTTGACGCTGTCGACGCGGTAGCGCATGGCCGGAAAACGCCCTTCGCGAACGCCAGCCAGCCCATCCGCGAAATAGGCCAGCGCGGCCGGCGAAGCAAAGCGATACGCGGTAATGCCGCGCGCGTCGACGAGGTTCCAGCCCGCATCCAGACGAAAGCGGCCGAAGTCGTGGTCGATACGTATGCCGGCACTGCGATTGCGCTGCTTGTCGAATACCCACCAGCGCGCACTGTCAGGATAGTCGGGACCGCCGAGACTGCCGTCGGGGCCGAACTCGACATCGGCTACGTTTGCCAACACCAGCCGTGCACGGTCGGCGGCAACATAGACACTGGCCTGCGTCGCCGGCGACGGCTGCCATTCCCATTGCAGATTCACGCCGCTGCGATCATAGGCCTGACGGCCAATCTCGGCGCCGTAGTCGTTCCAGTCACCGCGCACACCGGCGCTGAGGTTCGCCGTATCGGCCAATGCAATCGTCGCGCTGAAATCGAGCTTGTGCTCGCGCCGGTCGGCAAGGTCGTATTTGCGCAGGGCATCGACCGTAAAGGCAGGGACACCGTCGGCCGGCGCGACGAAGCCCGGCAAGCTGGAGGAATAGGCAAAGTCGTAGGGATTGGGCACATAACGGTCGCCCTGCTGCTTGAAGCCGGTGTAGTTCGCCCGCAAAGTGAGCCAGTCGATGCTGCGATCGACATAGTTCAGCTTCAGGCTGTCTTTGTCGACACGGCGGCGCTCGCGGTTGCTGGGCTCGTCGCGCTGCGTGTCGAGCTGCAGACCCAGTGAACGCCGCTCGCCCAGGCGCCAATCCGCGCCAAGGTTCGCGCCTTGAGTCTGCAGGTCAAACGGAATACTCCGTACACGTGTGATGGCTGAGGCCGCCGTCAGCGGGTTCCAGGTGCCGAGTGCGCCGGCCTGTATGCTGGCTTGCGCACCGTTCTCAGTGATATAGCCGTAGTCACCGGTAATCGGGTTATAGGCGAGATAGGCGTTGCGGTAGTCCTCGCGATGGAAGCGCACGCCGCCGCGCACCTGCAATGCCGGCAGCGGTTGCAGCACCAGGCGACTGTCAAACGAATAGGTGTCGATGCGCAGATCGGCGCTGTCGCGCGACAGCGCGGCCGGCGTGTTCCAGTCGGCACAGTTGTGCAGGAGAGGGTTTGCCGCACTCGGCACGCCACTACCGTCGATATCGACGCCGAAAGTACCGCTGCAATCGATAGGTGCAATCAGGCCGTCATCCTGACTCATGCGGCCGGCCGCGGCGGTGACATGGAATTCGCCATTCCAGGGCAGGCGCCGCGTGAGGCCGGCGCGGACATGGTGGTAGTCGTTGTCCGGTTCGAGCGCGAACTGGCCCTGGTAGACGGGTGCGGAGGTCGCGCCCGGCCGCGTGGGCGACAGCGCGAAGGGACTTTCAAAGCGCAGGCGCCGGTAACGATCGCGATAGAACGAGGCGTCGTAAGCGAAATCGGCACGCCAGCGTTCACCGGCGTAGCGCAGGCCCGCTTCCAGCGCAATCGTGCTGTCCTCGACCGGCCGCAGCGTTTCGAGCACGCCGGCGTTTCCTGGAAAAAGAAAATTGTAGAAAAAAGCTCCACCGAACGGTCGCGCGCCGCTGCGCTGCTCCTCGCTGATCTTGGCGTGTGCAATCCAGCGCGGCGTCAGCCAGGCATCGAGACCCAGTCCGCTCTTGCTGCGTACGACCTGTAGCTGCTGCGGCGAAGCTCCGGCTACGACCGCAGCGACCTCAGCGCTGCTGCTCGCGCCTGGCGCGAGTTCGGGTAGCAGGGTCAGCACATTGCTGCCGATGCCGCTCCAGATAGGCCGCGCCGAATCGCTGATCCCGTTCGGCAGTTCGCGCAGGAAGGCCTGCACCTTGTAGCTGCCGGCGCGGCCAAACGCCGCATCGAAAAACGCGTTGTCGCTGCTGATGCGGCTGGCCCGCAGACTCGCGTAGCTGCCGTCTTCGGGCCGGCGCAGCGCGACCTCCAGCAGGCCCAGCACCAGGCCGCTGTCCCAGCGCACATAGCGGTTCCAGAGCGCATTGCCATCATCACCGAACGCGCCTGTCCAGCCGAGCTGCAGATGTGCTGCGTATTCCCAGCCGGCCAGGTCGGCAAGGCTCGGTGGCTGCAGCGGGCAAACGTAGAGCAGGCCGGCCGGCGAGCGCCGCTGACCCGGCCGCAACCAGCTCGTGCCGCGCGGGTCGCCAGAGCTGCCGGCAGCCGCACGCCCCTGCAGCAGTGCGTTGTCGAAAGCGACGTCGACACCGCGACCACTATCAGCTTTCGTCGCCGCCGGCAGGACCAGCAACAGCGCGAGGGGCAAGCTGGCACGAACGTAACGCAGTGCGGGCATCAGCGTTCTCCTGCCTTACTCGTGAAATTTCGGACCGGAGGGTGCGTTGGAACCGTGTACCTGGGCATGACAGGTCAGACAGGCGCGGCCAATCAGGCGCTCGTCCGGATGCGCACCGCTGGCCAGCGACGCCGGGGTCTGCAGATCGTTGGGATGACCAAGCTGACTGTGGCATTGCTGGCACAGGAACGGCATGGGGGCGACGAGCAACGCGTGCTGGTTTGAGCCATGTGGCGTGTGGCAGTTGAGGCAGCTCTCCCGCACGGGCGCATGCTCGAACAGGAAGGGCCCTCGCTTTTCGGCATGGCACTGGTAGCAGGTTTCGTTGACGGTCGTGGTCTTGAGCAGCGGCGTGGTCAGGGAACCGTGCGGGTTGTGACAGTCGACGCAGCTCATCTGGCCCTCATTCAACGGCATGTGCGAGCGGCGGCCGAACTGCTGGCGCACATCGTTATGGCACTGCGCACAGGTGTCGTTGATCGAGCGCCGCGCGAGCAGCCCGTCGGCGGAGAATTTCGCCATCGGGTTATGGCAGTCGCTGCAGGACAGGTCGTTGCGCTGGTGTATCGAGCCGGCCCAGTGCTCACGCGCCCCGCCCTGGTGGCAGCCAAGGCAAATCCCTGTCTGCTCCGCGACCGGCGTCGCCGAGCTGCGCGTATAGCCGATGATCAGACCGGCACCAGCCGGGTTTTTCGCATGCGCCGAACCGGCGCCATGGCAGGTTTCGCAGACCGGAATCGTCGGGTCGGACTTGGCCGCCGCATAGAGGCCTAGCGCATGCAGGGTGTGCGTGAAGTGCTCGCTTTCGAGCTGGTGACAGGCTACGCAGACTCTCTCACCCACCGGTGTCGCATCAGCCGCCCGGGGATTCGTAGCCACCTGTGCCTGGGCAAATCCCGGCGCGGCAAGAAACTGGCGCGTGTCGCGCTCGGCCTGGGCGCCGGAGAAGTCAGCTGGCAAACGCTGGGCGAGCTGTTCGCGTGTCTGCTGAGCCGTAACCGGCGCGACGATAACGATGCACACCAGCGCGGCGCGGCGCACCCACGTCCCTGCGAGCCCGACCGTGCGACTAGGCATGCTCAAGCTCCTTTTCCGGTGGCGGGCACGGCGCTGTCGCCGTCGCATACGGGTGGTGATGCAACGCGCAGGGCCGCAACAGCCTGGCAGATATCAATCGCTGCCTTGCCGTGCTGGCTGTCCAGCAGCAGCGTCGTGAGCACAGCGGCTGACTCCCTGGGCTTGAGTTCGAGCAGCAGGGCTAACGCTCCGCTTACCTGCGCCGTTGCGAGCGAGCTGCCCGAGGCGTAGTCGAAATGCCCGCCGGGTTCCAGCGTCAGTATGTCGCGGCCCGGCGCGCGCAGTACTCGCGCGTCTGATGGCGTCTGTTCGGCAGCGTCGACCGCAACCACCCCGGGTACTACGGCTGGAAAACCGTCGAGCCTTCGATCCGGCGGCACCGCACCAACGACCAGCACGCCACGTGCTATCGCTTCGGCCACGAGCTGCTCCAGCAGAGGGTCGGCCGGCCCGCCCAGGCTCAGGTTGATGATGCGCGCGTCCGAGGCCAGTGCTGCGCCTAGCGCGAGCGCGAGCGTGTAGGAATTGCAGCGCGCACCGCTGGCCGGTGGCGGCAGAGCCCAGCAGGCGCGATAAGCCAGCAACTGTGCTGCCGGTGCGACGCCGACTATGCCGAGCTTGTTGTTGGCGACCGCGGAAATGACCCCAGCGACTTCGGTGCCATGACGTTCGGCGCTGCTGGTCCCGGAGCCAACAAAGTCACGTTGCTCGGCAATGCGACCATGCAGATCGGGATGTGCCGCATCGACCCCGGTATCAATGAGCGCAATGCGCACACCACTGCCCAGCGTTGCGCGCTGCGCACCGGCCGCTGCGATGGCGGCGAAATTGTGCTGCAGGCCGAGGTAGGGATCGTTGTAAGCAGCCTTGGGTGGAGCTTGTGCCGAAGCCGGGTTTGCCCCCGCGACGGTTGCGCCAAAGGTGTTGAATTCCTGCAGCGGCTGCGCGATACGCACCCGCTTGTCACGCTGCAGCCGGGCCAGCAACTCGGCGCGATCACTCGCCGGTGGCAACGCGAACACCATGCAGCGCAGGCGCAACGGCTCTATGACCCACGCCGAAAGCTCGTGCAAGGCATAGTCGGCGGACAGCCGTTTCGCCAGGGCTATGCCACGATCGCCGCCGGCATAGTCTGGCAGGGTGTCATAGCCACGAGGCGTCGCGCCGGCACCGGGCTGCGGGTCGGGCTTGTTGGCGACCGCAACGACGATCATCTGACTCGCGTCATAACCTGCTGCCCAGTCAGGCGCCGGGACCGCACGCGTCCCCGCGACGGCACTGAGTGCGCACAGCCCGAGCACGCAAGCCCCGGCAAGACGCCAGACCCGTGCCGCTGCCATGGCGTCAGTACACCGGTCCGGCTGCGCCGGTAATGGGCTCGGCCAGAACCACGTCGGGCTCGCTGCGCAGACGCGCGATCGCATCACGCACGAAGTCGGTATTGCCCGCCAGGGCTGTGTCCTGGGGCGCAAGGCCGAACGCCGCATTGTCGGCCGTGCTTTCGACAATGCGTAGCTGGGTCTGGCCAAGCAGGCCACGCAGGCGAGTGAGCGTGGTGTCCGGTGCCAGGACGAGGCGGATTGAAGCCGCGGCCGTCTTGCCTTCGCTGCTCAAGGTGCGATAACCCGACTCGCCCGCCGGGGGCATGCGGGTATCGGGCCGGCCCAGCATCACACCGCCGAGCAAGGCCAGCCCTATCGCCTGGACCACGACCGCCGCGGCGAGCCACGGTGTCCAGCGCGCTGCCCCGCTACGCCGCCGCACGGGAGCCGTGCTTGCTGTTGCCGGCAGATCCGCATCAAGCCGCGCCAGCAGACGCTGCAGCGCCGGCCGCGGATCGTGCACCGCCGCTGAGTCATTCTGCAGACCCGCATGAAACTGCTGCTGCAAGGCAAATTCCTGGCGGCAATCGGCACAATCGCGCAGGTGCTGCTCAACGCGCTCGCGCTGTGCCGGCGGCGCGGTGCCATTCACGACCCAGGGGATCAGATCCCAGGTCCGGCAGTGGGCATTCGGTTCGTCGTTCATGGGGAATTCCGTACTGAAGTGGCTGCGGCGCCATCGTCGCCGCCTAGCCCGGGCAACGAGTTGCGCAACCGCAACCGGGCGTGAAACATGCGCGCCTTCACCGTGCCGGTTGCACAATTCATGATGGACGCAATCTCCTCGCAGGACTGGCCGAGGTAGTAGGCAAGTTCCATGGTCATGCGCTGATCCGGCGACAGCAGGGCCAGACCGCGGCGCACCCAGTCGTTGAGTTCGCGTTGCTCGGTCTCACCGGTATCGGCGCCGGCTGCAGCCAGCCGTTCATCCGCATCGGCATTGGCCACCGGCACGTTCTGCCGCAGCGCCTTGAGCATGCAGCGGTAGGTGATGCCAATAATCCAGGTGCCGACCTTGGAGTCGCCGCGAAACTCCGCGGCCTTGCACCAGACCACCCAGAACGCGTCGTTGATGATCTCGTCGACCAAATCGCGCCGCGCCGTGTGCCGCGCGATAAAACGGGCAAGCAGCGCGTGCTGGCGCAGATACAGCCGCTCGAACGCGACGCGGTCGCCACGGCCGACCGCCGCCAGCAAGCGCTGCTCAAGCGCGTCGCCTTCGGCCTCCGTCGCGGCAGGTGCATTGCCCGCTTCGCTGTCGTCAATGATAGATTTCATCGGCACCAGATCGTCATCTGTCAGACCTTGAGTGCCCGTCCGACGATGAAAGGTTGCGCGGTCGGGGGTAAAAAGCAGATGCGGGCGTGAACCTGGCCGCAAATCTGCCACTTTTCACCATGTAAGTTCGCGTGATCACCGACAATTCAGGCAGATTCTGCGCCATGGCAGGCCCTTACCCCGACGCAATTCGCCGCACTGCCCTGCTGGCCGGCCTCGTCCTCGTAGCGGGCGGAGCAGGCGCGCAGGACTGGGGTGGTGCCGTCGGTTACGGTACTGACAATATCTATCGCGGGGTTAGCCTGAGCTCGGGGCAACCCGCCTGGCTGGCCGACCTGCACTATCGCGGCAGAGACTGGAGCATCGGCATTGGCGCAACCCAGGAGCGTCCGCCGTTTCAGTCGTCGGGGGCGCAAATCACCCTGTACGCTGATCGTCGCTGGCAGTTCGATGATGACTGGTCGGCAAAAATCGGGGTTCTGCACTACGAGTCGCCCTGGAATGTCTGGCGTGACGAGCTGAGTTATACAGACCTGACCGCCGCCATAGGCTGGCGCGGGCGCTGGCGCCTGAATCTTGCGCTGTCAGCCGACACACCCGGCCTGTTTAGCTATCGAGTGGCCACAAAAAAAGGCCGGGCGGCAACAGCCGAACTCAGCTATCAGCAACCCCTGCAGGGCCGCCTCGCAGCGAACGCCGGTTTCGGTTACGCACATCTGGATGTGGCCGGCCTTAACTACCGCTATGCCAGCGCCGGCCTGAGCTACGGCCTCGGTGATGTTTACCTTTACACCTCTGTGCTCTGGTCGTCGCCGAATGCGCTGCGCTACAACACCGGCGCGCGCGACCACACCCGCTGGGTGACGACCCTGATCTGGAGTTTCTGAAGCAACCGGCAGGGGCGTGACCACCTGCGGACATGCGCAGCGCAGCCGCGGCACCACCCGGCTGGCGCAGGTTCAGACCTGCGGCGACAACCATTTCGCCCGCCTGCTGCACTCATCGCCTACGGACCGCGCATTCGCGTGGTGATTTGCTACGGAGGCCCTGCATGTATCGGCATTTTCTTCGCGGGCTCGCAGGCATTTGCCTGCTGCTTGCTTCCACTCTGGCCACGGCGGCCAACCACGTTGTCTTGGTCGGCTCTGGCGGTCTGCGCTATTCGCCCGCCAACCTGACGATCCAGGCAGGCGATACGGTGACTTTCCGGAACATTAGCGGTTTCCACAATGTAGTCGCCGACAACGACTCATTCCGCTGCTCCAATAACTGCGCCAGCGCAGCCAATCCCGGCGGCGGCCAGCCGAGCTCGGGCGAATGGTCGCAGACACTGACCTTCAACACCCCGGGAGAGATCGGCTATTACTGCAGCGCCCACGGCGGGCCCGGCGGCAACGGCATGGCGGGCAAGATCATCGTGCAGGGCGGTGGATCGAACTTCTCCATCGGCAATGCGGTCAGCGGCAACTGGTTCAATCCGGCCCAGAGCGGCCACGGCTTCCAGCTCGAAAAGGTCAATGACACGACGGTTACCGCGTTCTGGTTCACGTTTGACGGGAACGGCAACCAGGTATGGATACTCGGTGTTGGTCAGCTGGTGAACAACCGCATCGAGATGCAGGCGGTCAAGAGCCGCGGCGGTCGCTTCCCGCCGAACTTCGATCCCGCACAGATCACCAATCCGCCCTGGGGTACGCTGACCTTTACCTTCACCGGATGCAATACCGGCAGCGTGGCCTGGACCTCTACCGATCCATTGTTCACCGCTTCGGGCACGCTGGCGCTAGAACGCGTCACCGCGATCGCCGGAGTCACCTGCACACCATAGGCAGTACGGAGCAAGTCGGCGCAGCGGGAGGCTGATGGCAGTCCGCTCGCCGCTTCCCGCTCGCCGACCTCGGCTGCCCGCCATAGCTGGCAAAACACAGGTGTCTAGCCGGCTATGGACGCCCTTTATGCGCAGTGGCTGAGCAGCCACTGCCAAAACGGCAGGCTCAGCATGGACAACACGACACCATAGCCCACCAGCGCTGAGCTGAGCTCCGGCGACAGTCGCGCCAGGCAAGCCAGAGCAGCTGCCGTAATCATCGGTGGCATGGCCGATTCGAGCACTACTGCAGCCCGTGCTTCTGCCTTGAGTCCCATCGCCAGGCAGAGCAACAGCGCCAGCGCGGGCATCAGCAACAGTTTTCCCGCCAGGCCCAGCGTCAGAACCAGCCGCTGAGCCGGCGGCAGGCGCAGCCTGAGCTGCATGCCCAACGCCAAACCGACCAGCGGCAGCATCGCATTCGCCAGTTGTTGCAGCAGCGCGGCAATTGCCGACGGAAGTTCGGCCGGCACCACACTCAGCGCGAGCACCAGTGCGACAAATGGCGGAAAACGCAATACGCGCAGGAGCACGGCGGCCGGCGTCGGGCGCGGGCCACCCGAGTAGATCGCGATGACGCCAAGACCAAACGTGGACAGCAGCAGAAAGCTGCCAAGCTGGTCGTAGAGCACGGCGAACGGCAAGGCAGCAGGGCTGGCAAGCACCGGAATCAGCGCATAGCCAAGAAACGAGGTATTGCCCAGCGGCACTTCCAGCAGCAGCACGGCCGTGTCCGAGCGCTGCAGTGGGAAAAGGCGCGCGGCAGTCAGCACCAGCAGTGTGCACAATGCCACCAGGATCCAGGGCACCAGCACAACACCGAGCGTAGCCGCGGAGAATTCCAGCCGCGGCACCTGCAGCAGAATCGACGCCGGCATGCAAACGTAGAGCACAACACCGTTGAGCGCATCGGGCGCGCTATCGGGCACCAGCCTGCGCCAGGCCAGGGCACGGCCCAGCGCCATCAGCAACAGAACAAAGGAAAATGTGACAACGACGGACATGTGGCGAAGGCGAGCCGTAACAGGCCGGCCGCAGCCTAGGCTCGCGCGTCCGCGCTGGCGCCAGGCCCGGCCACGCTCATGCGCAATCTGCCCTGCAATCGGGAGTCCACGCCATGGCCAGGGACGCCGTCAGTCGCCCAGGGCCTCGCGTACGAATTCCGGCATGGCCAGCGCGGCGCGGTGCATGTCGACGTTGTAGTAGCGCGTCGGGAACTGCTTGCTCGCTGCGCCACGTTCACGGAACCCGGCCAGATCAGCGCCCTTGCGTACCATGGTGCAGCTCCACCAGCCTGTCGGATAACAAGGCTGCGGGAAGCTCAACGTGCGCGCGGACTGGAAGCCGGCACTTCTCATTGCCAGGCGCATGGCCTTGATCAGATCCAGATGCACCAGCGGTGACTCGGACTGCTGCACCAGGATGCCGCCATGGCGCAGCGCCTTGTAGCAGCTGGAATAGAACGCGGCGTTGAACAGGCCTTCGGCCGGGCCGACCGGATCGGTCGAATCGACGATGATCAGGTCCAGCGATTCCGGTTCGCACTCGGCCATGTACTTGATGCCGTCGATGAACAGCAGCTCGGCGCGCGGATCGTTGTTGGCTTCGCAGAGTTCCGGGAAATACTTCTCGGCGAGGCGCGTCACGCGCTCGTCGATCTCGACCTGCACTGCCTTCTCGACCTCGTCATGGCGCAACACTTCCCGCAAGGTGCCGCAGTCGCCGCCGCCTATGATGACGACCCGCTTGGCTCGCGCATGAGTGAACAGCGCCGGATGCGACATCATTTCGTGATAAAGGAAATTGTCACGGCTGGACACCATCATGCAGCCGTCGATGACCATGAGCTTGCCCCAGTCGGTCGTGTCGTAGATCTCGATGGTCTGGAACGGCGTTTTTTCCGCGTGCAGCTTTTCGTTCACGCGGAAACCGATGGACGAGCCGGAGTGCTCGTGCTGCTCGGTGAACCAGGAGTTCTCGGACATGGCGCAGTTTCTCGCGGGAGGTCAGATCGGGGCGCGCGATTGTACCGGTTCCCCGCCCCCTTGGGTCGCACCCCAGCGCACCATCGACGGCGCACCTGCCGCCGCTACAATGCACGGTCCGACGGCCCCGCGGCGTGCGAGGCTTCCGGTCGTCGGCAAGGTGGCCAGTGTCACCGTTTTTCGTCCAGGCCCGCCGCTGCGACGCACCTTTCGGACTGTTGAGGAAACGCGTCAATGACGAATGTGTGGAACGTGGAACAGGCACGCCAGCGCTACGCCGTGCCCTACTGGGGTGAGAGCTACTTCGATATCGACGCGCAGGGGCGCATGGTCGCACAGCCGCAAGGACCGGGCGGTCCTGCACTGGCGTTCGACGACATCGTCGCCGCGGCGCAGGCTCAGGGCTCGCGGCTGCCGCTGCTGGTACGCTTCTCCGACATCCTGCATCACCGCCGCGGACGGCTTCAGGCGGCCTTCGCCAAGGTCATGGCCGACTGGGACTATACCGGCGGCTATACCGCCGTATTCCCGATCAAGACCAATCAGCAGCGTGGCGTCGCTGGCGAACTTGCCGCCCACGGCGACCAGGGTTTCGGCCTCGAAGCTGGCTCCAAGCCCGAACTGATGGCCGTGCTCGCCCTGGCCAAACCGGGCAGCACCGTGATCTGCAACGGCTACAAGGATCGCGAATACATACGCCTCGCGCTGATCGGCCGCCGCCTCGGTCTCGAAATCTACATCGTGATCGAGAAGCCGTCGGAACTGGGCCATGTCATCGAGGAATCGCGCCGGCTCGGGGTCGAGCCGCTGCTGGGCGTACGCATGCGCCTGGCGACACTGGGTGCCGGCAAGTGGCAGAACACCGGCGGCGACAAGGCCAAGTTCGGTCTGACCCCGCGCCAGGTGCTGGATCTGGTCGAGCAGCTACGCGCGCACAGCCTCGACCACTGCCTGAAACTGTTGCATTTTCATATGGGCTCGCAGCTCAGCAACGTGCGCGACATCGCCGCAGGCATGCGCGAAGCGGTCAGGTATTTTGTGGAATTGTCAAAAATGGGACTGCCGATTGCGACAATGGACGTCGGCGGCGGTCTCGGCGTCGACTATGAAGGTTCGCGTTCACGCTCATTCTGTTCGATCAACTACGGCCTGGAACAGTACGCGGCAACCATCGTGCAGCCGCTGGCGGAAGCCTGCGCCGAACACGGCCTAAAGGCGCCGCGTGTAATCACCGAAGCCGGCCGCGCGATGACAGCACATCACGCCGTGCTCATCGTCAACGTCAGCGAGGTCGAACAGGCACCGACCGGCGCCATTCCACCGGAGCGCGCAAACGAGCCCACCGTGCTGCGCCATCTGCGCGAGATCCATGCGGAGCTTGACGAGCGCCCGCTGCTGGAGCTGTACCAGGAGGCACTGCACCACGTTGCCGAAGGCCAGACGCTGTATGCCCTGGGCCAGCTCTCGCTGGCCGACCGCGCGCGCCTGGACGACGTGTTCTACGCCATCATCACCGCCGTACGCACGCGTCTCAAGCCCGAGGAACGCGCCCACCGCCAGGCCATCGATGAGCTCGACCTGCGCCTGGTCGACAAGTACTTCGTGAATTTCTCGGTCTTCGAGTCGATTCCCGATGTCTGGGCTATCGATCAGGTATTCCCTATCGTGCCGCTGACGCGGCTCGCCGAGGAGCCGACCCGCCGCGGCGTAATCGGTGACCTGACCTGCGACTCGGACGGCCGCATCGACCAATACGTCGAGGAAGATGGACTCGATGTGAGTCTGCCCCTGCACGAACTGCGGCCCGGCGAGTCCTACCGGCTGGGCATCTTCATGGTCGGCGCGTATCAGGAAACGCTGGGAGACATCCACAACCTGTTCGGCGATACCGACGCCGTCAGCGTGCACGTCGGCACTGACGATACGGCGCAACTGTCGCAGTTCAAGCGTGGCGATTCCTGCGACATCATGCTCGACTATGTCGGATATGACCTCACGGCGCTGCGCCAGGCCTACCGCGACAAGATCGCCGCCGCCCGGCTTGATGACTCCACTGCACGACTATTTGAGGACGTGCTGGAAACTGGACTGACGGGTTATACCTATCTGGCCGAGGCGCCATGAGGAACCATGCCCACCCACCCTCATCTGCTGTAAAACTCTGATTCTCTGGCGATTGTTGACTTGCCGACAGAGCATTGTTATGTTGCACGAAGGGTCAAGAGCATCGTCTTTCGCGTTGCGTTGAGAAGCTTCTCACTTGGCTCTCCCTTTTCAGCAGGCCGCTACGTGCGGCCTGCTTTGTTTTCAGTTCCGAGAACTGCTCGATGCACCTCCTGTACGTCGACGAATCCGGCTCCCCCGACGACGCATCTCATGATTTCTTCGTGCTTGCCGGCGTATCCGTGTTTGAGCGGCGCACGCACTGGATCGAACAAGATCTCAACCAGATCGCCGCTCGCTTTTGTCCTGAAGATCCCCAGTCGATAGAACTGCATGGCTCACCGATGCGCGGTGGACGTGATCGGTGGCGGAGGTTTTCCGTGCAGACTCGACTGGATGCCGTTTGCGATGCACTACACTCCGGTGTCGTCAGTTCCGGTATGAGGAACGTGCGCCTGTTTGCCGTTGTTGTCCGCAAGAACGCCATGCAGGGCATCGACCCCGTGCAGTTCGCATTCGAGCAGCTATGCAGTCGCTTCGATCTTTTTCTGGCCCGCCTCCATGCCAAGCACAACGATACGCAACGTGGTTTGATGGTGTTTGACAAAACCGCTGCAGAACCACGAATTCAGACTCTTGCGCGCGAGTTCAAGTATCTGGGCCACTCCTGGGGAAAAACCAGGAATTATGCGGAAGTCCCCGTATTTCTCGACTCTCGCGCTTCACGTCTGATTCAACTCGCAGATCTTGTTTCTTACGCGGTGTATCGCAAGTACCAGTCGGGCGACAGTTTGTTCTTTGATGTCATCAAGGACAGCTTTGACCACGAAGGAAGCGTTGTTCACGGTCTGTACGAACGGTTATAGCGCGCGAATGAGCGCAGTACGAAGAGCACAGCCATGAAAGTACTCGTCACCGGCGGCGGCGGTTTTCTCGGTAAGGCCATCTGCAAGCAGCTTGTCGCTCGCGGCCACGCCGTACGCGCGTTCAATCGCAACGACTACCCGGAACTCAACACGCTAGGTGTTGAACAGCATCTTGGCGACCTGCGCAACCTGGATCTGGTCACGGCTGCGGCCGAAGGCTGCGACGCCGTTGTCCATACCGCCGCCAAGGCTGGCGCCTGGGGCTCGCTTGCCGAGTACTACGAGATCAATGTGCGCGGCACCGACAACGTGCTCGCTGCCTGCGAGATTCACCGCGTACCCAAGCTCGTTTACACCTCCAGCCCCAGCGTGGTGCATGACGGCCACGATCTCAACGGGGTTAACGAGTCCACCCCCTACGCCAGCCGCTTTCTCGCACCGTATCCACAGACCAAGGCACGCGCCGAGCAGCGGGTGCTCGCGGCGAACTCGCCGCAGCTCGCTACCGTCGCGCTGCGACCACACCTGATCTGGGGTCCGGGCGATCCGCATCTGCTGCCGCGCATTCTCGATCGCTCGCGCCGCGGCCGCCTGCGCCATATTGGTGACGCCCCCAAGAAGATCGATACGGTTTACGTCGACAACGCCGCCGAGGCGCATGTACTGGCCCTCGACAAGCTCGGACCCGGCTCGGCTGTCGCGGGCAAGGCCTACTTCATTACCCAGGGTGAACCGATCAACCAGGATGCAATGATCAACGCGCTGCTGAAAGCCGCTGGACTGCCGCCCGAAGAACGGCGTATTTCGGTGGACTTCGCACGTTTTCTTGGTGCAAACCTCGAACGCATCTGGAAGTTGCTGCGCCTGAAATCCGAGCCGCCGCTGACACGTTTCATCGTCGAACAGCTATCGACGGCGCACTGGTTCAACATCGCCGCAGCACGGCGGGATCTGGGCTACACGCCGCGCGTCAGCACCAACGAAGGTCTGGCCCGTGTCGGCGAGCAGCTCGCGCGCCAGCGCATGCAGCAGCGCAAGGGCTGAGGCGCCAGGCACCACAGCGCTGGATCGCCGCACCAGCCCACAACCGCCCGGCGGCTGTTCAAGCGTTCCGGGACACCCACTCACGCGTTCCGGGACACCCACTTGGTCCGGGGTACTGCGTTCTGAGGTATGCACTCGGTCTCAAAAAACGCCAGGCCCAGTGATTGCGGGCAGGTTCCGTCCTGATTCCGCCTATGCTAGCCGCATGAGCCATCCCGCTTCTCGCGTGCTGACGGTGCTGGAACTGCTGCAGGCGCATGGCCGCCTCAGCGGCAGTGAACTGGCGCAGCGGCTGCAAGTCGATGTACGTACCGCGCGGCGCTATATCCGGGTGCTCGAAGACATAGGCATCCCCATTACTGCGGAGCGCGGACGCTACGGCGCGTATTCGCTGGTGCCGGGTTTCAAACTGCCGCCACTGATGTTCGGTGATGACGAGGCGCTGGCCCTTGCTCTCGGTCTGCTCGCTGCACGCAGTCTCGGCCTGGCGGACGCGGCGCCGGCGGTGGCAAGCGCGCAGGCCAAGCTCGAACGCGTGATGCCGGCAACCCTGCAGCGGCGCGTACGTGCAGTGGCTGAAACCGTGACCCTGGATCTGAGCCATACGCCGACCACGACCGGCAGCGAGGCGCTACTGGCGCTCAGCACCGCAGCCCAGAGCCAGCGCAGCGTACGCCTGGACTACCGCGCCGCGGACGGGGCGACGAGCCGGCGCGAATTCGATACCTATGGCCTGACCTGGCGTGGCGGGCGCTGGTATGCCCTGGGCCACTGCCATCTGCGCCGCGACCTGCGTTCATTCCGCCTGGACCGTATAGTCAGTGTGGTACCTATCGACCGCAGTTTCGGCCGCCCGCCCAATTTCGACGCCGCTGCCCAACTCGAACTCAGCCTCGCCAACCTACCCCGTGCAATCGCGGTAGAACTGTTGCTGGAGACGGATCTGGCCGGAGTCCAGGCCGAGCAGCTCGGCAATATCGGCGTGTTTGTGGCGCACAGCGACGGCGTGTTGCTGCGCACGCGCACCGACAGCCTCGACTGGTTCGCCCGCCAGCTCGCCCGGCTGCCGTTCGCCTTCACGATTCTTGAACCTGAAGAATTGCGCAGCGCACTGGCGGCGCAAATTGCCCGCCTGCAGGCAGCTGTTGTCGCACCGGCCGGAACCGGGCCGCTGCTCGCGTAGAATCCGGGGTCTCATGACGACGCCCCGTACGCCTCATCCCGTCCTGTCGGTGCTTGGCCGCCTGTTGCAGTCGGCGCTGAACCGCGCCCTCGCGCTAGATCCGGACACCCGTGGCCAGTTGCAACGCCTGGATGGCCGCGCACTGAGCATTGCCTTCACCAACACTTCGCTGGCCCTGCGCCTGGCCGTCGACGGCGAGCGGCTCAGCGTCGGTCCGGAGTTTGCCGGCGACAGCGCGCTACGCGTCGCGGCAACACCGGGCAGCCTGCTCGCGCTGATTCTGCGGCGCGGCGACGATAGCGTTCTCGCCCCCGGCAAGGTCGAAATCGCCGGTGACGCGGAACTTGCGCGCCGGCTTGAAAAAATCGCGAGTAGCTATAGCCCCGATTTTGAAGAAGCTTTCGCGCGTGTATTTGGCGATGTGATCGGCATCAAACTGGCGCAAGGGGTTGCGTCAGCGCTGCGCTATGCACGCGAACGCAGTGAAGCGCTGCTACGTGATGGCGCGGAGTATCTGCGCGAAGAGAGCCGTGACCTGGTCGCCCCTGGGGAGATGGACGAGTTCCTCGACGACGTCGACGCTCTGCGCGAACGCAGCGAACGCCTGCAGGCACGCATCACACGTCTGGGCGCCGCGGCAGGCAAACGCGCATGACGCCACTGACCAGTGTGCCGCGTCTGGTCGGCATCACCCGTGTGCTGTTGCGCTACCGCCTCGACGATCTGGTCGAGGCGGTCCATTTGTTCCGCCCGCTGAAGTGGATACGCGCGGTGTTCGGCCGCCCGCCGGCAGACATCGCCCAGCTCAGCCGCGGCGCACGACTGCGCATGGCATTGGCAGAACTCGGGCCGATTTTCGTGAAATTCGGCCAGATATTGTCGACACGGCGCGATCTGCTGCCGCCGGACATCGCCGATGAACTGACCCTGCTGCAGGACCAGGTACCGCCGTTTCCGGGCGCAGCCGCTCGTGCCGCGGTCGAAGCGGCACTTGGCGCTCCGGTGGCCGAGCTCTTCGCGGCATTCGATGAAACGCCGCTGGCCTCGGCGTCGATCGCTCAGGTGCATGCGGCACGGCTGAAGGATGGGCGTGAAGTCGTGGTCAAGGTGTTGCGCCCCGGCGTTTCCCGGCGCATCGCCGCCGACATGGCATTGCTGCGCGACTTCGCCCGCCTGGCCGAACGTTTTCATCCCAACGCCGACAAGATCCGGCCACGTGAAGTCGTTGCTGAAATCGAGACCACGCTGGTCAACGAACTCGACCTGCAGCGCGAAGGTGCGAATGCCTGCCTGCTGCGGCGCAATTTCCGCGACTCGCGCGACCTCTATGTACCGGAAGTGTTCTGGTCGCATTCGCGCGAATCGATACTGACGCTTGAGCGGGTGCGCGGCATCCCGGCCGACGACATTGCCGCACTGGATGCAGCAGGCATAGACCGCGTCCGTGTCGCGCAGAAAGGCGTGCAGTTGTTCTATACGCAGGTATTTCGCGACAACTTTTTTCATGCCGACGCGCACGCGGGCAATATCTGGATAGACCCTTCTCTCACCGATGAACCCCGTTTCATCGCAATCGATTTCGGCATCATGGGTTCGCTGCCCGAGGCCGACCAGTACTGGCTGGCGGAAAACTTTATCGCCCTGTTCAACCAGGACTACCGCCGCATCGCGCAACTGCATGTGCAAGCCGGCTGGATGCCGGCGACGACGCGGCTGGACGAACTCGAAGCCGCCGTGCGCGCTGTTTGCGAGCCCTATTTCACGCGGCCGCTCAGCGAGATTTCGCTGGCCGAAGTACTGGTGAAACTGTTCCAGACCGCGCGCCGCTACGAGCTGACGCTGCAGCCGCAGCTGATCCTGCTGCAGAAGACCTTGCTCAACATCGAAGGCATAGGCCGCCAGCTCGACCCCAAGATCGACATCTGGGCCGTGGCCAAGCCGGTGCTCGAACGGCTATGGCGCGATCGCCATGGGCCAGCGGCCATCTGGAAAGCACTGCGTCGCCGCGTGCCGCAATGGCTGGCCGCGGCTCCGGACATGCCGCAGCTGCTGCACGACTATCTGCACAAGGCCAGCAGCGGCGGCATAGAGATGCGCGTGCACTCCGAAGATCTGCGTAACCTGCACGCCGATGCCAGCGCCAGTCGCGCGCAGATCGTGCCGCTCGCGCTAGGCGCGACCCTTATCCTTTCGGCCGTATTGCTCTACGCACTCGACGTCAACGCCGCGCGCTTCCTCGGCGTGTCGTGGACGGCCTGGTTCTCGGCAATCGCCGGCACCTTGTGCTTCTGGACCGCGAACCGGCGCTCATGATGGCGCGGCGGACGCGCGCGCAGCGCTGGCGCGGCGAGGTGATCCGGCGTCGCTCGCGGCTCGCCTGATCGGCAGGGTACTCAAGGCTTAGGCGGGGCAAGCCCCCCCTGCAGTCCACTTGCTCGGCGGACCTGACCATGAACTTCGATCGGCTCAATCAATGCTTGCGCGCAAGCAAACCTTGCGCACAAGCGCCACCCGCGCCCGACTTGGCGGTCATGAGAAAGTCCAGCCACGCGAAATCGGCGTGCAGCGGGAGTCGAGATCCGCCGGGCTCAAGGTCCCGCGCACATGCACCAGAAGTCCGCGCTGTTCGGTGGCAAGCTGCTCGCGAACGGCAGTTTCAACTGGACGCGCAGCACAAGCCCTGGCCCGCCTTTCTCACACCCCTTCTACTGCGGCCGCCGATACGCTCGCCCTGACGTGCGCTGTTTCAGCGACCAGTTCGGCGCGCCGTAGGAGCGGTATGCGGGAATCACTACGACGCTACCGCTGCGGCAGCTTACTGTTGTCAGATTCTTCCTGATTGCTGGTTCCCGTTACTGCGGCGGCTGCACGCCGCAATCATTCTCGTCGGCCGGGATACAGCCTTGCGCCAGCGTCGCACTGCCCCAGAACGAGATCAGTCCGGCCCATGAGTCGGTGAACCAGGATGCCTGCGCCGCCGACGCAGGTGCGAGGATGGTGGCAGCGGCGATGACGAGCGAAGCAGCGGATAACGTGCGGCGAGCGGTCATGAGTACTCCAGTCAGG
The DNA here is from genome assembly GCA_016790075.1 of Rhodanobacteraceae bacterium. GTDB lineage: Bacteria > Pseudomonadota > Gammaproteobacteria > Xanthomonadales > Rhodanobacteraceae > Tahibacter. Next base: position 83,267 of record JAEUPP010000030.1, on the reverse strand, counting down.
TGAGCGCGAAAGAAATTTGCGCGGCGGGAGTGTATTGCGAATTCGCTCTGACAGGATCAGGAGTCACGCACAGGCCGCGTTGCCGGCATTCGGTACAGTCCTGATCTTCTCGATGCAGTTGCTCTGGGCGCTCCACATCCATGCCTTGCGCATCCTTGGCGCGCCGTGGACAAGCGGGTTTACCGTCACCAGCGGCATGCTTGGCTTCTGAACCGCAAGACGGGCATTCGTGACTCGGCTCTCTCAAAGCCGTCGCGGAACAGCACAGCGTCACCTGACAATGACGCTACCACGGGTCAGGTATCCTGATGGAGCAGCCCACCACGGCGACCCGCGATATCGCGCGGGCAGCGCCGGAAGCAAATGACAGACACTAGTCCCGATGCTGAGGTGCTGCTGTCGGCGCGGAATGCACGATCCAACGAAGACGACTAGGCAGCTCGAACACGCGCTGGTGAATCAGCCTTGGCGTGTCCGGCAGGCATAGGCGACAACCCCGACGACCAGGCAGGCCAGCGCAACGATGTCCGCGCCTACAACACGGCTTATCTGCGTGTTGTAGGCGCCGGCCGACCAGGCAAGATAAAGAAACGAAGCCACACTCACGAAACCCGCCGCGAACGCGACGGGCTGAAGCGCCTGCCGAAAAGCCGCCAAAAGCATCAAGGCGCCAAGCAGACCAAAAAGCACGGCCCGGTGCCGCATGAGGATGGCAAGGTTCGGTTCGTCGAAGGAGAGCCCGTAGAGTGCAGCGAGTTGTGCGGAACCCAGCACACCCGAAAGCGGCAGCAGATGAATGATGGCGACGACAATCAGTGTTGCAGCAGCCAGGTAGCGCATGGACCACTCCTGCTAAAGCTGATGCTATCGAGACCACGCTGCAGGGCGTGGCGAGAACCGCGCTGAAACCGGTTGCTTTGTGCAATCGGAAGTTCATTGAGAAATTTCCAGCCGCTGAATGATAGGCAGGCAGCCTGCGCTGTCCAGTCCATTGCCGGCGAGCGTAGTCGGGCCAATGGTCTCGCCTGCGGCATTTCGCTGCGACCCGCGGCACATCGCCACACTCCGGCGTCAATGCCTGTCACCGAGCCGGCCAGCTGGCCACAAGTCGTGCTGCCAGCCGCGCCCGCGGGTCCAATGCACCGCGTGGAAGCGCCGCGACCAGGGTCTCGTAGGCGCCTTGCGCCGCTGCAGCGGCGACGGCCGCGGTGTTGCTGCACAGCGCAGCAAGAAATGCGGCGAAGCGAGCATTCGGGTCCGCCGCCCTCGGCGATTTCGCAAACGCCGCCGCGATGGCGGTTGCCTCGGCGCAACTCTCGGCGACCGGCGCACGCTCATGCCACTGTGCGGCCAGGTCGGCGCTGCGCACCCGCAGCATGAGGTCCGTATCCGGCGCATAGGTCGGTGCCAGCACCTCGCGCGCCCGCACCGTATCGCGCCTCGCCGCGGCAGCATCCTCGTTTATCAGCAGGAGGATGGAGCGCCACAGCAGGCAGCGGCCGAGCTCCATGTCGATGCCGCTACGCTCGGCCACCTGGATGGACTCGTCCAGCGGCGCGCGCGCAGCGGCGTCCTGCCCCACGATCAGCAGTACCCCGCCGTAGTTGCACAGACTGCTTGCCAGCTCATGGGTTTCGGGTCCCCGACTGCGGTCCAGTGCGATGGTGCGCTCAAGCAGCGGCAGGGCGTCGCTGTAGCGTTCCGCCGCCGTGAGCTGCACGGCAAGGCTGTTGAGCTGCACGGTGATGGCCGGATCATCGGCACCGTAGAGCTTTTCCACTGTCGCAAGTGCCTCCCGCTGCAGCACCAGGGCTTCATCAATACGCTCCTGATGCGCAACCAGGTTCGCGAGTGTGCCCAGCGTATCGGCCAGCAGCACGCGTTCCGCACTCGCATCACCGCGCAAGGTCGCCAGATAAGGGCGCAGTACGGCCTCGCCCTCGGCAGAGCGATTCAGCCGGCCCAGGGCGAACGCAAGATGGCTGGCGAGTTCGACCCGCAGGAAGCGGTGTTCGGCCGAGTCGTTGAGCAATGAGAGACCGCGGCGCATGTCGGCGACCAAATCCTCATAGCGATTGTCGAGCTGCCGCCCGTAGACGCGCAGCGTGAGTGAATATGCGATGAGTGCGGCCTGCTCTGGTTCACCTGGATCGAGCAGACGCTCGGCGCGATCAAGCAATTCGGGGCAGCGCCCGGAATCGTTGCCGAGGTCAAAGTAGCGACAGTGCTGGATCAGCGCCGAGGCTTCCAGCACAGAGTCGCTGCGCCGGCGCGCGAGCTCCAGCGCTTCCGTGATCAGGGGCTCGGCCGGATCGAGTTGGCCCAGGCTCAGATAGGCTGAGGCCATGGTCAGCAGCAGTCGCGCACGCACGGTGTCCTGCTTCAATAGCGTGCCACGTATGTCCTGGACGCCAGCATCGAGCAGATCGCGCACGCTGAGCGCATCGCCCTTTTGCCGGGTTGGATCCGCGTGCTCGAACAGGCCGGTCATGAAAGCCAGCGCTTCCCGCGCGATATCGCGTTCATCACGGGCGACACGTGCTTGCCAGAGTGCAAGACCGAGTCCGATGCCGAGCGCGAGCACGGCGATACTCGCGAGCGCGACGGCAACGGCGTGGCGCTGCAGGAAGCGCGTCGCGCGATAACTCCAGTCGCCACGGCGTGCAAGCACCGGCTGATGCTGCAGATAGCGCTGCACATCGGCGACGAATTCGCCGACGCTGGCATAGCGCTGCGCCGGGTGTTTGCGCAGCGCCTTGAGCACGATGGCGTCGAGATCGCCGCGCAGCTCGCGGCACAGACGCTCCGGCGTCTGCTGGCGCAGCGCTGCAGCTTCTCCCAGACGCGCCGTGTCGCGTGTGACCGCGAGGCTCGGCCGCGTGGGCTCCTGGTCCAGGATCGCCCGCTCGTATGCTGCAGGAGTAGAGTTATCCACTTTGTACGGACGCTGACCACTGAGCAGTTCGTAAAGCAGCAAGCCCAGCGCGTGAATATCAACCGCTGTCGTCACGACTTCGCCGCGTACCTGTTCGGGCGCCGCGTATTCAGGCGTGAAGACGCGTGTTGCGCTGGCCGCCGTGGACTGCGGGTCGAGCAGCTTTGCAATACCGAAATCGAGCAGCTTCACGACGCCGTCGTCGCTGACCAGAATATTCGACGGCTTGAGGTCGCGATGTACGACGAGGCGCTGATGCGCGTGTTCGACCGCATTGCAGACGGTAGTGAACAGCGCGAGCCGCTGACGCAGATCCAGCTTGCGCGCGTCGCACCAGCGCCGCAGATCGGTTCCGGCAACATATTCGAGCGCTAGCCAGGGCCGGCCATCGGCGGTAACGCCGCCGTCGATCAGATGAGCAATGTGCGGATGCTGCAGGTTGGCCAGGATCTGACGTTCGGCCAGGAAGCGTGCTTGTGTTTCGGCCGGGTCCCAGCCGCCGTGGATCAGCTTGACGGCAACTTGCTGGGCGAATTGCCCGTCGGCACGTTCCGCCAGCCAGACGGCGCCCATGCCGCCGCGGCCGATTTCGCGCACCAGGCGAAAGGGGCCCAGCAGGGCACCGCTATACCCTGCAGGCGAGCTCGCACTAGTCCGGCGCGCCAGTTCCCGGGCAAGGCCGGCGACAAGATCGGGTACTTCTTCATGCAGCCCGGTAGCGTGGGTCGCCACCTTGTCCGCGTCCAGCAGCGCCAGCACTTCGGCTCGCAGTTCGGCATCGTCGGGGGCGTGCCGTAGCAACTGGGCTTCCCATTGCTCAGGTGCGAGGTCGACCACGGTCTCGAATAGGTCGCGCGCCAAACGCCAGCGCTGTGCATCCATTAGGTTCGACTCGGAAAAAATGGTTGATTACGGAACTTGCGGCCTAGACTGATTGGGCACGCGGCGAACCGCAACGTCGAGGCGGCTGTGCCTTGAGTCGTCGCTGGCGGTTCGTGTTCACTCAGACTTACGTACGCAAGTGTCGTCGTTCAGGGGTCAGGCCAAGCCTGCGGATTTTCCTGCTCGCCGTTGCCGCCGTGGTAAAACTGGCCGACGGCTGCAGCAGCCGAAACTTGCGGCGGATGCTATACCGCAACCACGCGGAGCCAGGGGAGCAAAGCATGAACGAGCACGAGATCACGGCGCGCATCGCCGCAGCCAACGTGGATTCCGGCGAGCGTGACAAGGCGTTGAAGCTGGTTTACGACGATCTGCTGCGGATCGCACGCGCGGAGCTCGCGCGTCATCGCCGCGGCGATACCCTGAACACGCGGGCGCTGGTGAACGAGGCCTACCTCAAGCTGTTTGACCGTGCCGAAAGCCACTACGAGAACCGCAAGCATTTCTTTGCGACGGCCGCGCGCGCAATGCGCCAGGTCGTGATCGACTATGCACGCGCGCGGCTCGCTGAGCGCCGCGGCGCCGGTGCCGAACACGTCGAACTCGAAGCGCTGGAGGGCATGCCGCTACCGGTGGATGACCAGGCCGAGCAACTCGTCGGCATGGACCGGGCGCTGGAGAAACTCGCTGCGCTCGACGAGCGTCTCGTGACCGTCGTCGAGCTGCGTTTCTTTGCCGGACTCGAAGTCAAGGACATCGCCGAATTGCTAGGCGTATCCGAACCAACCATCAAACGCGATACCCGCGCCGCCAAGGCGTTCCTGCAGAAAGAGCTCGCACTCGGCAACTGAGGCAAGTCCCGGCGCGACGCGTGAACTGGTCGACAGTTCGCACCGGCAGCACATTGCAGTTTCCACACCGCGCCGCGTCGAGCGGTGTGCGGCGTGTTCGTTTTTTTTCAGATGCTTCGTTCGTATACACGTTGCGTTTTCCCGCCAAGGACGGGGACGGCAACGCGGGGCGAGCAGGTGGTCTGCACGGCGACAGCTGCGCAGAACACTCCCTGGGCTCGCCATACCTCGACATGGAGCAATCAATGAAAGCAACACGCAAAGCACTGCTCGGCGCGGGCCTAGCCCTCGCCGCGCTGGGCCTCGGCAGCAGCGCCCTGGCCGATTCGGTCTGGAGTTCGGCGATCACGAAATGGGACGGCGACTGTTCCGGCTCGCAGCGCGACTGGTGGGACGACATGTGCATGGCCTGGCGTCACGAAATGGGCGATCGCGGATTCGTTCAGAACGCGCAGAATTTTTCCCTGGTCCGCGTCAGCAAGTACACCGATCCCTCAATCGCCGCCTGGGGAATCGACAACAGCCGTCTCGATGCCCACGATGCTGGGCTGATCTGCACCCACGGTACCGTCGATGCCACTGGCTGGGCCGGCAGCATGCACACCAAGGAACAGGGCGAGTGCAAGCTCAACGTTGACCAGATGAAAATCGGCAAGGCCTCCGGCGGGCGCTTGCGCTTTTTCCACATGTCGTCCTGCCAGAGCATGCAGTGGGACAAGCGCCTGTCCTGGTTCGGCCCGGCCAACGGCGGAGTACATGTAGTCGCCGGTTTCCACGGACTTATGTACATCGGTTCGCAGTACGTCGACGAATATGAAGACCTCGCCGCCGACGGCACTTCATCCAAGGGCGTTGGCAAGGCCTGGGTCGACAACATGCACCACGTCGACCATTGGTACAACAGCTACAAGACGATCTGTCCCATCGCCATGGGCTTCGGCAACACGGCCGCGCGCTCGTCCGATGTGCTCAACGAACGCTATGCCAGCAAATGGGCTGATACCAGCGCGAATTTCGCAACGACGCGCTACATCAGCGGCTGCGACCCCTCCTCGGGCGGCGGCGCTCTGCCCAACTGAATGGATTCATGAATATGAAAAACTCTACTTTTAGTGTTCGCGCCGGTTTTCTCGGCTTGTTCGGCCTGCTGCTGCTGGCACCACTCGCAGCGAGCAACGCCGCCGACGTCAGCGATCTGGGCTCGCCGGCGGAGTCGGCTCAGGTGTATTCACAGGACTATGCCCGTCTGGTGGATTCGGCGTTGCCACGGTTCAACCCGGACCTGCTGGCGCGGCGCATTGCGCTGGTGCGCAGCAAGTATCCCAACGGCCACGATCCGCTGCGGCTGCGCAAGATCTCCGATATTGAAGACCTGCTCGGACTGCCGCACTCGACCACAAGCGGCCCGGACTATGTGTCGACCGGGACTGCGACCTACGGCATCAGCCAGACCTCGGGGCGCGTGCACTACGCGCGCAACCTCGAAGGCAAGGCACCCATGGACTTTGCCGAGGCGCAACAGTCGCAACGGGAGCTGGAGGCGCGGCACCTTGATCTGCTGGCCCAGGTCGGCATCGACCGGACACAGGTGCATTTCGCCAGCACGGGTGTGATGTCGCTGCGCACACAGTCCGCCGACATGGCCGACGACAAGGCCCAGCTCGCGGCCGACTCGGTATTCACCTATGCGTTGCGCGCCATAGACGGCCTGCAGGTTGAAGGCAGTCAGGCCAAGATCGCATCGCGCGGTGCCGGCGACGTGGTTGGTTTGAGCCTGCGCTGGCCCAGCGTGCTGCTGCATCCGCAGCTCACTAGCTTCAGGCTCAAGAGCACCGAGCAGCTCAAGCGTGAAGCGCTGGCGGAGATCACGCGTGTTGCCAATGGTGCCGTCGTCAACGTGCAGATGGCCGTGGTGCTGCGCCCGGTCAAACTGGAGGGACGGCGTGTTTTTGTTCCTTCGCTGAAGGTCGGCATGCTGCCGCGAGAGGAAGCGGGCGCCATGTTCTATGTCGATCTGCCGCTGCAGCAGCTTGCCTACGAACAAGGCGACGTCAGCGACAAGTGAACCTGGTGCGATAACGCAAACGGTGCTCCCCGGGGGCCTGCCCCGGGGAGCACCCGTCGATGCAAGTCAGCGGCTCAGTTCCCTGGCCACTTCCTGCAGCGCGTCGGTGTTGCTGATGCGCGAGATCTGCTGCAGCAGATAGTCGGTGACTCCGTCTTCGATCTGCTCCAGATCGCCCGATGACACACCCAGTGCGTCGGCGAAGCTTTGCACTTTCGCACGCTCGGTCGCCGAGTAGCTGCCGTCTGCATGCGCCAGCAGCAGGCAGGAATGCAGCAGCGCAATCTTCTGAGCCGGTGACTTGAAGTCATCGACGATGGCGGCAAGATCGAACGGCATGGCGATGAGATCGTCGAACGAAGCCAGCGCCGCCGCGTCACGCTGGCAGGATTCGTAGAAGCCACGCAGCATCACGCGTTCGGCGTCGTGCACGCCGTCAGTCAACGCGACGTCGTGCATGGCACGTACTATCGCCTGCAGATGATGGAGTTCGAGTGTGGTCGTCGGTGTAGCAGTCATAATCGGCTCCGGAAGAAGTGCATTGATACCCGTTCCACCAAGCTCGCTTGACGAAACGGGCTGGATGTCAGATCCGTAACTCGCGCTTGAGCTCGCGCAGCCGCGCGTTGAAAAGCTCCGGCGTCATGTCGCGATAACGCTGCGGCAGCATGCTGCGGCGCGAGGCCTCGAATACGGCGAGCATCTCCATGTATTCCAGCATGCCCGCATCCCGCGCCGGCACGTAATCGGCGATCGCGCGCTCCAGGCAGGCCTGATCGATGCTGCTGCCTTCGCCGGCCAGGTTCAGCGCCAGCAGGCAGACCGCTTCGAGATCCGCATTGGAATAGCCGACGAGTTTGGCCGTCGTCGCTTCTCGCGCGGCAGCCCAGTCTATGGCGTCGCCGAGCTTGTAGCGCGCGAAAATGGCACGCAGCACGGCTTCCACGTCCTGCGCCGTATCGGGATAAAAAAATGGAATCTTGCGGTCGATACGACCGGCGCGCTTGATATCGATGTCGAGCTTGTCCGGGCGGTTGGTCATCAGGATGAAAAGCACCTGGCCGCGGTTCTCCGGCTCGCTCATGAATTCCTTGAGTCTTGCGATCACGCGCGAAGACGTGCCGCCGTCCGTGTCTTCGGATTGACCGCCGAAACTGCGGTCGCCCTCGTCGATGATCAGAATGATGGGCCCCAGCGCCTTGACCATGCCCAGTACTTTTTCGAGGTTCGCCTCGGTCGAACCCACCCATTTGGAGCGGAAGTTCTTCAGCGTGACCGCGCTCAGGCCCGAAGCCTTGACGAAGGCTTTGGCGATGAAGGTCTTGCCGGTGCCCATGGGGCCGACGAACAGCAGGCCCATGGGCACACGGTGCTTGTCGCCACTCTTGATCGCTGCAGCGATCTGCATCAGCTCCTGCTTGATGCCTTCGTTGCCGCCAACGGCTTCAAGGCCATGGCGCGCGTCGATGAATTCGATGAGGCCGGCACATTCCTTTTCGATGATCTCGCGTTTGCGCCGGTGTACCAGCTCGACGACCTCGGCGAACGGATCGCCGGCATCGGTCTCCGGCAAGGGGTGATCGGGATTGATCAGATGCCGGATCTCTTCGGTATCCATGCCACGCGTGATCGAAGCGAGCTTTAACGCGCGCTGCTGTGCATCGGCGCTGCTGCCGAGCAAGGAACGGATCAGTTCCAGCCGTTCGTGTTCACCCAGCGCATTGTCGGTGGAGCGTGGAGTCAGCAATTGCGCAATCTGCACCGCGCGCAGGCCCGCACTGTGTTCGGCGATACGTTCGACATCGTCTTCCCGCATGCCGGGATCGACCTTGCGGATGACGGCGGCGCGTTCGTCCAGGTCCGGCAGCGGCACTTCAATTGCCGCCACGCGCGGATTTGCGACCAGCTTGGCGTTGAGTTCAGCCAGGGATTCGCTGAGCAGGAAGACGACATTGTCCTTGGTCTCAAGCTCCGGGCTCATGGACCAGCGATGCAGCCGGATCGCATTCATGCGATCGGGATGGGACAGGAAGTTCTCCTCGCCCGGCGGGGCGATGCTGCCGGCGTAGCTCACAATCAGCGCTGCGCTATGCCGCAGCAGGATTTCGTGTTCGATGTCGGCCAGCGCCTCCTCCGGCGGCTTGTTGGGCCGCACCGGTTCGGTGCCCAGCGTGCTCGTGCGCTTGGCATAGCGCACGCCGGCCGACGGGTCGTAGACGATGATCGTGTCCTTGTTGTCCTTGAGCAGCACTTCACTCAGAAATTCCACAAGTGAATAGAACGCGCCGCCGTGCAGGATCTCGTCGAAGACATTGCGGTGCAGGATGAACATCGACGCTTCACCGCCGACATATTTGCGCCGGACCGCCTCGGCCCAGCGCGGCAAGGGTATTGCTGCTGCAGATCGCGCCGCGGCCATGATGCCTCCTTACATCTGCTTGCCGGCGGCCGCCTGGGCGGCGCGCTGGCGCTTGAGTTCGTCCAGCTGCGCGCGTGCCGTGATCGAACCGGACTGCTGACGCAGCTTGTCGAGGCGCACATCCAGATCGGAATCGCGCAATTCCTTGCCGAGATTGGCTTCGGAAATCGTGGTCTTGATGTGATCGCGCACCTTGTCCAGGGCCTGTACATCCGCTTCGACCGACAGGCCATCGAGCTGTGACTGGATCTGGATACGCGCCTGGGCGCTCTGCATCTTGGCGAGCATGCGGTCGCGCTCGGCCTTGAGCTTGTCGATTTCACTCTTGACCGACAGCAGCGCGTTCTTGGCATCGTCGGCGTCGACCTTGGCCTGCTCCGCCTCGCTCGCAAGACCGGCGAGTTCGGCTTCGACCGCATTCTTCTTCTGCAGCAGCACCAGCGCGAGGTCGTCCTGGTTCGTCGCCAGCGCGGCTTCGAGATCCCGTGCTACCGCGGCCAGCGACTGGCGTTCTGCTTCGACGCGATGATCGATCTCGTCGCGGCGGCGGATGATGGCCGCTGTTGCGGTCTTGAGCTTGGTGTACTTGCTGATCAGGCTGTTGATCGCGTTTTCGTAGGCGATTTCCGGGTGTTTCTTTTCGACGTCGGCGATCCAAAGCGACACAAAACCGCGCCAGAGGTTGCCGAGGCGGTCGAAGAAATTGATGCTGGCCATAATGCACGGGTCTCCGTTGCGAGTTCGGAACATGGAAGGAAGTCCGCCGAGTTCAAGCCCCGGCGGCGATAAAGATCAGGCCGTATTGACGAGCTCAAAGAAACGGCGATGATCCTGCGCAAAGGCGAGAAAGCCCTGGATCAGCTGCTGCTTGAGCACCGCGTGATCGGCTTCGGGCGAGAAGCGCAGTGCGAGGCGTGTGCCTTGTGTCGCCCATTCGAAATGGTCTGCTTCGGCTGCACCGCCGTGCCCGGAGTGGATCGCAATCCAGTGGTAAGCGACATGCTCCTGACCGGCAATGGTGACACGCTTCATCAGCAGCTGCTGGGTAAGCTCGGGAGCGGCGTGACGCATGACCTCGTCGATGATCGAGAACTCGCGGTCGGCCAGCAATTCGGAACCCAGGTGATAGCCGATCGCGCGGAAGATGGCCGGCAGATCATCGCTGCTGCCGACGCCATAACCCTGCGCAACCCGGGCATTGAGCTCCTGCAGCCAGGCCGGTTCGGCGAGCAGGGTATTGACCTGCTGCCGATCCGCCAGCGCCGGCATCTGCACAGCTTCGATTTCGAGCACGCCCTTGAGTGTGGCCTGGGCCAGGCAGCGATGGGTGTCGCGGTGCACCGACTCATGATCGTCGAACTCATCGCGAGCCGCGTCAAAAAAGAAACTGCCGACGTAGACGCTGCGGTCGGCGAGCGCCGCTATCGGTTCGTCGGGATCGAGGAACAAGCGGCGCGAACGACCGATCTTGCCGGCCAGCGCCGCGACACCAGAACCAAACAGGCCGTTCCAGCTGGTATAGCGGCTGAGGAAACGCAGGCGCTGCAGCGTATCGCTCAGCGCTGTGTTGATCGCTTCATGGACCATGCGCTCGTGCGCACTGAAATTGACCAGCGTTTCCAGTTCGCCGCGACTGATCTTGTGAACGTTCACGACTTGACTCCCTGGCGCGCCGCACCCATCGCACGCGCCGCGCTGGGTTGGACTAGGTTCTGGATTTCAGCACCGTAGCTCGATTCGAGCTCCTCTTCGAGCCGCAGCCGTTCTATGGCTTCGGTCAGGCGCGCACCGCCTTCAGCCGCCGAAGCACCGGTGATGATGGCCTGATAGATTTCTTCTACCGCATCAGGCAGCGACAGCAGGGCCGCTTCGACCGCCGCCTTGCGGCTGGCGAGGCGGCGATGGCGCAGCAGCAGTTCTTCGAGATCGCCCTTGGCCTTGCGTAGGCTGCGCGTATCTTCAGCACCTTGCTCGATACGCTTGTTGGCTTCCGCAATGCGGCGTTCGATATCGCGCTCGTTGACCGAATCCTGGCGCTCGTCCATCGATAGCTCGGCCAGCCAAAGACCAAGGTAGTCGATGGCCGTATCCTCGATGCGCTCCAGCTCGCGTTCGCCCAGCGCGCTGCGCCGATGGCTGCCCATCTCCCGCAGACTGCGCACACGCTCCTGCAGGTTGCGATAGGTCTCCCAGCGCGGATCATGCTCGGTGCAGCGCCGTGCGATCTCGCCACGCAAATGCATGGCAGCAGCTTCACGCCGCTTCAGTTTGAGCTTGCGGTCGACCTTGGCGCGGAACGTGGACGAGGCCGGGATGAACATCGAGGCAATCGCCTCGCCCGCGGCGAACGCCAGCATTGGCAGGATGGCGCCAGGGGCGCCATAGGGAATCGAGAGAAAGGTGCTGCTCGCCAGGGTCGCGAGGAACAGGTTGATATTGAGCGGCGCCGTCAGCATCGCCCAGAGATAGGACGGCTGTTCCTGCTCGCTACCGCGGTTCCAGGCGGGGTCCATGGTCACAAAACCGTCCTCTTACACCGACACGCGCAGACTGGCACGGCCCGTACTGGCCGCATGCAACTGCGCCAGTATGCGCTCTTCCATGCGCACGGCCTCGGTCGAACGCTGCCAGGTGACCGAACGCGGCCGCGGTTCCAGTATGGCGAAATCGTCGGCGATCTTGGCCGGCTGCGTCGACAGCACGATGACACGGTCGCCCAGCGTCAGTGCTTCGGTCACATCATGGGTCACGAACACGACCAGACACGGGTTGTGTTCGTAGATCTGCACCAGAAGCTGCTGCATCTCGGCGCGTGTCTGCGCATCGAGGGCGCCAAAGGGTTCGTCCATCAGCAGTATGCGCGGCCGCAGAACCAGTGCGCGCGCCAGCGCAACGCGCTGGTTCTGCCCACCGGACAACTGCGAAGGCAGATGTTTGCGATGCGCCGACAGGCCCACCGCCGCGAGTGTCTCCTCGATGCGCTGGCGCGCTTCGGCGGCACTGACGCGCGCGCGCCAGTGCTTGAGGCGGAACGGGAACGCGACGTTTTCCTCGACACTGAGATCAGGCCGGTTGGCGTAACGCTGAAATACCATGACCGCGTCGTCATGCGCCTCGACGCAGGCCTTGCCATCGATAAGCACCGTGCCCGAGGTCGGCGTCTGCACGCCGATGGGACGCACACCGCCCATCATGTGCAGGATGGTCGACTTGCCACAACCTGAAGGCCCCAGCAGCATGTTGATGCCCGGCTGCAGGCTCAGGCTGATGCCGTCGACGACACGCAGCACGCCGGTACCGTCCTTGTGCGGGTACTCCTGGACAATGTCCTTGAGCTCGATGCTGACCGGGTTCGCGCTATCGCTCACAGCTTGGTCTCCCACGGATACATCCTGGACTTTACATAGCGCATGAGCTGGTAGCTCAGCAGGGCGAACGCGATGATGACAATGATGCCGGCGAACACCTGGTCCATGGCCGAGAAGCGCCGTGCATTCTGGATCAGCTGGCCCAGCCCTTCGCGCGCATTCACGTATTCAGCCACGGTGATATAGGTCCACATGACCGACACCGCCACGATAACGGCATCGGCGATACGTGGCATCGCCAGCGGCAGCACGGCATGGCGCACGGCTTCCAGCGGTGTGGCGCCCAGATCGCGCGCCGAGATCCAGTAGGCCTGGGGCACGGCACGCACCGCATCCCGCACCATGGGAATCAGGTAGACGACGGCACCGACGAACAGGAACAGCACCTTCATCCATTCACCGATGCCGAACCACATGACCATGATCGGCAGCAGCGCGACCACGGGTGCCGAGCGGAACGGATCTATCAGCGGTGACAACGCCGCATTGAGCCTGGGCGATGCCCCCATCAGCACGCCGATAGGTATGCCGATCGCAACGACGAGTGCTCCCGCAGCGAGCACGCGGCCGACCGACCATAGGGTCGCATTCAGCAATAGGCTGCGACCGTTCTCGCCATCCCAGGCGAGATAGCCGAACGCCTTGGCTACCTGCCAGGGCGCCGGCAACTTATTGGGGCTGACGAGCCCGGTCGCGCTGATCACGGCCCACAGCAGCAGCACCGCCGCCACGGCGGCTATGCCCAATGTCCGTGTCGTCTGCGCACTTAACGGCGCATAGGGATTCCAGGTTGTTAATTCGCTCATGGGGCTACCTTGCGCAGCGTGTTCTGGCGAAATGGGTGTTGCACGGCACGGAGACTGCGAACTTAGTCAGCAGCCTGTATCGCAACGCGAAGAACCCTCTGTCCCGGACCGTTGAAAGCCAGGGAACGGCTGGGGTCGACGGTAATGCGCCGACCCCAGCCGTACAGCGATCATGCTTCGTTTACCGCCTCAGCACCGCCGCCCGTGTCGTGCGGTTCATCGCGCGGCAGTCTTCGAGACTCAGGTTTTCGGCCTGAGGCGCGGATTCGTTGCATAGCGGCTTGTCAGGACCATTGCCGGTCACCGCGAAACGCGCGCGATCGAATTCCCACTGCGTGACGAGGTAGTCGACGACCGCCTGGGCGCGTGCGCGCGAGATGCGCATATTGGCCTCACGCGAACCGGTCGAGTCGCTATTGCCGGAAATATCGAAATAGGCCGACCCATTGTTCTCGATGAACGGCACCATTTCGTCGTCAATGGTCTTCTGCGCACGTTTGGTCAACTCGGCCGAGCCGCTGGCGAAGCTGACGATGACCGGCTTGGTTACGGTCGGCTCCTGCTTGGCGACCTGCTGGCGTTCCTGCTCGGTGAAAGTGAACTCGGGTTTGGCCGCGGCCTGCTGCGCGGCCTGGCTCTTGGCAAGCAGATTACGGACAAAGCGCAGATCGACCGATTCCTGCGGCGCGATCACCGGTGAATTGGGGTTAGCCAGCGCGCCCGCCTTGCGGTAGATGCCATCGAAGCGGCGATAGACGCGCTCGTAGTGATTGGTGCCGCCGGCCAGGCCGAAGAGACGCGCATTGTCTTCAAGGCCGGTCCAGACCAGATTGTCGAACAGGCCCTTGACGAAGCCGCGGCCCTGATCCTTGGCCAGCAGAGCAAAGAATTCTTCCGTGCGCACCAGCGCATCGACCGCCTCATCCGGCGCCTTGCGCGCGGCATCGACGCCGGCCATCCAGCCCGCGACGAAGCCCTGGAATGCGGCCTCATTGGCCGGCTCGGACAACACGCGGCTGTCGCAGACGATGACGTCATAGATCAGGTTGGTCGCGGTCTTGGTCGAATAGACGACATGCGCGCCCGGAATATTCTTCAGCGCCAGCGACAGATCTGGATCCCACAGCGCCGCGGCATCAACGTTGCCGCTTTCCAGCGCGGCACGCACACCAGCCGTGCCTTCCTCGGCATTGATGTAGACATAGCGCACCGACTGCTTCTTGCGCGCGGTCAGGCTGGAGTTCTCGATCGCGTCGATGGTCATGCCGTCCGATGGCGTGAACTGCAGCAGCGCGATGCTGTGGTCCGCCAGATCTTCGACACGTGTGATCGCCGGATTACGCGCAATGATCGCGTCAGCGCCCTGGGTATTGTCGACCGCCATGATGGCGCGGCCGTCGAGGCCGGCGTTACGCAGGTTCGGCTGCTCCTGCGCCCAGAAGTCCGAGGTACGCCAGGCACAGTGCGCAGTCTTGGATTCAAAGATCGTCGACAGCGTCGGGATATCGTCCTGGATCACAAATTCCACGCTGACGCCGTTCTGCGCGAACAGCGAACCCGGCTGGGTTTTCAAGGCCTTGCCATTGGCCAGCAGCGCAGGAGCGTAGCCATGGAAACTGACGATGCTGACCTTGAGCGGATTGCCGGCGCCGCCCAACGGGCCTCCGGCTGCCACCGGCGCTGCCGGTTTGGCGGTATTCGCCGGCGTCGCGGCTGCTGTTTCGGGTGTCTTGTTGCTCGCATTGCTGGGCGTCGCCGGCGTGGTCGACGCAGCCGGCGCGGCCGGTTGATCGGCCTTGCCCTGGACGATTTCCTTGAGGCCCAGGTGCCAGCCAGCAGCAGCAGTGCCGCCCAGAATAATGAGGGTTACCAGACCTTTGGCGAGCGGGGTCATCTTGGCCATGGTGGCTCCGTTGCAGGGTTGGATCAGGGTGTTGGCGCAGCTGGCGTCGCCGGGGCTGCGCCAAAGGTCGCGGCCAGGCGTTTAAGGCGTTCCGCCTCGCCATCGAGCCGGGCAACCTCACGCAGGCAGGCTTCCTTGGCGGCGCGCGCGGAATTCTCGAAGGCGGCTTTCTCTTCGGTTGCCCTTGCCACCTCGCGCTCAAGCAGCGCTTCAAGGTCGGCAATCTGGCTGCGGATGCGGCCTACTGCCTCCTGCTGCCGCTGGTCGCGTTCGGCAATGTCGCGCCGCGCCTGTTCCAGCGCTGCCCGCGCCTGCTGTTCGAGCTGTGTGCGCGAGCTGGCCAGCGCACGCGTCTTGCGTTCGGCGTCAAGCAGAGCGTCGTCGACGGTCCAGGCATCGTCAGCAGCGTCCAGCGCGCGGACCGCGGCGATGCGCGAGGCCGGATCGAGCGCAGCCAGGCCATCGAGAATCTTCAGCAGTTTTTCCGCGGGAAACACCGCCGCCGCTACGGAATGCTCGGCGTAGATGTCCTCAAACGGCCTCTGCTCGGTGATGGGGCCGTCCGCCACCGGCAGCGGGGCCGGCGCCGGCGCCGCCACAACCGGCTCGGGGGCGTGGTCCATGACGATCTGAGGCGTCGGTTCAGCCTCTGCAGGCGTCTCGGCCAGAACCGCTTCCGCACGCTCATCGAGTTCGACGAGACCCGCTTTTTGCAAAGCACGCATAAATCGGCTCAACGCAATCTCCCCATTGCCGGCGCAGCCACGGTCGAAGTGTAGGCGATCCTATGTGGCCAATGCCTACTGACCGCAGCCCTGAACACTCCGTGGCGGCCGAGATGGGGTGGCGCCGCACCGTCACAAGGGTGACGAATGGGATAGCACGGCGTTGCCGCCGCACGCTGGCAGCGCCCGCGCATCTGGCCTAGGCTCGGGGCTAGTCCACCTGGCTGGAGTCGACCATGCGTTGCCTGTTTGCGCTCATGCTCACCGCCTTCATGCTGACCGCGACAGCGGCCGAGCAGAAACCCGACCTCGCGCAGATTCACGGCAAGATCCAGTTCGTCACCAGCTTTCCGGACTACAAGGTCAAGGTCGTCGACAGCTTCGCCGATCTGCATGTGAAAATCGTCCAGAGCTTTCCCGAAAAAGCCGGTGAATGGCAGATCGTCGATAGCTTCCCTGACTACAAGATCCAGCTCGTCGATAGCTTCCCGGATTTCACGATCCGCTATGTCGAGAGTTTTCCGGGCGTGCAGTAGCAGTAACGGTGCTGCGGTGCCGCCACAGGCGCTGATCCGCTGCCGCGATGGTGTGTTTCAGCCGCACGCGCCGAACGCGACCCGGCGACCCTGATGCGGAATTCACATGGCGAGCCGGTATGGCGCGCCTTGTCGAGAGCGAAAATATGCAAACGCTGCTTGTTGTGGCAGGCGTTCTCGCACTCGTTACCGGCGCAGTCCACTCGGTGCTGGGAGAAAGTTCCGCGTTGCGCCACTGCAGCGACAGCTGCTCGCTCTGGCGCAGATCGGCGCCGAGCATGGCGACTTCGACTATGCGCCATACCAGAAAATGGCCCTGAGATGGGAGTTATGGGGTGCCGCGGCGCTGCTTGCGCCACTTGCCGCGCTACGCATCATGGTTTTGAAACCCGCATGGTAGGTGGCTGATGCGCTGCGATGGCGGGCTTCTGCAACTCATCATCGTCGATGAATGCCGATCTGCGGCAGTTTGGGAAAGAGCCGCCCGGTACGACCTGCATAACGCTCGTAATCCAAGCCAAAATGCTCCTGCATCATTTGTTCTTCGCGTGGAATACGCCAAGCACAAAGCAGGATAGTGCTGAGCAGGGCGGCCCAACCGGCTAGCCAATTGTCGAGCAGCATGCCCTGAGCAGTGCTGACCAGACCAATTGCGCCATACATCGGATGACGCACCAGACGATAGACCCCAACGGTTACCAGGCTATGGGTCGACTTGAGCTCCAGGGTTGCGGACCAGTTCCGGCCCAGGTCCGCGTGGGAACGCCAAAATAGCCAAAGTCCGGCAACCATCATTACGCTACCCGCCACATGCACGAAAGTTGGCATGTCGTAGTTGGCCAGACTCAACACGGGAGTGAAGAGATATAAAAGTGGCAGCAACATGCTTCCGACAAACACGACGGACATCGCCACGCGCTCGCGCCAGTCAAAGCAGCGAACTACGACCTCGGTGTTCCGGCCGCGTTCAATGAACACTCCACGAATCACCACATAGGTCACGAAACCCAGTAAGAAGACAACGTCAAACAACTGCAGCTTCATGACCATAAGGCTCCCGGCGCCGATGTACCGTCGGCGAGCTCGTGAATGATTCAGCTCCGTAAGTAGGCGCCTCGTTGCACCAAGCGTCCAGCAAGCTCAGCGCTGCTACAAGATGACATTCGTCAGCTAGCAGCGCGATTCCGCTAGCGCCATAGTTTTCTCCGCGTCCTGGCCGCTGCTGGCTGGGACTCCGGAATCAATCTGCATCGGGAGGTAGCTGATGAAACCTTCGCTGGTCGCAGCATTTGCGGCCGTACTGTCATTGTCCGCCTGCACAAGTCTTCCCTCACGTGAAGCTGGCTGCACCGGGACCTCATGCAGACCACCGTCAAGCCATGACGTGATACGCACCGCGATTGTAGCGGTCATCGACGCCGACTATCGCGCCGATCTCGCCGGGCTACGACGGGGTGCACGGACTCTGTCCGGCCTCGCAAGATCCGCGGCGCAGCCGACCGCTGCGTACTACTGGAGCGGCTATGCCGACTGGCGCTTCGCCATCAACGCTGCCAACGAAGACCCGCCCGATAGAGCAGCCATCCGCGCAGCGCTGGCGACGGCCTCAGCGGCCTATCAGGAAGCACTTGCTGCAGACCCCGGCCATGTCGAGTCGCAGATTGCTTTGATCGGTGTGATCGGCATGCAGTTGTTCTTCACACCGCAGGACGATCCCGCTTTCAGGACACTGATGGATGCCGGCGCGCGTATCTCCAAAGCGCTGCCGCCGTCGGCCAAGCAGAACCCCAGGCTGCTCTGGCTGCGCGGCGGCACCGAGTTCTTTGCGCCACCGCCGGTCGGCCGAGGTGCGGAAGCCGCCATGAATACCTATTTTCGCGGCATCGCTAATGCCATATCGACGCCGGCACCGGCTGATGTCGCGGAACCGTCGTGGGGTCTTCCGGAATTGCTCATGAGCGCCGCTTACGTCAGCGCGCGCCTCGAAGACCCCGACTGGGACGCCGCCGAACGCTATGCGCAGGCCGCTTTGCGTCTGCGTGGCGACTGGCACTACGTCAAGGAGGTTTTGCTTCCGGACATCCGCAGCAAGAAGCTGCGTGAGATACCGTCGGGTTCAGAGTAAAACCGCTATCCAGAGTGTCGGCACCGCACCTGAGATCACGCCGGTATTCGGTATTCAATCCCGGCGCAGTTCTGGGCGGACAGCGCAGCAGTTGCACTCTGCCACGGCCACTGCGGGCTAACACCCGAGGTGGACCTGGCTTGGCTAGCAACAGGGCATTGGCTCGTGGCAGAAGGCCGGGAAGTTCCTACACTCGGCACCGACAGGATCCAGGACCAAGAAAGTGGCAGAGTCGCACCGGGCGTCAGCGGACATCAGCGAATATGCCATCGTCGCCAGGGCAGCGAAGCGGGCGCGGATTCCTGCTGTCGCTATCTGCAGCGCTGTCGTGCTAATGATTCTCGCCGTTGCGAACGACTCCGGCTGGAGCTGGACGCCGTCGAATACGGTCGGCGCGTCGGCCCTCGCTCTGGTATTTCTCGTACAGATTGCGCTGGATCAAATCTCCTTTCACCTCCGTCTGTCGATGCTTGTCGAGCATGCCGCAGTAGCGATATCCGGCGGCATGATCGTGCTTGCGCTCTATCTGCTAGGCATCAATCCGATTCCGTTGCTCTTTGCCGTCGCCATTGCCCGTTATGCGATCACGGTGCCGTTGCGCTATGCGCTGACCGCGTCCGTCGTTTTCGGCGCGGCACTGATGGCCGTCTACTGTTGCAGATTCCCCTGGACGCGTGCACTTCCAGGCGCGCTCAGCTACACGGCACTGGTGTCCTGCTCGGCGCTGCTGATGCACGGCATGGCCAGCGCCATGCGCGGAGAAGCAGCGCTGGCGCTGGCCAACACTGCACTGTCCCGCGCCAACGCGGAGCTGCAATCGATGCACGCGTTCACCGAAGAAGCCGTGCGTGATCGCGAACGTCTGCGCATCGCGCGGGATCTTCACGACGTGACCGGGCACAAGTTGACGGCGTTGCAGATCAATCTTCAGATCCTCGAGGAGCAATGGCCTGAATCGCGCGTGGTACGCACTGCCGGCAGACTGTCTTCCGAACTGCTAGAGGACACCAGAAATATTGTGCGGCAGATGAGCAATGCGGCCGGCTTGTCGATTCGCGACGCCCTGATCAGGCTGATTGAACTACTGCCGAACACTCGGGTCGAGGTCGATGTGGAACCTTTGCTGCGTATACAGAACGGCGAGGTGGCGCGTGTGCTGCTGAGCGCAGCGCAGGAGGGATTGGCCAATGCGCTGCGCCACGGGCAATCGAGCAAGGTATTGATCAGTTTGCACCGCTATGGTGACCGCCTGGTGTTGCGCGTTCTCGACAACGGTTGCGGCATGGCAACCGGGCCGCGCGGATTCGGCCTGCAGAATCTGAATCTGCGGGTCGAGGCGTTGCATGGATCATTGGCTCTGGTCGGTGCCCCGGTCGGCGGCACGCTGTTGGAAATTTCGGTTCCCGAAGAGCCAGCGGAGAATGACCATGAGCCTGTGTGATCCCCAGCGGTTGCGCGTTGCACTGGCCGATGACCAGTCGCTGGTCCGTGAAGCGCTGTCCATGCTGCTCGACGGCATGCCTGGCCTTTCCGTCGTCACATCGGCTTCTTCGGGAATGGACCTGCTTGACCAGATCCGTCACATCGCGACTGACGTAGTGATCATCGACGTCCGCATGCCCGGTCTCAGCGGCTTCGATACCGTGAAAAAAATGCGCGCCGAGGGTCTGAACATTCCCGTCGTACTGCTGACCACCTTTAACGAAGCAGACCATCTGGGACGCGCCATTCGCTGTGGCGCCCAGGCTTTGTTGCTCAAAGGTGTATCGCCAAAAGAGATGTATGCGGCATTGCATACCGTGCGCAATGGCGGACGGGTCTTCCCCGCCAAGCCGGCCGTGAGTGAAGTTTCGACCGCGCGAGGCAATCCGGCAGCCGATGCAATCGCGCTATCAGCGCGTGAGCAGGCGATCCTCAGGCTCGCCGCATCGGGTTGCTCCAACAAGGAGATTGGCCATGATTTGAATCTCAGTGTAGGCACGGTAAGGAACTATCTTTCCGTACTGTTCGCCAAACTTGGAGTTCGCGACCGCACACAGGCTGTGATGTTTGCGCTTTCCGCAGACTTGCTTTGATCACCGACATCCGGCATCTGCAGCTGCTGGAACAGTTCTGCATGCGCCTTTCTGGCACGCCGTTACCACCTGTCCGGGAATCCACCGTGAAATACCCTGGCGATTTCGATGAGCTGCCTGTTGCCAACTACGCCGCATTCGCCCGCCTGCCTCCCGCTACACGGGTTGCGTATTGCATTCATCGGCTTGAGGCAGAGGTGAACAACGGGGGTCTGTATCAATTTTTCTCAAATTCCACGGGGCAGTACGTCCGGGAAACCATTCAGGCGCTCATCGATATCGGTGCGCCAAAGACTGGCGATCTGCTTGCGCGGGCAGCAGAGATCTGTTTTCCCGGCGGATATCCTTCGGACGCCAGCCAGTATCAGACTCTGCTGGCCGAGTACGGTGAGGTGGCCGAGCTTGTTGAGCCCCTGGATGTGAAGTTCCTGGCCTATGAAGAGCCGCTTTCAAAGCTGGTCAACGAATACCTCGGCACGGCCAGTGTGTAGTAAAGAGCTGCAACAAGCGCCGCCGCCAGCGCCGCTTGGATGTCCGGCCGCACATCGCCGCCTCCCTGTCAGACGTCTGCTTTGCAAGAGTTTGGTCACTTCCTGAGTTTGGGGCTGCAAAATCAGGAACCAGATTCCGGCCTGGTCAGGCCATTCCAAGCCCATCACGTATACGAGGTCAGATTTTCCTTCTGTTCGTTTCCTGCAGCGGCACGGCCGCGTTCCGGAGTCACGCTAGATCTCTACCCGGACCGCCGGCGGGTTGTTATGGTTGCAGGTCTGCCAGTTTCCGGAACCCGCCATGTTCCTGCCGCGTTGCTACCTTGCCGCCGCCCTCGGTCTGCTGCTGTCCTCGCACGCCAGTGCGGACGAGGGTATGTGGATGGCCCACCAGTTGCCGGAACTCGCGCCACAATGGCGTGCGGCCGGCTTCGAGGGTGACCTGGCCGCCCTGGCTGATCTGGCGGCGTCGCCATTGAACGCAGTGGTCAAGGCCGGCGGCGGCACTGGCGCGTTTGTGTCAGACCAAGGCTTGTTCGTGACCAATCATCATGTCGCCTACAGTCTGATCCAGTACAACAGCACGCCCGAACGCAATTTGCTGGGCCAGGGCTTTGCGGCGGCGGATCAGGCGGGTGAGCTGCGCGGCAGCCCTGACTTCCGCGTGCTGGTGACGGAACGCTTCGACCGCGTGACCGAGCGTGTGCTCGCAGCGGCGGCTGGTAGGAAAGGTCTTGCCTACTTCGACGCCATTGATACGGCGAGCAAGGCCATCGTCGCCGAATGTGAAGCGCAGAAGGGCCGCCGTTGCAGCGTAGCAAACATGGATTACGGCGCCGAGTTTTATCGCGTGCAGCAAATTGAATTGCGGGATGTGCGACTCGTCTACGCCCCCCCCAGTGCCATCGGCAAGTACGGCGACGAGGTCGACAATTTCGTCTGGCCGCGCCATAGCGGTGATTTCACCCTGCTGCGCGCCTACGTCGGCGCCGACGGCCAGCCGGCCGACTACGACGCGACCAATCGACCATATCGCCCGCCGGGGCACCTCCGGATGAGTCGTACCGGACCCAAGGACGGGGATTTCGTGTTCCTGGCGGGTTATCCGGGCACTACGTTCCGGCATCGCCTGGCCAGTGAGTTTGCCGAACGGGTGGATTGGGGCCTCGCCGCCAATGTTGATGCGTTCGATGCGCTGATCACGCTGATTCAGGACGAGAGCGAACGCAATCCGGATGTGGCGGTTAAATATGCCAGCCAGCTGGCCAGCCTGAAAAACGGGCGCAAGCGTTCCAGCGGCGAACTCAGTGGCCTGCTGCGCAGCGATGCCAAGCGCCAGCGCGCGGAAGCCGAACAGGCCATGCTTGCCTGGCTGCGCAGTCAGGACAGTGAGGATGCGCGCTGCACCAAGGGCGAATCTTGCCTCGACCGTGCCGCTACGTTGCAGCGTATTGCGGGTATCGAGACGCAGCTGCAGCAAGGCGCGGCGACACGCGAGCGCGACCTGGTAGTTGCCCTGATCTTCAACCAGACCCAGGCACTGCGCGCGGCGATCACACTGCAGCGTCTGGCGCTGGAACGCGGCAAGCCTGATGCCGCACGCGAAGCCGGTTATCAGCAACGCGACGAAAACCTGATCGAGGCGCAGCTCCGACAGGTGCAACGCCGTTATGCCGCGGGTATGGAACAGGCGTTGCTGCACGAACTGCTGCGCCGTTATTACACATTGCCTGCCACACAGCGCCTGGCGGAATTTGATGCCGTGTTCGGCAGCCATATCGATACAGCCAAGGCCGTGCTTGCGCGCATCTATGCCGAAACCCAGCTTGGCGATGAAACGTTCCGCCTGGCGCAGCTCGGCGCCGAGCCCGCTGCCGTGCGCGCAAGCACCGACACGCTGCTGGCCCTCGCAGTGAAGATCCAACCGGCATTGCTGCGCATGGAACAGCAGCGCAAGCAGCGCGACGGTGAGCTGCTGCGCCTGCGCCCGGCCTATATGGCGGCGCTCAAGCGCTGGTATCGCAAGCAGAACAAACCGCTGTTTCCGGATGCAAACCAGACCCTGCGCGTAAGTTATGGCCGCGTCAGCGGTTTCAGTCCGCGCGACGGGGTTTACTATGGCCCGGTTACGACCGTCGCCGGCATCGTAGAGAAACACACTGGCAAACATCCGTTCGATGCACCTGCCGCGCTGCTCGCGGCCATTGCGGATCGCGATTTCGGCGCGACCGCCGACCCGGTGCTGCAAACGCAAACCGTGAATTTCCTGACCAACCTCGACACTACCGGCGGCAATTCCGGCTCGCCGGTGCTGAATGCACAGGGCGAGCTCATAGGTCTCAACTTCGACAGCAACTGGGAATCGGTCAGTGCCAGCTGGTGGTTCGATCCGCGCTACAAGCGCGCCGTGCATGTGGACCTGCGTTATCTGCGCTGGCTCATGCACAAGGTATATCCCGCGCACTGGCTGCTGACCGAAATGGGTGTACCAGCCGGTGACTGAGAGCCGGCCATCCATGCTGCTGAACCTGCTCTATGAAGACGAGGCGCTGGTCGTCGTCGACAAACCGCCCGGACTCGCCGTACACCGCAGCAATCTGGTCGGTGCCGATGAGGACTATGTGATCGACCGGCTGCGCGCTCAGGTCGCAGGCACGCTATACCTCGCGCACCGCCTGGACCGCGCGACCAGTGGTGTACTGCTGGTCGCGAAGTCGCGCGACATCGCCGCGGAACTCGGCCGCCAGCTCATGCAGCGCAGCGTTGGCAAGGACTATCTGGCCGTCGTGCGCGGCTGGCCCGGGGAAAGCGGTTGCATCGATCACCCACTGAGCGGAGCCAGCCTCAAGGGCCCGTTGCGCGAGGCGCGCACGCACTGGCGCCAGCTGGCTACGGTTGAAGTGGCCATTGCGATGGGCCGCTACCCACAGCAACGTTATGCACTGCTCGCCGTCTCGCCCGAGACCGGCCGCTACCAGCAGATCCGGCGGCATTTCGCCCATGCCTCGCATCATCTGATCGGCGACACCACACACGGCCGCGGTGATCACAACCGCTTGTTCCGCATCCACTGGGCCATGCATCGATTGCTGCTGCATGCCTGGCGACTGAGTTTCGACCATCCGCTTACGCACTGCCGGGTGACGGTGCAGGCACCGCTCGATGCGAGCTGGCAGCGCGTATCTGCCGCATTCGGCTGGGAAGCCGCACTGGCCGGCGCTGCCGTGGGATGAATCTCCACAGCGGCAAAGGATTGTTCCGGCAATGAATCCAGGATGGGCTTTGGCCAGCTGCCATGCCGCCTGGTCCACGTCGCCGCACGCAAATACTGCGCTTTGCACGGAGTTCGCCGCTGCCCGGCTACAATCCGCCGCTATGCCCTCCTTCGATATCGTTTCCAAGCTCGATCCGCATGAGGTTTCCAATGCGGTCGACCAGGCCAGCCGCGAACTCGACAAGCGCTTCGACTTCCGCGGCGCGAATGCGAGTTTTGAACTCGCCGAAAGCGTAGTCACCTTGCGCGCCGACGCCGAATTCCGCCTCAAGCAAATGCAGGAAATCCTGCTGCAGCGCCTGGCCGCCCGCGGCGTTGATGTACGCTGCGCCGAGGTCGCCGACCCCGAAGTGAATCTGTCCGCCGCACGCCAGAAAGTCACGCTCAGGCAGGGCATAGACCAGGCGCTGGCCAAGAAACTCGTCAAACTGCTCAAGGATGCGGGGCTCAAGGTGCAAGCGCAGATTCAGGGCGACCAGTTGCGCGTCAGCGGCAAGAAGCGTGACGACCTGCAACTAGCGATCGCCTTCCTGCGCAAGAGCGAGGTCGAGATGCCATTGCAGTTTGAAAATTTCCGTGACTGAGGCAGCCGTGCTCGAAATCACCGCACAGATCTGCATACCCGATGATGAACTTGACGAGAGCTTCGTGCGCTCGTCCGGCCCCGGTGGACAGAACGTGAACAAGGTGTCCAGCGCGGTCGAACTGCGTTTTGACGTGGCCCGATCAACTGCGCTGCCCGAGACCGTGCGTCAGCGACTGCTCGCGCGGCGCGATCGCCGCCTGACCGATGAGGGCGTGCTCGTGATTTCCGCCAACCGCTTTCGCGACCAGGGCCGCAATCGCGAGGACGCGCGATTGCGTCTTGCTGAAATCGTGCGTGCGGCAACGGTAGTGCCCAAGAAACGCATCGCGACCCGGCCGAGCAAGGGAGCGCAGGAACGCCGCCTGCAGGAAAAGAAAACGCGCTCCGGCCACAAGCGGGACCGCGCCAAGAATTGGAAAGACGAGTGAGCGACCACGGCCTGCCCTATTCCGGCACGCTGCCAGCGCAGATGCCGCAGTCGCCGCCGTCTCGGCTGAGCCGCTTTGTCGGCTGGCTGCTGCGTATTTGTGGCTGGAAACTCGTCGGCCAGTTTCCCGACGTGCCCAAACTCGTGTTCGTCGCGGCACCACATTCCTCCTGGTGGGACGGTGTCTGGGGGCTGATGTTCAAGGTCGCCCTGGGGCTCGATGCGTCGTTCATGGCGAAAAAGGAGCTGTTCCGCGGCCCATTGGGCCTGTTGCTGCGGCGCCTGGGCGGAATACCGATCGAGCGCAGTGCGGCCCATGGCGTCGTCGAGCAGATGGTGGCGCGCTTCAGCGACAGCGAGCGGCTCTGGCTCGGCATCGCCGCCGAAGGCACGCGCAAATCTGTGACCAAGTGGAAATCGGGTTTCTGGCAGATCGCGCGGGCCGCGAACGTGCCGGTCATGACGCTCTACTTTCACTACCCCGAAAAGACCATAGGCATAGGCCCGCTGTTTACGCTCAGCGAGGACCGCGACGCCGATATCGCGCGTATCCGCGAGTTCTATCGCCCCTGGCGCGGCAAGCATCGTGGCGCATTCTGAACAGGCTAGTGTGGCACCGCGGCGTCGGCCGCAATGGCTTCACGTGGCTGTCGCCAAGCTGTCATCCGGCGCGCGCAGACTGGGCGCATGGCTACCGCGCTGCTCTTCGCTCTGCTGTGTCTGACTCTCGCCGGCTTTACCGGCGCGGCAATCTGCAGCCATCCCCAGGCCGATCATGCCCGGCGCTGGGATGCGGCGTTTGCCTTTGCCATCGGCGCAAGCGGCGCAGAACTCGTGCTGCTGGCTTCACCGCTAGGGCTGATGTTTCCCAAGATGGCACTGCTCGGCCTCGCGTTTCCGCTGCTGGCCGGACCGCTCTGGTGGCGTAGCCGCCACGGACGCCAGCGCTGGTCCTGGCGCCGCTGGCTGCTTCAGCTTATGCCCGGCGCAGCGCTGCTGATTTCCACGCTGGTAGTCACCGCCGGCAACGAGACCGCCCTGTGGAGTGCCGGGGCGCTGCCATCCGTCGCGCTGGCGATGTCGGCCGCGGTCTTGAACCTCCTGGTCTGCGCCGTGCGCGGACTGCAGCCCCAGTACCGTGGTCAGCGCTGGTCTGCCGTCTAGCGCGCATTTCTCATTCCCCTTCTACTGCGGCCACCGATACGAACGGGGGTGAGAAATGCGGGCTAGTCCACTCGGGCCGTTTGTCACTGCCGCACAGGCAACATTCAGAGGTGCGCTTCAGGTTGCAGTGTGCGTGGCGAACCGCAACCCGTACATGCTCCTCATACGTCGCCGTCGTTGAGCCAGCCTTCGCCACTGCCGCGCTGATAGACCTGGTCGCTATCAAGCACATTGCCAGCCGGGTGCGAGGGCTGCGCAGCGAGGCGGGCGTAGATCGGCGTGAAATCTGGCCGTGTCGCATCCATCAGCTGCGCATAGCTGTCGATGACGAAATAGGTCTTCTGATAGGTATCGATGCGGTAGCGGGTACACATCACGCGTTCGAGGTCGAAACCCAGGCGGTTGGGTGCCGCCGAGTCCAGGCAATATATCGATTCGCCCTTGGAACTCACTATCCCGGCGCCGTAGATGCGTAGGCCCTCGGGGGTGTTGATCAAACCGAACTCGACCGTATACCAGTACAGGCGCGTGAGATTGACGAGGGCTTCCGGTCCTATCGCCGCCGCCTTGACCCCGCCACAGCCGTACGCCTGCATGTAGTCGGCGAAGACCGGGTTCAGCAGCAGCGGCACATGCCCGAACAGGTCGTGGAACAGATCGGGTTCGGACAGGTAATCAAGCTGTTCGGGCTTGCGTATCCACCAGGTCACCGGGAAACGCCGGTTGGCGAGATGCTCAAAGAACGTGAGTTCCGGCAGCAGGCCCTCAACGGCGATGAGTTCCCAGCCCGTGGCCACCGACAGCACACGATTGAGATCGCTGAACTTGGGGATCGCATCGGCCGACATGCCGAAACGCTCCTGGTTGTCGATGAACTCCTTGGCGGCGCGGCCAGGCAGGATCTCGCGCTGTCGCCGGAACAAGGTGGCCCAGGTGCGATGATCGTCAGCCGTATAGGTTTCCCAAGGCTGGGCGATAACGCGCGTCGTGTAGACCGGCACATAACCCTTGTCGGTCAGCTGATGTTCGACGCGTTGTGCGTTGCCTTGCATGGACCTGCTCCCGATCCGCGCTGGAGTTTGCGCGCCGCCGGCAGTGTAGACCCGACACCGCGCAACAGGCTTGCTTTGTTGCGCCGATAGCCAGTGGCTGCGCAATATAATTCGATCCGAGCCAGTAATTGAGCAATGATATGCCTGATATCGAACTGGACCGCACGGATCTGCGCATCCTCGAGGTGCTGCAGCACACCGGACGTATCACCAATACCGAGCTGGCCGACAAGGTCAGCCTGTCGGCTTCAGCCTGCCTGCGCCGCGTCCAGCGGCTGGAGCAGATCGGGGTCATCAGCGGCTATGCCGCACGGGTCGATCCGCGTGCCGTCGGGCTAGGCCTGCAGGCCTTTGTGCGCGTACAGCTGGCTCGCCACGATGCCGAATCCATAGCGCATTTCATCCGTCGCATAGAGGACTCGCGCGAAGTTGTCGCCTGCCATGCGCTGACCGGCGACATGGACTATCTGCTGCACGTCGTCGTCGAAGACCTTGATCACTTCTCACGCTTCCTGCTCGACCGGCTGCTCAACGACTCGGGCGTGGCGGATGTGAATTCGAGCTTTGTACTGCGCACGGTCAAGCAGACCGATGCATTACCGCTGTGAGACCGGTGAGACGTGTACACGCACCTGTGCCGGATCGGCACAACGCAACCAGCCAACAACCCGGCCACTGCCTGCACGCAGTGGTGCAGACGCGGTGTGCTCGAAGCGCCAAGGCGTGCCCCGCACCAGGCGATAGCCGTTGGCCGCATCGCCTGCGCTGCAGTTTCCGTCGACCACCAGCGCGGCTGGTGGTTCGGCGTCGATGGAACCGTCGCTGTGCAGCGACACATCAATAGCCCCGTTGTCGCGTAACGGTGTCGCGACACGCAGCGTGGACTGCAGTGGCTGTCCCGTAATGACGGCGCGCAACGTGCGTAGCGCCCAGGCCCGCTGGTCAGCCGCGTGCGGCAGCCGGAACCAGGCGATACCGGCGAGATTCGGATAGCCGCGCGCGCGCAGCTCGCCCAGCCAGGCGGCTATCTCGCGTGGATCGACATGGATCTCCCGCGCCGACGCACTACGCGCTGGCAACCGCTGCTCGCTCTCCACCGCCACGAGCGCCCCCTGGTGATCGAGCTTGAGCCTGGCGCCATAAGCAGGCAGAGCGACGAGAAAGGGTTTTTCGCCACTGCGCAGCGCCCACTCGGCGACCCAGCGCTGCGCCTGCCTGCCATCGAACAAGCCGCGCGCCGGATCGCTGACCGCATGAACCTGCAGCACACTGGCATCGGTCTGGGCCAGCACCGCGCTCAGCGCCGGTGCGGCGCGCCAGGCGGGCAGCGCCGTAATGCTCAAGCTGTCCAGCGACCCTATACTCGCGCGAACCCGCGCCAGCAGCTGTGCATAGGCGGCAAGTTGCGCCGTGGCGCAGTCATGGTCGATCTCGAGATCAAAGCGATCCCAGCCCTGAGCCTTCGCGGTCTCGGCCAGTTCACGCAGGGCTGCCAGGAAGCGGTCTTGCTCGTCCGGACTCAGCGCCGCCGCGCCGTCTACGCGGGCGACCAACGTTACCGGCAGGCCAGTCGCACGCAGCGCTGCCCAGTCGATGCCAGGCTTGACCACACGGCCGGAACCAAACTGCAGGGCAAGTACCCGCAGCGAAGTGGCAAACGTCGGCGATTCGGCGATGGACTGGCGCAGCGCTGCGTCCCAGACGCGCTGCCACACATACACGCTGTGCGTCAGCGGCGGCGAGGCCAAATTCGCCGCGCTGGGAGCAGCCAGCAACGCCGTCAGGACGAGCAAGACGCCACGAACGCGCTCAATGCAGGGTCGGCGGCGTGTCATCGTCACGGCGGCGGCGCGGGAATTCGAGTATGACGCCGCGCTCATCGGGCAGTCGATGCCAGAGCACGGGTACATGGTCCGGTCGCGGCTGCTCGTAGGTGTCCGCGTCGTTGGTCAGCGGCGGGTCGATTTCCCAGCTCGGCTTGGGCAAGGGCGCTGGCGGATCGCGCCGCTGCCAGAGGAATGCGGCGAGCGCGCCCGCCAATGCACCGCTCAGATGGGCTTCCCAGGACACCTCAGGCTCACGCGGCAGCACGGTCACAACCATGCCGCCGTACAGAAAAAACACGACCAGCGCGGTCGCCATCGCATAGCGGTCGCGCCGCAGCAAGCCGAGCACGAACAGATAGAACATGAGTCCGTGGGTAACACCGCTAGCGCCGATATGCCAGGACGGACGCCCGATAAACCAGAGCCCCAGGCCGCCAACCAGCCAGATAAACATCAGGGCGCGCCAGGAACCGCTGGGGTAGTTGAATCGCGCCAGCGTCAGCAGCACGGCAAGCGGCATGCTGTTCATGATCAGGTGTTGGTAGGAGCCGTGCACCAGCGGCGCGGTCAGGACCCCGGCCAGGCCGTGCCACTGCAGGGGGCGCACGCCCAACTCCCTGAAATCAAAGCCGCCGAGGGTTTCGGCGAGCTTCACCAGCCAGAGTATGGCGACCAGCGCGAGTGCCAATAGCGCAGCACGCTTGAGTTGCGGCATCTCACGGGGCGGAACGGCAGCTGTCATTTCCATGGCGGCGAGGTTGGGGCGCCGACTTCGGTCACAAGAGCTGATCCACGACGTTATGCAGGGGTGTAGACGGCCCGGCCTGGGCTAGTCTCGGCGGGTTGCCCGGGAGACTCCGCATGCCATCGATTCGTATTGCCACAGCATTGCTTGCACTGGCCCTGAGTGTCGGCGCAATTGCCGGGCCTCTCGCCACCGACACGGCCGATGCCCGTTTCAAGGCCTTGTACGAACGTGAATGGGACTGGCGCCAGCGCGAATACCCGCAGCTGGCGACCTATACCGGCAATCACCGCCATGACGGCGAACTCGGGCATGTCGACGAAGCCAGCCAGCAGCGCCGGCTCAAGGACCTCCAGGCATTCCAGCGTGAGCTCGACGCCATAACATCGGACCAGCTGTCGCCACCACAACAGATCAACTACGCGATTTACCGCGAACAGCTTGCCAACGCCATTGGCAGCATCCGCGTGCGCGGCTATCTGTTGCCTATGACATCGGATTCGAGTTTCTACGCCGACCTGATCCAGATGCCGGAATCACAGCCGCTGGAGACGCGCGCTGACTACGACAACTACCTCAAACGCCTGGCCGCAATTCCAGCCTATTTCGACGAACACATCGTGCTGCTCAAGCAGGGCGTCAAGGTCGGCATGACCTTGCCCCAGGTTGTGCTGCAAGGCCGCGACGGCCCCCTGCGCAACATTGCTGAAGGTAACGAACTCGAACAGAACCCGTTCTATGCGCCGTTCAAGAAATTCCCCGCGACGATCAGCGCCGACGACGCAACGGCGTTGCGCCGCGACGGCCAGAAGGTGATTCGCGAGCAGGTCATTCCGGCTTACGCCAGGCTGTTGAAGTACTTCGTCGGCGAGTATGTGCCCAAGGCGCGCAAGACACTCGGTGCCTATTCGCTACCCGACGGCGAAGCCTACTACCGCCAGCAGATCCGCGAATACGTGACACTGGATCTGAGTCCCGAGGAAATTCACGCCATCGGGCTCAAGGAAGTAGCACGAATTCGCGCAGAAATGGAAAAAGTAATAAAAGAAGCAAAATTCGACGGCGACTTTGCTGCCTTCCTCGCCTTCCTGCGCACCGATCCGCAGTTCTACGCCAAGACGCCGCGCGAACTGCTGATGCATGCCAGCTTTATCGCCAAACGCATCGATGGCGAATTGCCCAAGTACTTTGCGGCGTTGCCGCGTCTGCCCTACGGAGTCGCGCCGGTGCCAGCGGCGATCGCGCCGTATTACACGACCGGCCGTTACAGTCCCGCCCCCGCCGGCGGCAAGGGCGCCGGTTTCTACTGGGTCAACACCTGGAAGCTGGAAGCACGCCCGCTCTATGCCCTGCCGGCGCTGACCTTGCACGAAGCGGTGCCTGGACATCATCTGCAGGGCGCGCTCGCCAGCGAGCAGGGCGAGCAACCCCCATTTCGGCGCTACAGCTATATCTCGGCCTTCGGCGAGGGTTGGGCGCTGTACGCCGAGCACCTGGGCGTGGAAATGGGCATCTACGAAACCCCTTACGAACAGTTCGGCCGACTGACCTACGAAATGTGGCGCGCCTGCCGCCTGGTCATCGACACCGGCATCCATGCCAAAGGCTGGACGCGCGAGCAGGCTCTGGCCCTGCTGCGGGACAACTCGGCGCTGTCGGAACACGAGATCACAACTGAAATCGACCGCTATATTTCCTGGCCAGGCCAGGCGCTGAGCTACAAGCTCGGTGAACTGCGCATCCGTGAGTTACGTGCAAAGGCGGAACGCGAACTGGGCACACGTTTTGACCTGCGCGCCTTCCATGACGCTGTGCTCTCGCTGGGATCCGTGCCGCTGTCGCTGCTTGATCAGCGCATTGAACGCTACATACGCGAGGCCAAAGTCACGCCGTAACATAACGTTACGTCGTGATTTGTAACACGGTTTTCTGGCCGTCAATTTCTTTTTTTGCGTTATGGCGCGGTGTTGGCGCAGGTCGCGAGCCCGTGCGAGCACACCTGAAACCCCTCGCGTCACAATTGCCTGGCGTTCGTAGCACAACCTCGATTGCACACCATGCGGGCTTGGAGTTAGATCGATCCAAGTCCAGGCGCGCCGGCCATTCGAGCGCGCCGTGTGCCAAAGAAGGGGAACGTCGTGCTGTTCGATGTGCGCACGGTCATGTTCATGACCGCCGCCGCTACAGGAATGCTGGCACTCTGCCTTGCGATCACGCTGGGGCGTCACGGCGCATCCATCGGCAGGGCCGCAAAGGTGTGGGCGAATGCCACGGCGCTGCAATCCCTCGCCTGGTGCGCCTTCAGCCAGCGAGATCTGATTCCGGACCTGTTCTCCGTGCTTGCCGGCAATCTGATGATTTGCCTCGCCTATGCGGAATATCCGCGCGCGTTGCGCATATTTCACGGCGATACGTCCACCTGGCCGACACCGCGTGGTATCGCGGTGTCGGTCGTGGTTCCGGTCGTGTTCTATACCTGGATCAATCCAGACGTCGCCTTGCGTGCGGTAACGTCATCGGCCGTCGTCATGGTCCTGCTGCTGATCGCCGCACGGGAGACCGTGCGCACCGCGCCACGACCGTGGCCAACCAGCCATCTGCTCGCGCTTGCGGTATTTTCCGGCGGTGCCCTGCTGTTGCTGGTGCGCATGGTGTTCGAAGTCTCGAGTACACGTCCGTTGACCAGCGGCATGGCCTCGACACCGATGCAGATCGTCACTTTCAGCTATCTGTCACTGGTACCGATCATCGCCACCTTGGGTTTCGTGCTCATGTGCAGCGAACACGCCAATGCCGAACTCGAAAAACTTGCCACAACCGATTCCCTGACCGGCACTCTCAATCGGCGCAAGCTGGAGCTACTGGCGGGTGAGCAGATCAATATCGCAAGGCAGCGCGGACACCAGGTGTCGCTGCTGCTGCTCGATGCCGATCGCTTCAAGACCATCAACGATCTGCACGGTCATGAAGTCGGCGATTTCGCGTTGAAAAACATGGTCGCGTGTGCACGCCAGCATTTGCGCCCGGGCGACCTGATAGGCCGTTTCGGCGGTGAGGAGTTTCTGGTGCTGCTCATCAATACCGCCAGCAGCGAGGCGGCTCAGATCGCCGAGCGCTTGCGTGCTGCTGTTGCAGCGCTGGATCTGCACGTGCGCGGCAAATCCTTGTGTCTGTCGATCAGCGTCGGCGTTGCGACGCTTGGCGAACACGGCCATGATTTCCAGGAACTGGTGCGCCGCGCCGATCGCGCCATGTATCTGGCCAAGCATCGCGGCCGCAACCGCGTCGTCACCGGCACGCCTGAGTGGACCTAGTCTGGAACGGTATTCCGGCACGGTGTCCCGCGGATGCCGCTGAATAATTCCAGTGTTGCCTGTACGTGCCTGCTGGTCGTTACATCACGAAGTTTTCACTCGCCGCAGAAACTGATCCACCGGAACCGTCGTTTCCCGGTCCCTGGTGTACGCGGCGCGGCATCAAGCTGTAGCGGACGAAATCGGAATACTTTCACCGCGCGATATCCACATCCTTGGTTTCACGCAGGAACAAGCTGCCGATGACGAAGGTGAGCAGCGCAATCACGATGGGATACCACAGGCCCTGGTAGATGTTGCCCGTGGCGGCGACCAGCGCAAACGCCGTCGTCGGCAGAAAGCCGCCAAACCAGCCGTTGCCGATGTGATATGGCAGGCTCATTGATGTATAGCGAATACGTGTCGGGAACAGTTCGACCAGCCATGCGGCGATAGGGCCGTACACCATGGTCACGTAGATCACAAGAATGGTGAGCAGAACAAATACCATAGCGTGATTGATCTGCGCTGGATCGGCCTTGTCCGGATACCCGGCGGCCATTACGGCGCCGGCCAGCGCCTGGGTGAACGCGCTATGGCGTTCGTTGTACTGATCGTTCGCCAAGCCCGTGCCGTCGAAACTTGCCAACGTCTGCGCGCCGATCCTGACGCTGGCCAAGCTGCCGGGAGCAGCGGCTTCGTTGATGTAGGGAATGTTCTTGCTCGCGAGCGAACCCTTGGCGATATCACAGGAGCTGCGAAATGCGACATGCGACTTGAGCTCGCCCGGTACGAACTGGAAGGCGCACTGCTTCGGATCGGCAACGACGGTGATTGGCGAAACCGCGCTGGCCCGGGCCAGCGCAGGATTGCCGTAGTGCGTAAGCGCCTTGAAGATAGGCAAGTAGGTCAGCGCAGCAATCAGGCAACCCGCCATGATGATGGGCTTTCGGCCAATTTTGTCAGATGCCCAGCCAAAAACGACAAAGAACGGCGTGGCCAGCGCCAGTGCTCCCGCCATCAGAAGATTCGCCGTAGTCGCGTCTATCTTGAGTGTCTGTGTGAGAAAGAACAGGGCATAGAACTGTCCCGCGTACCAGACCACCGCCTGGCCAGCAGTGGCACCTAGCAGCGCAAGCAGCACGATCTTGCCATTGCGTGAAAAGAAACTTTCGGCAATTGGCGCTTTCGATCCCAGGCCCTGTGCTTTCATCTGCTGGAACAATGGCGATTCATTGAGCTGCAGGCGAATCCAGACCGATATGCCGAGCAGTAGCACCGAAAGCAGGAAGGGTATGCGCCAGCCCCAGTCCTCAAATGCTGCGTTACCTAGCCAGGTGCGGCAACCGAGTATGACGAGCAAGGAAAGGAACAGGCCCAGCGTGGCCGTGGTCTGGATGAAACTCGTATACAGCCCGCGCTTGCCCGGCGGTGCGTGTTCGGCCACGTACGTCGCCGCGCCGCCGTATTCGCCGCCCAGGGCAAGTCCCTGCAGCAGACGCAACGTGATCAGTATTACCGGCGCCGCAATGCCGATGCTGGCGTAGTTAGGCAGGATACCGACCAGGAAGGTCGACAGCCCCATGATCACGATAGTGACAAGAAAGGTGTACTTGCGGCCGATCAGGTCACCAAGGCGGCCAAACACCAGTGCGCCGAATGGTCGCACGGCAAAGCCAGCAGCGAAGGCCAGCAGGGCAAAGATAAATCCGCTGGTCGGATTCAGTGCAGTGAAGAACTGCTTGGCAATGATCACTGCCAGCGAACCGTAGAGGTAGAAGTCATACCACTCGAACACGGTGCCTAGGCTGGACGCAAAAATCACGCGCCGGTGACCTTGAGTAAGTGGGGTCGCGCCAAGCGCGCCGACGTCGCGAGGAACGCTGGCCATGTAACTCTCCCTGGATGTCCTGACAACTGCCCGCAGCACGACAGTGGGCTAGAGCCCACCCTGCACTCTTGGTCACGGTGCGATATCGGCCCGTGTCATTCTGTTCTGTTACTGCAACACTGATGCCCGCCATACATGGCGACATAGCAGACCGCAGCCCGGTCGCCTGACTGGAACACAGGCCCGATCGAGGTTGCGTCGCGCAGGAATGACCGCCTATTCGCCATTGGTCGAAACGCCGATGCGTTCCGACTAAAGTCGGATTGGTTGCCCGCGGAGCTCGGCTACTGTAACGCGGTTCAGCGATGTAGTGCGACGCGGCCGCGTCGGCATTGATGGCAAATGCAAATAGCAAAAAGGATACGGTCATGTCGAGCAAGATCTACCCAGTTGATCCGGCGTACGCAGCGGGCACCCGGATCACGCGCGAGGACTATGACGCGCTGTATGCGGAGTCGATACGGGATCCCGAAGGCTTCTGGGCACGCATCGCGCGACGGATCGACTGGATCACGCCGTTTACCGAAGTCAAGGACGTGTCATACGCAGCCGAGGACCTGCACATACGCTGGTTTGGCGACGGTGCACTCAACGTATCGGCCAACTGCCTGGACCGCCACCTCGCCACGCGCGGCGACAAGACGGCAATCCTCTTCGAGGGCGATGACCCGGCGGACTCACGCCAGATCAGCTATCGCGAGCTGCACGCCGAGGTCTGCCGTGCCGCCCATCTGTTGCGCAACCTTGGCGTGGGCGCCGGCGACCGCGTCGCGATCTATCTGCCCATGATCCCGGAAGCGGCGGTCGCCATGCTGGCCTGCGCGCGCATCGGTGCGGTGCATTCCGTCGTGTTCGGTGGTTTCTCACCCGACTCGCTGGCCGGCCGCATCATCGACTCCCAATGCAAGCTCGTGATCACCGCTGACGAAGGCCTGCGCGGCGGCAAGAAGGTAGCGCTGAAGGCCAATGTCGACGAAGCGCTGACACGCCCCGGCACGAGCGCGGTCGAGACCGTGCTCGTCGTGCGCCGCACCGGTGCCCCGATCGCCATGCAGACGCCGCGTGATCGCTGGTGGAGCGCGTTGCTCGAAGACCAGCCCACTGAGTTTGCGCCGGTAGCGCTCAACGCGGAGCATCCCCTGTTCATCCTGTATACCTCGGGCTCGACTGGAAAACCCAAGGGCGTGTTGCACACCAGTGGGGGTTATCTGACCTATGTCAGCTACACCCACGAGTGCGTGTTTGATCTGCGCGAAGACGACATTTACTGGTGCACTGCCGATGTGGGCTGGGTCACCGGGCATTCCTACGTGGTTTACGGGCCGCTCGCGAACGGTGCAACGACGCTGATGTTTGAAGGGGTACCCAACTGGCCCGATGTGAGCCGCTTCTGGCAGGTCGTCGACAAGCACCGCGTGACAGTCTTCTATACCGCGCCGACCGCGATCCGCGCGCTGATGCGCGAAGGCGAGGAACCGGTGCGTCGCACTTCGCGCGCATCGCTACGCTTGCTCGGTACGGTCGGCGAACCGATCAATCCCGAAGCCTGGGAGTGGTACCACCGCGTCGTTGGCGAAGGCCGCTGCCCCATCGTCGACACCTGGTGGCAAACCGAGACCGGCGGCATGCTGATCGCGCCGCTGCCCGGCGCGATAGACACCAAGCCCGGATCCGCAACCAAGCCCTTGTTCGGCGTGAAACCCGCCATCGTCGACACGAACGGTGTCGAGCAGCAAGGCGCGTGTGAAGGCAACCTGATTCTGACGGATTCCTGGCCGGGGCAGATGCGCACGGTCTACGGCGACCATGCCCGCTTCGTCGACACGTATTTCCGCACCTACCCCGGCGCTTATTTCACCGGCGATGGTGCGCGGCGCGATGCGGACGGCTACTACTGGATCACCGGCCGCGTCGACGACGTCATCAATGTATCGGGCCATCGCCTGGGCACTGCCGAGGTTGAGAGTGCGCTCGTCGCCCATCCCAAGGTAGCCGAAGCCGCCGTCGTCGGCTGTCCGCACGACATCAAGGGTCAAGGTATCTACGCCTACGTCACCTTGAAAGCCGGTGAAAACGGCAGCGAGGAGCTGCGCAGGGAACTTGTCAGCTGGGTGCGTCGGGAGATCGGCCCTATCGCCACGCCTGACTACTTGCAGTGGGCGCCGGGTCTGCCCAAGACGCGTTCCGGCAAGATCATGCGCCGCATCCTGCGCAAGATTGCCGAGAATGCGACCGACCAGCTCGGCGATACCTCGACCCTGGCCGACCCCGGCGTGGTACACAACCTGGTCGAGCAGCGTCTGATCCGCAGTTGAGGTCTGCATTGCTCTGCATGCAGTCGCGTTATCGGTGCCGCGGAACGCCCTGCATTGTTGCCGCGGCTCGCAGTGGATGCGATGCTCGGGCGCATGTCTGAGATCCTGATTGCCGATGATCATCCGCTGTATCGCGACGCGCTGCGGCGTGCGCTGAGTCAGGCTGCGCCTGAGGCGAACCTGTTTGAAGCCTCGACGGTGCCTGAACTCCTGGCGCTGGTCGACGCCCATCCGGTCGCCGAACTGCTGCTGCTCGATCTGCACATGCCCGGCGCGCGTGGCTTTTCAGCGCTTGCCCACCTGCGCGGGCAGCATCCGGGTCTGCCGGTCATCGTGGTATCGGCGCATGAAGAAAGCAGCGTGGCGCGGCGGGCGCTGGCGCACGGAGCGGCGGGCTATATCCCGAAGTCGAGTTCTGCGGAAACCATCGTCGAAGCGATTCGCCGCGTGCACGATGGCGAGATCTGGCTGCCGCCGGCGATGGGCTCCCTGCCCCTGTCGCTGCGGGACGATGAAGCGCAGGTTGCCGCCCGCGTCGCCGAACTTACGCCGCAGCAGTTCCGTGTGCTCGCGATGATCGCCGAAGGTCTGCTCAACAAGCAGATCGCTTATGAGCTTGGCGTCTCCGAAGCAACCATCAAGGCGCACATGACGGCGATCATGCGCAAGCTGGGCTGCAACAACCGAACCCAGGTCGCACTGGCGGCAAGCCAGCTTGCCCTCGATCCGAATACGGCGCTGCCGCTGGTCGATTTGGACGAGGCCTGATCGTAACAGCGGAAAATCAGCCTACGACATACACCCCGGCCGCAGGCCTATGCCCCCGGGCGCGCCAGCGGCCTGCGCCCCATCGCCGACAGCAGCGCGCGCAGCGCCGCCGGCTTGACTGGCTTGTGCAGCAGGGCATAGCCGCGCAGCCGGGCGCGCTGCTTGAGTTCGGGGCTGCGATCGGCGGTCAGCAGCGCGGCGGGGGGTGATGGCGTCAGGCGCTGCTGCAGTTGCGACAACGCCAGCATGCCGTCCTGTGCCGTCCCCAAGTGGAAATCTGCAATTATTAGATCAGGCCGCCGCCGGGCCACAGCGCTCCACGCTTCCTCCGGGGTCGAAGCAAGATCGCAGGTCATATCCCAGCGCGTCAGCAGGGCTTCCATGCCCTCGAGTATCGCCATCTCGTTGTCCAGGCAAAGCACATGCAAAGGCCTGAGTTCGGTCACAGCCTGCTCACGCTCTGCGGAGCGGACGGCCTGGCGGCCTCGTCGCATGACCAGGGGCACGCGAACGGAGAAACAGCTGCCCTTGCCCACCTGCGACCACAGGCCCAGACGGTGGTCGAGCATGCGTGCCATGCGCTCGCAGATCGACAGGCCCAGGCCCAGGCCCTGCTCACCCCAGGGCGAGGCCTGATCAAAGCGCTGAAATTCGTCGAAGATACGTTTCTGCTGTGCCGGCGCTATACCAGGCCCGGTATCCCAGACCTGGATCAATACCTCGTTCCCACATGGTCTTGCGCCGACGACTACGCGACCACTGCGGGTATAACGCAGCGCATTGGAAATGAAGTTCTGCAGAATGCGGCTGAGCAAGTGAGGGTCCGTACGCACGACTACGCGGCTGGGGTGCATGCGCAGCTTTAGGCCGCGGCGCTCGGCAATCACCGCAAACTGCTGTTGCAGCGGTTCGATCACATCGGCATAGGCGACACTGGAAATGTCCGGCCGGTACTTGCCTGCTTCGAGGCGCGATGCTTCAAGCAGCGCATCAAGCAATGTTTCCGCGGCACGGAAAGCGGTGTCGATGCGCTCGGCCAGTTGTGCCGCTTCAGCATCAAGATTGGGCTGGTGGCGCAGCGCCGACGTGAACAGCTTGGCCGCATTGAGCGGTTGCAACAAATCGTGGCTGGCAGCCGCGAGGAAACGTGTTTTCGACTGATTCGCCGCCTCGGCCTCGAATTTCGCCCGCTCCTGCGCTGCAAGCGCGTTCGACAGTTGAGCAGTGCGCTGCGATACGCGTTGCTCCAGCGTTTCGTTCGCTTCACGCAAGGCCTGCTCGGCGCGCTTGTAGTCGGTCACGTCGGTAAATGTGGTAACGAAGCCGCCTCCCGGCAGGGATTGGCCGCGCATTTCGAGCACGCTGCCGTCGGAGCGTATGCGCTGGAACACGTGAGCCGTGCCCGCCCGCATGTGCTGCAGACGCCGGTCAACCTGAGCCTCCACATCACCTGGGCCGCATTCGCCACGCTCGGCATTGTGCCGGATCAGGTCCGCGATCG
The DNA here is from genome assembly GCA_016790075.1 of Rhodanobacteraceae bacterium. Lineage (GTDB taxonomy): Bacteria > Pseudomonadota > Gammaproteobacteria > Xanthomonadales > Rhodanobacteraceae > Tahibacter. The sequence continues at coordinate 43,244 of JAEUPP010000030.1, read as the reverse complement.
GTCTGCCGATATAGACCATGCTTTCTGGATAATTAAACATTTCCAAATAGCGCCGGTTCCAGGAAACCAGACGCATGTCGGCGTCGACCACGCTAATGCCCTGGGAAATGTTCTCCAGCGTGGTCGACAGCAACTCGCGGTTATTGCGCAGTTCCTGTGACGCCTCGTCGAGCAGCGCGACTGCTTCGCTGAAATCCAGCCCCGTGCCACGCAGCGCACTGGTCAGCATGCGCCGGGCCGAAGCAGCGCCGATGGCGGCCGCGAGGATGCGCTCACCGTACTGCAGCAGTGGCCGGTCCGCCGCTGATGCATCCTGCAACGGCTTGGTGCTGGCGGCAGCGTAATCATCGAACGCTCGCTGCGCTGCGCGCTCGCCGATAATGCGCCCGACGATCGCACGCAGATCACCGACGCTAATGCGACCGGGCCAATCTCCCGCGGCGCCATTGCCGCGATCAGCGGAAAGATCGAGAAAACTCGCCGCACGCAGGCGCTCTCTCACACTGGGCCGGTAGCGTAACGACAGGATCAGCAGGCAGCCGGTATTGGCAAGCAGCGACCAGAAGGTGCCGTGCGTGAGGGGGTGCCAGCCGCTAAGCTGGAACAGCGACTGCGGCCGCAGCCAGGTCAGGCCGAACGGCCCGCTGTGCAGCCAGCCCGCGTCGAACCAACCCGAACTCGAAAGACTGGGCAACAGCAAGGTATAACCCCAGATCACGAAGCCGACCACAAGACCGACCTGCGCGCCGATGCGACTGGCGCCGCGCCAGTACAGCCCGGCTATGGTCGCCGGAGCAAACTGCACCACAGCGGCGAAAGACAGCAGGCCTATGGATGCCAGCTGCTGGCCCTGAGGCATCGCCCGGTAGTAGGCGACCGCAAGCAGGCTCAGTACCAGGATCGCGGTGCGGCGTACGCCCAGCACGATGTGGGAAAGGTCGCGACGCTGATCCAGTTTGAAGCGGCGAATACGCAGCAGCAGCGGCATGACGAGATCGTTGGAAATCATCGTTGCCAGCGCGACCGAAGCCACGATGACCATGCTGGTAGCCGCGGAGAATCCGCCCGTATACGCCAGCAGCGCAAGCGCCGCATCGTCGTTGGCCAACGGCAACCAGAGCAGCCAGGCATCGGGCGTCAGGCCGGTGCCAGCTGCAACCGCACGGCCGGCCACAACAATGACCGGAACAAACAGGCAGAACAGCAACAGGTACAGTGGGAATATCCAGCGCGCGTGGCGCAGGTCCTGTGGATCCTCGCATTCGACAACACCGACATGGAACTGGCGCGGCAGGCAGAACATGGCCGTAAAGGCGAGCAGGGTCTGCGCCAGGAAACCGTCCGGGAGCTGCCAGTCCTGGTGCAGGTCGGCGGCAACAGGCCCGGTGCCAGACCATTGCAGCGCGTAGATGCCGATGGCGAGGAAAGCTACCAGCTTGACCAGCGACTCCACCGCGATCGCAAGCATCATGCCGTGGTGGTGCTCGGTGGCATCGACGCGGCGCGTACCGAACAGGATCGCGAACAGTGCCAGCACCAGCGCCGTGACCAGGGCTGTGTCTTGCAGCAGCTCAGGTGCTGGCACCGAACTCGTACTGCCGCGGCCGAGCACGCTGATGCTCAGGGTCACGGCCTTGTATTGCAATGCAATGTACGGAATCGCAGAGATGATTGCGATGAGCGTCACCAGCGCGCTGAGCGTGTGGGACTTGCCGAAACGCGACCCGATGAAATCAGCGATGGAGGTAATCTTGTTGGCCTTGGCCACACGCGTCAGGCGCTCTAACAGACCACTGCCAAACACGAACAGCAGGAAGGGCCCCAGGTAGATCGGCAGATAGCTCAGAATCGAATTCGCCGCGCTGCCCACGGCGCCGTAGAAGGTCCAGGACGAGCAGTACACCGCGAGTGCAAGGCTGTATATCCAGGGACGTAGCCTGGAGCGACCCGGATGCAGAGGTCGTGTGTCGCCCCAGTAGGCGACCAGGAACAGCGCCGCAAGGTACGCAAGTGAAACCAGCAGCAGTACCCAGTCGGCAATCATCGCAGCACTGTATGCAAGACCTGGCCAAATGTCTGCAGCGCCCGCTGCCGAACACTTGCCCGGCAGGCATCCGGCCGCTCACTGGATAAACCCGTGAGCACGCTCCCACTGACCGGCGCAAGGGCTGGCCCTGCACCGCGACCCATGCCACTGAGTCTGGGTCAGCATGCGACAAAGCCAGTTCGGCGGCTTGACCCAGGCGCAGCGGCCGGCCGAGGATGCAGCATGTTTGCATTCGCCCGTCCCGCCATTGCTGAGCCTCCACAGCCGCTTGGCCCCGATGAAATCCATGTGTGGATTTGTGAATTCCCGGTTTCCGACCCGGCAACTTGCCGCTCTGCGGCGCAGCGCTTTCTGCGCCGGGTGCTGGCCGCATATCGTGGCTGCGATGAAGGCGAGCTGGTACTGGAGACAGGCGCGCACGGCAAACCGGCGCTGGCTGATGCGTCCGTTGCGTTCAATCTGAGTCATAGCGGCACACATGCGGCGCTGGTGCTCGCCAGCGGCGTGGAGGTCGGCATCGACCTGGAATCGCCGTCACGGCCACGACCGCATATGGCGCTGGCGCGGCGCTATTTCTGCGAACGCGAAGCAGCCGCACTCGCAGCCATCACCGACAGCGAACGGGAGAACGCTTTCTTGCGGCTGTGGACTGCAAAGGAAGCCGTGCTCAAGGCGCTGGGGCGCGGGTTGGCGTTTGGTCTGGACAGGCTCGAGTTCGATCTCGCCACCGAACCGCCACGGTTGCGGTGGATCGCAGCCGACGGCGGCATGCCGGCGGACTGGCAGGTACATGCCCTGCCCTTGGTGCAGCCGGTTGTCGGCCATCTTGCCTGGCGCGGAGAACCGCGGCAGCGGCTTTTTTTACGGTGCGCCGATCCGGGTATCAATGCCGCAGGATTGATACCAACACCAGTTGTGGGCCAGGGCTTAACGGGCTAAGTTCCGGCTAAACGCAAACACACGGTACGAGGCCAGCCGTCAACATGTGGAAGCTGCTACGCAACCTGCTGCTGTCGGCTGGCGTGCTCGCTCTAGGTGTCAAGCTGGCGGTCTGGTTGGCGGCCGGCCAGCAGGCACAGTGGCTTGCCGACCAGGTGAAGCGCTGGGGCGTGCTGAGCTGGTCCAGCGCCAGCGGGTCCTTCCGTGGTGACGTGATCCTGAGCGGGGTCCAGTTCAGGCCGGTCGCCAGCGCCGAGGCTGCGGCCTTCAGTGCTTCTTCCGTGAAGCTGCGTACGCCGGGCCTGGTCTGGCTGCTGACGCGGGCAATCACGCGCAATGCCGATGTACCTGCTGAACTCGGCCTGCGCCTTGAAGACGTCAATCTGCCGGCACTGCGCAAGCTTGCCAATGAGAACACCCCTCCCTGGTTCGGCGCCCAGAGTCTGGTCCCTTTCGAGACTTTCGCCTGTGGCGCAGCTGCAGAACTGAAAGCGGCTGATTTTGCTTCGATGCAGGTGCAGCCACGCACCCCGCTGCTGAACTTGCGCTACCGCTACGACGCCACCTCGCACAACCTTGAGCTGGATCTGGGTATCGAGAACGCTCCGTTCGGAACCCTGACCCTGCGCAGTGAACTGCGCCAGATTACCGCCCGGGTACTTGATGATGCGGCCGCGCGCGAGGCGGTGCGCATCGCCTCGGCCGATTTCAGCTATCGGGACAGTGACTTCCTGCGCCGCCGCAACCAGTTCTGCGCACGCGAAACCGGCGTTGATGTCGACGGCTTTATCGAGCGCCATGTCAACGCCGTGCAGGAACGCCTCAAGACGTCCCACATCGTGCCAGCCGAAGGTGTAGTCGACATGTATCGCCAGTTGCTGAGCAGCGGCGGCGAAGTCAAGCTGCTGAGCCTTCCGCGCGAGGACATCGCGCCGGCGCAATACGATACCTATGATCCTGAGGAAGTATTGCGCTGGCTCAATCTGACCGCACGCCACAACGACGCGCCGCCTGTACTGTTCAAGCTGTTCTTCCTCGCCGAACCGGTCGAGGCGCTGGCCGGCATTGATCTCGCGCTGATGCATGACCCACTGGCCGAACCCGATATCGTAGTCGTGCGACCGGAAGAGAACCCGGTTCTGGCGACCACCGTGGCCGTCAATTCAACCAAGCCGTCCGCACCGGTGGAGAAGCCCAACAACGAAACACCGCCGGTTCCGATAGCGACACCTGCAGCGGCGAACCCCACTTCGACGGCCGCCACCACCGCGGCGGCGCCAATCGCCACGCCCAAACCAGCGGCCACGGCCAGCGTTCCGAACTCGATGGCAGCAGCGCCCGGCCAAGCACCGACCCCGGCCTCATCCGGCGCCGCATCCAAGCCGCCCGCTCGTCTGGACCCGCGGCTGGACCCACGTCTCGCCGGCTTGCCGTCGGCGCCGCCGCCGCCGCCGGGATCCACTGCGGCATTGGTCTGGCAAGGTCCGCGCATTGACCGGTTGCCGGAAAAAAGTGCCACGCACGAACGGCCGTTTGCCGTCGTTGCCTATGAGGCGCTGAACGGCCAGACTGGCGCACGTGTTGTGCTGATTACTAGCGGCGGCAAGGAAATCGAAGGCAAGGTAACCGAGGTCAGCCCCGCCGGGGTCACGGTCAGCGTGAATAGGGAAACTGGCCAGGCGCGCCTGTTTGTCGAGCGAGCGCGTATCCTTGAGATCCGAATCGCGCGCCGCGGCTAGCTTGATCTTGAGTGTTGCGAATCTTGCGCTGGCTTGCGACGACCCAACCTCCTCGGGCGTCGTGCTCCTTGCATGAACATGAATCCGACAGAAGCCAGAAGTGGTTTTGCCCAGGAGGTCGATGCGCTCACGCTTGCCCGCGCGCGCCGCGGCGATGTGTCGGCGCATGCCGCGCTGTACAAGCTGTATGCGCGACCCTGCTATACGCTGGCCATGCGGGTGCTCGGCAGTTCAGCGACAGCCGAAGACGTGGTCCAGGAAGTGTTCCTGAAACTCATGGATGCGATCCGGCAGTATCGCGGCGATGCACCTTTCGGTGCATGGCTCAAGCGCCTGACGGTCAATGCGGCGATCGATCAGCTTCGCAGTCAGCGGCATATCGATCTGGAAGACCCGGAGCGACTGTTTGCGAATGCGGTCGATACCGGCGCCCTGGTCGCCGCCGATGCGCATGACGTCATGGGCCTGTTGCAACGACTGCCACCACGTGCGCGTCTGATCCTCGTGCTGCATGAAGTCGAGGGTTATACGCACAAGGAACTGGCCGAGCTGTTCGGCCAGACCGAAAGTTACTCGAAGTCGATCCTGTCGCGTTCGCTACGACGCCTGCAGGAATGGCTGACCCCCAATACATCTGCAGTGGAGCTACAGCCATGGCCGAGCCGGAGCTGAGTTTGCAGGCGCTGCGCCTGGCTACGTTGCCGGAATTCGATCCGCCTGCGCGGTTGTGGGAACGCATCGAGGCCGTGCATCAGCAGCGACGGCGACGGCAGCGCCTCGCACAATGGGGTATGGGCGTAGCGGCCGTACTCGCGCTCGCTACGGTATTGCTGGTTCCGCGGCACGACCTTGCGTCCAGTGACAGTCGGGCGCTCGCGCAGCTTGAGAATCGCTCACGGGAGCTGGAACAGACGTACGCGGACCTGAGTCAGACCGCGTCGGCAGCGGACAGTGAGGTCGAGCTGCGCGCGGTTGAATTCGCGCTGCAGCAGGCCTATGACCGCGGCGCCACCCTGAATGAGCTGCTGCCCCTGTGGCAGCAACGCAACGAGGTATTGGTCAGTTTGATCGCGCAAGCTGCTGACGGCGCGCAGCTGACGCGGATTTGAGTGGAGAAGGTCGATGGCGATACTTAAAGGTTCGGTGCTCATGCTGGGTATGGCAGTCACTGCCGCAGTTTCCGCTCAGTCAGCACCGGCTGAGCAACGTCTCGGCGAAGAGGTTCAGCTTGCACTCGCGCGTTTGATTGAATCGGGCGCGTTCGCCAACCAGCCCGGGACGGAAATCGCGTTCACACTGGACGAACCGGCGCGGCGTGTGAATAACCTGGGCCTGCTCGTCGACAGTGCCAGTGCCGAACGGGCACTTGAAGGTCTGCGCGTGCTTGCGGTTACTCCGCGCAGCGCCGCCCAACGCATGGGAGTCAAAGCTGGTGACCGCATTCTTGCCGTGAACGGAACCAACCTGGTCGCCCTGGGCGCCGACCCCGCGGGACATGCCAAGGCGGCAGGCCTGCTGCGCACATTGGTCGATTCGCTAGGCGATGGGGCCATGCTGGAGTTCGATCTACAACGCGATGGCAAGCCGCTGAACCTGCGCGGCGAGCTCAGTAGCATCGTGTTGCCCCCGATTCATCTCAAGGTCGGCCGTGATGAGCTTCTGGCAAGCACGGTCAGCTCTCCAACGCGGCGCGAAGCACGCATCGAAAGCGGCAGTGGCGGATGCGGCCGATTCAACGATTTCGATGTAGCGCCGCAGCAGCAGGATCTGTATGGAGTGAAGCTGCTGATGATCGATGGCATATCGACTGGCCCTGCGGGCGTGCATCAGTTTCGTGTGTCCGCCGGTACACATACGTTGAAGCTTGTCGAACTGATTCCGGCCAAGGTCTATCGCCGCCTCAATCCGACACGATTGGGTGATGGCCCCGAAGTGAAAACCCTGACCGTAACCGTTCAGGCCAATACGACCTATTACCTCGCGGCGAAATTCAACGAGGACAAACGCAATAGCCGTGTCAGCGGCGAGTACTGGGAACCCGTGGTCTGGCGTGAAAAACCAGACAAATGCGGCTAAGGAACTTCGCGCTGCGAGTCGAGTCGAAAACGGTGCACTCCCCTCCACAGGTGCAGCCGCAGCCACAAGGACGTGGCCCCTTTTGAAGCCGCGAGTATCGCGGCTTTTTTCATGGCTCCGATTTGATGCTGACGCGACGCATGACAGCGAGCTCGCAGGCGCTATGCTTGCGCGTCATGCATACCGTATTTCAATTAGTGGTCGCAGCCTTGCTCGGTTGCAGCGCCGTGGCCGGCGCTCAGGACAACTCCGCATTACCTGCACCGGTGCAGAACTATCTCGCGACCGGCAGCAAGTCGAGTAACTGGGCTCAATTGTCGGCGGCTTTTCTCTCGCAATCCACCGAGTCGTTTACGAACTATCCTGCGGAGGCAGGCCGATCGGACAGCAATACACCCGTGCTGCTGGGCGACGCGGCAGCGGCATTGACCGGGCTGTTGCTCGCGGACCTCGCCAGCGGCGGACGTGTACGCCTGGATGATCCGATTCGCCGTTACCTGCCGCAGGGCAGCCAGTGTGCCGACACTCGCGTCTGCGACCTGACCCTGCAGGAACTTGTAACCCAGACCAGCGGCCTGCCGTTGTTGCCGACAAACCTGTTTCCGGTCGACAGCCGTGATATCTGGCGCGACTACCGGGAGGAAGATCTGGTCGCTTTTCTGGCCAATTACCGGCTACCGGACAGGCCGCAACCACGGGAATCACCACTCGGCAACCTGCTGCTCGCCTGGTTGCTAGGCCGCGCTCACGGCCAGGGCTATGCCGTGGCGCTGGCTGAACGCGTGACACATCCGCTGCGCTTGGACCATACGCGGCTCGAACCGAGGTCAGCGGGGACATTACCCTCGCGCGTGTATACCAGCGTCGGTGATCTTTCGCGGCTGTTGCAGGCCATGCTGCGCCCGGCAGATTCGCCGGCGCGCGCAGCGTTACTGCTTTCACGCCAGCAGCGAGATCCACGCGCGAGCTGGGGCCTGGGTTGGCGCATCGCGATGGTGCGCGCGGATGAGCAGGAGTGGCCCCTGGTCTGGCAAGCCACACGTGACAGACGCGATGGCAATGTCGTGTTTTTCGGTTTCCGGACCGATCGCCAGCAGGCCTTTGCTGTTGCTGGCCGCGGCAACACGAATCTTGCGCCGCTAGGGCTTGCGCTGCTCGGGGACAGCGCCTTGCCGGAGCTGCCGAGTGTCTTCGCCGCTTTACCCAGCGGATACGCCGGACTGTATGAAGCGTCGCCTGGCGAGCAGTTCGTGGTTCGCGACCCACCTCGCCCGTCGCTGCAGGCAAGCGGCAGGTTAGCCGTAGACATCATGCCGCTGGGGCCCGATCTGTTCGAGGTTGTCGGTACTGCTGCGCGGCTGAGTTTTCAGCGGGATGTGCGTGGCCAGATCGAGGCATTCCGGCTGGCAGAAAATGGCGTGATCGTGCCAGTGCGCCGCCTCAGCGGCCGGACGCCCTATTTGCAGCGTGCCGAGATCGCACTGAGCACAGACAAGAAACGCGAATACTGTGGCGACTACGAAGTTGATAGCGAAGTGATAGCGAGGCTGCATTGCGGCAACCGGCTCACGCTGCAGTTCAGTGGCACGCAACAGCGCGAGCTGTTCGCCTATGCCGAGGATCGGTTCGCGACTCACGACGGGGAACTGGAGCTGATTGCGCAACGTGACGAGGGCGGGCAGGTAAGTGCGCTCACCCTGGTACTGCTGGGCAGCGAAACGACATTGGCGCGCACGCAGTGGCTGCCGGTGCCAGAAGTGGTAACGGCAGCGCTTGCCGAGGAACGGCGCGAGCGCCAAACGGCGGCAATGCGCGATGCCACGAGCGCGGCAACCCAATCGCCGGCGGACGAAGCGGCACCCTGGATCAGCGGACTACCGGTGCTGCCGCAGATACTTGCATCGCCGTATCGTGCACCAGGAGCTGCCACAGCAGCCGAAACGCGGGTTCCTGTACCCAAGCCGCGAGCCAAAGGTGGCGCACAGATCCGGGCCGCGGCGCCTGTGGAACCGGCGCGGATCGAAGCCTTGCCGGAGCATTTCGAACGGCCGCGCTTCGCGCCTCTGCCTGAGGAAAAAGCCAAGGAAGCCAGTGATGACGGTACTTAGTGTCAATTTAAACAAAATTGCGGTGTTGCGAAATTCGCGCGGAGAGCAGGAGCCCGACATAGTGCGTGCCTGTGAATGCGTGATTGCTGCGGGTGCTGGCGGCGTCACGGTGCACCCGCGGCCGGACCAGCGCCACGTGCGGCCCGAAGATGTACGCGCACTGCGCCGCTGCATCGCTGGTCGCGTTGAATACAACATCGAAGGCAATGCCTTCGCCGCAGCCCGTGGCGCCTACCCCGGACTGATAGCGCTGGTACGCGAGGCGATGCCCGAGCAAGTCACGTTGGTGCCGGACAGCGATGCACAGATCACTTCAGATCATGGATTTGACCTGGATGCCGATGCAGCCTCGCTGCGCCCGGTCATCCAGCAGTTGCGCGCGTTGGGAGCGCGCGTGAGTCTGTTTGTCGACGCCGGCACTACCGGACTCGAACGTGCTGCAGATCTCGGTGCCGAGCGCATAGAAATCTATACAGGCCCCTATGCAAAAGCCTTTGCCGCTGGCGATGCCAGCGCGGAAATTGCGCGTTGTGTGCAAACCGCCGAGGCAGCACACAACGCGGGCCTGGCCGTGAACGCGGGACATGATCTTAGTCAGGCCAACCTGGGGCTGTTGGTTGATGCGATTCCCTATCTCGCCGAGGTGTCGATAGGTCACGCCCTGATCGGCGAAGCCTTGTACGACGGGCTTGCGGCGACAGTGCGCAGCTACTTGCGGATACTGCATTCACACACACGCGTCGCCTAGCGTTCAGGAACGCCGGGAACGCCGAGGGACAGGAATATCGGGCGGCGTCGCGCTACCGCCGTGGTGTTTCGACAGAAATACCTTGCATCCCGCTCTGGCGCGCAAGCGAAAGCACGTCGACAAGGCGCTGATGCGTAGTCGCCTTGTCCGGCTGTAGCTGCAGGATCGGCATGTTCTCGCCGCGGGCCGCCCAGCTCAGCAGCTGGGCCTCTAGCTCGAGCTGGCTTAGCGCCACGTCGTTGAACAGCACCTGCCCATCCGCTGCGATACGCAGCTCGACGCTGGCTGCCCTTTTCGGTTGCTCACCACCGCCGGCCGGCAAATCGATCTTGCCGGTGAGCAGGGGGGCTGAAATCATGAAGATCAGGAGTAGAGCCAGCATCACATCAATCAACGGTGTGATGTTGATTTCCGCAAGAGGGCGTTCGGTTGATCGCACGGTCAAGGCAGACATGCCGTCACTCCGATACTGCCAACATTGGCAATTCCAGGATAACGATCTCGACAGGCTTGCCTAGCCGCAAGTCATGCGTCGGCGTTGCAGAAACGGCGTATTCGCGTCACATCTGAGCCGTTCACGATAGATGCTCCGGATAAACCGCCCCAAGGGCCGTTCCCGCGGCATCCGTTGTGCTGGTGCGCTTCACCTTGCTCGCTGTGACCAGCTCGCAGCGGGACTCGCACCCGCAGATGTGCGCCCATGCTGGGCGCACCCCAAGAAAAAAGCGCCTCGGTTTCCCGAAGCGCTTATCCGGCTCGCACCGGCAGGGTAGCGTTGGCGAGCGTACGACGGTTTACTGCTGCTGACTGCGTGCACCTGGGGTCGTTACAAACCCGATCTTGACCATACCCTGGTTCTTCGCGTCAGCCATGACCTTCGCGACAATTTCGTAGCGAGTGTTCTTTTCGGCGCGAATCTGCAACTCCGGCTGCACCGTTTTTTGTGCGGCGACCGCAAGCTGTGCTTTCAGTTCGAGGTCGCTGATCGCACTGTCATTCCAGTACAGGCTGCCATCTTCCTTGATGGCAAGGTCGATAGGCTCGACCGGATCCTGGTTCTGCGTATTCAGCGACGCCTGGGGCAAGTCGATGCGGATTTTGTGCTGCATCATCGGTGCCGTGATCATGAAGATGATCAGCAGCACCAGCATCACGTCGACCAGCGGCGTAACGTTGATTTCGGCCATCGGCGCGCCACCGCCGCCGCCACCTGAACTGAATGCCATGGCTTACTTCCTCGCAGCAGGTGCCGCCGGGCCAGCGTTACGGGCCGGTGCGGGAGTCGCACCTGCTTCGACGCGCGAACCCGTAGCAAAGAAATCGTGCAGGTCGTGAGCAAATTCATCGAAACGCGCCAGGATCACACGGTTGGAACGCACGAAGAAGTTGTACGCCAGCACCGCCGGGATAGCTACGAACAGACCGAACGCGGTCATGATCAGCGCCTCACCGACCGGACCAGCAACCGCGGACATCGACGCATCGCCCGAGGCCGAGATGCGGATCAGGGCGTGATAGATGCCCCACACCGTACCCAGCAGACCGACGAAGGGACCGGTCGAACCCACCGTCGCGAGCACGGTCAGACCGGCTTCGAGACGGCCGCTTTCGCGGGCGACGGCCTGACGCAGGGCACGATCAATAAACTCGGAGCGATTCAGCGCTTCGACCAGGCGGCTGCCCTCGTGACGCTGGTGATGGGCGGCGGCCGAAGCGCAGTCCAGGGCGATCTTCGAGAACGGCTCCGACGGCGACTGTTCTTCCATGAAGCGAATCGCTTCCTGAGCCGACGGCGTTTCCCAGAACGTGCGCATGATGGTGTTCATGCGGCTGCGGATGGCGGTGTTGCGGATCAGATTGAGCACGATCCAGTAGATCGACATCACCGAGAACAGGCACAGCGTCACAAAGACGATAGCGCCAACCAGATCGAAGTTTGGATTCGACGGGTTGTAGTTCTGGATCAGGTGGCTAAAGCCCATTTCCTTCAGGGCTGCGGCATTGCTGTTGGTGCCGAGGGTCGGCGCAGCGGCAGCCGCTGCGTCAGCCGCCGGAGGAACGGACCCCGCCGGGGTCGAGGTGTCTTGAAACATGACGCTACCCTTGAATTAAGTGGATCAGTGGAAGTTACAGTTCGTTGAGGCTGAAGCGGAACGGAACCAGTGCCCAGCCCTCAACCGCAGCACCGTTTTTCTGACCCGGATTGAACACCCAAGTCTGCGCGGCATCAATCGCCGCACGATCGAGTTCGCGATATCCGGACGATTTCTCGACCTGGATGTCTTTGGGCTTGCCATCCACGCCAACCAGCACGCGCAGCACGACTTCGCCCTCATGGCGCTGACGTACGGCCTGCGGCGGATAGCGCGGCGGACGAGCCTTGCGATAACTGATGTTTTCGCTCGGCGCGATGTCGGCAGGCGGAGCGGGTGGCGCCGGCGGTGCCGGCGGTGGTGCCGGAATAGCCATGGGCGAGGCTTCCTCGACCACGACGGCCGGCGGCGGCTCCGGTGGCGGAGTCGGCGGCGGCTTGACCTTTTCGATGATTTTCGGCGGCGGCTTTTTCGGAGGTTCCGGCGGTGGTGGTGGTGGCGGCGGCGGCGGCGGCGGCGGTTCGACGAATTCGACCGAAACGATGGTCTCCTTCTTCTTCTCCTTCGCCTGAGGCGGCGCCACCGGCGCAATCATCATGATGAAAGCGAGTCCGTGCACGGCCATGGCGGCGGCCAGCGCTGAGGTGCGCCTCCAACTGTACGTTTCGCGCTGGTCTTCTGTCGTCAACGCCATTTGCTTTGAACCAAGGGTCGCTAGTGTGTGAGATCTAAGGGCTTGTTACGTGAGCGCCGCACCGCAGCCGGCGGGGGCTGGCACCGTACACGAGGCCAATCCGAGGCTCAAGGAGCAAGATCGGAATGGCTATATTAACCCGGCCTGAAGCTCGCCGAATACCGCACGCTTATTGCGAAGAGTGCGGAATGGCTCACTTTTTCTTCGGAGCGCCACCGCCCTTGATCATCTTGAGCCACGTACCAGCCATTTGGCGGGTTTCCTCGTAGCCCTGCGCCTTTTCCATGGCGGCGATGGCGGCGCTCTTGTTACCAAGTTCGTTCTCGGCATTGCCGAGCAGAACATAGGCAGCGCCCTGGCGCTTAACGCCGCGCGACAGGGCCTTGGTCAGTGATTCTTTCGCGGCAGCCCATTGCTGATTGTTGACCTGCAGCTGGCCGCGCAAGAGGTCGGCTTCACCATCTTTGGCCAGTGGCGAGGCCTTGCCGTATGCGTCGATAGCCTTGGGTTCGTTTTCGGCAAGGGCGTAGGAGTCGCCGAGCAACTTGTACATTTCATAGCTGGCCGGAATCGCGCCTTTCTGGAATCCTTCCTCCAGCAACGCAGCGCCTTCCCCAGGCTTTTCGGCCTGGCCATAGAGTTGTGCAAGCAGCTTGTAGTCATCGGCCGTCGTGATCAGACCGCGTGCTTTCGCATCAGACAGGAGCTTCAGTGCTTTTTCGCTCTGGTCGCCGTTGACGTAGATAGAGGCGAGCTGCTGGATCAGCTTCTTGTCGTTGGGGTTCTTCTGCAGCTGGGATTCGGACAGTTTTGCGGCTTCGTCGTACTGATTCAGCTCGAAGTAGCTGGCCATCAGAATCTGGTTCCAGCTGTCCTGCGGCTTGTCGCTGGCAGCGATAGCCAACTTCATCGTGTCGATCGCTTCCTGGAACTTGTCAGCGCGATAAAGAGCGTTGGCTTTTACGGCGAGTGCTTCCGGCTTCTTGTCGCCACTCTGGTCGATGTACGAATCGATGCTCTTGGCAGAGTCGGCGTACTGCTCTTCCTGAAGCTGGAATTGCGCCAGCGTGTAGATCGCGGGGAACTGGTTGGAATTTGGCAGCGCGTCCAGAGCAATTGCTTCTTTCAGATCGGCGATGGCACCGGCACCATCTTCCTTTTCCCATTTCGCGTTGGAACGCAGATATAGGGCAAACGCCTTTGCATAGGGCGTTACTTTCTTGTCGCCAAGCACTTCATCGATAAGGGCGACGGCCTTGTCGGTATCACCGTCGGCAGCTGCTTCCTGCGCCTTGTTGAGTTTCGTGCCGAGCGACCCCGGCATGTCGGTCTTGGGGTCGTTGCGCTTGGCGTTCGGGTACGCGTTCTCGGTCTTGCTGCTGCTCTTGCTCGAACGTTGCTCGTTGGAACGTTCACCCGGAAGGCGGGAGGCGGAAGCAATTCCGGCCGCGAGCAGGGAAACTGCGCCGAGACAAAGGACGAGCTTCTTGACGTTGGGAGCGTGCATTGCGTAGCGCCTCGACTGGATTCTCGCGGCTTGCCTGCCGGCAAGCGGTAAAGGGGTCGCAGAGGTTAATCCGCGACTGTACAAACTACAAGCACATGCATTTCGTCATTCGTTACAGCAGCGTTAAGAAGAATCCCAGTATTTCCATGCGCTTGCAACGAGTTGTTACGCGCTTCCCTGTTGTAGGAAAACCGGCTCAAAAACCGGGGGTTTTTACCGGGATTCGACTTTTCTTCATTAATTGTAGAATTTTTAATTAATTGTTATTTATCTGTTGTCAAAAACTTCATAGACCAAAGTCGCATCGCTACCCCGTTTTTCGCATGCTGTATCCATGCTGCACTGCGCAATTGCGCAATCGGGCTAAAGCTCGGCTTGCAACGAAAGCCTGCCGTCAGCGGGGTTGAGCCTGATGCAACAGCTCCTGCGGCGGCTCGCCGACCCAGCTGTGTCAGACATCGAGATTCGCGACGCGCAACGCGTTGGTTTCGATGAACTCCCGGCGTGGTTCAACAACATCACCCATCAGGGTCGAGAAGATCTGATCAGCCGCTACCGCGTCTTCAATACTGACCTGTAGCAGACGACGGGTTTCGGGATTGACCGTGGTCTCCCAGAGCTGATCGGGATTCATTTCACCGAGTCCTTTGAAACGCTGGATTGTTCGGCCTTTCTTGGCCTCGTCCATCAACCAGCTACGTGCGCGTCCGAAAGAATCTATCTGTGCAGCCGCGTTGCCTCGGCGGATTTCAGCGCCCGGCTGGATAAGGTCGGCCAGATGCCGCGCAACATCCAGGATAGGACGCATTTCGGGGCTGGCGATGAAGCTGGCCGGCAACGTCTGGGTGTGCGTAAGGCCGTGCTGATCACGCTCAACCAGCAGTGCAGCAGGTTGCTCAGGTGTCGCGGTCTGGGCATGCAGCCGGTATTGCGCGCGGCCCAGCCCTACGTTGTTGAGTCGCGCAGAAACGCGTTGAAGCCAGGTCGTTGTCGCGGCTTCGTTCCCCCAGATCGAGTCATCCAGCGGCGGCAACTCCAGCATGGCCGTCAGCAGATTGGCATCACAGCGATGACTAAGCCTGTCGATCTGGTCCAGCGCCGCCTGGTATTCGGCTAGCAGTTTTTCCAGCGCGGCGCCCGTAATAGGTGGTGCATCGGTGCTGTAGCGCAGCTCGGCCTGGTCCACCGCATTGCCGATTAGGTATTGATTGAGCGCACCATCGTCTTTCAGGTAGAGCTCGGTCTTGCCCTGTTTGAGCTTGTACAGCGGTGGTAGGCCGATGTAGACATAACCGCGCTCAATCAGCTCCGGCATCTGTCGGTAGAAGAAGGTGAGTAACAACGTACGGATGTGCGAGCCGTCGACGTCCGCGTCAGTCATGATGATGATGCGGTGATAACGCAACTTGTCCGGGTTGTACTCGTCTTTGCCGATGCCACAGCCCAGCGCGGTGATCAGAGTACCGACTTCGGCCGACGACAGCATCTTGTCGAAACGCGCGCGCTCGACGTTGAGAATCTTGCCTTTTAGCGGCAGGATCGCCTGGGTCTTGCGGTTGCGCCCCTGTTTTGCGGAGCCACCGGCGGAATCACCCTCGACAATAAACAGCTCAGATAAGGCCGGGTCCTTTTCCTGGCAATCGGCCAGTTTGCCGGGCAGTCCGGCGATATCGAGTGCGCCCTTGCGGCGCGTCATTTCGCGCGCCTTGCGAGCGGCTTCGCGCGCACGCGCTGCATCGACAACCTTGCTGGCTATCGCGCGGGCTTCGGCAGGGTTCTCGAGTAGAAACTCTTCAAGCTTGGCGTTGACGACTTGTTCGACGATGCCTTTGACTTCGGACGAAACGAGTTTGTCCTTGGTCTGGGACGAGAACTTCGGGTCAGGTACTTTGACTGAGAGCACCGCAATCATGCCTTCGCGCATGTCGTCGCCAGCGAAAGCGACTTTTGCGTTCTTGCCTATCCCGGAACTTTCAATGTAGTTGCTGATGCAGCGCGTCAGTGCGGCCCGGAAACCGGTCAGATGCGTGCCGCCGTCGCGTTGCGGAATGTTGTTTGTGAAACAGAAGCAGGTTTCTTGATACGCATCGGTCCACTGCAATGCAGCTTCGACCGTAATGCCATCCTGCTGGGCGTTGAAGGTGACGACGTTGGCGTGCAGCGGCGTCTTTAGCTGGGCCAGATGCTGCACGAAGGATCTGATCCCGCCTTCGTAGGCAAACACATCGTGTTTGTCATGGCGCTCGTCGATGATCTCGATTTTCACCCCGGAATTCAGGAACGAGAGCTCGCGCAGGCGACGGGCCAGGATGTCGTAGTGAAACTCGGTGTTGCTAAACGTGGACGAACTGGGCAGGAACCGAACCGTTGTGCCACGCCGTTTGGAAGGAGTGGCCTGCTTTAAGGGATACAGTGGTTCGCCGTGTTGGTATTCCTGCACGAACTCATAGC
Source organism: Rhodanobacteraceae bacterium (assembly GCA_016790075.1). Classification (GTDB taxonomy): domain Bacteria; phylum Pseudomonadota; class Gammaproteobacteria; order Xanthomonadales; family Rhodanobacteraceae; genus Tahibacter. Next base: position 26,842 of record JAEUPP010000030.1, on the reverse strand, counting down.
CATCGCGGTAGATGTTGAGCCAGAGATGCTCCGAGAGCGCGTTGACGACGGAAACGCCAACGCCATGCAAGCCTCCGGAAACCTTGTAGGAGTTGTCATCAAATTTTCCGCCTGCATGCAGTACGGTCATCACGACTTCTGCGGTTGAACGCCCCTCTTCCGGGTGTATCCCTACTGGGATACCGCGGCCGTTGTCACTGACACTGACCGAGCCATCCTGATGGATGGAGACAGTGACGTGATCGCAGAACCCGGCCAGAGCCTCGTCGATGGAGTTGTCGACGACTTCAAAAACCATGTGGTGCAAACCGGTCCCATCGTCGGTGTCACCGATGTACATGCCTGGGCGCTTGCGGACGGCTTCGAGGCCTTTGAGGACTTTGATATTGCTGCTGTCGTACTGATCGCTCATGCGTCTCGCCAGGGGTGGCCACGCCCAAGGTTGGACGCAGCACTAGGATCGGAGGGATGCGGAATTATAGCAGTGTCACGACGGAGCCTTGTTCCACGTGGAACATTGCCCGCTGGCGGCGCAAGAGTTGTGGCTTAGGCAGCGCACTGGTGCCAGTCACCAGAACCTGCGCATCGACCTCTTCCAGCCACTGCAGCACTCGCTGCTGGTGATCGGTATCAAGCTCGGAAGCGAGATCGTCGAGGCAGAGTATTGGCCACTCACCGAGTTGTTGTTCATACAGCGTGGCCTGCGCCAACAAGCAGATCATCGCAGAGAGCTTCTCCTGACCTCGTGACAGATGCTCGCGTTCGGGAGCGTTTTCAAACGAGAGGCGCCAATCTGCCCGATGCGGGCCGGCGCTGGTATGGCCGCGCTCACGGTCTCTCTGCCGCCGCTCCCGCAACGCCTCCCCCAGTTCGAGCCCTACCCCCCAACCGCGGACGTAACTGAGTGACGACGCTCCAAGCTCCGGAAGGAAGTTCACGCTGAGCTGGTTGACCAGCTGCGAGAGCTTATCTAGATAGTTGCTGCGCCATTTATCGAGGTTCACCGCGTTTCTGACAAGTTCCGCATCCCAGATATCGAGCTCAGCGTCGCCTCTGCCCGCGCGAAGCAATGCGTTTCGCTGCCTGAGAGCCCTTCTGTAGTTTCTGGCCACATCAACATAGCCGTGTTCCACGTGGAACAGAGCCCAGTCAACAAAATGCCGGCGCTCTTCCGCACCGCCGGAAATCAACGCATGAGATCCAGGCTCAAAACAAACGACTGCTACTTCGCGCAACAATTCCGCTATGGCCAGAACCTCCCGGCCATCCATCCGCGCAGCCCAATCACTTTTTGTCCGCGACAGGCCTAGCCTTCGTACTCGCCCGCTACGACGGACCTCGGTAAACACATCCAGAGACCCTGAGCCTAGCCGTATGAGGCTTTCCCTCTTTACGCTGCGAAACGACCTCCCGTGCGAAAGCATATAGGTCGCCTCCAGCAAAGAAGTTTTCCCGGCTCCGTTAGGTCCAACAAACTCGTTTACACCGCTGCACAAGACGATCTCTGCAGCAGCGACGTTCCTCACGTTCGCGATGCGCAACACCCCGAGCTCCATCTTCGCTCCAGCTCGTCTCTAGCTCTCAGCAAAAAAAAAAAACCTGCGGCACTGGCGCACCGCAGGTTCCCGTTTGTTGCGCCACCGAAAAAATCAGAGTCGCAACGGCATTACCACGTGCCGTGACTCTTCCGAATCCACCGTTTTCAGCAAACAGCTGGACTGGCCGTCTCGCAAGCAAACAACTACGTTCTCCCCGCTCAGCGCTCCTAGCGCATCGAGCAAGTAATTGACGTTGAAACCGACACTGAGATCGCCGACGGAGGTATCCGCTTCGAGCTCCTCGTAAGCTTCCTCTTGCTCTGGATTATGCGCAACGATGCCGAGGCGACCCGGAGCAACATCGAGCTTCACGCCGCGATATTTTTCGTTGGACAAAATGGCGGCGCGTTGTAGTGCGGCCCTCAATGCCTCTCGCCCTATCTTCACTTCCTTGTCCGCGCCTATCGGAATAACGGCCTCGTAATCGGGAAACCGGCCATCGATCAATTTCGACGTGAACTGGACCTCACCACGACGAACGCGCAGATGGTTCTTTCCGAACTCGAGGCTGACCAACCCATCACCGGTCTCGAACAGCCCCTGCAGCTCCAGCACACCTTTGCGCGGAATGATGATCTGGCGACGTTGCGAGACGATCGCACCAACGCTGGTTTCCGCCAACGCCAGTCGGTGCCCGTCCGTAGCAACACAACGCAAGGTGCCTTCCCTCAAGTCCACCAGCATCCCGTTCAGGTAATAGCGGACGTCCTGATGCGCCATGGCGAACGCCGTCCGATCCATCAAGTTCTTCAGCGTTGCTTCTGGCAACTCGACTTTGTCGACGGTCTCTATGTTGTCTATGCCTGGGAACTCGCTCGCGGGCAAGGTCGCCAAGGTGAAGCGACTACGCCCTGCGCTGACCACCACCCGATCCCCGTTGAGCTTGACGTCGATCGCAACACCGTCGGGTAGCGCACGGCATATATCAAAAAGCTTACGGGCCGGAATCGTAATCTCGCCAGGTTCGCTCGTATGCGGCAGGACCGTTGCAACCATTTCTACTTCGAGGTCGGTACCAGTGAACGAAACGCGACCGTCGGCGACGTTGACCAGCAAGTTGGCCAGCACCGGCAAGGTCTGCCGCCGCTCGACGACACCAACGACTTGTTGCAGAGGTTTGAGCAGTGCTTCGCGTTGCAGGCTGAATCGCATGGTCAGGGTTTCCCGGTTCTCTAACGAACGCTTTTGTTCTTTTTTAAGAAGGTTTTGGTGGTAGTTGTACTGCGAAAAACTGGGGAATACCTCAATTTTTCCTTTAAAACCAACATCTTGAGCAGATGAAAACAGGTCTGTTTGCGGCCGGTTCCCATGTCGATGAACTGTGGATAACTTTTGTCCCCGCACCTGCCCCCTGTTTATCCACAGCCAATCACCCGGTCAAGATGCGCACCAGCTTTTCGTAGTCCTGACGCAGCTTTCCATCGGTTTCCGTGAGATCGCGAATAGTCCGGCACGCATGCAACACGGTTGTATGATCGCGGCCGCCAAACGCCTCGCCGATCTCCGGAAGACTGTGCTCAGTCAATTCCTTGGACAAGGCCATCGCCACCTGCCTTGGCCGAGCGAGTGAGCGCGAGCGACGCTTGGACAACAAGTCTTGCAGGCGCAGCTGATAAAAATCGGCGACGGTCTTCTGGATGTTCGGCACCGTAATCGCTTGCGCGTGGACCGTCAGCAGATCGCGCAAGGTCTCCTGGGCAAATTCCAACGTAATCGCGCGCCCCAGAAAATTGGCGCGTGCGGCCAAGGTATTGAGGGCGCCCTCCAGGTCTCGCACATTCGAGCGCATGCGCTTGGCGATCAGCAGCGCCGCCTCCTCCGGCAGGTTCATGCCCTTGGACTGCGCTTTGGACAGAAGAATCGCGGCCCGAGTCTCGAAATCCGGCGGTTCGATCGCGACCGACAGCCCCCAGCCCAGGCGCGACTTCAGGCGCGGCTCGAGGTTTTCGACTTCCTTGGGATAGCGGTCGCAGGTCAGGATGATCTGCTGCTTGCCCTCAAACAGGGCGTTGAACGTGTGAAAGAACTCTTCCTGAGTCGTGTTCTTGCCGGCGAAGAACTGGATATCGTCGATCAGCAAGGCGTCAACTTCACGGAAGCGGCGCTTGAACTCGTCCATGTTCTTGTTACGCAGCGCGTCGATCATCGCCGACACGAACTGCTCCGAGCGCAGATACATGACTTTGGTGCGCGGATTGTTCTCGCGGATCAGGTTACCCGCAGCGTGCATCAGATGTGTCTTGCCCAGACCCGTGCCGCCGTAGAGCAGCAACGGGTTGTAAGCTCGCCCGGGGTTGGTCGCGACCTGGATTGCCGCGGCCTTGCCGAGTTGGTTCGACTTGCCTTCGACAAAACTGTCGAAGGTATAGTTGGGATCAAGATTCCCATCGAACTCCACCGGCGCTGGCGTCGACTCGACCGGAGCGGCAACAGGCATGCCGCCACGCGCGGGCGTAGCCCTTGGCGCTGGGCTGCGGCGGGTGCTCAAAGTGCCCACTTCAAGGCGCACCGACACTGGCCGCGCTGCAAGATGATTCAGCACCGCCCGTATGCGGGGCAGGAATTCCAGCTCAATGCGCTCCAGCGTGTAGGCGTTCGGAGCGAGGAGGCGTAGAACGCCCTCACTCTCCGCCGGCTGCAGCGGTTTGAGATAGGTGTGGATATCTTCAGCGCCGAACTCGCCTTCCAGGCGTTCCAGACAGCGCCGCCAGAGTTCGCTCATTACTTCCTCGTCGACGGGCGGGATGCCGGGGCAGACCCAGCAGGGCGCGGAAGTCTACGCCGACGCTAGCTTTTCCGCCACGCGCGGCTTGACACTGTCGCCGCGGCGAATCTATTCTCCCGCCCCTTTTCTCACCCATTTACCGGAGACGACGCCATGAAGCGTACGTACCAGCCCAGCCGCCTCAAGCGCGCCCGCGATCATGGCTTCCGCGCCCGTATGAAGACCAAGAACGGCCGCAAGATTATCAACGCTCGCCGCGCCAAAGGCCGCAAGCGTCTCGCTGTCTGAAGCCATTGATTCGCGGCTGAATGGGAGCGTTCTGCTTCCCGCGCGCCGCGCGGATGCTCAAGCCGGGTGACTTCGCCCGCTTGCGTCAGGCCAGCCGGCGAGTTGGCAGTCGCTATTTCAGCGCCGAATACCGCAGCACAGAAGACACCGCCGCCCGCCTCGGGCTGGCGGTGTCTCGCCGTGTCTCAAAGCTGGCGGTGCAGCGCAATCGCCTCAAGCGTCTGGCTCGCGAAAGTTTTCGCCGCAACCGTTCCGCCCTTGCTGCTATCGATGTGCTGGTCATCGCCCGCAGCGCCGCCGTCACGGTGTCGGGTAGTGCGCTGCTGGCCGACCTGGAACAACTCTGGAGCCGATTGCCACGCGCGCAGCGTTGAAGCCGCAACAACCGCCCGGCACAATGCGCGGTCGGCTAGCCGCTTGCGGTCGATCCACCTTGATCCCTCTTCATAGCGTCCCCATCCGCGTCGGGCCGTGCCCGGCCGAGAGCCCTTGCCCATCCCATGAATAATCCGCGCTCCATTCTGTTGATTGCGCTGCTGCTGGTCTCGTATCTGGTATGGAACCAGTGGCAACTGGACTACGCGCGACCCGGCGCTAGCGCCAGCCCCGAACAGGCCGCGCTTCCCGCACCGCCGGCAGATCGCAGTCCGGCGGTGTTGGCAAATAGCGAAGTACCGAGCGCCACGGCCTCAGCCCCTACCACGGTGCCTGCTGCAGTAGCGGGTACGGCAGCCGAGAGCAAGGGTGAACTCGTCGAAGTCAGCAACGACGTGCTCAAGCTCTGGATCGATACACGTGGTGCAAGCGTGGTCCGTGCGGACTTGCTGGCCTATCCGCAACAGCCCCGGGACTACGCCCACCCCGTTCGTCTGCTCGACGACAGTGCCGAGCACTACTTCGTAGCGCAGTCAGGCCTCGCCAGCGCTGCTGATTCGGCCAAAGCCGCTAGCCATCAGGACAGCTTCAGCACCGAGCAGAAGAGCTACACCCTGGCTGCTGGCCAAAGCAGCCTCGAAGTGCCGTTTACCTGGACAGATCCTGCTAGTGGCCTGACCGTACGCAAGGTATTTGTGCTCGAACGCGGCAGCTACGTGCTCGCCACCCGCCAGGAAATCAAGAACGACGGTGCCGCCGCCTGGCAAGGCAATGCCTACCGCCAAATGCAGCGTGTGATTCCGCCTAGCGTCAATCACGGGTTCTTTGGTTCGATCACGAACCCGCAGAGCTACAGTTTCACGGGGGCGGCCTGGTACTCGCCGGAAGACAAATTCCAGAAACTTGCATTTGACAAATTTATCAAGACACCGTTGCAGAACCGCACCGTTACCGGCGGTTGGGTCGCGATGTTGCAACACTATTTCTTTGCTGCTTGGCTGCCACCGCAAAACTCAGCCGAAACCTATGCGACTGAAGTCCGCGACGGCAACTATCCACGCTTCACCATCCGCAGCATGGGGCCGGCGCTGAACGTGCCACCCGGCGGCAGCGCAACCAGTGAAGCGCGTCTCTACATTGGTCCCAAGCTGCAAAGCAGCCTCAATGACGTGGCGCCAGGCCTGGCCCTGACCATCGACTATGGCGTGCTTACCTTTATCTCCGAACCACTGCACTGGGTGCTGGCCAAGTTCCATAGCCTGACCCGCAACTGGGGCTTCGCGATCATCCTGCTGGTGCTGCTGATCAAGGCGCTATTCTTCAAGCTCAGCGAGGCGCAATACCGTTCCATGGCCAAGATGCGCAAGCTGCAGCCGCGCATCCAGGCACTCAAGGACCGCTATGGTGAGGATCGCCAGAAGCTCGCCCAGGCGCAGATGGAACTGTTCCAGAAGGAGAAGATCAATCCGCTCGGCAGCTGCCTGCCGATGCTGGTTCAGATTCCCGTGTTCTTCGCGCTGTACTGGGTACTGATCGAGAGTGTGGAACTGCGTCAGGCGCCGTTCTTCCTCTGGATCCAGAACCTCACTGCACCCGATCCCTACTTCGTGCTGCCGTTGCTCAACGCAGCGACCATGATTGCCACCCAGTACCTTACGCCGACGACCGGCATGGACCCGGTCCAGGCGCGCATGATGAAGATCATGCCGGTTGTGTTCTCGGTCATGTTCGCTTTCTTCCCGGCCGGCCTGGTGCTGTACTGGACCGTCAACGGCATGACCTCGCTGCTGCAGCAGTGGATCATCACGCGCCGTATCGAAGCCTCGGACAAGGCTTAAGCCTGCCCGGCGTCCGCACCTCGGTGCGGACGCCGCCATCGATTGCACCGATCCAAACCGACTGCAGCGCAGGCTCGCATGCTCGCCAGTGCCGACACCATCGCCGCGATCGCGACCGCTCCGGGGTCTGCCGGCATCGGCATACTGCGTGTTTCCGGCAACGCCGCTGCTGCCATAGCCGCAACCCTGCTCGGCCATGCGCCACGCGCCCGCCATGCGCACTACTGCGCGTTCCGGGGAGGCGACGGTGCATTAATCGACAAGGGAATATTGCTTAGTTTTCCACAGCCGAATTCGTTCACCGGCGAAGACGTGGTTGAACTGCAGGCACACGGCTCGCCAGTCGTGCTGGACCTGCTGCTGCGCCGCGTTTGCGAACTTGGTGCCCGCCCTGCGCGCGCAGGTGAGTTTTCCGAACGTGCCTTTCTCAACGGCAAGCTTGACCTGACCCAGGCCGAGGCCATCGCGGATCTCATCGCGAGCCAGTCGGAAGCCGCGGCACGGGCGGCGCTACGCTCACTGGACGGCGAATTCTCTGCACAGGTTTCGCACCTGCTGAAGAACCTCGTCGACCTGCGGGTCTACATCGAAGCCGCGATCGACTTTCCCGAGGAAGAAATCGACTTTCTGGCGGCACCGGAATTGCGCCAACGGCTCGACGCGGTCAGCGACGAGCTGTCAGTCCTGCTCGCGGCTACCCGCCGCGGCGTACGCCTTGCCGACGGCTTGCACGTCGTTATCGTCGGCCGCCCCAATGCCGGCAAGTCCAGCCTGCTCAATGCGCTGGCAGCGCAGGAGCGAGCCATCGTGACACCCATCGCTGGCACCACGCGCGATGTGCTGCGCGAAAACATACAGCTCGACGGCGTGCTGCTGACCCTGGTCGATACCGCCGGCCTGCGCGATTCGGCCGATATCGTCGAACGCGAAGGCATACGCCGCGCGCGCAACGAGCTGGAACGCGCCGATGTCGCCCTGCTGGTTACCGATGCGGAACACCTCGCGGAGGATCTCGTTCTGCTGGGCCCCGCCCAGTCAGGGCAAGCGCGCCTGCTCATATGTAACAAGATCGACCTCACCCAGACATTGCCCCAGCGCCTGGAGCACGAGGGCAACGTCCGCATCGATCTATCCGCCCGCACCGCCGTCGGCCTGGACTTGCTGCGGCACGAACTCAAGCAGCTATCCGGTACCGGCGACGCCAGCCGCGGCGCCTTCAGCGCACGTACCCGCCATGTCGTCGCGCTGGAGCGCGTCGCCGCCCATCTCGCCGCGGCCGAATTTGCCCTGACCAGCCAGAACGCCGGTGAACTCGCTGCTGAAGAATTGCGCCATGCCCAGCGCGATCTCGGCGAACTCACCGGCGAGTTCAGCAGCGATGATTTGCTGGGAGCGATCTTTTCGAGTTTTTGCATCGGAAAGTAGCGTTACGCCGAAGCGGGTGTAACCGCCATCATTGGCCGCAGGGATCAGCGTTCGTCACTGGGGGCGTGGACCCAGTAACTCCTGGGGAAACGTGTCGTCACTGAATGAATTGCTGGAAAGCTTTCGCCACAACGCTGCCTCCGACCGCGGGAGGGGGCTTACTCCGAGCAGCTGGTCAAACCCTATCTACAGCATGAGCCGCATGACGCGGATCTCTAACGAGATGCTGCACTCGCGGCCATTCGAATTCTCCCTGCTCCGTGCAACTGTAGCTGCTCCCAAAGACTGCAGCGTTGGTTTGTCCATCTTCTATTTGTCTCACTCAGGGTGAGTGCCCAACGTTATTCGTAAACCCCCACCTTGCATCGGGTTTGCGAAATGACTAATTTACTCACCGTGAGTGCGCAAAAAGGCACCAAGCTAAACCAACTGATGCGCGAGCTGGGTGACACCGACCTGGCTTCGGCGCGCTGGCTCCGTGCGCAGGGCTATTCGAGCAGCCTGCTCGCCCGTTACGTGCGCAGTGGCTGGCTCAACGCGCCAGCGCGCGGGGTCTACACCAACCCTAGGGCCAGCCTGCACTGGGCTGGTGTCATGCAATCGCTGCAGCAACGAGAAGCCCTGCGTCTGCACGTGGGAGGACGCTTCGCGCTGGCATGGCGCGGGCATGAGCACTATCTGCGATTTGGCACAGATGAAGAGGTGACACTCTACGGGCCGGATCGCTTGCCGGGCTGGGTCACGAAACTGACGGTCCCCGAGCGTTTTGCGCACCGCGGTCGCGGACCCTTCCCATCGACCTCTATGCGCTTCGCTAGCGAGGCCGATGACGAGCGCTTGTTCCAGCAGGGCCTCGAACTCGAAGCCGACGCCAACACCTCGGGCGCTGGTGTTGTCATGGCCAGCAACGAGCGCGCGGCGCTAGAACTGTGCGACGAGCCGCCCAGTACGGCACAGATCCTCGAAGCCGACGCAGTGATGCAAGGCCTCAATGGACTGCGGCCCGACCAGGTCCACCGTTTGCTTTGCCGATGCACCAGCGTCAAAGCCAAGCGCCTCTTTCTTGCGCTGGCGGAACGCCACAACCACGCCTGGCTTGCGCGCGTCTCGCTCGACGACGTCGATCTGGGTAGCGGCAAGCGCGTACTCGCGCCCGGCGGACGTCTGCATCCGAAGTACCAGATCACCCTCCCGGTGGCGCTCGATGAACACCTGGGATAAGCGCTACCTGGATCGTGTCAGTCTGCTGGTACAGATGTTGCCGCTGCTCGATACCGAGCCACGCTTCGCCCTCAAGGGCGGCACAGCAATCAACTTGTTCGAGCATGACATGCCGCGACTGTCGATCGATATCGACGTCACCTGGTTATCGGTGCAGGACTACGGCTTGGACGCTGCGCAGATCGGCGAGGCGTTGGAGGCGCTCTCCGCTCGCCTCGCTGCGCCGCCGTTGCGGCTGCAGGTACGTCCGTCGGCGGCGAATGGTGCAGACACGATCAATCGCCTGATTGCGAGCCGTGGCCGCACCCAGGTCACGATCGAAACCACGCCGGTCATGCGCGGCACCGTGCATCCGGTACGGCGCATGGAGCTGCGGCCCAACGTGGAGCGCGAGTTCGGTTCTGCCCAAGTGCAAGTTCTTCACTTTGCCGATCTCTACGCCGGCAAGCTCGCCGCAGCGCTATCCCGCCAGCACCCGCGTGACTGGTTCGACGTCGGCCTGCTGCTCGATTCCGGGCGTCTCGACGAGACGCTGTGGCATACGTTCCTGGTCTATCTGGCAGTCAGCCCGAAACCGGCAGCGGAGATGCTCGCGCCCGGAGAGCCTGTTGATTTCACCGAGGTGTTCGACCGGCAGTTTCGCGGGATGAGCGCAGAGCCGGTGACGATCGAAGCTTTGTTGCAGTCACGGTCACGAATGCTCGAGCGCATCCCCAAACTCATGGACGCGTCATCCCGCGATTTCCTGCTGTCGCTTGAACGAGAAGCACCCGACTTCGCGCTGATCGGGCTGCCGCAGGCCATCGAGCTACCAGGCATTCGCCGCAAGCTTCAGAACATGGCGCGCCGCAGCGACGCCAAGCGCGGCACCGACTACCGGCAGCTCGCTGACACGCTTGAGCGCATTGCCAAGCAATGAACTGCGTGAACCAGAACGTCGAGGTCGCGCGATTCCGCGAACAGTAGCTTCGCGCTACTCTGGGCCCGATCGGCGTGGGATCGCACCCGTTGCTGTGGCCAGGGAGAGGCGATGATTCGAGCTTCCAGCACGTCACTCCGGCTCTGTGTTCGCGCCGGAACCGCATCTGTATTGCGCAGCGCTGTTCGCCCGAGCGCCGTGCCGACCCGCCCACCGCGCCCGCGCGCGAGGGCCTTCACATGACAGCCATCGATGACCGCAAGTCCGTCGCGCACGCCTGCGCCGCGCACATCGGTTTCGCCGGCGCGCGCGACCTGTTTCCTGGCATCGGCGATCCGCAGCGCCGCGCGAAGTTCGGCGAGGAGCTGACGCGCCAGGTCACGGACAAGCTGAAGCAGCTGCACGCCCACCCGCGGCTGTCGCTGCACGAGGGGCATTTCTTCGTCGGTGTGATGCAGATCGGCAGCGGCGGCGAGGGCATTCTGGCCGATGCCTGCGACAGCAGCGGTATCGCCCTGCGCGTATTGCTGCCGCAGGCGCGTGATGAATTTCTCGCAGCCAGGAGCCCGCGTGCGCCGTTTGATGAGGACTTTTCTCCGGCGCAGCGCGAGAAGACGCTGCAGCGCCTGCAGCGCGCATCGGTGCTGCAGGAACGTGTCGCGAGCGTCGCCTCCGAACGCTCGACGCGCTTTGCCGAGACCGCTGCGGAAGTCCTCCGCCTGGCCGATATCGCGCTGATCCTGCAACCCAAGCATCGCGACGGCCTGGGCAAGCCCGGCCGCACGAACGAATTCGCCGAGCATGCGCTGCGTAGCGGCAAGCCGCTGTATGCGCTGACGTTCTGGATCGATGAAACGCAGAAGCTGCACGTCTACGACGAGTTGCGTTATCCGCGTGACCTGACCTGGCAGCCGCCGCGACTGCCGGCGGTGTTGCCGGCGCCGGCGCTGACGCTGGATGACATGGCGCAGCGCATCGCCACCGAATGCAGTGCGCTCGCGCACGCATGCAGCAGGCAATGCACACGCGCCAGCGAGGCCGTGGTACGGCGTCTCATCGCGTTGATCGCCATCGGGACCGTGTCTCTGGCACTGGTGAGCGTGTTCCGCAACACCGTGACCGGCAGTGCAGCCCTGTTGCTCCCGTTGGCGGCGGCATTGCTGCTGGTTCCGGGCGTTATCGCGCTGCGGCGCATGTTTTCCGCTTCGGCATCAGCGACCGCCGCCGTAAGACAACGCTGGACCGCGCTGCACCTCGCAGCCGAAATCGCGCGCAGCACGCTGGCTTTTGCTCCGCAAACGGTAAATGGCGATGCGGCGCACCCGGCTACCGCGCCCCAGCCGCACGACTTCGGTTTCCTGTTTGCGGCGCCGTTGCCCGACGATGCGCGCGTGTTGGCGCAGACGCTCGCCGTCGCGCACCTGCGCCGATCGCGCGGTGCCCGACGGTTGCCCTGGCAGGAATTCCGCGACCGCTACCTGCGCGAAAGGCTGGGACAAGATGCGACGGGCGAGCTGGGCGCATACCGCGACAAGCTTGCACGCGTACGGCAGCACGTTGGCGTGGTCGGCTGGCAGCTCGCCGCTCTCGGCCTCTTCGCCGCATCGGCAGTGGCTGCGGTGCTGATCGTGCCGGTTCCCGCGATTCATGGCGCGGGCAGGATCGCCACGGCGGTCGCCGCTCTGGCCATGCTGTTGCCGGTATCCGCGCTTGCCTTTCATGCGCAACGCTGTCTGTTCAAACATCGCTTGCGCGAACTGGCCTGCGCCGATCTGCTTGGACGGCTGCAGCAGCTGTCACAGCGATTGCAGCGTGCGACGGGCGAAGCGGATTTCGTAGCTGCCCAGGCTGAAACCGAGACCCGTCTGCTCGCCGCGACACTGGACTGGTATCGCTGGCGGCGTTTCGACAGTTGAACGTATCGGCACGACACGCCACCGGATCACAACGCCAATCCGTAGCGCGGCGCTGCGGATCCGGCGCGCACCCGCTCGGACCAGACACGAGCGGCGAGCAGGTAGCTGCCGCAGGATTTTCACCAACGCGGGCCGCGCGCAACGCAACGCGACATGACGCCCAGGCCGAAACCCGCTCTAATGCCGCCCTCGCCCGGGGAATGGTGGCCAATGCGTACGATGCTGCTTGCCGGCCTGTTGGCCGTATCGATGCCTGCAATGTCTGAAAAACTCACGATTGAGCGGATCTATGACGACCCGGCCCTGCTCGGGGCCACCCCGCGGGGTCTGAAGATTTCGCCGGACGGCACCCGCGTCACTTTCCTGCGCGGCAAGGCCGAGGACCAGAACGCGCTGGATCTGTGGGAATACAACCTGGCTGATGGCGCGACGCGGCTGCTGGTCGACTCCAAAGTGTTGCAGCCGGCGGAAGAACAATTGTCGGATGCGGAAAAAGCCACACGCGAGCGCCAGCGCATCGCCGGACTCAAGGGCATAGTCAGTTATCGCTGGGCGCCGGATAGCCAGCGACTGTTGTTTCCGCTGGCCGGTCAGCTATTCCTCTACGATCTGTCCGCGCCAACCGCCGAGGCAGTTCGCTCGTTGACGCCCAAGGACGCGGAAATCATTGACGCCCAGGTTGCCGCGAGCGGGCGCTACGTGTCGTTCGTGAGCCGGCAGAACCTCTGGGCGATCGACCTCAAGAGCAATCTCAAGCTGCGCCTGACCGACGACGGCAAGGGCGCGGTGCATAACGGCGAGGCGGAATTCGTCGCGCAGGAGGAAATGGACCGGTTCAGCGGCTACTGGTGGTCACCCAAGAGCGACTGGATCGCGTTCCAGCGCTATGACGAAACAGCGGTGCCGCTGGTGCAGCGTTTTGAAATCCAGCCGGACCGTACCAACGTGACCGAGCAGCGCTATCCGGCCGCCGGCCAGCCCAATGTCAGTGTCCAGCTGGGTCTGGTCAAACCCAGCGGTGGCCGGACTCGCTGGATAGATCTCGGCCCCGACAAGGACATCTATCTCGCCCGCGTGAACTGGACGCCGGACGGCAAGCATGTGGCTTTCCAGCGCCAGACGCGCGACCAGCGTCGCCTCGATCTCGTGCTGGTCGATATCGACACGATGAAATCGCAGCGCCTGCTCAGTGAAACGAGCACGACCTGGATCAATCTGCACGACGATCTGCGTTTCCTGACCGGGCAGGATTCCTTCATCTGGGCGTCCGAGCGCAGTGGGTACAAACATTTGTATTTGTACGGTATGGATGGAAAGGAAAAATTCCCACTGTCCACAGGAAACTGGAATATCGACCGCGTGCTGGCGCTGGATGAGGAAGCGGGCCTGATCTATGTTGCGGCCAACCGCGACCATCCGCTGGACAAGCAGGTCTATGCCCTGCGCCTGGACGGCAGCAACGCGGCCAACCCGCAACGCATAACCCCGGAGGACGGATGGCACGAAGCCACCTTCGTTACCGAAGGGGCGGTCAAGCTGTTCGTCGACAGCTGGAGCGATCCGCGCACACCGACCCAGGTCAGTGTGCGCAAACCCAACGGCGAACGCCTGGCCTGGATTGCAGAGAACCGTGTTGACGATTCACATCCCTATGCGGCGTATCGCGCCGAGCATCGGGAGCCGGAGTTCGGCAGTATCAAGTCCGCCGATGGCCAGGATCTGTGGTACCGCCTGTACAAGCCTGCGGGGTTCGATCCGGCCAAACGCTATCCGGTGCTGTCGCATTTCTACGGCGGCCCAACCGTGCAGCTGGCCAAGCGCGATATCGGCGATCTCATGGATCAATACTTCGCGCAGCAGGGCTATATCGTCGTGACCCTCGACAATCGCGGCATGTCGCGGCGCGGGCGCGCGTTTTCCGATCCCATCCACCGCCGCCTGGGCGCGGTGGAGGTCGAGGACCAGCGTGCACTGATCCAATGGCTGGCGACCCAGCCCTGGGTCGATGCCAAGCGCGTCGGCGTGTTCGGCTGGAGCTATGGCGGCTATCTGACGCTGATGATGCTGGCCAAGTCCTCGGACCTTGTCGCCGCCGGTGTTTCGGTTGCGCCACCCACGGACTGGACGCTGTATGACACGCACTATACCGAGCGCTACCTCGGCACGCCGCAAGGCAATGCAGAAGGTTATGCGCAGAGCAACGTGCTGACCTGGCTGGACGGCATGCAGTCGCCCTTGCTGCTGATGCACGGCATGGCGGACGACAACGTGTTGTTCACGCATACGACGCAACTCATGGCGGAGCTGCAGAACCGCGGCAAACCGTTCCAGCTCATGACCTATCCCGGCGGCAAGCACGGCATGTCCACCCCGGCAATGAAGAAGCATGTGTTCAACACCATGCGCCGCTTCTTTGCGCGGGAACTCGGCACCACACCCGCACCGTGACGCCGGGCTGACGGATACGGCGGCGGCGACGGCGGTCGCCGCCGCAACGCTTATACGAAATGCCCCGACTGGTAGTCGCGAATCGCCGCCGTGATCTGCTCGGGCGTATTCATCACGAACGGGCCATATCTGGCGACCGGTTCGTTCAGCGGCTTGCCGGCAACGAGGATGAGCCGCGCAGGCGCCCCATCTGCGGCTACCTTCAGCTGTTCGCCGTGGCTGAGTACGCCCAGCTCGCCCCGTGTCAGCGCGCACGCGGACTCGCCCTCGCCGACTATCACCAGGCCTTCGTAAACATAGACGAATGCGTTATGCCGCTCCGGCAAGTCGCCGCTCCACCGCGTGCCTGGCTGCAGGCGCAGATCGACATAAAGCGGCGCCGTCGCGATCCCGGTCACCGGCCCTTGGACCTCGCCGATACGGCCAGCCAGAAGGCGTAACTCGACCCCTTCGGCAGGTTCCAGCCGCGGTACCTGTTCTGGCGCTATGTCCTGGTAGCGCGGTGCGATCATCTTGTCCTTGGCCGGCAGGTTCACCCAGAGCTGGAAGCCCCACATCAGACCGTCTTCCTGTTCCGGCATTTCCGAATGGATGATGCCGCGACCGGCCGTCATCCACTGCACGCTGCCTGCCCGCAGCCGGCCACTGTTGCCCTGGTTGTCGCCATGCCGCATGTTGCCCGCGAGCATGTAGGTCACAGTCTCGAAGCCGCGATGGGGATGATCAGGAAAACCGGCGATATAGTCGCCGGCCCGATCAGAACGGAACTCATCCAGCAGCAGGAACGGATCGAGCATATCCAACGCCGGCTGGCTGATGAGCCGGTTCAGTTTGACCCCGGCGCCATCGCTGGCGGGCATACCACGCACGGTCGTAACGACGCGGCGCGAACGGGCGGCATTGGCAATCATGGCGTGCTCCTGAGTGGAAGAGCCGCAAGATGCTTGCCGCCGCAGGCAAAGCCAAGCGCGCTGGTAGGAACAGGTTGCTTATGCCGTGGCAACAATGACCACATGCCGTCCGTTCGTTGCCCCGCGCCCCGGGACATTCCTGGGCCGTGCTCAGGCAAACAGGATCCGAATCAGCAGCGCGACGATGGCGGTGAAAGAAACGCCCCATATCGCTGACCTCAGGTACGGAATGCCCAGCGCGTAAGCCGGTACATATACAACCCGTGCCCAGAAATAGATCTGTACCCACATTGCGGTGCGTGGGCTCAGGCGGCCGCTGATAGCGCCGACCAAGACGATGGCTACGAAGATGGGCAAGGTCTCCATCAAGTTCCTGTGCGCTCGTTCCAGGCGTTGGGTCGGTAGCGACGGCGGAGGTAGTACCGCGTCGCGGGAGCTGGTGCTCCAGTTCATCCCGTACGCACGGAATTTGCCAATCGCGGGCAAGAAGATTTGCACCAGAGCAAGGATCAAGGTCCAACCGACGTACTGCAGTTCGATAGCCATGACGATCTCCAAAAAAGGCGGACGCCTAGCGGAATCTACTCCGCTGGGTTCGCAAACAGGAGCACAGGCCTTGTAACAAAGTGCGCCATGGCGGCGATTCGCCAATTCGGTCCGGTCAAGTCCCCAAGTCAGGGACAACAGGAAGCCTGGATCTGGCCGTTACCTGGCTTGCCGCCATCGCCGCACCAGCCCGCGCAGCGACGGGTTGGTGACGTGTCTTCTGCCGGTGATAAACGGCGCGAATTCAAGCGCTTTTCTGCCGGCGAACGGCGATCCGCCACCAGCCCGGATGTCAATGCACCCAGCGGCCACCACGGCGGCGTGGCGGTTCGCGAAACTCGCTGGATGCGGCGCCGCTGCCGGCTTTCTCGCGTTCGCTGGCCGGATGTACGCGCCAATACTGGGCGACGTGGGCGACGACCTGCGGGATATGCGCCAGGCAGTCGTCGTATTCCTGCTCGGTCAATCGCTCGAATTCGGCGTCAGCCGTGAGCACGCCCTCGTCTACTGCCAGCGCCATGACGGGACCCAGCATCTCCATCAGCTGCGCATCCTCGGCCAGCCGCGACTCCCAGGCGCTGGCGCGCAGGTCGATGGCGCGGCTGACGCCTTCGCACCAGCCCCCGGCCGACAGGGCGATGCCGCCGCCCTCAAGATCGACCTCGCCCAGTATGGGTTCATAGGTTTCCGCTTCGATCTCGCCCACGATGGAATCGTTGAGCTTGGCCAGCAGCGACAGGATGCGCTCGCCCTGCTCCTCGTCCGCGAACGGCGCGTGCAGCACTTCGGGCAGCCATTCGTCCGGCAAGGCTGGATCGGGACCGATGGCGAGCAGGGTGAGCAAGCCGTGAACTCCGTCCAGCAGCAGGTCGGGCTCGTTCTCACGCGCTTGCGCGCGCAGGAACTGGTCAAGTTCGTCGAGTTCGTGATCTTCGAGCGAAAGGGCAACTTCACGTTCGGTCATGCGCTGAGTTCCAGCAGTGCCGGTGCGTGGTCCGAAGGACGATCCCAACGGCGTGGTTCAAGGTCTATGCTCGCCCCCGCCAGGCGTGGCCGCAGCGCCTGGCTCGCGAGTACGAGATCAATGCGCAGGCCGAGGTTGCGCCGGAACGCCGCCTGGCGGTAGTCCCACCAGCTATAGGCACCGCCGCCCGCATGGAAGTCGCGATAGGTGTCGGACAGACCGATGCTCAGCAGTCGCTTGAGCGCGTCGCGTTCGGGTACCGAGCAGAGGATCTGGTCCTGCCACGCGGCTGGGTCATGCACATCGCGATCGTCCGGCGCGATATTGAAATCGCCGAGCACGATCAGGTTGGGATGGCGCGCGAATTCCTCGGCGAGGTGGTCGGTCACGCGCGCCAGCCAGTCAAGCTTGTACGCGTACTTGTCGCTGCCTACGGCCTGGCCGTTGACCACGTAGAGATTCGCGATACGCAGATCGCCGACGCTGGCAATCAGGATACGGCGCTGCGGATCATCGAGCCCCTTGACATCAGTGACGATGTCCTCGGGCATACTGGTGCGCGCCAGTATGGCGACGCCGTTGTAGGTCTTCTGGCCCGAAAACACGCAGCGATAGCCGAGTGCGGCGATATCAGTATCTGGAAATTTAGCATCTTCCAGTTTTGTTTCCTGCAGCGCGACGATGTCGGGCTGAGCCACAGCTAGCCATTGCTTGAGGTGCGGCAAGCGCACATTGAGCGAGTTGACGTTCCAGGTCGCGATTTTCATGCGTGCAGTCTAGCAGCGGGGCCGGTGACGGCGGGAACGGCGAATCGGGAATCGTATGCGCGAGGCGGAGCAAGTCCTGCCTTCCAACGACATCGAAGCGGACGGCAACCAACCCGTCCGTCAGCGGGCCTGCCGTGGCGGTTCAGTCCAGTCCGTAGCTGCGCAGCAGAGCAGTAGCGTCCGGCTCGCGGCCACGGAACGCGACAAAACTCTCCAGCGCCGGGCGTGAGCCGCCGACCGCCAGCACCTCGCGGCGGAATGCGTCGCCGGTGCTGCGATTGAAGATGCCCTCGGCCTCAAAGCGTGAAAAGGCATCGGCCGACAGCACTTCGGCCCAGAGGTAGCTGTAATAGCCCGCGCCATAGCCGCCGGCGAAGATGTGCGTAAAGCCATGCGCGAAGCGCTGCCAGGCCGGGGGAATGACGACGGCCACCTCCTCGCGCACCTGCTGCAGCAACTCATTGATACGTGCCCCGCCGGTGGGATCGAAATTCAGGTGCAGGCGGAAATCAAACAGGGCGAATTCGAGCTGGCGCACCAGGAACATACCCGCCTGAAAATGGCGCGCGGCCAGCATGCGCTCGAACAGGGCCTGTGGCAGCGGCGCGCCGGTTTCATAGTGGCGTGCGAACAGATCCAGGGTTTCACGCTGCCAGCCAAAGTTCTCCAGGAACTGGCTGGGCAGCTCGACGGCGTCCCATTCGACGCCGCTGATCCCGGCGATGCTCGGATAGTCGATCTCGGTCAACAGGTGGTGCAGGCCATGACCGAATTCGTGAAACAGGGTCAGCACGTCGTCGTGTGTCAGCAGCGAGGGCGTGGTGGCGGTTGGCGGGGCGAAATTGCAGGTCAGGTAGGCGACAGGCCGGTGCAGGCCGGCCTGGTCGCGGAAGCGCGAGCGACATACGTCCATCCACGCGCCGCCCCGTTTGCCGCTGCGCGCACACAGATCGACATAGGTGCCGGCGATGCAGCGGCCCTGCGCGTCGAACACGTCGTAATAGGCGACATCGTCGTGCCAGACATCAACGCCGTCGCGGCGCTTGCAGTGGATACCGAACACACGCTCGCAGATGGCGAACAGGCCGTCTATTACCGCCGACAGCCGAAAATACGGTTTGAGTTCCTCTTCACTGAGCTGGAAGCGGCGCTCGCGCAATTTCTCGGACGCATAGCTGACGTCCCAGGGTTGCAGGTCCGGGATGCCCAATTCCGCGCTGGCGAAGTTGCGTAGCTCGGCAAATTCACGCTGGGCGACCGGGCGCGCACGCCGCACCAGATCGCTGAGAAAATCGAGCACCTTCTGTGGTGAGGCCGCCATCTTGGTCGCCAGCGACTCTTCGGCGGCGTTGGCAAAACCCAGCAGCTGCGCGGCTTCGTGGCGCAAGCCAAGGATCTGTTCCATACGCGCACTATTGTCGAAGCGGCCGGCGCTGGGTCCCTGATCCGAGGCGCGTGTGGAATAGGCCGCGTAGACGCGTTCGCGCAGCGCGCGATCATCGGCATAAGTCAGCACCGCCTGCACGCTGGGCTGTTTCAGGGTGACCAGCCAGCCCTCAAGGGCCTTTTCCTGTGCATACGCCGCGAGGATGGCGCGCCCGGTTTCGGGGATGCCGGCCAATGCTGCTGCATCGGTCAGATGCTCGCTCCAGTCTTCCGTGGCATCGAGCACGGCTTCCTCGAATTCGGTGGAAAGACGCGACAGTTCGTTGGCAATGACTTTGAAGCGCGAGCGCGCGGGTTCTTCCAGCGCGACGCCAGACAGGCGGAAATCGCGCAGGGCATGTTCAGTCAGGGTGCGCGCTGGCCGCTCCAATGCGGCGAAGTCGCCGCGTTGCGCGACCGCGTCGACGGCGGCGTACAGATCACGGTTCTGGCCGAGTTCGGTCGCGTGTTCGGTGATCGCTTCGAGGGCGGCCGAATACGCCTTGCGCAGCTCGTCGCTGTCCTTGACTGAATGCAGATGCGAAACCGGCGCCCAGGCCCGGCTGAGACGCTCGTCCCAGAACTCCTGCGGCAGCAATGTATTGGCAAAATCGCGTACACCGGTCGAGGCGGTCAAGGCATCGGTCGCGGCGCGGTAATCAGCCAGGATCTGCTCCACGGCCGGCAGCACATGCTCGGCTCGTATCGCCGAGAACGCGGGCAGCTCACAGTCCTGCAGCAGGGGGTTGTACTCATCCATGACGGGATTCCGGCGCAAGGTCAAAGTGCGAAGGTGTAGTGCCGGCACCGGAAAATCAAGCAGATGGCGCAGTATCCACACGGATTGTGACGGCCTCGGCGTAGCATTGCGGCCATGAATGCCGCCGAGATCCCGCTGATACTGCCGGTGCGTGAATTGCTGCGCCGCTCGACCCTGTTCCGGCATCTGGACGAGGAAGAACTCGGCGCACTGGAACAGGTGCTGGAGTGGTTCGTCCTGCCGGGGGGTTCCACGCTGTTTGAAGCCGGTGAACCCTCCGACGCCTTGTACGTGCTGCGCTCGGGCAGTCTGGGCGCCTTTCGCCAGCGCAGTGATACCGGTATCGAGCAGCGCATAGGCCTGATCGCGGCCGGGGAAAGCGTCGGCGAGCTTGGCCTTATCGTGAATCAGCCACGTTCCGCCACGGTGCGCGCGTTGCGCGATTCGGAATTGCTGCGGCTGTCGCGCGATGCCTTCGACGCGCTGGTCAGACGTCAGCCCACGGCAATGCTCGAAGCCGCGCGTGTTGCCGTGGAACGGCTGCTGCTGCGGCGTAGCGGCGATCTGATGTCGTCGCCGCGCACGCTGGCGCTATTGCCCCATGACGCGGGCGTCGACGCCTGCGCGTTCGCACAGGCGCTGGAACAGGCGCTCAGCCGTTATGGCAGTTGCCAGGTGCTGGACGCGAGCCGCTCCGCCGAGCAGACCAGCACCTGGTTCGCCGCGCAGGAAGCCGCATCGCGCTTCGTGATCTATCTGGCCAGCGCGCAGCACGACGACTGGCGCGAGCTCTGCGTGCGACAGGCCGATGCGCTGATCCTGCTGGCCGACGCGCAAACGCCGCCGTCGCCCTGGCCGGAGCGTGCCTGCCTGGGCGCGCAACAGGCGCAGTACCGGCCGCGCCATCTCGTGCTGCATCACCGCGGCGGCGCCATTCTCCGGGGCCGCGGTGCGGCCTGGCTGTCGGCGGCACCCGGTGCGCGCCTGCATCACTGGTGTGTCAGCGACGACATCGAACGCATCGCGCGCCTGATGGCAGGGCGTAGCCTGGGCCTCGTACTCTCCGGCGGTGGTGCCCGTGGTTTCGCCCATATCGGTGTGATCCGCGCACTGCGCGAAGCCGGCATCCGCATCGACGCGGTAGGCGGCACCAGCATAGGCGCGATCATCGCTGCCGGTGTAGCTGCGGGCTGGAGCGACGAGGAGATGACGGAGCGCTACCGGCGCGCGTTTGTCGCTGGCCGACCCCTGTCGGATTACACCTTTCCCTTTGTGGCAATGACATCGGGCCGCCGCGTGTCCGAACTGCTGCGGGATGCCTTCGGGGAGCGCCATATCGAAGACCTCGCGCTGCCCTACTTCGCTGTGTCCGCGAACCTCACCAGTGGTGATGCCGTGACGCATCGGACCGGGCCGCTGTGGTACTGGCTGCGCGCGAGTTCGGCCATCCCTGGCGTGCTGCCGCCGGTATTCCACGAAGGTCAGGTGCTGGTCGACGGCGCTGTCATCAACAACCTGCCGACCGATGTGATGCGCGAGCAGTCCGTCGGCGATGTCATTGGTGTTGATATCGGTGCCGATGACGTGCTGCATGCGGGGGTCGATGAACACGCCTCGCCGCATAGCTGGCGTCTGCTGCTGGATCGCCTGGGGCAGCCGTGCCGGCCCGGCCTGGTCAGCATTCTGCTGCGCGCTGGCATGGTCAACTCCAAGGCCGCCAACGCGGACCGGCGCGCAAAGGCGAGCCTGCTGCTGGCACCACCGGTGACTGGCGTCGGCCTGCTCGACTGGAATGCCTACGAGCGCGCCATCGAGCTCGGTTATCAATACGCGCTGCGTGAGATCGGCGGGCAGAAGGATGCGCTCGCGGACGACACACCGCTGCTGTAGCCGGCATTCGCATGCCGCCGTGCGGCGTTATTACGCAGCTTTCAGAATTCTTCATTCGTGTTTCCGGCGTTTCATTGGCGGGGCCGGCAGGCTGTCGCGGCCTTTCTGCCGGAGCTGACTATGCTGTGCCGTATCCTCGCCATGCTGTTTTCGTTTATTGCCTCGTCCGCTGTTGCCTATACGCCACCCGAGGGTCGCGACGACGGCTGGCCTGTCGCCGACGCCGCGGCCTTGGGCTGGAACACGGCGCTGCTGGATGCGCTAGATATCAAGCTCGCCGACCCGAGCCATGCCGGTATCACCAGCGTGCTCGTTGCTCAGCATGGCCGCATCGTGCTTGAGGTCTATGCCAACGGCGGCAGTCGCGAGCGACTCAACGACCTGCGCTCGGCAACCAAGACCGTGACCGCGCTGCTGGTCGGCGCGGCCATCGACCGCGGCAAGATTGCCAGCGACCAAGCGCGGGTTTATGCCTATTTCCGCGACAAGGTCCGTCAGCGCGGACTTGACCCGCGCAAGGCCGCGATGACGCTGCAGGATCTGCTGAGCATGAGCGGCGCCTGGGAATGTGACGACGACAACGCGTACTCCAGCGGTAACGAAGAGCGCATGTATGTCAGTGAGAACTGGACCCAGTTCGCGCTGAACCTGCCTCTGCGTGGTTATGCGCCCTGGACCCGGCGTCCCAAGGACAGTCCCTACGGGCGAACATTCTCCTATTGCACGGCGGGGTCGTTCCTGCTCGGCGCCGTGGTGGAACGCGCCAGTGGCCTGCCGCTGGCGCGTTTTGCCCACGACGCGCTGGAACAACCATTGGGCATCACGCAGGTACAGTGGAATCAGTCGTCCGAAGGCGTCGGCTCGGGCGGCGGCGGCACCCGCTACCGCACGCGGGATATCGCGAAGTTCGGCGAACTGCTGCGTGGCCGGGGCCGCTGGAAGGACCAGCAAATCGTTTCTGCCGAGTGGACAGAAACAATGCTGACCCCGCGTGCCGTGCCGCGGGAGCACACCGAGTACGGTTATCAGATCTGGCGCTTCCGTTTCGCGCTGCGCGGCCAGGACGAATGGATCTGGGCCATGTCCGGCAACGGCGGCAACTATGTGTTCATTGCGCCCCAGTTCGCGCTGGTCGCCGTCGTTACGAGCACGGCCTATAACCAGCGCGAGTCCCATCCGCGCTCGCAGGCGCTGTTTCGCGAGCATGTACTCGCGGCACTGCCGGCGAGCGGGGACTAGTGCGCGCTCGCGGCCGCCAGGCTGTCGCGCGCCGCCTCGCGCTCGCGCGTGACGCGGCTTGCTATGTCATCGAGCAACGCAGCGAAGGCGGGCTCGTCGGCGAGTGGGCGGAACAGTGCCGAGGTCTGCAGATAGGCGCGGTCGCGCCAACCCTCGTCGACGGCGCCGCGCAAGGCCGCAATAGCGGCGGACTTGTCGCCGCGCGCCAACTGCACGGCAGCCAGTTCGATCTGATTCTCCGGCCAGCCGCCGCGCATCCCCTCGGTGCTCAGCTTCCGTGCGTGTTGTGTCAGCCAGCTGGTATCGGGCGGTGACTCAGCATGGATCTGGGCGAGTGTCTGGGCAAGGCTTGCATGCGGGCGCAGCCGGGCCGCCGCCGCGTAAGCGGTAGCGGCGGTACCGCGCTGGCCCCGCAGTAGTGCCAGCTCGGCCTGGAGCAGATAGAGGTCAGGATGCTCGCTGCGCTGCTGTGCCTGGGTGAGCGCGATTTCGGCCTCGCCAAAGCGGTTTTGCAGGAACAGGTAGCGCGGCCAGGCCGCGTTTGAATAGACGTTGTCGGGATAGAGCCGGAAACTGCGCGCGTAGCGCCGTTCCGCGGCAGGCGCCTCGCCCAGCAGCTCCAGATTGCGCGCGATCTGGATTTCAAGAAAACGCGGTTTTGTTACCGAATGGCGCTCGACCTCAAGGTTGCGCAACAGCGCATCGGCCAGCCGGCCGCGCACCATGTAGAGATAGGCCAGCGAGGCGGCGCTGTCGATGCGTGCGCCCGGGTCGAGTGCTACGGCCCGTTCATAGTGGGTGATCGCTTCGTTCATCGCGCCGCGGCAGTCGAAGGCATAGCCCAGCGCGGCGACGGCCAGGCTATTGCGCGGCTCGGCCGCGAGTACGGCTTCGGCCAGCGCCTGGGCGCGGTCGGCCCAGGTGGGAGCCTGGTTGTAGAGGCAGACACGGGTGCTGTAGGCGAAGCTGAGACCGGTCTGTGCAGCACGGTCATGAGCATTGCGTGTCAGCAGTTCTTCGTACAGTACGATCGCGCGCTCAACGTCATCTTTCTGGCCGATTCCCGCGTAGTAGCGTGCGCGCTGCAACTGTTCATCGCGTTCGCTGAGCGGGGGTGTTGCCTCCCGCTTCCAGACCAGGACACCCAGCACGGCCAGCGGCAATGCGGTGAGCAACAGCGGCCAGCGCAGCGAGCGCGCCGACACCGCGGCGAGCGCGGGGGCTGGGTCAGCGTCCGGCTCCTGGTGTTGCGGCAGGGAACAGAGCTGATAGCCCTTGCCACGTATGGAACGTATGTAGCGAGGCTTGCGTCCATCGTCGCCCAGTGCCTGGCGCAGCAACTTGATCCGCTGGGTGACAGTCTCCTCGCTCACCACGGCCGGCGCCCAGACCGACGCGATCAGCTCGTCAAAACTGACCACGCTCTGGCCCCGGGCGAGCAGACAGGCAAGGACATCGAAGGTGAGACCGACCAGTTCCAGCGGCGTGTCGCCACGCTGCACGCGCCGGCAGGCGAGGTCTATTGTCAGGTCGTCAAGACGATACCTGGCATTCATACACGGACTAGCGCCAATCCGGGCGCTGTCTCAACGGGTCAGGAAGCGCGTGATGAAATCGGCCAGGCCCCGGTAAGGCGGTCGCAGCAGCGACAGCGACGTCCAGCGGGTCTGGCGGAACACCGGCAGTTGTTTGGAAAAGGTCAGAAAACCGTGGTGGCCATGGTAGTGGCCCATGCCCGAAGGGCCGACCCCGCCAAACGGAAGTTCACTTTGCGCATTATGGTAAATGCAGTCATTTACACTGACTCCACCGGCGACGCAACTGTCAAGCACGTGACGCGTGCGGCCGCGATCGTTGTCGAAGTGATACAGCGCCAGTGGCCGTGGCCGGGCGTTCACATAGGCGATGGCTGCATCGACCGACTCCACCGTCACGATCGGCAGGATGGGGCCGAAGATCTCGTCCTGCATCAGGCGGCAGTCATCCGGTGCATCGAGCACCAGGGTCGGGGCGAACACGCGGGCGTCGATGTCATGCGCCGCGGCGTCGGGCAGGGTCAGCACCTGGGCACCACGGCGTGCCGCTTCATCGACAAGCGCCTGCAGACGCGTGTACTGGCGCGCGTTGATGATGCTGGTGTAGTCGCTGCTCTCGCGCAGATTCGGATAGTGGCGTGTCACATAGTCGCGGAACGCCGCGATGAACGGTGCGCGCTCCTGTGGCCGCAGCAGCACATAGTCGGGCGCGATGCAGGTCTGCCCCGCATTGAGCAGCTTGCCCGAGGCGATGCGCGCCGCAGCAACTGCTATTGGGTAACCGGGCGCGAGTATGGCCGGCGACTTGCCACCGAGCTCCAGCGTAACCGGAGTCAGGTTGGGCGCCGCCGCCGCCATGACCTTGCGCCCGACCGGCGTGGAACCCGTGAACAGAAGATGGTCAAACGGCAAGGCGGCGAATTCGGCGGCAACGCCGGCGTCGCCAAGTACCGTGGCGACGCGGTCGGACGGAAACACCTCAGCCAGCAGTTCGGCCAGCACCTGGGAGGTGCGTGGCGTGAACTCCGAGGGTTTCAGCATCACGTGATTGCCGGCACCAATGGCGCTCACCAGCGGAATCAGCGCAAGATTCACCGGGTAGTTCCAGGGGGCGATGATGCCGACCACACCCAGGGCCTGATAACGGATCTCGGCGCTGGCCGGCAGGAAGATCCAGTCGGCCTGGCGTGCGCGGGGCCGCATCCAGCGCCGCAGGTTGCTGCGCACGAGATCGATCTCGTGCAGCACGGTCATGCCGTCGGTCAGGCGTGACTCATGGGCGGAGCGCCGGCCGAAGTCCGCACTCATCGCATCGATGAGGCTGCTGAGCCGCTGCTTGAATGCAGCCCTCAGGCGAGCCAGATCGTCCATGCGCTGGGCGTAGTCAGGGCGACGGGTATTCCACGCCTCGCGCAGCTTGGCGAGTGTGGGGTTCAGCGACGGCGGGGCGGTGGCGGTGTCCATGCGGCCAATGGTAGTCCGGTTTGGGTTTCAGTAAACGCCCGTTCGACTTCGGCCTGCAGATTGGCCCGCCGGCGGCATCACGCTACCCTGCCCCCTCCCTTATTGCACCCGCAACGCCCATGAATCTACGCCCCTATCGCGGCATACGCCCCGTAGTCGCTGCGTCAGCCTATGTCGACCCCGCAGCCGTTGTAATCGGTGATGTAGAAATCGGCACCGACAGCTCAATCTGGCCCTGCACGGTGATTCGCGGCGATGTACAACGTATCCGTATCGGAGCACGCACCAATGTGCAGGACGGCAGCATTGTCCACGTGACTCACGACGGACCTTACACCCCCGGTGGCTTCGCGACCCACATCGGCGACGACGTCACGATAGGGCATGCGGCGGTGATCCATGCCTGCACCATCGAGGACGCCTGCCTCATTGGCATGCACGCCACCGTGCTTGACGGGGCGCGCGTGTGCAAGCATGGGTTCATCGGCGCCGGTGCAGTCGTCGCGCCGGGCAAGGTCGTCGGCGAAGGCGAGCTCTGGCTCGGCAATCCGGCCCGCTTCGTGCGCAAGCTCAGCGACGAGGAAATCC
>JAEUPP010000012.1 GCA_016790075.1 Rhodanobacteraceae bacterium | reverse complement strand
GCTGCCGGCGCCAGGGTCTTGGCCGAGACATAGTTGAACAGGTCTTGCGCATCGGAGAGCAACAAGGCCGGCAATTTCAGCGTGGCAAACGGCAGCACCAGGGAAAGGCTGGCCACCCCGCGCCGGCGAGCCCCCGGCGATTGTTCGTAGATCGCGCGCTGCACGGCATTCCAGGGAATGAACATCTGGGTGCGCGACCAGCAGCCCCATTGCACGCGCAGGCATTCTGCGGAAAGCGCGAAACGCCAATGCCGGTAACGGCGACGGCTCTGCCACTCGGCCAGGCCGCCATAGCCGGCTGCGATCAACCAGAACGGCCACGCCGGCCAGAACGGCAAGGCGCTGACGGCCAGCATCACCAGCACAGGCGGCGCAATAAAATACTTCCGGTTGTGCTGCAGGTAATACGGATGCAGCGCCTGATAGCGGCTCGCTTTGGCGCGCAGTGCCAGCGGGTACAAGGCATTGCGCAGCGTCAGCCACTCGCGCTCGCTGCGCCACGGCAACCGGAAACTGCTGTTCCGGTTTTTCTCCAGACCGTTCTCTTCATCGGCATCGCCAATCGCCGCGCAATGCAGCTCGCCACGACCAAGCACGCGCATCAGCGGGTTTTGCGTCCAGGTCAGCGCTGCAATGCGCGCAATCGGCAGGGTCTGCGCATAACGCGCCACCAGGCCGCTTTGTTGCAACCATTCCTCACGGCCGCCGGATCGGCGGCGGAACAGGCGAAAATCGTGGTAGCGCCACACGCCCCAGACCATCGCGGCCAGCAACAGGCCGAGCAAGGTCAGCAGCGCCGAGGCCAGCGCCAGCGTCAGTTGTCCGCCCAGCGACTGCAGATGTGCTTTCACCCAGGTTTCCGCCGGTGCGAGCCAGCGCATCAGCTGGTCGCCGATATCCATCCGGTCAGCAAACCAATACAGCACCGGTGCGGCAAGCAGCGTGCGCCAGGAGGTGAGCGCGACACCGAGCACCTGCTTCGTGCTCAACCGATACAGGAGCTCGGTCGCATCGGCTGGCGCAGGCCCATCTTCAGCGCTGACCCCCGGTTGCTGCTGGCTGCGCGCACGCAATTGCCTCAGCAGCGCAGCGTCCATGCCGGGCAATTGCACCGCCGCTTTCTCTGCGCCTGCGGACTCGACATTCACATCGTGCAAACCAAGCAGGCGCGACACCACCGGCTGGGTCAGTTGCAGGCCCTGCACACGCGCCCACGGCAAGATCACTTCCTGCACATTCCAGCGGCCTTTGCGCACATAGAGCACGTCATCACGCAAGGCAAAACGCAAGTACCACCAACGCCAGAACGCGATGGCCAGCAACAAGG
The DNA here is from genome assembly GCA_016790075.1 of Rhodanobacteraceae bacterium. Classification (GTDB taxonomy): domain Bacteria; phylum Pseudomonadota; class Gammaproteobacteria; order Xanthomonadales; family Rhodanobacteraceae; genus Tahibacter. The sequence continues at coordinate 7,621 of JAEUPP010000012.1, read as the reverse complement.
TGATGAAGAAAACGCCGAACAGCCAGGGCGTAATATCCGTGCGCCAGTATTTTTCGGCCTGCCAACTGCTGCCCCAGGCGCCGCCAAACAACACTGCCCAGTTTTCGCGCAGCACATCGGCTGCAATGCGCAACAAGGCACGGCGCGGCAGACGGCGAGTGTCCTGGCTCACGACGTGCTGGTTCACGACGGCGTCCGCTGGTAGTTCAGGATGTACTCGCGCACTTGTTCGGCACGGTCCTGATGAAGGTTGTGCAGCGCAAAGCTGCCTGCGCTGCCACCGGCCGTCAGGACCGTCAGCGTGGCGAGCTGGCGTCGACGCTGCAGCGGTCCTTGCTCGACCTTCACGTGCTGCACGCGGTTCAAGCTCTGCGCGGCGGTCCAGCGAAAAATCAAGCCGCCGCGGAGCACGATGTCGTGTTCGCGCAGCGCCAGACGATGATGCGGCCAGGCCCAGCGCGGCCAAAGCACAAACACGGCCATCAGCGGCAACAGCAATCCGGCGGCCAGCGGCAACCAGAAGCGCGCCGGTCCAATCAGCAACGCCAGCAGGAACACTACCGCCAGCACCGGCACACCGATCAGCAGCCGCGCCAGCATCGAGACGCCGATACCACTGCGCGGAAAGGTCTCAAACGGCAGATCCTGCACCTGGGGCAAGTCCTGGAACGGCAGAAAGCGGTTTTTCAACATGTATGCATCCGGTGCCAGGCTGAATTGCAGGCCGTCCGGGAAGGAGAAAGGTTTCAGCGCAAATTCGTCAATACTTTTTTCATCGGCATGAGTCACCCGGGGCGGTAGACGCTTGCGCAATCCGCCATCCACCGGCAGTTGGTGCTGCAGCCGCACGTGCAAACCACCCGGCGGTTCTTGTAACACCACAGCCGATCCGCCATAGCCACATGGCCGCCCTTTGCGGGGGCAGAGGAAATTCAATCGCCCCTTCCAGCAGCCTGCCGGCAAGCTTGCTGCGGGCCGAGGATCGGGGTGCCCGTGTGGTCGCTGTTGTTCAGGGGCGTTCCGGTGGCTTGATGTGCGGCTGACAGGCCTTCGGCAGCGCCGTTCGCTGCGGTTTCCGGCCGATTGCTGACAGCGGCCCGAACGCTGTCTGGCGGGGCCGTTGCCGCATCGGGTGCTGTGCTGTGGTGAAGGCCATGCGTGCCTCCGACAGGCCAGCTGCATTCAGCAACTGAGTGATGGTGCGCGCGACGTATTGGATTCGGCCCGCGTCATCCGTGTCCAGAATTGCTTCGGCCGATGCCTGATGCTCGAAGCGATCACGGCAGGTATGGCCCAGAAGGCTCACGCTTGGCAAGGTGTGCGCAAAATCCACGAAAGATAGTGACCGTTTGGCTCCGAAGGACGAGAAACCATCCGAGTCCAGCATGCATATGCCGCGCGACAAGAAGCCGTGTTCTGCGATGACATCCAACAACGCGGCCCGGACTCTATAACTCGGGTAAAGCCAATAGCCTGGCTGTTCCACCAACTGTGCCGAGGGGCGCTGACGGGCTGCAGGAAGCTCTATCGCGAGCCGACGCGCAAGCTTGGTCCGGTCTAACGTCAGCGAATGCTGTTCCAGCTGAGAAAGAGTGGTAAGGAACATCCTTGTACTCCATCAGCGTTCAGTGATTCCGCGAGTTTGGTGCATTTCTGAAGTGGCACCCTATCTTGGCCCATGAGCGATACAAAAAGAAATGTTCTTTGCCCGGTGGTCTGTCGATGTGCTACAGCGAGTCGGTTTGCATCCTGCTTCAAGCGTCCACGAGCGCTAGCCGCGGTTGTGGACATGGCGCACCGCTGACGCTCCGCTTCGTTCCATCCTCCATTGGCTGCTGCATGATGAAGGCAAGTGCGCTGGGCAATTGGGGTTTGTGGACGTCCGGCATTACTCACAAATTCGTAATTGTTGGAGCAGCGTGCCAACAGAAGTGGCTCGGCTTAGTGGACTTCGACGCAATTACCGGTTCCCAAAGTTACCGATTTCTTTCTAGTACACATCGGGGTGAATGTCATGGTCTCGTCGTACGGCAAAGGCAAAGCGGTTGTGTACCGCATACTGGTTGTTCTGGCTTGTTCGTGCCGGCCTGGAACGGGCCACGCGCAGGAATTCGACCCCATATACGCAAACGGCTTCGAATGCCGTCTCTGGTACCGGGATGCCGACAACGACGGGTTTGGCGTCACTTCCGATACGCTTCTTGCTTGCCACACACCGGCCGGGTACTCGTTAGTTTCACCGGATTGTGATGACAGCAATGCAGCGGTCAATCCGGGCCAGGCCGATTCGCCCGACAGTACCTATCTGGATGCCAATTGCGACGGTATTGATGGGACGGTGGCGCGCTCGTTTTTCGTCAGTTCCACGGGGCTGGACAGCAATCCCGGTAGCGCTAACTTGCCGTTCCAGACCATTGCCCGGGGAATCACCGCGGCTACTGACGACAGCTTGAAAAAGAATGTCTTGGTCGCCGGCGCAAACTATAGCGAAAGCTTGACCCTCACCGATGGCGTGAGCCTGTACGGACAATATCAATCCGGCACATGGGCGCGTTCGGCATCCAATCTGACCGCCATCCTCGCACCCAGTGGAACAGTAGCGGTATTCGTTCCGGTGTACACGGGAAATGGCTCTGTCCAGGGATTTTCGATTACCTCCGGATCGGCGACGGCGGCAAATCCCACCCCGCGTGCGGTGGTGCTACAAGATGTCCAGGCAGGCTTTTCGTTGCGCTTCAACACCATCACTGCGCTGGCCGGAGCTGACGGTGCACCGGGAACCGGCGGCATGCCCGGCAGCTCCGGTAGTCCGGGTGGCGACGGCGTCAATGGTTCCAGCAACAATAGCGTCGACGGCCACGGTGGCGCAGGCGGCCTGAGTTCCTGCGGTGCATCGGGTGGGGATGGGGGAAGAGGTGGTTTTGATGCTGCAGGTAGCAACGGCGCTGCCGGTGCCGCCGGTGGCGGCTCGGGTGGCGCAGGTGGTTCTTTGGGCAACTGCATGATGGGCGGGGCCAATAACGGTGATCCGGGCCTGGTGGGAATGAATGGTGCTCACGGTAGTGGCGGTAGCGCGGGCAGTTCGGGGGTCATCAGTGGCTTGACTTGGATAGCCAGGTCCGGCCTCGCCGGAACTTCAGGTACCAATGGCCGCGGTGGCGGTGGCGGCGGTGGCGGTGAGGACAGTATTTTCTGCGACGCTGATCGCGGCGGCGGTGGCGGTGGCGGCGGTGCAGGTGGCTGCGGTGGTTCGCCGGGAACGGGCGGTGGCGGCGGTGGCGGTGCCATCGCCATTTTCGTCAAGACATCCGCTGCCGCCATTACCAACAACGGCATTGTTACCGGCCGCGGTGGCGCCGGTGGTGGTGGCGGGAATGGCGGAAACGGTGGGAATGGCGGCAACGGCGGAAATCGCGGCACAGGTGCCGATGACGGCGGTGCTGGCGGATTTGGCGGGAACGGTGGAAACGGCGGCTCAGGCGGTTGCGGCGGCGGCGGTGCAGGTGGGATCAGTGTGGGCATACTGGGTGATGCTGCTTCGGCACTGACCCTGGCCGCGAATACATTTTCGGTGGGTTTGGGCGGTGTGGGTGGTAGTGGTGGAACAACATCAGGCGGAGCTGCCTGTTCGCCAGGTACAGATGGGCTCTCTGCTCCGGTCGTTACCTTGCCGTAAGCAGGCTGATGGGCCAGACAGCTGCACGGCGGCCTCCGCATAGTGGATGGCGCCGTGCAGGCGCCAACAGGCGAAAGGGGATGGAAACGAACAGCCAACCGGGTCGAGTCACTTTTTGCACAACGCCTACAATCTCCGGCAAGACCGGCGCCAACAATGTGCAAACAGGCTGATCCCGCGATTCGTTGCCTGGCTGTCCGGCCAGCGCGCGGCGTCGACCCCGCTGTCGAATACCTATGGCGAGCACCCCTCGCCGGTGCGCCGTATCCTTGATCGCCACGTTAGTCGATGGAGCGGTTGACGACATGACCTCAGCACTGCAGGGCAAGATCGAACAACTCCGTCGCGCGCATGATGCAGGCCTGATCGATCAGGGCACCTTCGACGCCGCCGTTGCCGCACTGTCCGCCCAGCTCACCGGCAGCGGTGCCATTGCACAAGGCCAGGACACGCTCGCTGTGGGTGCTGGCGGCGTCGGCATCAGCGGCGACAACCACGGCCCCATCAATCTTGGTGTGCTGATCCAGCAAGGCACAAAACCCGGCGCCAGCGAACCGGAGCTGCGCCGCGCGTATCTGGCGCGCATACTCCGCCAGGCCAACCAGCTGCCGCTATCCGTCGGTGACGGCGCCAACGCGCCATTGCAGCTTTCTGCGGTCTACACCGCGCTGCTCACCACGCGCAGCGAGCAAGACCAGCTTCGCGACCCGGCGCCATCGCACCGCGCAGCACCGGATCGCGACGCCAGACGCCTGTCGGCGCTCGAAGCGCTCGATGCCGAACGCCAGCTGGTGCTGCTCGGCGGGCCGGGCAGCGGCAAGAGTACCTTCGTCAACTTCGTGGCGCTGGCCATGGCCGGCGAGCTGCTGCACGACCCTTCCGGTCCCAATCTGGCCACCCTCACCAGGCCGCCGCCCGGCGCTGAGCGAGACGACAAATCACCCGAGCCACAACGCTGGACCCACGGTCCGCTGCTGCCGGTACTGATCACGCTGCGTGATCTCGCCCACCAGTTGCCAGAGGCCGGCAAGGCAACGAATGCCCAGACCGTATGGAAGTTCATTCATGCACAACTGGAAAAAGCGGCACTAGGCGACTACGGACCCCATCTGCATAAGGCGCTGATGGAGCACGGCGGCCTGATCCTGCTGGACGGCCTGGATGAAGTGTCCCTGGCGCCTACGCGCCGCCAGCAGATCAAACAGGCGGTGCAGGATTTCGCCGCTTCCTTCGGGCGCTGCCGCTTTCTGGTCACTTCGCGCACCTATGCCTACCAGAAGCAGGAATGGAAACTCGACGGTTTTGCGCAAGCGCAGTTGCAGGCGTTCACGCCGGAGCAAATCACGGGCTTTGTCGATGCGTGGTATGCGCACATGGTGCAGCTGCAGCGCCTGACCGCGGCGAATGCCGGGCATCGCGCCGGTGTGCTGAAACAAGCAGTCGAGCGCAACGCGCGCCTGCGCGGACTGGCGGAGCGTCCACTGCTGCTCACCCTGATCGCGCAGCTGCAGACCGAGCGCCAGGGCTCGCTGCCGGAAAAACCGGAGGAGCTGTACGACAAGGCCGTGGAGATGCTGCTAGACCGGTGGGAACGCACCAAGGTCAGTATCGATGATAACGGCAAGGAATTCGTCGAGCCCAGCGTGGGCGAATACCTGAAAGCGGATCGCGATGCGATCCGGCGCCAGCTCAACCGGCTGGCTTTCGAAGCGCACCAGGACCAGGAAGCGCAAACCGACACCGCCGACATTCCTCAGGGGAAAATCCTCCAGGCGCTGCAGCGTGCCAGCGGCGATCGCGAACCCAATCTCACCCTTCTGCAGCGCTACCTGAGCCAGCGCGCCGGCCTGCTGCTGGAACACGGCAGCGAGATGTATCAGTTCCCGCATCGCAGCTTCCAGGAATACCTCGCCGCCTGCCATCTGACCGACGACGACTTCCCGAACAAACTCGCACAGCTTGCGTGCGGCGATCCAAGCCGCTGGCGCGAAGTGGCGCTGCTTGCCGCGGCCAAATCCGGTCGCGGCTCATCGCTCAATGTCTGGACCTTGGCCGAAACACTGTGCCCGCCGACGCCAGGCGCGGACGCCGATGCCGCCAGTCAGTGGGGCGCCTTGCTCGCCGGCCGCGTTCTCGCCGACTGCGCCGATCTCGCCCATGTCGCGCCACGCGACGTACCCAAACAGGAGCGCGTGCGTGACCGGCAATGCACCATCCTGAGCGGCTTGTGTCTGCCCGGCACCGAGCGTGCACTCGCTGGGCGCACACTCGCCGTCCTGGGCGATCCCAGGCCCGAGGTGATGCAGCTGGATGCGATGCAGTTCTGCTATGTACCGGCTGGTCCATTTGTGATGGGTGGCGAGTACTTTGACGACGAAAAACCGCAGCACACGGTTGGTCTGGACTATCCCTACTTTATCGCGCGCTTCCCGGTCACGATGGCGCAATGGCTGGGGTTGGCAGACCCGAGCGAATCGGCCCCGGATCGCGAAACACCCGCCCGGGTGAACGATCCCGTCACCGGGATGAGCTGGCACGAGGCCCGAGGTTTCTGCGTCAGGCTGAGCGAACACTGGCGCGGAAGGCTGCCGCAGGGTTTCACGGTGATGTTGCCGTCCGAGGCCGAATGGGAGAAAGCGGCCCGCGGCGGCCTGCGGATTCCGGCGCAGGCGCGGTACTTTGGATTGACGGAGCTGTCAGCGGCACTGCGCAATGACCGGGAGCAGCGGGACAATCCACAACCCCGCCGTGACTATCCCTGGGGGGACGAATTCGACGGCGAGGCCAGCAATGTCGAATTGGTTGTTGGACAGACCAGCGCCGTCGGTTGCTGGCCGCGGGGGACTAGCCCCTATGGTTGCGAGGATCTCAGCGGCAACGTCTGGGAGTGGACACGTAGCCTGTGGGGAGCGGACTGGCAACGCCCGGACTTCCACTATCCTTACGGTATCAACGATGCCCTTCGCGAAAACCTTGATGCGGGCGACGATATACGTAGGGTTCTGCGCGGCGGCTCGTGGATCCTTCATCGACTCCTCGCGCGCTGTGCGTCTCGCGACAGGCTTCACCCGCACCTTCGCAACTGCAATGTGGGTTTCCGTGTGGTGTTGCGTCCTTCCCCTGTTAAACGCTCTGACCTCTGATGACTCTGATCTCTGGTCATCTGATGCTCTGAACTCTCGAGGGGGTGCGGGGGAGACTTCCCCCGCTGGGCGCTCAGCGTTTCCGGATTGCCTGGGTTGGAATCGGATGCAGCGAGAAAATGTGCTCGCGCAATCCCCAGGTATCGGCATAACACACGTGGTTGATCCACCCCTGCACACTCGCGTCGAGTTCAGCAAACGTCAGTGCGCCAGCCTGGTACGCATCCAGGTTGCGCTTGAAGCGGCGGGTGAAGTTCACCGCGCCCGGCGCGGGTGGTGCCCCAGTATCGCCCCGCCTTTACGGCATGCGCGCGGACCAGACCTGCCTGGCGCTGTTCTTCTTCCTTCGCCTCGGTAGTTCGATTCGCTTGCGCTATCGAACGACATTGCTGGAGCACAACCGACGCGGGAGCCTCGGAGCGCCGTTCCGCGGGAAAACGCGAAACCAGAAGAAGGGAGTGAAGAACGTGTAAGGACGCAACACCACACGGAAACCCACATTGTTGTTGCGATTGTGCGGGTGATTCCTGTTGCGATAGGCACAGCGCGCGTTGTGTCGATGATTGATCCACGAGCCGCCGCGCAGAACCTCTCCAGACCGCCTGACCGGATGTTGGCAACCGGCCTGCCTACGATAACCCGGCAAAAACAGCGGTCAAGATTTTTTGGGTCTTCCGGAACTCGTGTGGGTGATTTTCTGTGATTCAGAGCGGCGGCAGCATGCAGGTGAGTATCTTCAAGCGCAGATAATCCTCATCGCGTAGGCCGTACGCTCGACGCTGAATGACCCGGATCTTGTTGT
>JAEUPP010000003.1 GCA_016790075.1 Rhodanobacteraceae bacterium | reverse complement strand
CGCGCCACGGCGCGCACCACCAGCGGCGCGGCACAAACCTTTGTCGTGGACTTGGCCGACCGCGTCACCGCCGTTAACCCGGCTACCGCGACGTACCGCTACGACGGGCATGGCCGCCGTACCCAGGTGACCAAGGCCGGTGTGACCACCGTGCAGGTCTATAGCCAGTCGGGGCAGCTGATGTACCAAAGTGGTCCCGCCAGCGACGGCATCTTCAAGAGCGGCTTCCAGACCGGCGATACACCGTATCCCGCTTCCACTGGCGGTAACAAGCGCTATCTCTACCTCGACCGCCATCTGATCGCCGAAGACGGCACCTCCGGCCGCCAGTACATTCACACCGATGCACTGGGCTCACCGGTCCGCACCAGCAACAGCGCCGGTGCGCCCTCCGGCCGTGATGACTACAAACCCTACGGCTGGGGACCCACACCGCTATCCAAGCCCAGCTTCACCGGCCATGTCGCTGACGCGGAAACCGGGCTGATCTATATGCAGGCCCGTTACTACGATCCGTATGCGGGGCGGTTTATGGCCACCGATCCGGTAGCGGCCAACCCGGGTTCGTTTAATCGCTACTGGTATGCGAATAACAATCCATACAAGAATGTTGATCCGGATGGGCGAAATCCGATTGCAGGGGCTGCCGCAGGCTGCGCCCTGACAGGCCCTGGATGCCCTGGAGGGGCAATCATCGGGGCGGTGGCGGGTGTGATTATCGGCGCCGCTGGTGTGGCAATCTACAACGAAGTCGTCGATGACTCCGAAGCGCCACAGCCCACTCCGGGCGAAGACGCTAGCAGAAATCCGGGCGAAGGAGTGAAGCCAGGGGATGCCTTTCCCGACAGGCCGTTGCCCAGAGATCCCGTAAGCGGTGAACCAGTACCAGATGCAGAGGCGGTAGGGGTACCGCATACACAACTCGGCACGAAGAACGGAAGCAAGGGGAAATATCCGCAAGCGCGAGAATTTGATGAAAAAGGCAAAGAAGTCAAGACTCGAGACTTCACGGACCATGGAAGGCCGGGCAATCACACCAACCCTCATGACCATATTCGCACCCCAAATCCTACTGGCGGAACACCGCGGCGCGGAAGCCCAGAACCTCCGAAAGAACCGAATCCTCCGGCAGGTGGAAAACCTCCAATAGGTGGCACATGAAAAGCTTCCGCTTCGCTATGTGGCAACATGGAAACAAGATAATGCTTGTAGACGTTATTGGCCGTCTTTCGATGACTGACTCGGTAAGCTGGAGGCTGATGGAGTTTTACGGGACTGGCGCCGCACCAGACGGAATGGGAATGGTGGATTTCGAGAACGAAGTTAGACAACGACCCGCTGGTTATTTGTTTACCGCTGAAGGTCTTGGAAAATTTGCGTCAGGGTTGACAGATATCTACGATCTCAAACTTATCGGAACGGATCGTGGTCACACGTTAGTCGAGCTAGAAGCGGTCGATAGCGATTATTGGGAAATAACTATTGACGAAGAATTTTCGTCATTTGACGAACTCAAGCCTTGATCCACCCCTCCGCCAAATCAAATCACGTTCACGCATTCGATACTGGTGCAATTGGCGCGAAGTAACGAGAGGGCAAGGAACGTCGGCCACCCACAATTCAGAGACTGACGTTGCTGCCACTGCCGCTTGAAGACCATCAGGGGCAGATTGCCGCCAGACCCTGCAGCCTGACGTTGCCAGCCACGAAGCCACCACCGTCTGGAATGGAGCGCCGGTTTGAGTCAAGCCTCGATCACAATCGGACCGCTGCCCTCTGCAGGCAGCGCCTGGCAAAGCAGAACCTGTCCGGGTGCAATGTCGCTGGCCGGAGTCGCTGCATAGGTCACGCTGCCGGACTTCAGCGCGTGGCTGCAGCTGCCACATAACCCCTGCCGGCAGGAATGTTCCGGATTGAGGCCCCGCGTCTGGGCGAGCTCAAGCAGGTTGCCGCTGCCGGGCGACCAACGCGCTTCCTTGCCGGAACGGGCGAACGATACCGGCACGGGCTGTGAAGAAATCGCCGGCAAGGGCGCCGCGGCGTCGCGACGCAAGCCCGCCGGGCCGAAGGATTCGGCGTGGATGCGTTCATCCGGCACATGCAGGCGGCGCAACCCGGCATACAGGTCCTGCATGAACGCAGGCGGGCCGCACAGGTAGAAGTCGAAGTCGTCAAACGGCAACACCGACTTCAGCAGATCCAGATCGAGCCGGCCCCGGAAGTGGAAGTCCTTGCCTTCTCGCGCATCGGGACCGGGTTCAGTCAACGCCTGCAGCACCCGTACGGCACCGCCGACCGATTCGTTGAGGCGGTCGATCTCAGCGGAAAATGCACGGTCGGACTCGCTGCGGCTGCCATGGATGAACCAGGTCGGGCGAATGCGCCGCTTGCGCATACCCTCATAGATCACATGACGCAACAGGGCCAGCATCGGGGTAATGCCGATGCCGGCCGACAGCAGTACCAGCGGCCGTGGCTGCAAGGCATCGACGCTGAAGTTGCCCCGCGGCGCCCGAGCCTCGATCTCGTCCCCTACCTGCACATGCTCGTGCATGAAACGCGAAAAACGGCCTTGCCTGCGGATACTCAGCCGGTAAGCGCCGTCCGACGGCGCCAACGACAAGGTATAGCTGCGCTCAACCGGGGCCTGACCGACCTCCAGCACAGCCCGTACCGGCAGATGCTGGCCTGCTTTGAACACGTTCAGCCCTCGGCCGTCGGTCGGCTCCAGCCAGAAGGACTTCACGGCAGCCGACTCCAGGTCGATACGCGTGATACGGAACGAGCGCCATTGTTCACGCATCTGTTCCGCCTGACGGCGTGCGTCAGCCTCCTCCCAGGAACCCGTCAACGCCGAGTTCATGGACATCTGTCCGGCATCGCCGCGCAGGGCCAGCGCACCGCGGCGCAGCACCCATTGCTCCACCTGCAGATGCCAGAGGCGCTCCGCGCCCTGGAAGAAGCGCGCTTCATCAGCATCAAGATCCAGTACGACCCGGCCACTGAGCTGAAGCACGTCGCCACTGCCGAAGTCGACGAACAGCAGGCCGGCGCGCGGATTGAGTACAAAATTGCCCAATGTATTGAAGTGCAGATTGCCGGCGAAATCCGGAATGCTCAGGCGATTTCCTTGCACCTGAACGAAACCGGGCTTGCCCCCGCGGTGCGAGGCATCGACGGAGCGGCGGCCATCGGCGTGGTCGACATAACTGGCCACAAAAAAAGTGTCGGCGGCAGCAATCATCGCCCGGGCCGGCTCGTCCAGGATCTCGCCACGACTGACCGCTCCTGCGGCCTGACTGCCCGGTGGACAGGCGAACTGCAGGCCACGTGCCTGGATGTACTGCGGGCAATTGCCGAAGGAGTGCTCGACCTCCAGCTGCAACCCCCGGGAGCCTTGCCGCAGCAGACCGTTGACCCGGTTGCGCCGGCGCGTAGGCAGCTCGATACCGAGCAGGCCTATTGCACTCCCCGGCCGCCACCCTGCCCGCGCCGGGTCGACCGCAGCGGGAGTTGCCGCCAGATCCAGCCGGGTCGGAGCCGGGGAATGGGCGAAACCCGGCTCCCCTTCCAGCAGGCTGGCCCAGGGCCGACCTTCATCGTCGACCGTCGCCAGCACGAGAAATGGCAGGTGCGCATAGAACTGCCGATGCTGGTCGGGCATGTAGTCACGCACAACACGCCGGCCGAACTCGGCCATGCGCTCAGCCACACCCAGCCGTTGCTGGATGGCGATTTCGCCGGCATGAAAGGGTGAATTGGCTTGCATGCCTGTCTCCTGCCTGTCGGATCACGTTCTCACACCGCTGGACGGCGCACCGGTCGCCACCGGGGCCGCAGCCATCAGGCCCTCAGCCCGACCCGGGTTTCCTGCATGGGGACAAAGCCGGGCAAGGATTCAATACGAGCCAGCCAGGCGCGCACAGCCGGATAAGCATCGAGCGAAACATTGCCTTCGGGGGCATGGGCGACATAGGTGTAGCCAGCGATATCGGCGATGCTCGGGTGAGTGCCGACCAGCCATTCGCGCCCTTGCAGTTCGGCCTCAAGCACGTTGAGCAAGGCATGTGCGCTGGCGATGGTTTCCTCGGCGCTGTAACGGGCGCCGAAAACCGTGATCAGACGGGCGCGGGCCGGGCCGGAAGCCAAAGGGCCGGCCGCTACCGACAACCAGCGCTCAACCTGGGCAGCCTGCAGCGGATCCGACGGCAGCCATTGTTCATTGCCGTACTTGCGCGCCAGATAGACCAGAATGGCATTGGAATCCGCGATCACATCATCGCCATCTTCCAGCACCGGCACCTGACCGAAACGATTGAGCGTGAGGAAAGCCGGCTGCTTGTGTTCGCCGTTGCGCAAGTCGACATCCACTAGCCTGGCCTTGAGTCCCAGCAGCGACAGGAAGAGTTCGGCGCGGTGCGCGTGACCAGACAGGGGGAAGCGATGCAGGGTGAGGCTCATGGAGATCTCCGATGGGATGGGGTGGCGAAATAGTCCACTCCGCGCCCGCATTGCTGAAGCCACACGGCCGGCAATCTGCCATTGCAGAAAGCGCAATGATGCCGTTCAGGTCTCCAGCACGGTGGCCAGCCTCTGGCTGGCCAGTTCGACAAAAGCCATCAGCCGCGCCGAAGGAATCCGGCTGCGCGGAAATACCAGGCATACCGGCAACGGTGCCGGCTCGAACTCCTCAAGAAGCGCCACCAGATGGCCGGCTGCAAGGTCGTCCTGTACCTGATACGAGAGCACCCGCGTCAGCATCCAGCCGGCTCGCGCCTCACTGATCGCGGCGCGCAAGGTGCTTACGCTGAGCACCGGGTTGATGCGTACGCCAAAGGCATGCTCCCCCTGGCCGAAATTCCAGTTGAGGCTGGCGCTGGCCCCCACCGAGTGCACGATGCGATGCTGTGCCAGATCCTGTGGCTGCTGCGGCCGCCCGTATCGCTGCAGATAGGAGGGCGCTGCGACGACCATGCGCCGCACCCGGCCCAGTTCGACGACCTCCAGTCCGGTGTCGTCGGCCGGCCCGATCCGCAGGGCCAGGTCAAGCCCCTCCTCGATCAGGTTGGTGATCCGGTCCAGCAGCAGGACGCTGGCGCTGATCTCCGTATGCTGCTGCAGGAATTCACGCAGTACCGGCATCAGATACATCTCACCAAACAGCACGGGCGCGGTCAGGCGCAGCATGCCGCGGGCCCTGCCATGCTGACCGGCGGCCGTTTGATGGGCGAACTCCATTTCGGCCAGCACACGTTTTGCGTCCTCGACGAAGTGCACACCGGCGTCGGTCAGACGCAAACTGCGCGTCGTGCGGATGATCAGGCGCGCGCCCAGCCGCTGCTCCAGCGCAGCGATACTGCGTGTGACCGTCGGTGGCGTCAGCCCGAGCCGGCTGGCGGCCTTGCTGAAGCTGCCGGCTTCAGCGACTGCAATCAGGGTGCGCATCTCGGCGACACGGTCCATGGCCTGATCTAGCCCAGCAAGGCCGCATGGCCATGCAGACGGTCGCGGGCAAACGTCAGGAAAACCCGCAGCTTGGCCGCCGCACGACGCCCCTCCAGATTGGCCAGCCAGACCGGCAGCGGCTTGGCTTCAAAAGGCTGCAGCACGCGCTCGAGCCGCCCTTGCGCCAGCGCCTCTGCCACTTGATAGGACATTACGCGGGTGAATCCTGCACCGGCCTCGGCCGCAGCGATGGCAGCCGCATTGGTGGAAACCGTCAGCCGGGGCTGGATCGTCAGGTCCAGAGTCCGCCCGGCATCGACAAAGTGCCAGGTATCGTGCCGCGTGTCCGCCACCGAAACGACCAGATGGTGCGCCCCCAGTTCGGAAGGATGCGACGGGTAGCCCCGGGACGCCAGGTAGCCAGGACTGGCGCAAACGACCCGGCGCACATATCCCAAGGGCATTGCCACCAGGCTGGAGTCGGGTAGCTCTCCGATGCGAAACGCAGCGTCTATCCCTTCCTCGCCAAGCTGCACCTGCCGGTCTACCAGCAGCAGGCGAACCGCCAGTGACGGGTACTGCGCGAGAAAATCCACCACGACCGGAACCACCAGTTGCTGGCCGAACAAGGTTGGTGCCGCCAGTACCAGCTGCCCCTGAGGGACCAGGTGCGCACCAGCCGCCTGAGCCTCGGCCTCTTCAACCTGGCGCAGGATGCGCCGGCAATCATCCAGGTAGTGCTGGCCGACCTCGGTCAACCGTACGAAACGGGTAGTGCGTACGAACAATTCGGCACCAATCGCCTGTTCCAGCGCCGCCACGGCACGGGTCACCGTCGCCGCCGAAAGATTCAACTGGCGTGACGCCGCCGCAAAACCGCCCTGCTCGGCGACGGCGGTAAACACGGCCATTTCCTCAAGTTGATCCATTGCGTCCCGCCAGCAAGAACCTGCTGAGTCTAGCTCAGCACCCGATTCTTTCCTTTTTTGCAAAGGCGCCCTGCGGCTCGCGGTGATTCTCGGCACGGACACGCCTGCCTAGAGTGCGCCCGACCAACGGCAGCCCGCCGTCGCCACTAGCCCATACCGGAGCCCCCATGAACCGCCTGCCCATTCCTTCCGTAGAAACCGCCCCCTCCGCGTCGCAGCCGTTGCTTGCCGCAGTAAAACAGCAGCTAGGCATGGTGCCCAATCTGATGAAGGTACTGGCCCATAGTCCCGCTGGGCTGGGCGCCTATCTCGGCTTCAGCGCCGCCGTCGCCAGTGGCGGGCTCGACGCCGCCGATCGCGAGCGCATTGCCCTGACGGTGGCCCAGGCCAATGGCTGCGAGTACTGCCTGTCGGCGCATACCTACCTTGGCAAGAACGTGGCCAAGCTCAGCGAGGATGAACTCAGCGCTGCTCGCGAAGGGCGCTCGGCTGATGCCCGCAGCCACGCCCTGCTGCAGTTCACCCAGGCAGTGCTGGCCAGCCGCGGCCAGGTCAGCGACGAATCACTGCAGACCTTTCTCGCCGCTGGTTTCACTGCGGACACGGTGATCGAAGTGATCACCAACGTCGCCCTCAATGTGTTGACCAACTACGTCAACAACGTTGCCCAGACCACGGTCGATTTCCCCCGCGTGAACCTGCGCGACGTCAACCGCGCAGCCTGATCCTTGTCGATTTCCCTTTACCAACAATCCACTGGAGTTGCCATGTCCCGTATTTCCCTGCACCTGAAGCTCAGCGCCGTCCTGGCCCTCGCCCTAGCTGGCGCCGCTGCGGTTCCCACGTCAGTCTTCGCCTACGACGCAGAATCCACCTCGGCCATCAATACCGAAGCCGGCGCCGTGATTCTTCATGGCTACGACCCGGTCGCCTATTTCGCCGCCGGCAAGCCGACCAAGGGTGACGCCAAGTTCTCCGCCAGCCACGGCGGAGCGACCTACCACTTCGCCTCCGAGGCCAACCGCAAGACCTTCCAGAGCAACCCGGAACACTACGTTCCGCAATTTGGCGGCTTTTGCGCCATGGGCGCGGCCCTGGGCAAGAAGCTTGACGTCGATCCCATGGCGTTCAAGGTGGTCGACGGCAAGCTTTACCTGAACGTCAATGCCGACGTTTTCAAGAAGTGGTCGGAAAACATCCCGGCAAATATCGCCAAGGCCGAAGCCAACTGGCCCCTGATCAAGGACAAGACTCCGGCCTCCCTGTAACGACACACCGGTGCGGCGCCCGCCGCCGCACCGGTCTCATCGAGCGACTGACATGAAACGTCGAGATTTTGCCGCCCTCATGGCACTGGCCCTGGGCAACGCCCTGGCCGCCGGCATCGCCCAGGCCGCCGAACTGCCGTCGGAACTCCCGTCCAACCAGGGCAAGGAAAAATGCTATGGCATTTCCCTGGCCGGACAGAACGACTGTGCCGCAGGCCCCGGCACGTCCTGCGCCGGTACCTCCAAGGCCGACTACCAGGGCAATGCCTGGAAGCTGGTGCCCAAAGGAACCTGCACCCGCATCGAAACACCGCAGGGCATGGGATCACTGACTCCCGTGCAGCGTCCTGTCTCGCACTGAGCGTATGTGCAAGCCGCCATGTCCGTAGAAACCGTTCCTGCCATTGGCCTTGCCTTCAAGCCCGTGCATTTCGAATCGGCACTGGCGGACATGGCGGCCGTGGACTTCTTTGAGGTTCACGCCGAGAACTATCTGGGCGCCGGCGGGTTACCACACCGGCAGTTGCAACGCCTGCGTAGCGAGCGCCCGCTGTTCGTACACGGCGTGGGCCTGTCGCTGGGTGGCAGCGAACGCCCTGACCGGCTTCATCTGCAGCGCCTGGCCGGCTTGCTGGCCCGGCATGAGGCAGCCGTGTTTTCGGAGCACCTGGCCTGGAGCAGCCATGCCGCGCGATACCTGCCGGACCTGCTTCCGCTGGACTACGACGACGCTGCCCTGGTACGGCTCTGCGCTCACGTCGACGAGGCGCAGCAGGTGCTGGGGCGTACCTTGCTGATCGAGAACCCTTCGCGTTACCTGCCGGCCGCCGATCCGCTGGCCGAGCCTCAATTCCTGGAGGCGCTGCAGCGCGCTACCGGCTGCGGCCTGCTGCTGGACCTGAACAATGTCGTCGTCAGCTGCCACAACCAGGGCATTGCCCCCCGCGACTACCTGCGCCGCTTTCCATTGCAGGCCGTGGCCCAGTTCCATCTGGCTGGCCATCGCCGGCAGTCCCTCGCTGATGGCAGCACAATCCTGATTGACGATCACGCCGGCGCTATCGGCGAACTCGTACTTGACCTCTACGCTGAGGCACTTGCGATCACCGGTCCTGTTCCCACGCTGATCGAGTGGGACCAGGACCTGCCGGACTGGAATGTCCTGACGCGGGAAGCAGAGCGGGCAAGAGCCGCAACTCAGCGGGTCAGGACCACGCCTGGCCCCGGGGCGGCTGCATGAAACCGGCGCTGTTTCCGTATCTGATCACCGCGCTGAGCAGCGCCGAGTTCACGCCGCCCGCCACGCTGGCGGAATCTCTGCACTCACGCCTGGCCGTGCATCGGCAAACCGTGCGCCATGCCCTGCTCGAAACTTTGCGCGCGAGCTATCCCGCCATCGAACGCGCGGTCGGCAGCGAATACTTTCGCGCGGTGGCGGCCGAATTCATCGCCTGCTCGCCGCCACGCACTCCGGTACTGCAGGAATACGGCAGTGAATTTCCTGAATTTCTGCAGAAGTTCCCTCCCCTCCAGGCCTGGCCCTGGCTGGCCGATCTGGCGCAGCTCGACTGGACACGCCAGATCGTCACCCACGCCGCCGATGCCACCGCGCTGACTCCGCAGACACTGGCGGCCCTGCCCGAGGCTGGTCTGTTGCAGGCCCGGCTGCGATTGCACCCAGCCCTGCGATGGCTGATCTCGCCGTATCCGATTGATCAGCTCTGGCTACGCCAGGACGAGGAACACCACGGGCCTGAACTGCAGTGGCAGCCCGTGTCCTTGCAGGTGTGGCGCCCCGACGCGCAGGTCATGCAGCGCCGACTGCAACCGGGCGAAGCCCAGCTGCGCCAGGGCCTGAGGGCAGGTGCCCGACTGATCGACGCCCTGCAGTCGGCCCGCCAGGCGGCCCCCGAGTTTGACCCGGACACTGCGCTGGCCGCCCTTTTCACCGAACGCCTGATCGTAGGCGTCGATACCTTCACCCAAAGGAACAAGCAATGAACTCCGCCGTGATTCAACACGCGCGCCGGCTGCTTTCTAGCCTGCCTGAAAACCTGCTGCTGCTTTTCACTCGCTTGGCCCCGGCCGCCGTGTTCTGGCAATCGGGGCGCACCAAGGTCAACGGGTGGCAGCTCAACGACAACGCGTTGTACCTGTTTCAGGAGGAATACCGCCTGCCCTGGATAGAGCCGCTGTGGGCAGCTCACCTGACCGCCCTGCTCGAACACCTGCTCCCGCTGCTGCTGGTATTGGGCCTGACCACCCGCCTCGCCGCACTGGCACTGCTGGCAATGACTTTGGTAATCCAGTGCTTCGTGTATCCCCATGCCTGGCCTACCCACATGACCTGGGCGGCATTGTTGCTCTGGTTGGTCGCGCGCGGCCCAGGACCACTATCGATGGATCATCTGCTGATGCGCCGCTCGTCGACTGCCCACAGGGAGACTTCCCGATGAACACTTCCAGCCGCCCGCCATTGCCGCCTTTTGATGAGGCCGGCGCCAGGCAGAAGGTCCGAATGGCCGAGGATGCCTGGAACAGCCGCGACCCCGACCGGGTCGTGCTGGCCTATACCCCGGACAGTCACTGGCGGAACCGGGACCGCTTCCTGCACGGACGCGAACAAATCCACACATTCCTTAAGGAAAAATGGATGCGAGAGCGCGAGTACCGCTTGATCAAGGAGCTGTGGGCCTTCGCCGGCAATCGCATCGCGGTGCGTTTTGCCTACGAATGGCACGACGACGAAGGCCGGTGGTGGCGCAGCTACGGTAACGAAAACTGGGAATTTGCTCCGGACGGGCGCATGGCGCGGCGCCTCGCCAGCATCAACGATGTGGCACTCCGTGAGGACCAGCGCCTGTTCCACTGGCCCTACGGTGCGCGACCGGAGGGCCATCCCGGCCTGTCCCAGCTCGGGCTGTAGACGAACTCACGGCAGGACCCGAACGCTGCGGATGGTGCGGCCCAGGCCACTGCAACAGCAGCTGGCCGTGCCATCACCTCGTTTCGCGACGAAGTCGCCGCGCCGGCCTCGTGGCGCAGATACCCGGCGGGCGATCTGGCTTTGGAAAGGCCCCCGGCACAACCGCCGGGAGCCGCGACACCCAGGACAAGACACCCTGCCCCGCCAGACCAGCGGGGAGCAGGCTCACGCCCGCACCGCCTGTTATTTCACCCCGCCGACCGCCAGCTGGCCCAGCTTGAAGAACACGTCGGTGTTATCGAACGTGCCGCTGAACTGCGACGCGCCAAGGCCGTAAGCCGACAGCGGAATGTCCGTGCCGGTATGCACCGCCGAGTCACCCGCAACCTGTCCGGTGATCAGCGCACCTTCATCCTTGTTACGCACGCCCGGATTGGCCGGCGACTGCGCTGGCGGGAACGGCTGCTGCGAATCGCGTGTCGGGAAGCGGCTGGGCAACCAGTTCTCGTAGCGGTCTGCATTCGCGCCGTAGCCGATCAGCATCTTGTAGTCGACGTTGGTCGTGGCCGGATAGCCGTCCGCCGCCATCGCATAACGCGGGAACCTGGCCGCCTCATAAACACCGACGGCGTTCTTGCCGCGCAGCTTGTCCGCGGCGAGCTGCGCCGAACTCAACGTGGACGCACCGATGACGGCCGCACCAGCGCATTCATGGTCGGCGGTGACGATGACCAGGGTGTCCGCATTCGTCGCGGCGAACTGCTGGGCGACGGCGACTGCGCGATCAAATTCGATCACATCATGAATCCAGCGATCGGTGTCCATGAGATGCGCCTGCTTGTCGATAGAAGCCCCTTCGATGGTCAGCACGAACCCCTTGGGATTGCGCGCCAGCACCTTGATCGCCTTGTCGGTCATCTCCTCGAGCAGGGGCTGGTCCGGGAAGCCGAATGCGTTGACCACTTCGGGATTGCCGCGACGTCCGGCGATCTTGTCGTAAGACACATTCATGTTGGAATACGCGAACAGGCCGAGCAACTTGTCGGGAGTGCCGCGCGCGAAAGCAGCATTCAAGGCTGTGTTATCCGGGGTATAGGCAAATCCGGCAGCGATGAAATCGGCGATGAGGTCACGCTCCGGATCCATCTTGCCAGCGACCACACCCCAGCCGTTGACAATATCGGCCGGCAGCACGTAGTCGTTGCGTGTGGCGCGCTGCGAACCGTTGCTTGGCTGCGGGCTGGTGCTGCCCGTGGCGTTGGGCAGAAACCATTTGCGGCCGCCGCCCATGAGTACCGTCAGGCCCGTCTTGTTACGTTCGTCGAGGAACTGGTCGACGATGCCGGTGCCGTTGCCGCGCTGCGCCGTGTGCACGGCGTTGGCTGCCGGCGTCGCGTCGAACACATCTGATGTGGTCACGATGCCCAGCGACTTGCCCTGCAGCATATGCAGGTACTCCGCCAGGTATTCGATGCGCGGATTGTCAAACGCCGCCAACGTATCGTCCGGCCAGACGCCCTCTTCGTTGTTGTTGGCCTTGTTGCCCGAGACATAGTTGGCCATGCCCGGGGCCGAGTCGGTCACGATCGAGTTCAGCGATGCGGTCATGACCTGGCCGCTGAACGGGAAGGTGTCCATGGCCAGCATGCCTCGCGCCTTACCCTGTGCATAGCCCTTGGCCATGATGCGTGCAGCAGTACGGTGCGCGGCCCCCATGCCATCGCCCAGCAGAATGATGATGTTCTTGGCCGTGCGCCCGCCGCCGTCAATGCCGACGACTTCGAAGTTGCCCGCTGCACTGATCGTGCGGCCACTATTCGTACGCGCGACCAGCTTGAATTGGTGCGGGCCGGCTTCGTAATGGGAATAACCGCGGAAACTCACCACAGCGGTGTTCGAGGGCAGCCCTGCGGCCAGCACACAGCCTGCGGCGCCGGTAGTCTTGCCGTCGCGGATGCAGGTTTCGGCTGTACCAGTTTCAACGACCAGGCTATTGCGTGCGAGCCGTGAATCGTTTGCACCACCGCCCAGCGGCAAGGGGCCGTTCACCCAGGCGCCGTCGACGAAGAACTGGAAACTGGCCACGCTTTCACCTGCGTCTGGCTGCACGGTAGCCTGCAGGTCGAAGCGTTGGCCAGGCAGAAAACGCGAGATGACCGGACCCGGGCTGCCCGAGGCGAACAATTCGCTGGGCGGGGTCAGGCGCGATACGGTGGCTGCTTGCACAGGAAAAACCAGCAGCCCCAGGGCCATGCCCAGGACGAGACGGGAGACAGGCATAGACGTTCCTTGCTATGGAAAATGAGTGTTCAGTACGCTGCAATGCAGCCACAAGTTCACATTTTTACTTGTTAGCTTTCACCAGCGCTTTCTCAAGGCGTGAATCCAGTTCGATACGTGCGGGAAACACCCGACCGGGCACACTCGTGTTTTCCGCATTGCCGACGCGCAGCAGCCCGGTGACCTGGATCAGACCCGGCATATGGCCACTGCGCAGCTCGGTGGCACGGGGCAGCGCAACCAGCAGGGCGCTAGGCGGCAAATCGTCCGCCAGGCCTTCATCGGCATGGCCCAGGGCCGCCGGCAACGGGCTCAGGATGAAACCACCGGCCACATCGGCCTGGACCATGTAACCGACAAGACGGACACGGCGGCCGTCAAGTTCGCGCAGGCGTTGTGTAGCTTCCAGCCCGCGTGGCCCCACCGGCAGCTCGAACACGTCGCGAAAGCGCAAGTCCCCCACCTCGTGTGGCGGCGACGGCAAGGTGTCTTGCACCGAGAACACCGGCGGCGTCTTGCGCAGCGTCGGTGGCGCCGATGGGATCGACGAATTGGCGGACACAGCGCCAGCGATTGCCAGCAGCAAGCCAACCACATACACACGCTCGAACATGCACGCTGCTCCGGATCCGCATCGCCGCCGCGAACAGACCGCGACGATCGGCCGGCACGGTAGTGCGGGCGCATGAAACGCCGATGACAGGCAGTTGACGTGAGGCGATGACTCGACTTCGTGTCTGCAGCAAGGCTTTGTGCCCGGCGCCCCGTACCCTGGCCGCGCCAGACCGGAACCAAAGTCCGGTCTGGGTGATACGGCGCCCGGCTGGAGTCAATTCATCTGGCGCCGCTCGGCGTGGCTTCTTGTACCCAATACGTGCGACTGCGCCGACATTTCTGGCATTGCTGTATGATCGCGCGCATTTTGCGGGCCGCCTGGCCCTGTCCCTTTCCATGGCCAACACCGTCAGTATTCCTGCGGTCGTCCAGCCCTGCCCCGAGGATGGCTTATGCCTAACGAGATCAAATACAAGCGCATCCTGCTCAAACTCAGCGGCGAGGCGCTCATGGGAGACGCCGACTACGGCATCGATCCCAAGGTGCTGAACCGCCTCGCCAAGGAAATCATCGAAATCCAGCGTGCCGGTGTGCAGGTCGGCGTGGTTATCGGCGGCGGCAATATTTTCCGCGGCGAAGGCCTGGCCAAGGCCGGCATGGACCGCGTGACCGGCGACAACATGGGCATGCTGGCCACCGTGATGAACGCGCTCGCCATGCAGGATGCGCTGGAAAAACTCGGCGCCTACGCCCGCGTGATGAGCGCCATCAAGATCAACGAAGTCTGCGAGGACTTTATCCGGCGCCGGGCGATACGGCATCTGGAAAAAGGCCGTATCGCGCTGTTTGCCGCCGGCACCGGCAATCCGTTCTTCACCACCGACTCGGCCGCCGCACTGCGCGCGATCGAAGTCGGCGCCGAGCTGCTGCTGAAGGCGACCAAAGTCGACGGCATCTACAGCGCCGATCCGAAAAAGGATCCGGCTGCCGAGCGCTACGACAAGCTGACGTATTCCGACGTGATCCAGCGCAACCTGCAGGTCATGGATACGACAGCCATCGCGCTATGCCGCGACAACCGCATCCCGCTGCGCGTCTACGACATGGGTGTACCCGGCAACCTGCTGCGTATTGCGCGCGGCGAAGCGGTGGGAACACTGGTCACCTGAACAGGGTCCGGGCAGCGCCTGGCGCGCAGCCACGGTACGAAACGGCCGCGGCGCAAGCGGCCCGAACCATGCGGACAGATCAGCTCACGATATCCGCGTTCGAATAAACGTTCTGCACGTCATCAAGGTCTTCCAGCATATGGATCATCTTGAGTACGGCCTGCGCCGTGTCGCCGGACACGGCGATGTCGTTGTCAGCGCGCAGACCAACCTCGGCGTGTTCAGGAGCAAGGCCGGCGGCCTCCATCGCCTGCTTCACGGCCTCGAAGGTATCGGGGCTGGTAAGCACGTCGATGGCTCCGTCGTCGGGGTAGACCACAATATCGTCGGCCCCCGCTTCGATCGCCGCGTTCTCGATCGCGCCCTGGTCGGCGCCGGGCAGGTAACTCAGCACGCCGAGGCGCTTGAACATGAAGGACACGGAGCCATCCGTACCGAGATTGCCGCCGCATTTGGTAAACGCATGCCGCACATCGGCCACCGTACGGACCTTGTTGTCGGTCATGCAGTCGACGATGACGGCGACGCCGCCGGGGGCGTAACCCTCGTAACGGACTTCTTCATAGCTGACGCCTTCGAGCTCACCCGTCGCCTTCTTGATGGCACGTTCCATGACATCGCGCGCCATGTTCACGGCCAGACCGCGGTCCATGGCCAGACGCAGACGGGGATTGGCTTTCGGGTCTCCGCCGCCGGCACGCGCCGCTACGGTAAGTTCGCGAATGACCTTGGTGAAGATCTTGCCACGCCGTGCATCCTGGGCGTTCTTGCGCCCTTCGATCGCCATCAGTCTGCCCATTGCCCTACCTGTTCGCCTCGAAAAATCGGAGCGGAATTGTAGCCGCAGCCATTCGGTCCCGGGCAGTGGACGCTGCGCTGGCCGCGTCTGCCGGCAGCCGCGGCCACCCGCGGCACGCCGCCCGGCGGGGCGCTGCTATACTCCGGCAGCTTTGTTCCGGCCCAAGGATTAGCCGCCATGATCAACGACATCAAGCTAGACGCCCAGACCCGCATGGCCAAGAGCGTGGAAGCGCTGAGGCACGACCTGCAGCGCCTGCGCACGGGCCGTGCGACCACGGCGCTGGTCGACCACATCAAGGTCAACTACTACGGCAGCGATATGCCGCTTTCGCAAGTCGCTACCGTCGCCGTACAGGATTCGCGTTCGCTGACGATCACGCCCTGGGAAAAGACCATGGTGCAGCCGATCGAAAAAGCGATCATCGCCTCCGATCTCGGCCTCAATCCGAACACGGCCGGTACGGTCATCCGCATCAACCTGCCGCCGCTGACCGAGGAACGCCGCAAGGCCCTGTCCAAGCAGGTCCATAGCGAAGGGGAAGACGCCAAAGTCGCCGTGCGCAACGTGCGCCGCGACGCCATGCAGCATGTCAAGGAGCTGCTCAAGGAAAAGAAAGTCACTGAAGATGAAGAGCGCAAGGCCGAAGAGGACATCCAGAAGCTGACCGACAAAGCGATCAAGGACGTCGATGCGGTGGTCAAGGCCAAGGAAGAAGAACTGATGGCGCTCTGAGCGGAGCACGATCCTGGATCCGCTCATTCCGTCGCCCCCTGCAGGCGACAGCACCCGGCTACCGCGCCACGTCGCCATCGTCATGGATGGCAACGGCCGTTGGGCACGCAAGCGTCTGCGGCCACGCACCTTCGGACACCACGCCGGCCAGAAAGCGGTGCGCAGCACCATCGAGTTCTGCCTACGCCGCGGCATCACAGCACTGACCCTGTTCGCGTTTTCCAGCGAGAACTGGCAGCGCCCTGCCGACGAGGTCAGTGCGCTGATGGAGCTCTTCCTCAAGGCGCTGGACCGCGAGGTCAACGAACTGCACGGCTACGGCGTGCGCATCCGTTTCATCGGCGAGCTGTCGGCATTCGCGCCCGCACTGGCCGCACGCATGAACGCGGCCATGGACCGCACCGCCGCCAATACCCGCCTTGAACTCAATATCGCGGTGAACTACGGCGGTCGCTGGGACATAACCCAGGCCGCGGCCCGCATCGCCCGCGCGGTCCAGGCCGGCGAAATCGCCGTCGATCAGATCGATGAACGCCGCCTGGAACCTTACCTCTGTCTCGCCGACCAGGCGCCGATCGATCTCTTTATCCGTACCGGCGGCGAGCAGCGGCTCAGCAATTTCCTGCTGTGGCAAATCGCCTACGCCGAAATCTATTTCACAGCGACCCTGTGGCCCGATTTCGATGCCGCCGCCTTCGAGCTGGCGCTGGCGGACTTTGCCGGCCGCGAGCGCCGCTTCGGCAAGACCAGCGCACAGATCGCGGCGGAAGCCGGATGAGTCCGCCTGTTACCGACTTCGCGCGTTGCAGCCTGAACGCCGCGTGCAATGGCCCGAGCTTGCCTGGCCAGGTCAGACTGTCCATGCACCTCGCGAAGCGCTGCAGCGCCGCGCCACGCCGTGTCAACCTTCACCTTTTCCACGGAGTGCGTTGAACGTGGCTTCTGCTATGAAAACGCGCACGTTGACGGCACTGGTGCTCGCACCGACCGCGATTGCGCTGATCCTGTTCGTACCGACGGCGTTGTTCGCTGCCGTTACCGGTGCCGTATTTCTGTATGCGATCTGGGAATGGACGCGGCTGCTTGGCTTGCGTGCCCAGGCTGCGCGCGGTGCTGTGGTCGTGCTGCACGCGCTGGCATTGATCGCACTCTGGTTCGTGCGCGGCAGCTTGGCCTGGTGGGGCGTGATCCTGGCCGGCGTCGCCTGGTGGTCGGTCGCGCCCCTGTGGCTGCGCCATTTCAGTTTCGGCGTTGCACCGACCCGGGAAAACACGGCGCTCAAGCTCGTGATTGGTTTCCTGATCGTGGTACCCGCCTGGTGCGCCCTGCTGCAGGTGCATGCCGCTGCCGAGCGCGGCCCGTGGTGGGCCCTGTTCGGACTCATGCTGGTCTGGGTTGCCGACAGCGGCGCCTATCTCGCCGGCAGCCGCTGGGGCCGCAGCAAGCTCGCACCGCGGATCAGCCCTGGCAAGACCTGGGCCGGGGTCTATGGCGCCCTGGCCGCCTCGGCCCTGGTCGGGATTGCCGGTTCGGCCCTGCTAGGCATCAGCGGCGCGGCTATGGTGGGTATTTTCGTGCTCGCCATGCTGACGGTGCTGGCCTCGATAGTCGGCGACTTGTTCGAAAGCCTGATCAAGCGCCACGCCAACCTCAAGGATTCCGGCGACCTGTTCCCCGGTCACGGAGGCATGTTCGACCGCCTCGACAGCGTGTTCGCGGCACTGCCGGTCTGGGCCGCAGGGCTTGCGCTGCTGCGCCTATGAGAAACGTCGCCGTTCTCGGAGCTACCGGCTCCATAGGTACCAGCGCGCTGGATGTCATCGCCCGCCATCCGCAGCGTTTCCGCGCCAGTGTGCTCACTGCGCATCGTGCCAGTGAAGCGCTGGCAGTGCTCTGCGAACGCTTCGTTCCGGATCTTGCCATCATTGCCGATACTGCTTTGGAGGCCGATCTGCGCGCACGCCTGCAGCGCGCCGGACTGGCCACACGCGTCGCATCCGGCGAAGCGGCACTGGCGGAAGCGGCCTCATCCTCGCTGTGCGATACCGTAGTCGCCGCCATAGTCGGTGCGGCCGGCCTGGCGTCCACGCTCGCTGCCGCACGTGCCGGCAAACGCCTGCTGCTCGCCAACAAGGAAGCAATCGTCATGGCTGGCCCGCTGCTGCTTGCGGCGCTGCGCGCCGGCGGGGGCGAGTTGCTGCCGATTGATTCCGAACACAACGCGCTGTTCCAGGCCTTGCCCGGCGCTGCGGCGACACGGGCAGAAAGCCTGCAGGCCAACGGCGTGCACCGGCTTATCCTGACGGCATCGGGCGGACCTTTCCGCGGTCGCCGGCGTGCCGACCTGGGCGCAATTACGCCCGAGCAGGCCGTCGCGCACCCGAACTGGCGCATGGGACGCAAGATCTCGGTCGACTCGGCCACCTTGATGAACAAGGGGCTGGAGGTCATCGAAGCGCATTTCCTGTTCGACGCAGCGCCAGACTGCATCGAGGTCGTCGTGCACCCACAGAGCATCGTGCATTCGCTGGTCGAATACGCTGACGGCTCGGTGCTGGCCCAGCTCGGCAACCCCGATATGCGCACCGCGCTGGCTTATGGTCTGGCCTGGCCCGAACGTATCGACGCGGGCGTGAAGCGCCTGGATCTCGTCGCACTTGCACAGCTGGATTTCCAGGCGCCGGACCTGGATACCTTCCGCTGCCTGGGCCTGGCCTATGCGGCACTGCATCGCGGCGGTACGGCTCCGACCGTGCTCAATGCCGCCAACGAGGTTGCCGTAGCAGCCTTTCTCGATGGCCAGTTGCCGTTTCTGGCAATCAGCGAAATCATCGAAGCCTGCCTGGACGCGATCCCGGCTGAACCCGTCGAAAACCTGACCCAGCTTATTCAGACGGACTTAACCGCCCGGGCGACAGCCCAACGTATGATGCGCCGCCTGCACTGTTGAGCCCCTATGAGCGAAATACTCGGATCCATCTGGTGGTTGGTAGTCACGCTCGGCCTGCTGGTCACCTTCCATGAGTTCGGCCATTACTGGGTCGCGCGCCGCTTTGGCGTGACCGTGCTGCGCTTCTCGGTCGGCTTTGGCAAGCCGATCTGGAGCCGTACCGGCAAGGACGGCACCGAATACTGCGTCGCGGCGATTCCGCTGGGCGGTTACGTGAAATTTCTCGACTCGCGCGAAGTCGACGTCAGCGCCTCCGAGCGCAGCGGCGATTTCAGCGCCAAGCCGATCTGGCAGCGCATGCTGGTCGTCGCCGCCGGCCCTGCGTTCAACCTGATCTTTACCGTATTCGCCCTGTGGGCCATGTTCGTGATCGGCAAGCCGGACTATCAGCCGGTGGTCGGCCGCGCCGAGGCCGCCGCGGCAGCCGCGGGCTTCGCCGCCGGAGACCGTATCGAGTCGATAGCCGGCGAGCCGGTAACCAGCTGGACCAACGCCAATCTCGTGCTGCTGGGGCATGCCCTGGACCGGCGCGCGGTGGAAGTCCAGGTCACTGACGCCGCCGGCCGCACTGCCCTGCGCCGGCTCGACCTCAGCCAGATTCCCGTTGACAAGAAAGATCTCGCCGCCTGGCGCGAGATCGGCCTGACCCCGAAGTTTCAGCTACCAGCCGAGTTCTTCGTCGGCAAGATCTTGCCAGGCAGCGCCGCCGCAGCAGCCGGCCTGGAAGTCGACGACAAGCTGGTGAGCATCAACGGCAAGCCAATTCTCGCCTGGGACGCGTTCGTCGAAACCATACAGACCAGCGCCCCAGGCGGCGGACCGCTCACCCTGGACATCCTGCGCAGCGGCAAACCGCTGCAGATCGCTGTCACGCCGCGCCAGGAAACCGAGGACGGCAAGACGGTCTGGCGTGTCGGCATAAGCCCCAAGTATGTGGAGCCACCGTTTGACGCGTTGCTGCGCTACGGGCCACTGGCCGCCATTCCCGCCGCGCTGCAGGAGACCGGTGACCTCACCGTCAAGACGCTGCAAATGATCAAACGCATGCTGGTCGGCTCGGCCTCGCTGCAGAACATTTCCGGCCCTATCACCATCGCCGCCGTTGCCAATGCCGCTGCCAACGAGGGCACGGCGAGGTTTCTGTTTTTCCTTGCCCTGATCTCGTTAAGCCTTTGCATCATGAACCTGCTGCCTATCCCGATCTTGGACGGCGGCCACCTCGTGTATTACCTTATCGAGTCGGTCAAGGGCAG
The DNA here is from genome assembly GCA_016790075.1 of Rhodanobacteraceae bacterium. Lineage (GTDB taxonomy): Bacteria > Pseudomonadota > Gammaproteobacteria > Xanthomonadales > Rhodanobacteraceae > Tahibacter. The sequence continues at coordinate 21,269 of JAEUPP010000003.1, read as the reverse complement.
TCCGCTCAGCGAGAAAGCACTGATCGCCGGCCAGTACGCGGGCCTGGTGCTGCTGGCAGCTCTGATGGGGCTGGCTTTCTACAACGACATCGTGCATCGGCTGCTGTCCTGACCGCTGCTCACCTCTCGCTCCATAAACCGCGGCAAGGCCCGCCGCACAATAAGAAAACCCTGACGGACTGACGATGAAGCGTATCGCCGCCCTGCTCTTGCTTGCCTGCCTCGCTGCCGAGGCCCACGCTTTCGATTCCTTCGTCGTCTCGGAAATCCGCATCGACGGTTTGCAGCGCATCGCGCCCGGTACGGTGTTCACCTACCTGCCGGTCGAGAAAGGCGACCGCATGACAGCCGACGCGTCCGAGAAAGCAATCCGCGCCCTGTTCAAGACCGGCTTCTTCAATGATGTGCAACTGTCCCGACAAGGCGACATTCTCGTCGTCACCGTGCAGGAGCGCCCGGCGATCTCCAAGATCACCCTCAAGGGCAACAAGGAACTCAAGGAAGAAGAACTGCGCAAGGGCCTCAAGGGCATAGGCCTGGAGGAAGGCGAAACCTTCGACCGCCTGCAGCTTGACCGCGTGCAGCAGGAGCTGACCCGCCAGTACCACAATCGCGGCAAATACAACGTCACGATTACGCCCAAGGTTACCAACCTCGACCGCAACCGCGTCGATATCAATATCGTGATCGCCGAGGGCAAGGCCTCGAAGATCAAACACATCAACGTCGTCGGCAATACGGTCTTCAGCGACAAGGAAATCCGCGACGAATTCGAGTCCAACACGACGAACTGGACCTCCTGGTATTCCAAGGACGACCAGTATTCGCGGGAAAAGCTTTCCGGCGATCTGGAGAAGCTGGCGTCCTACTACCTCGATCGCGGCTATGCGGATTTCAATGTCGAATCGACGGAAGTCTCGATCAGCCCGGACAAGCGCAACATCTATGTCAGCGCGAATGTGCAGGAAGGCGAGCTCTATACGATCAGCGACATCAAGCTGCTCGGTGAGCTGATACTGCCGGAAGAAAGCCTGCGCGCCCTGCTCAAGACCAAGGCCGGCGAAGTGTTCTCGCGGCGCAAGCTCGAACAGTCGGCCAAGGCCATGAGTTCGGTGCTGTCCAACATCGGCTACGCATTCGCCGAGGTCACGCCAGTTCCCAAGACCGACAAGTCAGGCCGTACGGTAGAGGTCACGTTCTATATCGAGCCCGGCAAGCGCGTCTACGTCAATCGCATCACGTTCAAGGGCAACGTGCGTACCGAGGATGAAGTCCTGCGCCGCGAAATGCGCCAGCTCGAAGGCTCCTGGTACTCGCAGGCGGCGATCGACCGCTCCAAGGTGCGCCTGCAGCGCCTGGGCTACTTCAAGAAGGTCGAAATCGAGACCCCCAAAGTGCCCGGTAGCGAAGACCAGGTCGACATGCTCGTCACCGTCGAGGAACAACCCTCGGGCAGCCTGCTGTTCGGCCTGGGCTATTCGCAGGTGCAGAAGCTCATCGCGTCGGTGTCGGTATCGCAGAACAACTTCCTCGGCACCGGCGATCGCATCGCCATGACGGTGCAGAAGAGTTCGTATCTCAAACGTTATGACCTCAGCTATGCCCAGCCCTATCTCAACGATTCCGGCATCGCACTCGGTTATAACGCGAGCTTGCGCAACCTCGATCAGAGCCAGGCCAACATTGCCAACTACTCCACCGACACGGCCGCGTTCTCGACCTTTGTCGGCGTTCCGGTCGGCGAGACCGACTCGATACAGCTGCAGCTCGGCGTCAACAAGACCGAGATCAACACGTTCCCTGGCTTTACACCGCCTTTCATCATCGACTACATCACCGACCTTGATCGCCGCACTATCCACACCTGGAACCTGACGGCGTCGTGGTCGCACGACACGCGTAACAAGTACTTCACACCGACACGCGGCGGCCTGCAGTCGCTCTCGGCGGAAATCGCCCTGCCGGGCTCAACCCTGGAATATTACAAACTCTACTATCAGGGACTGCACTATTTCCCGCTCAGCGACAAGTTGACCTTCTTGCTGTCCGGCAACCTCGGCTACGGCGATTCCTACCGCGATGCCGTCGGCCGCTTCGATCCGAACTCTGAAGAAAAGATTCCGCTGCGCGTAGGCGGCCTGCCGTTCTTCGAAAACTTCTATGCGGGCGGCGTACGCGACGTGCGCGGTTTCGAGGACAACACCCTGGGCCCCTGCCAGAGGGTCAACGTACTCAGCGACTACTGCCAGCCGCTGGGTGGTGCATTCAAGGTGCTGGGCACGGCCGAACTGATCCTGCCGACACCATTCGCCAAGGACAGCGATTCCGTGCGCATCTCCGCGTTCGTCGACGTCGGCAATGTGTACAAGTCATTCGGTGACTTCGACGCCGGCGAACTGCGTGCGTCTACCGGTCTCGCACTGCAGTGGCAGGCGCCGGTGGGTCCGATCACGATCAACATCGCCCGCCCCCTGCGCAAGAAGGACGGCGACAAGACGGAGTCGATCCAGTTCTCCTTCGGCACCCAGTTCTGATCGAAACTGGCATCATCGCACCGACGGCGGACACGACCAGCACCGCCGTCGCCGCGACCGGATAATGGAGGACTCGCGTGGGCCAGCACGCAAGCGCAGCATGTCGATTCGCCCTCGTTCTGGCATTGCTGCCGTTCACGGCGCAGGCACAGAGCAAGCTCGGCTACATCGACATGAAGCGTCTGCTGGATGATGCGCCGCAGATGCAGGCCGGGCGCGAGCGCCTGCGGCGCGAATTCGCCGCACGTGACATCGAGCTCAAGCGCGACGAAACCAGGCTGGCCGAGCTCAAGACCGACTTCGAGCGCAATGGGGCGTTGCTGAGCAAGGCGGACGCCGACGCCAAGAAGCGCACAATCGACGCGCTCGAACGCAGCGTCAAGCGCCTGCGCGACGAACTGCGCGGCGAACTCAAGACCCGCAGCGACCAGGAGTCGAACCGGAGCTGGGGTGAGATCAACAACACCCTGATTGAATACGCCCGTGAACAGGGCCTCGACCTCGTCGTGACCAGCCCCGTGGCCTACGCCGATCCACGCATCGATATCACCGACCGGATACTTGAACGCCTGCGTCGGGATTTCCAGTCCAAGCAGGCAACCCCATGAGTACCCGAGCGCAGAGTTGGCGCGTGGGCGATCTCGCCACGCGCTTCGCCCTGGAAGTGCGCGGCGATCCGGATCGCGAAATCAGCGGAGTCGCGACCCTGGCGCTGGCCGGCCCCGAACACCTGAGTTTTCTGTCCAATCCGCACTATCGCGGGCAGATGCAGAGTTCGCGCGCCGGCGTCGTCGTGCTTCGCGCCGACGACGCGGCGCTGCGCGAAGGAAGCGCACTGGTCGCACGCGATCCCTATGTGGCCTATGCCCATATCGCAGCGCTGTTCGAGCCTGCGCTACTGGCCACACCAGGCATTCACGCCAGTGCGGTGATCGATGTCACGGCAGACGTTGCCGCCAGTGCCAGCATCGGTCCGTTCTGCGTGATCGAGGCCGGCGCTGTCGTCGAGGACGGCGCCGTGCTGGGCCCGGGCTGCATCGTGGGCGCAGATTGTGTGGTGGGCGCCGGGTCGCGCCTTGTCGCCCGTGTCACGCTGGTGACCCGCGTACGCCTTGGCAGGCGGGTACTCGTCCATCCGGGAGCCGTCATCGGCTCGGATGGCTTTGGTCTTGCCTTCGAGCGCGACCACTGGATCAAGGTGCCTCAGCTCGGCGGTGTACGCATAGGCGACGACTGCGAGATCGGTGCGAACTGCACCATAGATCGAGGCGCACTTGAGGACACGGTGCTGGAGGAAGACGTACGCCTCGACAACCAGATCCAGATCGCGCACAACGTTTTCATCGGCGCCCACACGGCTATGGCGGGCTGTTCCGCCGTCGCCGGCAGTGCACGCATAGGCCGCTACTGTCTGATTGGCGGCGCTGCCGGTATCCTAGGCCACTTGAGCGTCGCCGACCGCGTCACCGTGACGGCGATGAGTCTGGTCACCCACTCCATCACTGCCGCCGGCGAATATTCCTCGGGTACGCCTATCCAGGAAAATCGCCAGTGGCGCCGTAACGCTGCGCGATTCCGCCACCTGGACGAACTGGCGCGTCGCCTGAAAGCCCTAGAAAAGGATTCCGCCCCATGAACGATTCCAACGCCAGCCCAACCCTGCCGCTGGACGTCGGTCGCATATTCGACCTGTTGCCCCACCGCTATCCCTTCCTGCTGGTCGACCGCGTTACCCGGTTCGAGTCGGGCAAGCGCCTGACCGGGCTCAAGAACGTCACGATCAACGAGCCCTTCTTCCAGGGCCATTTTCCCGGCCATCCGGTCATGCCGGGGGTGCTGATCATCGAAGCACTCGCCCAGGCATCGGGCCTGCTGGTACAGCTGACCAATGCCGAATCGCCCAGCGCGAGCCCGCTGTTCTATCTGGTCAAGGTCGACAAGGCGCGTTTCTCCAGCATTGTCGGCCCTGGCGACCAGCTCGTGCTCGAAGTCGAGCAGAAACGCATGATCCGCCGCATGGGCCAGTTCTGGTGCCAGGCCCTGGTCGGGGGCAAGGTCGTGGCCGAAGCGGAGCTGCTGTGCGCGGAGCGTAACGACTGATGATCCACCCCACTGCGGTAATCGACCCGGCGGCACAGCTCGGGTCCAATGTCAGCGTAGGCGCGTACAGCGTGATCGGCGCCAACGTTGAAATTGGCGACGACACCTGGATAGGACCACACGTCGTCATCGAAGGGCCGACGCGCATAGGCCGCGACAACCGCATCTGGCAGTTCGCATCGATAGGCGCAGCGCCCCAGGACAAGAAGTTCCACGGCGAGCAGTCCGTGCTTGAAATCGGCGATCGCAACGTGATCCGCGAGTTCGTCACGTTCAATCGCGGCACGGCCGACGGCGGCGGCGTGACCCGTATCGGCAACGACAACTGGCTGATGGCCTATGTGCACCTCGCGCATGACTGCATCGTCGGCAATAACGTGATCTTCGCCAACGCCGCCTCCCTGGCTGGCCACGTCACGGTGGACGACTGGGTCATACTCGGCGGTTTCACGCTGGTCCATCAGTTCTGCCAGGTCGGCGCCCATGCCTTCACGTCCATGGGCTCGATCATCAATCGCGACGTACCACCTTACGTCACCGTTGCCGGCAGTTTCGCCGAACCCAAAGGCATCAACAGCGAGGGGCTAAAACGCCGCGGCTTCGACAGCGAACGCATCCTCGCCATACGCCGCGCCTACAAGACGCTGTACAAGTCGGGCCTGCCCTTGGCCGAGGCTCGCGAGGAACTGGCGCGCGCCTCGTCCGATGCGCCCGATGTGAAGCTGATGCTGGACTTCATCGACCGCAGCCAGCGTTCGCTGGTGCGCTGACACAACCATGGCGCTACGGGAAGCGGGATCCCCGACCGCGTCACTAGCGCCTGCGCCCAACGCAGACTCAGTGTTTGCACTGGTCGCTGGCGAAGCTTCGGGCGACCAGCTCGGTGCCGGCCTTATCACAGCCCTGCGCGCGCGCTATCCGCTGGCACGTTTTCTCGGCGTCGGCGGACCACGCATGATCGCCGCCGGGCTGGAAGCCTGGTATCCGTGCGAAAAACTCGCCGTAATGGGCTTGGTCGAAGTGCTCAAACACCTGCCCGAACTGCTGCGTATTCGCCGCGACCTGCTGGGCCGTATCAGCCAGCTGCAGCCAGCGGCGTTCATCGGCATCGACGCACCCGATTTCAACCTGCCGCTCGAACGCAAGCTCAAGGCGCGCGGCATACGCACCGTGCACTATGTCAGTCCCTCGGTCTGGGCCTGGCGCGAGCAGCGCGCCGCCAAGCTAGGCCGCAGCGCCGACCTCGTACTCTGCCTGTTCCCTATGGAACCCCCGATCTACGCCCGTTACGGCGTGCGGGCGCAGTTCGTCGGCCATCCTATGGCCGATCGTTTCGACCTGGTCACCGAACGCCTGCCCGCCCGCGCCGAACTCGGCCTGTCTGCACAGGCGCCCGTGCTCGCCCTGCTACCCGGTAGCCGGCTCGGCGAGATCCGCCGGCTCGGCGCCGATTTCCTGCGCGCTGCGCGCCGCTGCCAGCAGCAGATTCCTGGCTTGCAGCTCGTCGCACCGATGGCCAACTCCGCTTGCCGCGAAATGTTCGAGCAGATCGCGCAGAGTCTGGGCATTGATCTGCACAGCGCGGACCCGACCTCGCCCGGCCACATCACCCTGCTTGATGGCAGGGCCGATGAGGCATTGCTGGCTGCCGACGTCGTACTGGTCGCTTCCGGAACGGCGGCGCTAGAGGCCATGCTGGCCAAGCGGCCCATGGTGGTTGCCTACAAGGTCGCCGCCCTGACCTATGCCATCGTGACCTGGTTAAAGCTCATGCGCAGCACGCGCTATTCGTTGCCGAACGTGCTCGCCGGCCGTGATCTGGTACCGGAGATCCTGCAGGATGCCTGTACACCACAGGCGCTGGCCGAGGCCGTACTCAGGCTGTTTGCCGACAGCGCTGGCCGAGTCGCCCTTGTTGCCGAATTCGAGCGTCTGCATGCTCACCTGATCGGTGACGCCGACCGCAGCGCGGCCGGCGCGATCGCCACATTGATCGGCGCGCCGGCAGCAGCACCAACAGCACACGACCACCCCCATTGACCTGGTTCTGCGCGGATCGCACCATGCGCGCCAATTCCGCCAGACCGAACCGGTGATGCGCCTATTCCCCACGCTGGATCGCCGCAGTCTGCTGCTGTACCTGCTGGCGGTCCTGGCCTACGCCGCGATGATGCTGTACGGCCCGCTGAGCGAAGGCACGCGCGAGGAACGCCTGTTCACCACCGTACTCAGTGGCGCTCTGGGCCTGCTGTTGATCTGCCTGACACGGCGGGTTGCCTTCAGCCTGATGGCAACTGCCAGCCTGTTCTCCGTGCTGCTGGCCAGCAGCGTCCTCAAGGTTACCTACCTGACGACGCCGCTGCTTGCCCCGGACCTCGTCTACTTCGCCAACGCCGATACCGTGGGCGTAATCCTGCGCTATCCGCTCTTGCTGATCGCAAGTTTCGTCGGCCTCATCATGCTGCCGCTTGCACTCGTCGGTATCTGGCGCATCGACCGGCCACGCGTGCTGCCCGACTGGCCAGCCTGGCGCCGCCGCTTCGTGCTGAGCGCTGGTACCGCACTGTCTGCCTATTCGCTGGGCCAGGCACTGGCCCCGCAGGGCCCGTTCGCCGCGGTTTACGCCAAGGGCATGTGGGCGGCGATGAACGACAAGAGCTATCTGACCGATTTCTTTATTTCGTTCCATGCGACGCAGATCAAGCTGCCGGAACTTGTCCCCGGCGCAGCAGAAAAACAGGTGTGGAACGAACAGGTCGCCCTAGGCGGCGATCCGCGCCAGCGCCCGGATATCGTTGTCGTGCTCGAAGAAAGCACGTTCGACCCGACCATGCTCAGCGTCTGCAAGCTGCCGCTATGCAAGCGCAAGCTGTTCCAGGACGACAAACGCACGCGCGCGCACGGCTACCTGCAAGTGCATACCTGGGGCGGCGGCACCTGGACCAGCGAATTTGCGTTTCTCACCAGCATGGCCCACGTGCTGTTCGGCAATGCCGGGCTCTACGCGCCGTTCAACCTCGCGCCCCGCGTGGCCTACAGCTTGCCACGTGTAATGAAGGAAAACGGCTACCGCAGCATCGTGATCTACCCGATGTCGGGCAGCTTCATCAACGCGCGCAACGCCTACAAGTTCTACGGTTTCGACGCGTTCTACGACGGCAGCGAAAACGGCCTGGGCTGGGACTCGACCGACTTCGACCTGCTGCGTGTGTTTGACCGCGTACTTGCCGAGGAACGGCGCAACTACCCGGACCAGCCCCTGTTCGTATTCATGCTGACCCTGCACCAGCACGGCCCACACATGACTCCACTGGGCCAATTGCCGGCGCCCTACGACAAGCCGCTGTTTCCCAAGCAGCTCGACGCCTGGCTCAACTTGAACCTCGGCAACTACCTTGCACGGCTGGAACAGTCGGAGCAGGCCATGTCCCAACTCGAACAGAAGCTGTTCGCAACCGACCGCCGTACCGTGCTGATGCACTTCGGCGATCACCAGCCCTCGTTCGACGGCGCGATCAACGCGTTGGCCAAGCGCATACCCAAAGGCGTCACCGACCCGACCAAGGTCACCTATTACATGCTGAAATCTAATTTTCCACTAAGGAAAAAAGTAGATTTTGACACACTCGATATCATCTACCTCGGATCGCTGCTGCTCGATGTCGCCGACCTGCGCAAGGACGACTTCTACGAAGCCAATACACTGCTGCGCGACCGCTGCCAGGGACGCTATTTCGACTGTTCCGACAAGACGCTGCTCGACTCCTATCACGCCTACGTCTACGGCGAACTGGGCGCACTGAAGGACTAGCCCATGCGTCGCCGCCGCCGCGTTACCGATCTGCCGCCAGACACGCTGATTGCCGGTGTCGATGAAGCGGGCCGCGGCCCGCTGGCCGGGCCTGTCATGGTGGCCGCGGTCATACTCGATCCGGCCCACACCATCCGCGGCCTCGACGATTCGAAATACCTCAGCGAGGAGCGGCGCAACGTACTGGAGCCGCGTATCCGCGAACGCGCACTCGCGTTCAGTGTGATCGAGATCGAAGCAAGCGAGATCGATCGCCTGAACATCTTTCAGGCAACGATGCTGGGCATGAGCCGCGCGCTCGCAGCCCTCACCATCACACCGCAATTTGCACTGATCGACGGCAACCGGCTGCCGAAACAACTGTGTTGCCCGGCGCGTGCGATAGTCGGCGGCGACGCGAGCGAACCCGCGATCAGCGCCGCCTCGATACTTGCCAAGGTCGCACGTGACCGCCGCATGATGGCGCTGGACCACGTGCACCCTGGCTACGGTTTCGCACGGCACAAGGGCTATCCCACCCCCGAACATCTTGCCTGTCTGCAGCAGCTGGGCCCCTGCGCCGAGCATCGGCGTAGCTTTGCACCGGTAAAGGCATTGATTGAAACGACTCCAGCTTTGCAGCAGCAGCTGTTGCTTTAACTTGAGTGTGCCTGGGCACTTTCGCGACTCGATGGCATGCCCATGCTTTCCCTTGTCAACACTTCGCCTCAACACCCTGCGGATCGCCTCAGATGACTCGGGGCTAGGATGGATGGCTCCCGGCTCTCGTTTGCTACGACATATGGTAAGGACGAACCAAACGAATGGGAGTTCCATTGATCTGCTTCAGCTCTCCTGCCCAGACCTTTGTGTAGAGCATCTTCAGGTCGCGCCTATCCTGCTCCGTCATCTCACTCTTGTCGCCGTAGTTCATGATGGAGAACGGCTGGTGCTCGCCGAAAACTTCGCTTGCCCACGCTGTTTCGTGAAGCTGCGCAAAAAAGTGGCGCAATCCAAAGACGTGTCCGAACTCATGCGCCATTGTTTCGATCTGCTCGTCCTGAGACTGCTCAAACGACTTGGGGTAGATGAATAGCTGGTGGCGCCCCTGATCAGGGAAAAACGCGCTCGCTAGCGTGCATCCGTTGATGTCACAGTCATCGCGCTCCCGCACGATTACCTCGAAGTCCCATGCATCTGTTCGTTCGGCGAACTTGACCGGGACTGCATCTTGCCAGAGGAGCAGACCTTTGCTCATGAGGTTTCGCACTGCTTTTTTAGCGGCTGCAGGCCTTGTGAACTGTAGAAAGGAATTTTCATTAAACCGCCAGCGCAGCGTAACGCCCTTTTCCCATAGCGGAATGAAACCCTCAGACGCATCCAGTACAAGTTCCGCCGGCCCTCGACCCCGAGGCGTCTTGTATCCGAGCTCGTCAGTCGCGCATCTGTAGCCCTTTCCGAACACGTGAGCGCAGCCCGTACGCGCCTTCTTGAAAGCGTCCTCCTCCAGCAGTTCGAATGGGCCTGGTACATTGCTCTGGCTGTCTTGATCTCTTGTCTTTGCCATTTTGCGCACCTCCGTAATGGGTCAAGAACGGGGTCAGGTTCGCTTGCTGCATCTGCAAGAGTGCATTGGAAGCGGGTGCTCATCGCTGGTCACGCGGCCCAGATATGAGCTGGTTGGGAAATGAACCTGTTCCCGTCACAGAGATGGTGATGCTTCTGTCGAAATCCTCTCACCTTCAAGACAAAGGGTGCGGAGTGGAATCGTCCGGCTGCACTCCGACGCAAAGCCCCCTGCACGCGAGTGGTTCTCAGCCGCTCGCTCATGTCGCGCCTTCCCTGTGTTTGGCCTGTCGGGCGCTGAGCAGGGCGTTCTGTCTCAGTTCGCTTCCCTCGGACCGACGAGCCTGATCGTAATGGCGCCCGCAGGCGCATTGACCTGCAGCTCGACGGTAGTGCTGATTGCATTCCCAACTCCCGGAGAATTGACGAGCGCACTTGCCGTATAGCGCCCTGTCTGCAGCCCGAACGTGTCGACCGAGACCGGAATCATCGCTGGTGTATTTCCCGCGCCGTCGCTGACTGTCAGCCACGGCGCCTTGCTTGTCACCACCCAGGACTGACGCGGCCACTCAGCATTCCATGCGGGATGTCGGTGCAAATTTAATTAATTAATTATATAAATTAACAAAATCATATTTACAATTATCATATAAATAGTAACATGACTTAAGTCGGAACACGGCAACGCCAGTTTTCCGTCTTTCTTGCTTGTTTTCTCGATGTCCGATCTCCGCACAGAACCAATTTTCGCCTACACATTTCGTCAGTCACCACTGGCGGGTCACTCCAATTTTCAAGCGGCCTCACTAGCGCTATACCGCGCAGCCAGCGCTGCGTACACGTCGGAGTCCGACCCTTTCCGTGAGGGCCATCTGTCGAACGCCAGTATTCACTGCGCAACCGCAACGACAACCAGCCTTTTTCGCGCAGACGCGTTACAGACACGACAAGCAAGCCGGTACCGTCCGTCCCGGCACGCCCCCGCGCATTCACAGCTACGCGCTGGGAATTTCTTGCAGCCGCCTGCATCCGCCGCCGCTCCCGCTGCGTACTTCGCTGCGATACGGAGAAACGATGCCATGAACAGAAGGAACCGAAACAACGCGGCCCTGCTGGCAGCAGGGCTAGCTTTGGTGCCTTGTGCTTTCGCCGGCGGCCTGCCGGCAACACAACTCGCTGCGATCCATGTCGACGAGACGCTGGACCCGGACACGCTGGCACAGGCCGATGCAGCCTCGGCCGGCGTGGTCAGCAGCGAGCAGATAGCACAGCGCCCGCTGTCGCGACCGGCCGAAGTGCTGGAAGTAGTGCCCGGTCTGATCGCAACCCAGCACAGCGGCGACGGCAAGGCCAATCAGTATTTCCTGCGCGGCTTCAATCTCGATCACGGCACTGATCTGTCGACCGCGATTGACGACGTCCCCAACAACCTGCGCACGCATGGCCACGGCCAGGGCTATAACGATCTCAATGGGTTGATCCCCGAACTGATCGATTCGATCGAGTACCGCAAAGGCCCCTACTACGCCGATGACGGTGACTTTTCCTCAGCCGGTGCCGTGCGCATACGCTACAAGGATCGCCTCGACCATGACTTCTACGCCATCAGCGGCGGCGAGCACGGCTATGTCCGTGGACTGCTCGCTGCTTCAGGCGATAGCGCCGATTCGCGCTGGCTGGGAGCTGTCGATCTGGGTGCCTACGACGGCCCTTGGCGCAAGCCAGCCGACGCGCGCAAAGCCTCGCTGCTGCTGCGCCACCGCAGCGGCGACGCGGAGCGCGGCCTGCGGCTTACCTTGGCTGCCTACACCAGCCGCTGGGACGCCTCCGACCAGATTCCGCTGCGCGCCATCCGCCAGGGGCAAATAGACCGCTACGCGCAAATTGATCCTGACCTGGGCGGTGATACTTCGCGCCAGACCGCCGCGGCGCGTTATCACCTGCCGCTGGCGGTGGGAGAGCTTCTGCTGAATGCCTACGCCGCGCACTACGACCTCCGCCTGTACTCCAACTTCACCTACTTTCTCGCCGACCAGGTCCAGGGTGACGAGTTTGAACAGCGCGATGTGCGCAACTACTACGGGGGAAGCGTCAAATACGTACAAAAGTGGATGTCTGGCAGTTTTGCGCACGAGCTTGCCGTCGGCATGGACACACGCTACGACGCTATCGGCACGGTAGGCCTGTATCACACGGCGGCGCGGCAGCGCCTTGCGACAGTGCGCGAGGACGCCGTCGATCAAGCTTCAGCGGGCCTGTTCGCAAGCTGGTCGACGCGCTGGAGCAACCGCTTCCGCAGCATCGCCGGTTTGCGTTACGACCACTATCACGCCCACGTTGACAGCAACATCGCAGCGAATTCCGGCAGCACCCAGGACCAGCGTGCCAGCCCCAAGCTCAACCTCGTACTGGGGCCCTGGCACAATACCGAGCTGCTGCTCAACGCCGGCCGCGGCTTTCACTCCAACGACGCACGCGGCAGTACCTTGCGCGTATCCCCTGGCGACCCAGCGCAAGCTGCGCAACCCCAGCGCCTGCTGGTCGCAACGAGCGGCTACGAGCTGGGCCTGCGCAGCATGCCGACTCCTACGCTGGCGCTGGCGTTTGCTGCCTGGCGCCTGCGTATAGGTTCGGAACTCGTGTTCGCCGGCGACGGCGGAACCACCGAACCCAGTTACCCAGCCACGCGCCACGGAATAGAACTCTCAGCCTATTACCGGCCTTCGGCGCATTGGCTGATCGATGCCGACTATGCCCGCGCCCACGCCCGCTTTGACAAGACCAACCCCGCCGGCACTCAGGTGCCGAACGCGATCGAGCGTACGGCCTCGCTCGGTGTGCAATGGGCCGGCACAGGCCGCTGGTCCGCGGCGCTGCGCGGCCGCTATCTCGGCCCGGCGCCGCTGCTTGAGGATGGCAGCGTACGCTCGTCGTCGACGACCGTGTTCAATGCACGCGCGGACTACCGGCTCAGCAAGGATTTCACCTTGTCGCTGGACGCACTCAACCTGTCCGACAGCCGCGACAACGACATCACGTATTTCTACGAGTCACAGCTCCCCGGCGAAACGCAGCCGGTCGCTGATTTCCATTTGCACCCTATAGAACCGCGCCAGTTCCGCCTGACCTTGCGCGGCACATTCTGAGCGCAGACCGGAGCAGCGGCGAATGCATTGCAGGGGAAATTTTCCTGCATCGCTGCATCCGCCGGTCCTCGCCCGCCGTAGATCCTCGTACCGCTGCAGCGGTGTTGCCCTGAACGTCGGCAGCTCTTTTCCAAAACTCATCAAGTACAGCAAATCTTCCTATCGAGGAGCAGGACATGAAACAGGTCATGACATCGCGCCACGGCGCCATGGCACTCATCATCGCTGCCAGCGCCGGCTTGTATCTGGCTACGCCAGCAGCGCAGGCATCGAGTCACCGTGAAGCACCTTCGATTACGCAATATCCCAAAATGGACGGAACCGATCTGTACGCGTTCCGCAGCTATGAGTCCGGCCGCGGCGACTATGTCACCGTCATCGCGAACTACCTGCCATTGCAGGACGCCTACGGCGGACCGAACTATTTCACCCTGGACCCCGACGGCGTCTACGAGATCCATATCGACAACAATGGTGACGCGCGCGAGGATCTGACCTACCGCTTCAAGTTTCGCTACGACCTGAAGAACATTGCGTTGCAGGTCGGCGACAAGAGCGTCGCCATTCCGCTGCGCAATGCCGGCCCGGTCACCGCGGCGGATTCCTCGGCACGCAATGATGCTGAAATTTATACAGTGACTCAAATTGCAGGTCCGCGCGCCCGGCCCACAGCGGTTGGGGCGTTGCTCACCAACGCAAGCGACGGTACAACCGACTTCGCCAAGCCGCTCGACAATATTGGCAACAAATCAATCCCCGACTATGCGGCCTATGCCGCGCGGCATGTCTATACCGCAACCATTCCCGGCTGTTCGATACCGGGGCGCGTCTTCGTCGGTCAACGCCGCGAAGGTTTTGGCGTCAACCTCGGCGAGATTTTTGATCTGGTCAACATTCCGGTAGCACGTGTCATCGGCAGCCGCTCCGGCAGCTACAACGCGACCGCCGACAAGAACGTGACTTCGCTTGCGCTGGAATTGCCGACGAGCTGCATTACCAACGGCGACCCCGTAATCGGCATCTGGACTACAGCGAGTCTGCCGCGCTCACGCCTGGTCAGCAGCGATCCGCTGGCCCAGGCCATAGTCAACGCCAACATGGTCCAGGTGTCGCGCCTGGGCATGCCACTGGTCAACGAACTGGTGATAGGACTCAAGGACAAGGATCGCTTCAACGCGAGCGAGCCCAAGGACGACGCGCAGTTCGCCGCCTACGTAACCAATCCGACCTTGCCGGCGCTGCTGCAAATCCTGTTCGGCTCCGCCGGTGTACAAGCCCCGCCCGCCTATCCGCGCGCTGATTTGGTCGCTGCATTCCTGACCGGTGTGACGGGAGTCAATCGCCAGCTCAACGGCGTGCCGGCGGAAATGATTCGTCTCAACACAAGTCTTCCGGCAACGCCCAAGGGCCGCCAGAACAGTCTGGGCGCGGCGGCCTGCTTCGTCGACGGCGCCTTGACCTTGTCCAATCCGGGCTGTGATCCGGCTGGATTCCCGAATGGCCGCCGCCCCGGCGACGATGTGGTTGACATCGAGCTGCGCGTCGCCATGGGCACCTTGCTGCCAGCGGGAGCGAACAAGCCGGCAAGTGCGAGCCTGCCCTATACCGATGGCGTGCTGGTCGAGGACAGCCAGTTCGACAACGCCTTCCCGTATCTGACCACACCGCTGGCCGGATCGCCCGGCAGCGTCCGGCCAGCCAGTCTGTCCTCACCGTAAAGGCGGTTGCCGCCGGCTGCTGGCCGGCGGCACTTCCCTTTGTACAGGAATCCACATAATGTCCTGGCTCCGCTTTCTGGCTCGCACGCTATTGCTAAGCGCTATCACCATCGCAGCAGCTAGCGGTGCGGAGCTGTATCGGCCAGCACGCGATGCAGAGGTACTGGAATACCTGCCGCTGGCCGCGGCGCGTGCTGGCGACGCCGGCACGCGTGTGCTGCGCGAATGGCAGGCGCGTGATCCGTCGAATCTGGACCTCGCGCTGCGTCTGGCGCAGAACCAGATCGCAGCGGCCCGCGCCGCCTCCGATCCACGTCTCTGGGGCCAGGCTCAGGCCACACTGGCGCCCTGGTGGGAGCAGGAGTCGCCGCCGCTGGGCCTGTTGTTGGCACGCGCGGCGATACACCAGAATCGACATGACTTCGCCGCGGCCAAAACCGACCTGCTGCGCGCCGTCACCCAGCAGCCGCAGGCGGCCCAGGCCTGGCTCGATCTGGCGAGCCTGCAGCAGGCAACGGGTGACCTCGCCGCTGCGGCGGAAAGTTGTGGCCGTATCGCCGCCGCGGGCGCGCCTGCGATCGCCACGGTCTGCCAGGCCGGTGTCGATGCACTCACCGGCCGGGGCAGCGAGGCCTATGCCGCCATCGAGTCGGTATTCGCACACCACCGTCTCGCTGATCAACCAGCGGCCGTACGTACCTGGGCGGCAACCCTGCTTGCGGAAATCGCCGAACGTCTGGCACGCAACGGCGAGGCCGAACGCTGGTATCGCTACAGCCTCGCGATCGATCCAACGGACAGCTATACCTTGGCCGCCTACGCGGATTTTCTGCTCGACCGTGGACGTCCGGCCGATGTAGTCCAACTGATCGCAGCCGATTCGTCGATAGACAGCCTGCTGCTGCGCCGCGTGTTGGCCGAATACGCGCTCGATGTCGAAGCCGCGCAGCGCGGCATCGCGCTGCTCGCCGCACGCTTTGACGCCTTGCGCGAGCGCGGCGACCGCGTGCACCGGCGGGAAGAATCCCGCTTCCGGCAGGCGCTGACCCAGGATCCGGAGCTGGCACTGGAACTGGCCCTTGAGAACTGGGCCGTGCAAAAGGAACCGTTGGATGCCCGCATTGCGCTGGAAGCCGCGCATGCCGCGAACCGGCCGCGGGCCGCAGCTGCGGTCGCCGGCTGGGTCGAGGGCAGCGGCTTGCAGGATATTCGCCTGGCCGCGCTGCTGCTCGGGATACGCACCCCATGACTGCCATCCTGCGCATCGCGGCCGCCCTGCTGGTGTTGGCGCTATCCAGCCTGCCGGCGCTGGCGCACAAGCCCAGCGACAGCTATCTGAGCCTGCGCATTGAGGGGGGGCGTCTGGCGGGCCGCTGGGATCTCGCCCTGCGCGATCTCGACGTGGTGCTGGATCTCGACCGCAATCGCGACGATCGCATCGACTGGGGCGAGCTGCGCCTGCGCCGCGACGAGATCGAGCTCTATGCGACCGCACGACTGCAGATCGCCACCGAGCGCCCCTGCCCGCTACAGGTGACCGACCATGCCATCGACCGCCACAGCGACGGCACCTACCTGGTACTGGTGCTGGCCGCAGACTGCCCCGAGACCCGCAGCGTGACGATCGACTACCGGGCACTGTTTGATATCGACGCCCAGCATCGTGGCCTGCTCAAACTGGAAACCACGCACGGGCCGGTGCTTAGCGCCGTGTTCTCGCACGATCAGTCACGCCAGACCTTCGACACCAGCGCAGCATCCCGTTGGCACGCCTTCGCCGGCTACGTCGGTGACGGCGTGTTTCATATCGCCATCGGCTACGACCACCTGCTGTTTCTGGTCGTCCTGCTGCTGCCGGCCGTACTCAGACGGCAGCAGCGGGAATGGCAACCGGTGTCCCGTCTATCGGTGGCCGCAGGCTCGGTGCTCGTTACCGTCACCGCGTTTACGGTAGCGCATTCGATCACCCTCAGCCTTGCGACACTGGGTCTGGTGCAATTGCCCAGCCGGTTGACGGAAGCGCTGATTGCCTTGTCGGTGCTGCTGACGGCAGTCGACAACCTCTGGCCATTTCTTCCGGCGCGGCGCTGGATAGTCGCGTTCGCCTTCGGACTGATCCACGGCTTTGGATTTGCGAGCGTGCTGAGTGACCTCGAACTGCCGCGCAGCGCGTTGGCGCTGTCGCTGCTCGGGTTCAATCTCGGCGTGGAACTGGGCCAGCTCGTCGCCGTCGCGGTGCTGATCCCGCTGATATACACACTACGCGCAACTCCCGTGTACCGGCCCCTGCTGCTACGCGGTGGTTCGATAGCGATAGCCCTGCTGGCCGCCGGCTGGCTGGTCGAACGCAGTTTCGATCTGAAGCTGATGCCGTTCTGAACGCGGCGGCGCTGTAGCCAGCGCCGCCGTCCCGACTCAATGCCACTCAGCGCGCGGGAATGGCGAAGCCGTCCGCATAGATGCTGTCCCCTTCAACCTGGGTCAGCAGCCAGTCGCGGTCACCGGTAGTTTGCGGCGTGGTATGCCATCCGCCGCCGCGTGCCTCGAACACCAGGGTGTTGCCGCTGGCCGAAAGGCGCGGCTGAGCCCGGCCGTGACGCCCGCCCTGCCCGTAAATATCCAGGCTCTCCTGCTGCAGCCAGCCCAGGTCGCGGCGATAGCTGTAGATATCTGCCATGTCATCCGTATCACTGGGCAACAGCGCCTGCAGCGCGGTAAATGCGACGACCTTGCCATCCGCGCTCAGCGTCGGGTTGCCGCAGCGCACGACTTCGCTGCGGCTATCGGCACACAGCTGGGTCAGCTGCGCTGCCGGCCGGTCAAATATGCGCAGCCGCATTTCCTGGTTGTCGACGGGTGCCGCATCGGCGAACGCAATCACATTGCCGTCGTCGGATACGGCAATGACCTGAGTGTTGCTGGATTGCTGATTCATCAGCGATGCGCCAGTCTGCGGATCGCGCAGGCGTGTGAACTGGCCCGTCTGATTGTCGCGCAGGAACAGATCGACACGGTTGTCCACATCACCGGGTACCAGATTGCCTGCAGCCGTCACCAGCGCGGTAAAACGTCCGTTGCGCGACAGGCCGATGCGCGACTGAATCGGGCTGTTGACCGGCACACCCTGGTCGGTCACGTCGATACGAGTCACCAGTCCGGTGTCTGCCTGATACAGGAACAACTGCGGCACAGCCGGCACACCACCGCTGGGCTGCGCAGGCAAGGACAGGAACACGGCCGTGCGGCCATCGTCCGACAGCAGTGCCTGGGTCGTACGCCTGCCCGCCCCCACATTGGCGGGGTCGTCGATACGCAGCTGGCCAGCACCGCTCAGGTACCAGAGGTCCCACGGCTCGCTCTGATTCAGCGAACCGGAGTAGAGGCTGAACGCCTCGCGCCGCAGGAGCAAACGGCTGCCGTCGGTGGAAGCACCGGCCAGCGTCAGCGCATAGCGCTGAGGCTCCACGTAGGGCGTGAACGCAAGCCCTGGAATCTCGACCAGCGGCGCAGCACCCACACCTCCCAGAAATACCCCGCCGCCGCGCGCTGCACTGATGTTGTCGGAGTTCGCCACAAAGACCGCCCTGCCCGAGTCTCCCAGCGGCACTGCCACGCCCTGCGACCGACGCCCGTAGGCCCAGTCCGTCATACCGGCAAGATAGGCCACCGTGCCCTGACTCACCCGGCGAGTCATCCCATCAGGGTCAGCCGCAAACACATCCCAGCGCCGGTTGCTGTCGCCGGCGACCAGCCCCTCGTGGCTGGAAGTGAACACGACACGGCCGCTGGCGCGGCTAAGCGCGGGAACCTCGCGCCAGTCCTGAGAACCCGAAGTACCCGGAGTATTCGTGACCCGCGTCGTGGTACCGCTGCTGCGATCGCGGCGCCAGACATGCTAGCCGCTGACACCAGCCTCGAAGTTCGTCGCCTGCGAAAGAAAGGCGAGATAGCGGCCGTCGGCGCTGATCACAGCCCCTCCGCTGGCCCCGCCGACCGCCGGCGCACCACCCGTGGCGACAGAAATCAGTTCAAGTCCATCTCACCGTCGGCTGAGGGCACCACGCCCCTGATCTCGGCAGCAAGGCTGGTCGACGAAGGCAGTAGCGGAGGCGTCAGCAACTGGGTCTGGCCGCTTTGGCGATCGAACAGATAGGCGCCGCATGCGCCGAACGCATGGCATTGGGCCGCTGCTGTCGGCACGATATCGGTTGCATGCGAGGCATAAGCAATCCAGCGCCCGTCAGCGGAAATCGCCGCTGCAAAACTTCCGCCATTCGGTTCGCCGCCATCGGGACGGCGGCTGATACGCGTCAACGAGCCGGTTTGCAGATCACTGAGATAGACATCGGCCAGCTCGCCGTGGTCATCAGCAATCAGATTGTTCGCGGCACTCGAGAACACCACGTAGCGGCCATCATCGGACACGCCGAAACGCCCGACGTCGGAGTGGCGATTTCCCTGCGTCCCGAGTATCGACGGCGCGCCATAAGTCAGCAGGTGCAATTCTCCCGCCTGTACTTCGCTGGCGGCCTGCCCCAGGAGCAGAGCCAGTGAAAATACGATGCAGCGTAGGCCAGAACGCCTTTCCTTACCCATAACAATGCTTATCCTTTGCAGTTGCATTGAGCGCAGTTGCTTTCGCGTCTCAGCACTGCCGATTGCCTAGGCTGAGACGCTTACCTGCGCGCCGCCCCCCAATGCCGTAAGTGGTCTCTGCGGCTCCTCAGTCATGGTCACTCTGGTCTCCAGCCGGCATGCATTGTTTGCAACCTAGCCAGGGTTGCGCCTTAAAGAATCACGCGCACTCAAATACGCCATGCGCTGCTTACCCTTCCGTGCCGCTTCACGGCGCGAACCCTCACCCTCGGAGCTTCGTTGCCTGACGTCGTTCCTACGACCAATTGCCAACTGCGGCATGGCACTTGCTTGCCCCGGGGCGGCTACAATCCCGTGGTTACCCCTTCCCCTTCCGGCCGACGTCCATGCTGTACCACCTGCACGAACTGCAACGCTCCCTGATGAGCCCGCTGGTCCATTTCGCCGAAGCCGGCGCCAAGACCTGGAGCGACAAAAGCACCCTGCTGTCGCAGCTACCGGGCGCACCGCGGGTAGCCGCCGGTTTCGAGCTGCTGTACCGGCTCGGCAAGGACTACGAGAAACCCGCCTTCGGCATCCGCAGCGTCACGGCGCATGGACATGAAGTGCCCATCGTTGAATACACCGCGCTGCAGAAGCCGTTCTGCAACCTGATCCGTTTCAAGCGCTTCACCGACGATGCCGCGACCGTGGACGACCTCAAGGACGATCCGGTCGTACTGGTGGTCGCGCCGCTGTCGGGCCACCATGCCACCCTGCTGCGCGATACCGTCCGCACCCTGCTGCAGGACCACAAGGTCTATATCACCGACTGGATAGACGCGCGTATGGTTCCGGCAGGCAAGGGCGCGTTTCATCTGGACGACTACGTCAGCTACATACAGGAATTCATCCGCCATATCGGCGCGAAGAACCTGCATGTGATCTCCGTATGCCAGCCCACGGTACCGGTGCTCGCGGCGATCTCGCTGATGGCCAGCAACGGTGAGACCACGCCGCGTACGATGACGATGATGGGTGGCCCCATCGACACGCGGCGCAGCCCTACCCAGGTCAACGATCTCGCCACGACCAAGCCCTTGTCCTGGTTCCAGCACACGGTCATTCACGAAGTACCGGCCAACTATCCTGGTCACGGCCGCCGCGTCTATCCGGGTTTCCTGCAGCACGCCGGCTTTATCGCAATGAATCCGGGACGGCATCTGAGCTCGCATTGGGATTTCTACGAAGATCTGCTCAAGGGCGATCTGGAGGACGCGCAGTCACACCGCAAGTTCTACGATGAATACAACGCCGTATTGGACATGCCGGCAGAGTACTACCTCGATACGATACGGACGGTATTCCAGCAGCATCTGCTGCCACGCGGGCTCTGGGACGTAAACGGCCAGCGCGTCAGTCCATCCGACATTACTGGCACGGCCCTGCTGACGATAGAAGGCGAGCTCGACGACATTTCTGGCCTGGGCCAGACCGAAGCAGCACACGCGCTGTGCAGCGGCATCGCCGCGGGCAACAAGCGCCACCTGACGGTCAAGGGCGCGGGTCACTACGGCATCTTCAGCGGCCGCCGCTGGCGCGAGGTGGTCTATCCCGATGTGCGCGAGTTCATTCGCGTCCATGCTGCGCGCGCGGGCTGAACCGGCGCCTCGCCCGCGAACGACAAGGGTAAAATTTCGGGCTCTTCGGGAAGTCGTGTGGGTGAATATACGGCCGTAATGATCACCGGAGGCCTGTTTTCAGGGCACTTCACGTAGTCGATGTCGGTCGGAGTTTGCGATCATCCAGCGATGCGATCCAGAACATCCAAGAAGCGTCT
>JAEUPP010000047.1 GCA_016790075.1 Rhodanobacteraceae bacterium | reverse complement strand
GTCACTACCCGCTGCGCCGTGTGCGCTTGCGAGGTGCCGCCGAGGCAGCAGGAGCGGCGGTTGCGCTGAAATGCGTCCGTGCCGTGTGCTCGAGCATCTGGTTCAGGCAGCCAGGCCGCTGCATCCGCGCTATCCACCAGGCGAGCGCGGCGCCGTCTTCGCCGGAGCGCCAGGCCAGATGCAGCTCCTCGTCAGGCCGCTGCTCCTCCACTTGCTTGCATACCAGCTGCCCGGCGTCGATCGCCGAACGTGCGTATACCTCGGGCAAGTAGCCGAAACCGAAGCCGGCGATCTGGTAGGCGTATTTGCTGAAGATATCGGGCACTGTCAGCGTGTCCTGCCCGAACAGCAGGCCGACCGTGCGTGGGATCAGGCGCCGCGCCGAGTCGGCGACGGCTATCGCGCGATGCGCGCGCAGCGAGGCCTTGTCGAGCGGCTTTTTCGCTGTGGCCAGCGGATGTTCTGGCGCCACCGCAAAGACGAAGGGCACCGAGCCCATGGACTCGGTGATATAGCCGCCACCGGACGGACCATCGCCTGCGGCGGCGATGATGAGGTCGACGCGCCGGTCCAGCAGTGCTTCCCACGACCCTGACAGTGTGTCCTGCGAGAGGCGCAGCCGCGTGTGATCGGCGACGCGGTAGAACGCGCGGATGTCCTCGGCGAGCGCCGACGGCGGCAGCAGCGATTCGAGCCCGAGCGCGAACTGGGTTTCCCAGCCCGATGCGACGCGGCGCACGCGGTGTTCGAGATCCTGCGCCGCCTTGAGCAGATGACGCCCCTCCTTGAGCAGCTCCGTGCCCGCCGCCGTCAGGTGGATACGCGGTCCGGCGCGCTCGAAGAGAGCGATCCCCAGGTCCTGCTCGAGCTTCGCCACGGTGTAGGAGATCGTCGAGGGAACCCGATGCAGTTCGGCGGCCGCGCCGGCGAACGAGCCTCGCCGGTCGACGGCGTCCAGCACCTGTAGCCCGTCGAGGCTGATCTTCAGCATTCGAAAAAATCGATGATAGGCACGAAAACTATTCGTTTTTCCTCGTAGTGGATCATGCTCATACTGTTCTTCACCGAGGAATTGCGCAGCCTGCGCTCGGATTCGATCATCGAAGTACTCGTTGGTCAACCGTCTTCTCCTCGCTACCACGGAGCATGACCATGAAAGTCGTATTGTTCGGCGCCACCGGCAGGGCTGGCAGCCGCCTGTTGCAGGAGCTGGTTTCCCGCGGCCACACCGTGACTGCTTCGGCGCGCGATGTCGGCAAGCTTTCGGCATCGGCCGCGCACGACGTGAAGCAGGATGATCTCGCCGACGCCGGCCGCATTGCCGAGACGATCCGCGGTGCCGACGCGGTGATCAGCGCGTACGCACCGCCGCCCGACGATACCGACCAGCTCGTCGGCGTCACCCAGCGCCAGGTGGACGCCGTACGCCGTGCGGGTGTGGCTCGCCTGCTGGTCGTCGGAGGGGCGGGTGGGCTGCAGGTCGCGCCTGGAGTCTCGCTGATTGACTCGGGCCATCTGCCGACACCGTACCTGCCGATTGCCAGGTCGCATGTGAAGGCACTCGATGTTCTGCGCGCGTCCGATGTGGACTGGACTTATCTGGCACCGGCGGCATTCTTCGAGCCGGGCGAGCGCAAGGGCACGTTCCGGCTAGGCACCGATGAACTCATCACCGATGCCAACGGTGAGAGCCGCATTTCGATGGAGGACTATGCGATCGCCCTGGTCGACGAACTCGAGAACGGCGCGCAGCGCCGGACCCGCTTCTCGGTCGGCTACTGAGACACTGCAGCGGCCGGCCTGGCCCCACTGCCATGATGGTCCCGATGCGGTGCGGATGAGTTGCATCACCTGCCGCATCGCCAGCGGCGTGTCCGCACCAATGCGGACAACCCAAACCTGCCCTAACAGCCATGCTCCGACCCAGGCAGTATTTGCGGGTTGGTAGGTAGCGTGCATTCACGTGCGCCTTGCCGGATGTACATTGACGAGTGGCGCACACCGGCACCGCTGAACGGCGTGCTTGACGCTCAGCTGCCATGGCGCAATCCCAGAACATCCCTGCACACAACGAGGCTGGCGACTCCGGAGAACCGACTCCGTCACTCGCGCTATAGCGACGACTCGTGTTGCGCCCCAACTCACCCGACAAGGCCGGCGTTCCGTACGGAGATTTCGGAGCTCAATACTGTGCCAGCACTTCCACCTGTCAACGCTTGGCCTGACCGTTGCCGGCTTCGGCCCATGACTCGGTGCTTCGGTAGATCGCTAGTCTTTTCCGAGTAGAGGAGCTTCCCCTCCTGGGTTCTGCCTAATTCGTCCCGGCGCTTCTGGATGACCTTAACAGCGCTTGACAGCCTGACTCGAAGGACGCTCGCCATTGCCGTTCACGGCTACGACGCGGTTTGTAAGTAGCGCGGGAAGCAACTGACAGCGAATCTGCCCGATGATCTCGGTGGCGACACTCGCTGGGTCGGTGGAGGGCCAGATAGTCCAGTAGCGCTCCACGTTGCCGGCGAAAATGTGCCGCTGAAAATCCGAAGCGCGATGGGCTGCTTCCAGAGATGACGCAGCTCCCCTGTCGCGGCAAGCAATTGGCGGCAGGGAGAATTCAAACGCCCCTTCCCGGCAACCTGCCAGGTAGTCTGTGGCGGGTCAAGGATCGGCCAGTCTGGCTGTCGGCATCGTCAAGAGGTGTTCCGGCGGCCTGCAGGTGTGACTGAGTCCCGATGTCTTTGCGCAAGACAACAGTGTGCCATCGCCGAACGGGAACGCTCTGGCCGGGCTGATGAACAGGTCAGCCAAGCCACCGTCTGGCCTTACTCGAAGCCACTGCTGAACAATTCCTGGAACTCGTACGCTCCGCGATCCATGCGTACACCCAATACGCGACTATTGCCGTCGAGATCAACGTTCAATTGAACACTGGGGATGCCACCGCTGTTGCGTAGTGGCGAATCGGCGCGTGGCCTGAAGTTCGCGTTGATTGCATCGACAAATCCGGGGTCCCTGCTCAATGTCGCGACATTCACGGATCCCGGCGGAATGCTGCCTACTGTTTCAATCAGGTTATAGCCCATCGATATGGGACTGCCGAACGCCTCGATATCCCGGGTGTGGGCATTGCCCCACAGTACGTTGTTGACCAACCTGATGGTGTTACTGCCGTTGGCACTGATATTCAAGGCCGTGGAGGGCAGAGCGGAGGTAAACGATTTGCTCAGGGTATTGTTGTTGTATTCGACGGTGGTGCTGCCGTTGAGGTTGAACAGGACGATACCGGAGCCCGTGTTCGAGAAGAACAGGTTGTTGGTGACCGAAACGGACGCACTGGCTGCATCCACGAACAGTGCTGCGCCCGACAAGTTCTCGCTCCGGCACCCTGAGAACACGTTGCCGTTGATCCGGACAGTGGCATTGCTGTTGGCTTCTGCGCGTACAGTGAGGCATGCCGACACGCCGAACATGGTGCTTTCGCCCGCAGTGAATTCCAATCCAGTCAAGGTGACTGAAGTGGCGCCGGCTGTCGGCAGTTGCACACGCATCACCGCGGTATTGGCAATAGCGGCGAACAGCCTGGTCTGGCCTGGGGCAGTAATACGCGAGCTGCAGTTGCCGGGAGAACCTTGCCATCCTCCGGAAACCTGCAAGCTGGATGCGCTGTTGTAATTGAGGCGAGTGGTCAGGAAATAGGTTCCGGTACGAACGCGGATCTCTGTGGATTCCACACTGTCCGCTGCAGAAGCCAGCGCCGCCAGCAACTCGCCAGGCGTGCTCACGCACCAGATCTCGGCCCTGGCTGGCGACATACCGCCGGCTACGACCAACGCCATCGACAACATCAGCAGCAGGCGGATGATCTGGCTGCGCCATATGGCCTGCGCATGTTGCGCGACCGTAACCGGCAGATCGCAACGGGGCAGAACGGTGGTCTCGGCAAACCTGGCTTTGCTTGTTCGACGGAAAGACAAGTCTTCGGACCCGATGCCGTCACATGCGACTACGCGTCTGGTAGTGGATTGGTATGGTTGATTCATGAGGGGCTCTGCACGTTGGGTTATGGGAATGTGCGGCGACGGCAGGGGCGCAGCATGGCCTCCACCCTTGTTTCGCCGGTGCTGGTCGTCAGGTTGAGGCGGCTCCGCCTCCGGGCAGGTTTTCGAATGCGGCCAGAATGGTTTCTGTCGCTTCGCCATACAGTGCGGCCCACTGCCCGTTGGCCTCACAAAAGTCGGGACCCAGACAATCGGCGAGGCTTTTCAGCAAGACGGTCCCACCGGCATCGACATGCACGGGTCCGGCGCCCAGTCGTATCCAGCACCTGGCAAGACGGCGGCACAGGGGCTGGAAGCGCGATCTTTGCGTGTGCGCGCTCGCCAGCAGTATCAGCAGTTGCAGCAGCCGCATGTCTGGGCCTGGCGCTGGCAGGTCACCCAATGTGCGCTCATGCATCCAGTGCCGCCGGAAGCAGGCATCGAAGAGGTCCGCGCGCTGGCCGAGTGTGTGGAAAACCTCGCTGCATGAGCCAGCATGCGCACACACAGGGCCCGACAGCATCTGCTTGGACAGGGCAGCCATGGCTGTGGCTCACTTGCTGAGCATGAGCCAGCTGCTGGCCATGCCGTTGCGGGCCGTGACCAGCAACAGGCCGGCTGTTGGCGTGAGCGTCGCAGCGCGGCTGCGTCCGCCGATCAGGGTTGGGGCGGGGAAGCGATACATCGTCTGATCGCCTTGTGTTGCCAGGAGTGGGCGGTGCAGCCAGCTTCTGCTGGCCTGGCCCGAGCCTGCCTGACAGCAACGTTATCGCAACATTATTTTCAGCTGATTCAAATGCTTGGCGGGCCGCTCAGGGCGGCCTGTCATCCCGGGCCATGACTGGCTAGGTGAAGAACCGAGCACGCAGGAGATTGACGCTTCGGGAGCGGCTACGGACCCGTGCCGGATTCGCGACCTGACTGCGGCGGTAGCCGCTACCGCGAACAGCGGGGCTGGAGCTGCAACAAACGGCCAGCCGGCGTCGTGTTTGTATCAGCGTGTTTGTATCAGCGTGTTTGTGTCAGCGTGGTTGTATCAGGGCATTTCCGGCCCAGGTTCTGTACTCGTTGCAGCGAGTGCGCGACGGATTTCGCGACGCAAGATAACCCGTGACAGGGGCG
This sequence comes from Rhodanobacteraceae bacterium, assembly GCA_016790075.1. Lineage (GTDB taxonomy): Bacteria > Pseudomonadota > Gammaproteobacteria > Xanthomonadales > Rhodanobacteraceae > Tahibacter. Next base: position 2,200 of record JAEUPP010000047.1, on the reverse strand, counting down.
GATACGGCGGGTCGATCTTGGAGGCCTGTGACACCGGTAGCCCCAGCTTCAGCTCCAGCCAACGTGCTTCATCGGCAAATCGACTGCTGCCAATGCCCAGGTTTTTCGACCTGGCCAACTCCGCGCGGGCGCGATCAGTCGCCCCCGCACGCAGTGCTTCATGGGCCGCCCATAGAGCCGCATTCATTTCCGTCAACTGTGCCGGGCGCTCAGCTTCGGTGTCGGGAAACAAGCGCCAGGCTACAAACTGCGCGGCCAATGGCATCATCTGTGCGGTTTCGGCTTGCGGCAAAACCTGGGCTCGCGCCAGTTCCTGGCGTGCGTGCTGGGGGCGGCCGGCAAGCATGTGCAATTGCGCGATGAGCAGGGACAGATCGGCGTCGGCGATTGCATTGCGGCCAGCCAGCGCCACGCGGGCCGATTCAAAGCTCGCCATGGCGGTCTCATCATCACCACCCAGCAACTCAATGGCGCCGGCATAAGACAGCGCCCGAGTCTGCAAGTCGAAGCGCGCGATATCAAAGGCGGACCCCGCGGCGCGGCTGAAATGCGAATGCGCCTTCGGCCAATCACCACGACTCCAGGCAAGACGGCCGGCCAGGAATGAATGCATGGTTGGATCGGAGGCTGGATCGAGCCGGTCGAGCATCTTCTGGGCACCTTCGATGTCGCCCATGGAGGCACGATCGGCTATCACCGTGTCGCGTTTGCGATGGCCAAGACGCAGCACCTCGATCTGGCTGATCTCGAACAAGGCCGCACGCCGCATACCCATCGACTCCATCAGGTGCGCGCGCGCATGCCGCATACGCCAGGCGTCCTGGCGCAGATCGAGCAATGCGCCAGCTGCATCCACCACCGCCTGTGCCCCCTGGTTGATTTCGGCATCGACGAAGGCCAGCCAGAGCAGGTAGTACAGGTCGCTCGAAGGCTCAAGTCGTGCGCGTGCCCGCGACAACCAGGTGCGCGCCAGCTCGCGATGGCCATCGCCCTTGCTCCATATGGCCAGATAGATCGCGGGCACAGGCGTACTGAGGTCGGTTTCGTGCAGGCGCGTCATCAGGATGGATGCCCGCGCGCGTTCCCCGCTCGCCTCGTTGTCGAGTGCCTCGCTCAGAAGCGTGATGGTGTCGGCATGCGTGGCCTTTACATCGGACAGGCGCAGACCATAACCCTCATCGAGCATAGCCGCGCCAGGGGGAGCCGGTGCCATGAGGCGCGCAAGCCACCAGACAGCCAAGGCAGCCGCCACAGCAAGCACGGCCCAGCGGCGTTGCCGCCATCGGGTGCTCGCTGCCGGCGCGGCTTGCTGCGATTGGTCGCTGTCATCCGGCTGGGCAGTGACCGGGCAAGTGGGGCTTGTGTGCTGGTCGGAAGCGGAGGCTTCCGCTGCATTCGGGTCATTCAGCTCGGCCGAGGGCGATATCGATGGTTCGACCGCCCGGAGCTTGTGCTCGATCAGAATCTCGGCCTCCAACTTCAGTCCCACGCCGCGGATAGTGCGCAACAAGGCGCCATAGGGGCCAAGCACGGCGCGCGCGCGAAACACGATCTGGGTCAGTGCTTCGTCGGAAACCAGTTGTCCGCCCGGCCACAGCGCGCTGGTCACTTCGTCACGCGAGAGCAGCTGGCCCTCACTGCGGCACATCAGCCAGATCAAATCAAAGGCCTTGCGTGAGCAATCCCTGGCCAGACCATCGATGCGTACCGAGAAGCCAGCCGGGTCGACCTCGACACCGGCAAATCGGTATCGAATCATGGCGTGATTGTCGATGGGTTTGACCACATCACCTCGCGAACAGATCGCACCGTATGAAACTCTGCTTGCTCAGCAGTCCTGGCCTACGCCGTCCTGGCCCTTCATGACTTGCCACACGAACAGCCCGGCAGACCACTTGTCACTGACGCGTCGACAGCTGCGTATTTGCTGTTCACTCGCCCGCCAGTCCGTCGGAGAAATCGTTTCCTTTGTGTTGCTCACGTGTACTGCCAGCAACACGAAGACCATCAGGCAGCGGCATGTGCCGGCAGCACGCTTTCGGATGCATCGATTACCGGTGCTGCCGGCGCCAGGGTCTTGGCCGAGACATAGTTGAACAGGTCTTGCGCATCGGAGAGCAACAAGGCCGGCAATTTCAGCGTGGCAAACGGCAGCACCAGGGAAAGGCTGGCCACCCCGCGCCGGCGAGCCCCCGGCGAT
>JAEUPP010000041.1 GCA_016790075.1 Rhodanobacteraceae bacterium | reverse complement strand
GGAACGGACGGCAGTCGTAGCTGCTCAGGGTCGGCGCGGAACCGAACTTGACATACAGGTCCGCATCACCCGTGCCACCGCTCAGGACGAACTTGAGGTTGGTCGCACCGGCCGGCACGGCCAGGGTGAAGGTCTGGGTCGCATTGAGCGCACCCGACAGACCCGTACGCGGCACACCGTTCTGCAATGCGCTGCCGCCGCCGCCGCCGGTGGTGTAGCTGCCGGTCAGGCTCAGCCCCGAGAACGCGGCATAGGCACGCACCAGCACGTGGTAGGTACCGGCCTGGGCCGTGGCGATGTTGCAGGTTTCGGCATTGGTCGAACCATCCGACTTGCAGTCATAGGTCGTCGTCGTCGGCGCGGAACCGAACTTCACATACAGGTCCGCATCCCCCGTGCCACCGCTGGTGACGAACTTCAGACCGGTTGCACCCGCCGGCACGACCATGGTGTAGGACAAGTTCACACCCGTTGCTGCGGCGAGTCCGGTCTTGGCCACACCGTTCTGCAGCACCGTATCCGTCGGCGGCGCGGTCACCGTGACCGAGCTGGTCTTGGTGTTGCTGGCACCACCGTTGTCGGTCACGGTCAGGGTGACCGTATAGGTGCCAGCTGCCGCATAGGTCTTGCTCGGATTGGTCGCAGTCGAGGTGGTGCTGTCGCCGAAGTTCCAGCTGCGCGAGGCAATCGTGCCGTCGCTGTCGGTCGAGCTGTCAGTAAAGCTAGCTACAAGCCCGTTGGTGACAAAAGCAAAATTTGCAACGGGTGGTGTATTCGGCGGCGGCGTACCCGTGGTCTTGCCCAGCTCACCCGCAAAGGCAAGGCCAAGTTGCGCAAACTTGACGCTGTGCTGGGCAGAGTTACCCATGTTCGCCAGCGTGTCGTTCACTGAATGGATCGAGGGAAAGTAACCGCTGCTGTTGCCCGCCTCGAACATCATCGCCGAGGGATAACCTGCGCTGGTCCAGGAAGCGTGATCGGAACAGCCGTAGCCGCAGGTATAGGTATCGCGAGTCAGGCCACGCGGAGCGAGATAAGTATCAAACAAGGCGACGACAAAGTTTTTCAGGTCGGTGTTGGAGTAGTCAGTGATGAGCTGCATGTCCTCGACATTGCCTGATTTGTAGTTCGTCATGTCCAGTTGCAGCACGCCCACGACATTGGTGTTCGCGGCCTTGAAGGCTTGCGCGATCGCGTTGGAGCCACGCAGGCCAACTTCTTCGGCGGCATAGCCCATGAACTTGATCGTGCGGCGCGGCTTCCAGCCGCTGGCCAGGGACACGCGGATCACTTCGGTCAAGGTCGCAATGCCGGAGGCATCGTCGTCGGCACCGGGTGCGGTTTGCTCGTTACTTCCGCTTCCGGAGCTGTTGATCGAGTCCAGATGCGCGCCGAGCACGACCACTTCGTTCACGAGATCATTGCCACGTATGGTCAAGATCACCGAGGGTTGAGTGGCGCAGTTTGTGCAGCCGGTATAGAGCTCGGTCGTGACGTCGCTGCGACCGTTCGCGAGTCCAGCCCATTGGCTGCGTATCCATTCGGCCGAACTCTTGCCGTAGGTGCTGGCGTAATAGCGGTTCTTGTAACTGGACAGCTGCGTGATGACGTTGCGGATGTTCGGTTCCGTCGGCTGAGTCAGCCATGGATTCACGGTTGCCTGATTGTCGATCGTATAGGCGAGCAGCAAGCGGCGGTCCGTGCTTATGGCTGCGGCATCGTTGCGAACGAAGGCTTCGGCTTCAGCGCGCGAGCCAAACGCGAAGAATCCTCCACAGCGCAGTTCGCGCTTGTGAATGCGGGCGCCGACTTCGGCAATCTGTTTATCGTCCACTTCGGCGACAACGAGATCGCTGCCGATGCTGTCACGCTCGGCCATGGGGTTGCGCGCGATGTCCGCGAGGTAGGTATAGGTGTTGCGCGCCGTCACGATATAGACCGGCGGAGCCGCGCGCTGGGAGTCGGCGGCAGCGGAGCGCGTGTCTGCCTGGGCTCCGCCGGCAACTAGCGCGGCAACGGCCATGGCAGCAATTAGGTTGCGCAATTGCATGATTGCGTCCTCGATGGGACGCCGGCGCCGTGGTCAACGCCGCTGGCACCGGTCGTCGTAGATACGAGCACTGCAGGCAATCCCGGCCTGGGCCGGGATTGCCATTCGTGCAATGACAGTTACGGTGTGAAGCTGCCGGTCAGGCTGGCGCCCGAATAGGCGGCGTAACCGTTGAGCATCACGTAGTAAGTCCCCGCCTGCGCGGTCGTGATG
>JAEUPP010000017.1 GCA_016790075.1 Rhodanobacteraceae bacterium | reverse complement strand
AAATTTCTCGGCACTGACACCGGGCACTCAAAACACGCGTTTTATCGTGCACTACCGCGATGCCGTGGCCTATGGCGCGCCGGACGCGGCCAAAAAGCTGGCGCCGCTGCTCGCGCGTCTGGATACCGATATGCAGCGTGTTGGCGCCCTGCTGGGCACCGAGGTGACGCTAGTGCGCACTACGGCCACCGGTGGCCAGCTGATCGAAGTGGGCAGCAATAACGGGAGTTTCGGCGTCGCCCGTGCGGTCGATGCCGCAACGTTTATGGCCCAGTTTGCGAGCAACCCGGAGGTCGCCTATATCGAGCCAGACGGCCTCGCACAAATCGCGCGGGTTCCCAACGACGAGTATTACAGCTGGCAGTGGCACCTCAACGATGAACGGGTAGGCATCCGGGTCGAGAAGGCCTGGGATTACTCCACGGGCAACGGCGTCACGGTTGCGGTACTCGACACGGGGATTGCCGCGCATCCTGACCTGGCTGGGCAGATCATCTCAGGCTACGACTTCATCAGTAACAAGGACACTGCGCGCGACGGGGGCGGGCGCGAGGCGGACCCCAACGACGAAGGCGACTGGTGGGAGAACTTTGAGTGCGGTCAGAATTCGGGCGAGAAGCGTAATTCAAGCTGGCACGGTACCCGGGTTGCGGGAATTATCGCCGAGCGTACCGACAACGGTATCGGCCACGCAGGGATCGCCTACAACGCCAATGTCGTCCCTGTCCGTGTGCTGGGTAGGTGTGGCGGAGCATATACGGATGTCGCCGACGCCATTATTTGGGCGGCAGGCGGACACGTGGAGAGCATTCCCGACAACCGAAACCCTGCCCGTGTCATCAATATGAGCCTAGGAGGGTCGGGTAGCTGCGATCCTGACTCTGTTTACCAGCGTGCGATCAACGCCGCGCGTTCGCGTGGAGCTGTCGTCGTGGTGTCGGCAGGAAACGCTGGCGTCAACGCCAGCACCTATACCCCGGCAAGCTGCGCAGGCGTTATCACGGTCGCGGCTTCCGAGAAAAATGGTAGTCGTGCGTCCTACTCGAACTACGGTACGGCGATCGATGTTACCGCGCCCGGCGGTGACCAAAATTTAGGGCATTGGATCTACACGACCAGTAACACTGGCACAAAGCCCCAAGATACGTGGACCTACAAAGGGTTTACCGGCACTTCGGCGGCAGCACCGCAGGTGGCAGCAATCGCCGCTTTGATATTGGCCAAGAACCCCGCGCTGACGCCCGACGAAGTCGAGAAAACGATCAAAGACACCGCACGTGTGCTACCAGGCAAATGCTTCGTCGACAGCGCTGGCAGAGACCTGTCAAGTTACTGCGGTGCAGGCCTGGTCGATGCTGGGAAAGCGGTGCTGAGTACGACCAATCCCATATTTGAAAACAACACACGTTCTGCAATTTACAGCGATATCGAACGGACTTACAGCGCCATCACGGTCAACGGATTGGCCGGAAACGCCCCCAAATACTTGGATGTCCTGGTAGACATCGCCCATGTCAATACCAATGCGCTGGAAATCAACCTGATCGCGCCGGACGGTAGTCGCAAGCAGCTCAAGGCGGCCGCCAGCGGCAGTTCTTCCAGGCTCGAAGCGACCTACATGGTAGATGCGAGTGCGTGGCCGGCCAGTGGCAAATGGCAGCTTGAGGTGACCAACTTGGCGCAACCGGGGGCCGGCAAGATCAACTATTGGGGGTTGAAACTCAGGCAGTTCTAAGCCAGCTCGAACAGCGTGCAGTTTCACGGCACAAGAATGTGCCCTGGAAGTCCCCTGATCAGTTTTACGGCCGTTGAAGGCTGCGGATCACAGCTGACAGCAACAGGTGCCGCGAGCAGCGGGGGCGATCTCGTGTTGCCGCAACACTGGCAACGGTCTTGTGTGTTGTCCTTCTATATGGAATTTCACATGCAGAACTATTCGACATATATCGGTAAAAAAGTAGTCGCGAAAACGGTGCTGACGCTGGCGGTTCTGGGAGGCTTGGGCGGCTTGGCTTGCGCCCAGGCAGCCGGGGTTCCGCAGTCGGTGCGTGCAGCCCTAAAGGATCGCGTCAATTTCTCGGCGCTCACTCCGAACACTGAGTACACGCGATTTATCGTGCACTACCGCGATGCAGTTCCCTCTAGCAAGCAGGCCCCTGCCGCGCACGTCGCGATGCTGCTTAACCGCCTCGATGCCGATATGCAGCGCGTTGGAGCATCGCTGGGAGCTCAGATCAATTATGTGCGCAGCCTCGCCACTGGTGGTCAGGTGATCGACGTGGCTAGCAAAGGAAAGAGTGTGGGCGTCGCACGCACGATCGATGCAGCTTCGTTGATGACTGAGTTTGCGAGCAATCCCGATATTGCCTACATCGAGCCCGATAGCACCGCGCGCATCGCGGTAACGCCAAATGATGAGTTCTACAGCAAGCAGTGGGATCTTTACGAAGACAAGGCGGGCATGAATGTCCCATCAGCCTGGGATATCACGAGCGGCACCGGTACCACGGTTGCCGTGCTCGATACGGGGCTTGCGGCGCATCGCGACCTCTGGGCAACCATCGCCGGCTACGACTTCATTAGCCAAAGCGGGACGGCCGGCGACGGCGACGGCCGCGACTCGAACCCAAGTGACGACGGAGACTGGTTCGAGAATTGGGCATGCGGTCTTTTTGCCGGGAGATCGGGCAACTCGAGCTGGCATGGTACTCACGTGAGCGGAACGATCCTAGCTACTTCCAACAACGGTTTTGGAGTTGCAGGCATTGCCAACGAGGCCCGACTTGTGCCGGTGCGTGTGTTGGGCCGGTGTGGTGGAAATCTGTCGGATATCGCTGACGCCATTGTTTGGGCTTCGGGCGGTCGTGTCGACGGCGCTCCCGATAACGCCAACCCCGCTCGTGTTATCAATCTCAGTTTGGGGGCGCAGGAGGCCTGTGGCGAAACGTATCAAAAGGCGATCGACCTGGCGCGTTCCCGCGGCACGGTCGTGGTAGCAGCGGCGGGCAACAGTAATGCCAATGTATCGGGCTTCAGCCCGGCGAGCTGTTCGGGCGTCATTGCGGTTGCCGCGTCCGATCGCGGCGGTGATCGTGCCTACTACTCGAACTACGGTGATCTGATTGATGTTACCGCGCCGGGTGGGGAGCTGTACCAAAACGATGACAGTAACGGCATCCTCTCGACGCTGAACAGCGGCACGCGGGAGCAGCAGGACCCTTCGTACAAGTACTACCAAGGCACGTCGATGGCGGCGCCCCATGTAGCCGCACTCGCCGCCCTGGTGTTCACGAAAAACCCGATCCTGACGCCCGATCAGGTTGAAACGCTGATCAAGGACAATACGCGTAGCTTACCGGGAACCTGTTCCGGCGGTTGCGGAAAGGGCCTGGTAGACGCCGCCAAGACCCTGCAGGCCGTCCCAGAGGTCAAGAACAAGCTAGGCAATGGTGCGGTAGTGAATGCGCTGAGCGCGAACCAAGGTGTGGAATTGGACTACGCCATGGCGGTTCCTTTCGGGGTAAAAGACCTGAAGATAACCTTAGAAGGCGGTAGCGGTGACGCTGACCTGTATGTGCGTTTCGGCTTGCCCCCGATGCCTAACAGTCAGCAAGACTGCAAATCTGCTGGCGGCAACAACAACGAGTCCTGCAATTTCGGTCTACCCAGCGCAGGCATTTATTACATCAAGCTGCTTGCGTACAGAGGGTTTTCTGACGTAAAGCTGAAAGCGAGCTTCTCTCCAAAGACCAGCGCAACATTCAGCAACGCTACCCGCTACAGGATTCCGGATGGGCAAGACATGATCAGCTCAATTGCGGTCAGCGGACTCAGTAACGGCACCTTTGTCGATAAATTTACAGTAAAAACAAATATTACCCATCCCATTCGGGCCGGCACGAAATTGCAGCTGGTATTCAATGGTGATGACAAGACACAGTTCGCAGTGGTACTCAAACCGTTCGACCATAAAGATGACAAAGATCAGTCTAATGTCAATGAGACTTTTAATGTCAGCCTTGGTGAAAGATTTAAGTTGAAAGCCAATGGCCTGTGGACACTCGATGTCATCGATAGGTCAGATGGCAAAGTAGGCAGCATCGACAGCTGGTCGCTGGAGTTCTGAGTGGAGTCGCTGTTGTCGCCTGACATGGCGTCAACCAGAGCGGAACTACGTCATACCATCGATGCAACGAGGGCGCTTCGATGCGGTGAGCGCATCGAAGATCCTGCGGCGTATTGCCCCGAAGATTTCTTGACTTCCGCAAGTTCAACAAATCAGTGAGCAGCTGATTGGGGTTTTGCGGGCCGGCAATTCGGGCGTGTTAGGGAAGGCCCGAAGAAGTGTCTGCAGCGCGGCTTCGACGCCTTGCTACTTATCTTCGCAACCGCGGCAAATGCTCGCCTTGCAGGCATTTGGCCGCCCCCCTTGACTCAAGGGGACTCCAACATACAGAACAAAATTTTGACCTATCAGAGGTTTCTTAGGAGCTAACGACATGTCATACGCTTTTCACTCGGTGACCCGCCCCACGCTGCTGTCTGTTCTGGTGGCCAGCGCATGCAGTGCAATGGCAGCGCAACGCGTAGATTTGGCAGCGGCCAATGCCAAAGCCGTAAGCAGTGTAGCGCCCACCGTGCATAGTCTGACCGGCCTTTCTGCTGACGAATTGAAGCCGCTAGGCCATGTTATCGTTAACGGAAAAAATGTCACCCGTTTTCAACAGTACTACTTAGGCATTCCGATTCTTGGCGAGACCATAGTAGTCGAAGGCCAGGGCAATGCAGCGACTAGCAAACCAAGCCGACTGTCGGGGACAGTGCTGCGTGATCTGAGTCAAGATTTGCCGAGCGTTCGTCCGGCGCTGAACTCGCAAGAAGCATTGGAACAAGCAAAATTCCTAAGCGGCGCTCGAGCAACTAGCAAAGATCAGGTTAATTTGTATATTAGACAAACATATAACAGCGCCGCTCATTTGGTGTATGTCGTCTCATTTGTTAATCACAACGCCCCTATCGTAAGCCAACCGACATACTTGATTGACGCAGATAGCGGCGCCGTAATCGATCAGTGGGAAGGTTTTGACACTCGAGATGGAAGCGGCCCCGGCGGCACTTATCAGAGTGCACTGACTGCACTGGCCAAGACGCCTGGATGGAACGAACAGATGGCGCGCGAACTGCTGCGCGTTGCCCATGACATCTATGGAACCGCAGACAGCGAAGCATCGCAAGGTTCGTGCGGCGCCGAGCAGGCCGCACAGGTTCTTGGTTATAACGTGGTCGCAGCACGCGCTGCTTTTCGCAACGTGGGTAAGTGCCGCAGCAGCATCACCGCGCAGTTGAGTGGTACTACACTTGCCGATTTGTCTGCGCCGGCTGACGATACCCAGTACGTTGCGGGTGAAATCCACCGGATTGAGGAAAGTTGGTCAACCAGCGCGCCGAAAGCGGCCTTCAATACCAAAGAGTCCACCAAAACCATTTACAGCAATTGGGAGCTCGTCACGGAGGCCGACGTAAAGGGGCTTGGCCGTCACAGCATTGCTGACTATGCGAGGAACCGCTTCGCGAGTGTTGCAGGCTCAGGCTTACAATGGCCTGACACGGTAAGCTTCAACCGCTTTAAGGTAGGGTCGGATGGATACAACACCAGCGAAATTTACAATTTGTGGACAGACAGGCGCTTTGTCGGCAACGGCCAAATAAGTGATATACCTAATTACACTAACTGGCAGCGAGTCAAAGGGTACAATGCGCAAGTAATTGCAAATTTTTCAGACTCTCCGCAGACCACAACCGAAGTGCTGATGTTTCAAAGCGCAACAACGACCGCCACCAACTGGAAAGTGTCCGCCACATCGGGCATGAAGGTCACCACGAAGTTCAGTATCCCGCTTATCGTAGAGGGGCAGGTCGAAGTGAGTTTTTCGGCGACGGTGGAGGGCGGCGGATCATCGCAGACTACCCAGACGACAAACTTCTATCGCCCGATAATTACTATTCCGGTTGGCCATGAAGCCGTGTTTGAGTTGGTTGAGCGGTGGCGCCCTGTCACTGCCGTGTGGACAGTGCCGATCGAGTTTAGGGGCTGGGTTGGCGCGGACTATCATAGGCAGCGCTGGAACGGCTATCACAATTGGGCAGTCGATGCGCCGAGTTATTTTCATGAGTACGGCAATCGCCCAGGAGCCGAGAGTTACTCGGTAAACCTGGATGAGAAATATCAAATTGAAATGATGGTTCGTGCTTACACGCGCCCACGAGGTGCATGAAGTATGGATTGTAGGACCTTTGAATGAATCGAAAATTCGTTTTGTATGTTGCAGCTTTGTTGAGGGGTGTTTATGAATTCACGCTGTCAGCCTGCGGACTAGCAAGCGCGCCTCGGTGAGTCATTTCCACGCTTCGGAAATCTGCATCAAACGATCGTGATGCGTGATTGAGCGAGCGCACTCATTCCATGGATGAGTGCGCTCGACTACCCAGCGCTCTGGAGCCTCTGGTTAGGTCTTTTTTTGGTTTTTGGAGCTCTTGAATCAAGGGGCGCAAATAGCTGAAAAGCAAACATTTGGCGCGGTTGAGGAGATAAGCGACTGGGTACAGAAGCCTCGCTGCAGACGCTTGGTTCAGACCTTCCCTGGGTGAGCACCACAAAGCCCTGCGCATCTGATTGAACGACGTACAGGCCCGGCTGCTTGTGGTCGGTCATTTGCCCGACGTTGCGATTGGCCGGATGGCGCACTACCTGTACACGGATGTCGTGAGACTGCGTTCTACCACTTTGGGAAAAGTTCCCGAAATATCCTCCAGGCACATCCCGTGCGTACGTAAGCGGTAACGAAGCGCCGTTCTCACCAGTTCGTCGTCACTCAGCGCGCTGCCGGCCGCTATCTGCCAACCACTCCAGCGTCGCGCCGCGCTGACCGGAACGGGCAAGCAGTTCGGCATGGCGTGCCGCCGTGCAGCTCGAGAGCAGGTTCAGGCGTTGCTGCAGATCGTGGCTCAGCAATTCCGCCGGCACGTCACCAACGCGCTCAGCCTCCGCATGCAGTTGCGCCGCAATGGCCTGGGCGGTCTCGCGCTGCCCGCGCTGATAGGCCATCCAGGCCTCGGCCAGCTGCAGACGTCGTTGCGCGATCCAATCGTCGGGCAGTACACGGGCGCGCACACCAGCAAAGTATTCCTGCGCGGCATCGAACTCCCCTTTGGCCAAGGCCGCTTCGCCAAGGGTGAGTTCGAGATCAATTTGCAGGCGGTTCAGGCCGGAAGCAGCAACCGGCGCGCGCAGCGGCAATATTTCCCGCAGCGCTTCATCGGCCTGGCCAGCGCGCACGGACAGCGCGGCCCATTCGATAGCCAGGCTCCAGCGGTTGGACAGAACGGTAATGGTCGACAGCTGCGGCTGGATCTGCTGCAGCAGTGTTCGCGCCTGCGGCTGATCACCGACCAGTGCGGCGATCTCGGCTTCGCCCAGGCGGCCAAACAGTCCGAGGCTGTTGTCGGTGGCCATGGCGCAGCGCGAGTAGCCCGACTGCGCGGCCGGGGTATCCCCACGCATGAGCGCCAGGGTGCCGCGCATGCAGGCCAGACTGAAGGCAGTTTCGGGCGCTTCGCCGCGGCGCGCGCGATCGACCAGCGCACCGCCAGGATCGGCGGTCTCGACTGCCTGCGCGCTGGCATCGAGCTGCCCCAGGCGCCTGGTGTTCTCGGCAATCAGCAAGTCCAGGCTGGGCCGCAGGCCGCCGAGGCCCGATTCGCTGCGCAGTGCCTGCGCACGTTTGAGACTGGTGTGGTAGTCACCCTGGAGGCTGTCAATCTCGCTGCGGTCATACTCAGCTGCATTCAAAGTGACTCGCGCGTCGCGGCGGGCCGCGAGCTCGGCCAGTTCGTCCAGGTAGCGCCGGGCGGCGGCAAAATCACCGAGTCGCTGGTACTTGAATGCGGCACGGCGCAGTGCGTCCAGTTCGATCAGGTGATCGCCGGCGACCCGTGCCGCCGCAAGCAACTCGGCCAGATGGGTAGGTTCGCGCGCGGGGTCGGCCAGGTCAGCGTAGTAGCGCGACCGCTGCGCACGCAGGGTATCGGCACTGGCGTCGAACTGGCGCGCAACCTCATCGAATTGGGCGGCCATTTCCGGCCCTTCCCGACGCAGCCATTGCGCCATCGCCAGCGCGTGGGCTGACAGTGCTGTCTCGTATTTCCACCCCGCCGTCACGGCCAGATCGCGTGCCAGCTGGGCCGAGGTCTGTGCACGAGTTGCGTCGCCCATGACCGAGTGGGCCGCCGACAGGTTCAGCAGTGCGAGGATCCGGGTCGCAACAGGTTGGCCGTCCCAATACGGACTCGACAGCAGAGCGATTGCGTCGCTGGCCTGCCCGGCTCGCAGCATCGCGCGCGCCAGATCCAGTGCGAACTGCGGCTGATTGGGAAAGCGCTGATTGAGTTCGGCAAATGCCCGTACCGCTTCGGCGTGGTGCTGAGTCAGGGCCAGCCGTTGCGCGTCGAGAATGCTGCGCGCCTGGGGCGGCCACTGCCGGGTCCAATCCTCCAGCCGCACAAGCTGCTCTTCTGCGGCACTGGCCTGACCAACGCTGGCCAGACTCTGGGCGAGGTAGAGCCGCGCCAGACCGAACTCCGGCGTCTGTTCAACCACACCACGCAACGCTTCGCGATACAGCGCCCACTCGCGCCGCTCACGCAATGCCAAGGCCTGGGCGAATTGCTGGGCGCTCGCAGGGCTCAGTTGCAGCGCAGGCCGCGACTCGGTAGCGCGCTGCGGCAGCAGATCGGCCAGAACGGTGCCACTCAGGCGGTCGATAACCTGATCGGCTTGTGCCAAATCGCCGCTGGTTTCCTGCAGGGGCTTGTCCTGACGCCGCGCCTGCAGACGCAGGCCGCCATTCTTGTCGTGCGTAGCACTGAGCATTACCGTTTCGACGGCACCAGCGTCGCTGCTAGCCGCCAGGTCGGCCGCATTCAGAACCACGACTTCCGGCGCCAGGGAAAGCTGCCATTCCAACCAGGCGCGCGCAACGCTCACCGGCCACTGCGCCTCGCTGCCAGCACCGGGGTCGGTCACGGTAATCAGCGCAATGCGGCGAATCGGTGCCGGTGGCGCAGGCTGAATCAACCAATAGGCAGCGGCCACCAAGGTGATGGCACCCAGCGCACCAATCACGGCCGCGCGCCAACTGCGCCAGCGCGATACGGCGGGCGGCGCCGGTTCCGGCGGCACGGTTGTGGCTGCCGGCACGTCGGCGGGGCTGGACGGCGGCAGCGTCATCGGCGTGATGGCGCCCGGCGGCTCGAACACGTAGCCGCTTTTGGCCACCGTGCGTATCCAGTGCTTGCGTTCCTCACCGAGCAGACGCCGCAGCATCCAAACGGTCTGGGTCACGTTGCCGTCTTCCACGAACACGCCCGTCCAGATACGCGCCAGCAATGCCTCGCGCGTATGCAGGCGGTTCGGTTCAGACAGGAACAGCACAAAAACGTCGAAGACGCGGCTGGGCAGTTCCAGCTCGGTTGTCGGCGTTTTCAAGCGGCGGAAGCGCAGGTCGACCTCAATGTCGCCCACCTGCACGGCCAGCGTATCGGCTGGCCATGACGTAGTAGTCACTGACTGCACAGAATTCGCTCCCTCACTTGCGCGCGATGGTAGCGCCTCGCCGCGCGGGATCGTAAGAACAAAGAGACAATATCGACGCGCATTGGATGCCGCGGCGCGCGAACAATTCCCGTGCAGCGCGCTGCAGTCGCAGCAGCAGTCTACAAAGCTCCCGGCAATCGCCTCACCGCGCGCACTTTGACGCGGGGCGGCCGGCACCGACCCGTACCAGACCGAATGTGGTCACATAAATCCCGACGTCAGCAGCGCCGAATAGTCGGCTTCAGGCCAGCGGACAGTGGCGTGCTTCGCGTTGCGGGATACGTCGTTTAAGGCAATAACTGGATTAATCCAAGTTGCGTGCACGGACTCGCGCTGACTACAGTTCCGGCGCGAAGTGACCGCGGGGCCGACACTGACCAGAGTCAGCAAACGAACCAGCGCCTTGAGGGGCGCGTGCATACCCCCAAGACTTCAGGCAGACAACGGCGCAAATCCGACTCGCATGCATCACGCGCTCTCCGGCTTCGGCATGCCAAAAAAATACCGCGCCATGCATGCGCTATTCGGCTCGCCGCCAATGGCTGAGTATCGGAAGGACTGGGGAAGATCGTGGGGAGACCTCAGGCCAAATTCCATCTACGGTGCTTTGAAATCCAGCGCCGCGGAATTGATGCAGTAGCGCAGCCCTGTCGGCTGCGGCCCATCGGGAAAGACATGCCCCAGATGGGAATCACAGCGGGCGCAGCGCACTTCGACGCGGCGCATGCCGTGCGACTCGTCCGGATGATCCACTACCGCGTCTGGTGACAACGGCCGGTAATAGCTGGGCCAGCCACTGCCCGAGTCATATTTCGCTTCGGAACCGAACAACGCCGCCGAACAGGCAGCGCAGTGATAGGTGCCGCTCGCATGGTGATCCCAGTACTTGCCCGTGAACGCACGCTCGGTCGCCGAACAGCGGCAGATCGCATACTGCTCGGGGGTCAGTTGCTCGCGCCATTGCGCGTCGGTCTTTTCTATCTTGCTGCTCATACTCGCTCCATTGCAGGGATGACAGCGCAACGGCAGTTGCTGCGTTGTCAATCACTTAACGCAACACCGATTGCTGCCGCGGCCGGCTTTCGGGCATCTTACGCGTCTCGCCGTCTGCCAAAGACCTGCCTGTGCCGCGCAATCTTTCGCGTACTTTCCGCCTGCGCCATCTGGTGCAGGCCACTGTTCTCTGCCTTTACGGCGCGAACGCCGCCGCGGCCAATCCGGCCGCCTGCCTGCCCGGCAGCGACCAATGCCCACGCAAGTCCGACGACTTCAGCCTGTGCAAACCCAATGCGCTGCTGTCGTTCTACCTGCCGGACCTGCCAACCACCGGCAAGCGCGAGGACGCGGATACCGATTTCAGCGCCGAGCGCTTTCAGAGCGCCGACGAGAGCCAGTACCGGCTGCAAGGCAACGCGCGCGTGCAGCGGCAGGACCAGGTGATCCGCGCCGATGAGATCACCTACTGGACCGAAACCACGGCCTGGCTGGCCCAGGGCAAGGTGCGCTACCAGGATCGCGGCATGCTGCTCTCGGCCGACAAGGCACAGGGCAAGACCACGCCGAATACCGCCGTCCTCGACGGCGTGCAGTTCCAGTTGCTGAGCTCACGCGGCAATGGCCGCGCCAGTCAGGCAGAACTGATCGACGATGAACACGCACGCATGAAACTCGTGCGTTTCTCGACCTGCGACCCTGATCAGCCCAGCTGGGAAATCCGCGCCGACGACATCACGATCGATCAGGCACAAGGCGTTGCCCGCGGCCACGACGTGAGTCTGCGCGTCGGCGATGTGCCGATACTCTGGCTGCCCTATGCCCGCTTCCCCACGGACGACCGGCGTCAAACTGGTTTCCTGTATCCAAGCTTCGGCTTCAACGGCAACAGCGGTCTTGACTTTACCCTGCCGTATTACCTGAACCTCGCGGAAAACTACGACCTGACCTTGTATCCGCGTCTGGTCACCCAGCGCGGCTTCATGGCCGGCGCGGAGTTCCGCTATCTGACCGGCAGCAGCCGCGGCCAGATCGATGGCTCCTGGATGCCGAACGACCGCCGCGCCGGGCGCGAGCGCGGCCAGTGGCACTGGGACAATTTCACCAGCCTGGGTTCCCACTGGAATTTCACCGCCAATATCAACGGGGTCAGCGACAAGCGTTACTTCGAGGACTTCGGCGACAGCCTGTCGGCGATCGCGACCAGCCTGTTGCCGTCCAGTGTTTATCTCAACAGCCGCGGCCGCGGCTGGAGTTTCGCGGCCGGCGGCGACAAGTACCAGATCACCGATCCCTCGCTGCCCGACCAGTTCGAGCCCTATGTCCGCCTGCCACGCCTGACCTTCGACGGCGACATCAGCCTGGCGGGACGCCTGCGCGGCGGCATCAAGTCCGAATTCGTCGCCTTCGACAAGGACTGCTACAGCGCCGACAACGGCAGCCGCGTCTGTCCGACTACCGGCCAGCGCCTGGATCTGTACCCCTACTTGAGCCTGCCGCTGGAAGGCGCTGCCTGGTTCCTGCGCCCCGAGTTCGGCGTGCGGCATACACGCTATGACGTCGAAACCGAACTCCCAAGCCAGACCTTGCACGCGAACCCGCAGCGTACGACGCCCATCAGCAGCGTCGACATGGGCCTGATCTTCGAGCGCGACACCAACCTGTTCGGCAAGAGCTATACGCAGACGCTGGAACCGCGCC
Organism: Rhodanobacteraceae bacterium; assembly: GCA_016790075.1. Lineage (GTDB taxonomy): Bacteria > Pseudomonadota > Gammaproteobacteria > Xanthomonadales > Rhodanobacteraceae > Tahibacter. Next base: position 17,715 of record JAEUPP010000017.1, on the reverse strand, counting down.
TGTACTACCTGCGCGTGCCCTACCGCGACCAGAGCACCCTGCCCCTGTTCGACACGCAACTTCTCACGTTCGACTTCCCGCAGCTATTCACCACCAATCGCTACAGCGGCGCCGACCGGCAGATGGATGCGAACAACCTGACCGTCGCGCTGACCACGCGCCTGCTGGAGAGCGCCACCGGTGCGGAACGCCTGTCGGCCAGCCTTGGCCAGATACGCTATTTCGATACCCAGCGGGTGCAGCTCTACGGCCCCGCTACCGACTATTCCGGCTCGGCCTATGTCGGTGAACTCGACCTGCACCTGTCCGACCGCTGGCGTCTCAAGGTCGCCGAGCAGTGGAATCCGAACGACGACCGTACCGACCTGTCGGCGATCAGTCTGCAGCGCCGCTTCCTGGGCGACGGCGTACTCAATCTGTCCTACCGCTACCGCCGCAACTTCCTGGAGCAGGCGGATATCTCGACCCTGATCCCATTGAACGAACGCTGGCGCCTGATAGGTCGCTGGAACTATTCGCTGCGCGACCGCAAACCGCTGGAAAACCTGTTCGGCATCGAACGCGATTCCTGCTGCGTGATCTGGCGTCTGCTGGCACGCCACTACCTGCGCAGCGCCAGCGGCAAGGCCAATGACGCGATCTACTTTGAAATGGAGCTCAAAGGGCTGGGCGCGATAGGCCAGAAAACCGGCGATTTCCTGCGCCGTGGTATTCTCGGCTACCAATAATCTGGTCGGTGCCCGAGCATTCAGGCACCAGTCCGGGGCGCCGTGCACACTCGTCGCCCCGTCCGCCCGCCGCACCGGCAGGTGGAACCCCCAAGCTCTACACGGACCTGCGATGAACAAGCCTGCGCTCGCGTTTGCCCTGCTGATCACCCTGTCCGCGACGGCCCTGCCGTCGCAGGCCCAGTTCCTGAATCCCACACCGGCCCAGCAGCAAGCCGACGCGGCGCCGGATGACGGCACGCTGGAACGTATCGTTGCCATCGTCGACGAGGACGTGGTGCTCAAGAGCGAACTCAATCGCGCCGTCGGCCAGGTGCTTGCTCAGTACCGCAACAGTCCGCAACAGCTGCCACCACGCCCGGTGCTGCAGCGGCAGGTGCTGGACCGCCTGATCATGACCCGGCTGCAGGTCGCCAAAGCCAGCCAGAGCGGCGTGCGTATCGGCAACGTTGAGATCGACCAGGCCATTGCGAACATTGCCCGCAGCAACAAGATGGACGTCGACCAGCTGCGCAGCGCGATCGCCCGTGACGGCCTGAGTTTTGAAGAATTCCGCCGCAACCTGCATGACGAACTCGTGACACAGCGCCTGCGCCAGCGAGTCACCCAGTCGACCCAGGTCAGCGACGCCGAAATCGACATAGCGCTGGCGGGCAACAGCCTCAAGAGCGGCGAAGTGCGCCTGGCCCATATCCTTGTCGGTGTGCCCGATGGTGCCAGCGCCGAGCAGATCCAGGCCGCCCGCGAAAAAGCAGAACGTGTGCAGCGCGAGGCCGCAGCACCGGGCGCTGACTTCGCCACGATTGCGATCCGCTCGTCCGATGGTCAGGACGCACTCAATGGCGGTGATATCGGCTGGCGCCGCTACGACCAGGTGCCCGAGATGTTCAGCGATCTGTTGCAGGGCATGAGTGTGGGCCAGGTTTCCCCGGCGGTACGCGGCCCCAGCGGTTTTCATATTCTGAAGCTGGTCGACCAGCGCGCGCAGGGCAAGCAGCTCGTCACGGAGTTCCACGCCCAGCACATGATGATCAAGATCAGCGAACTCGTGACGCCGGCTGATGCCGAGAAGAAGATCAACGACCTGCGGCGGCGCATCGCCAGCGGCGAAGACTTCGCAGCGCTGGCCAAGAGCAACTCGGAAGACGCGACCAGCGCGAATGCCGGTGGCGACATGGGCTGGTTCCCCATCGACACCTATGGCCCCCAGGTCGGCGAGGTCATCTCCAATCTCAAGGACGGCGAGATCAGCCAGCCCTTCCGCAGCAATGCCGGCTTCCACTTCGTGAAACGTCTGGGCATGCGTGAACTCGACCGCACCGATGAAGCCCGCCGCACGCAGGCGCGCGAAGCCATCCAGCAGCGCAAGGCCGACGACGAATTTGAAAACCTGATGCGCCAGCTCAAGGCCGAGGCCTATATCGAATACCGGCTCGCCGGCTATGACGCCAAGGGTGAGCCCACCGGCGGCTGACGCCAGTGGCGGACCGAATGCCGCGAAGACGGGATAAGGCAACAAAGTCCACATCGCATACGGCGAGGCACCCGGACTTCGCCGGCATGACGGCTGTTTCCGGCCCCGCCTGACGTTTTCGGACCCAGATCTCCACCCCCATGCCTCTTCCGCGCCTGGCGATCACCCTTGGAGAACCGGCCGGCATCGGTCCTGAGCTCGTCGCCGAACTCGCGCACAGCGATATCGCCGCGGATCTGATTGCCATCGGCGACACCCGGACGTTGCTTGCTGCAGCGAACTCACGCGGACGCAGCCTTGCGCTTTGCGAAGACGACGGCCACCCGCTGGTCCAACGCGCTCCAGGCAGTCTGCGCACCGTTACGCTGGAAGCGGCCGCCGCGGTAGTTCCGGGCAAGCTCGACCGGGCCAATGCCGGCTATGTGCTGTCAACCCTGGCGCGCGCGGCCGATGGCTGCCTGGCTGGTGAGTTCGACGCACTGGTCACGGCGCCGGTACAGAAAAGCATCATCAATGACGCCGGCATTCCGTTCTCGGGCCATACCGAGTACTTCGCGCTACGCGCGAACGCCGAGGTCGTGATGATGCTGGCGGCAGGCGAGCTGCGTGTCGCCCTGGCAACCACGCACCTGCCGCTCGCCGCGGTACCGGCGGCCATCACACGCGAATCGCTGCAAACCACGCTGCGCATCGTGCATGCTGATCTCATCCGCAAGTTTGGCCTGCAGCAGCCGCGCATCCTTGTGCTCGGCCTTAACCCGCATGCGGGGGAAGGCGGTTATCTCGGCCGCGAGGAAATCGAGATCATTCAGCCATTGCTGGCCGATCTCCGCGCCGAAGGGCTGTGCCTGCGCGGCCCGCTGCCGGCGGACACGGCGTTTCTGCCGGGACCGCTAGGCCAGACTGACGCGGTGCTGGCCATGTATCACGATCAGGGCCTACCGGTACTCAAGGCCCTGGGTTTCGGCAACGCGGTCAATCTGACCCTGGGCCTGCCCTTCATACGCACGTCGGTCGATCATGGCACGGCCCTGGATCTGGCCGGCCGTGGTGTGGCCGATGCGGGCAGCCTGATCGCGGCTACACGAATGGCACTGGACCTCGCCATGCGTGCGCGCTGAGCGCACGGGTACGCCAGGCAGCCCTTAGCAATCCTTGGCGCTGCAGGGCGCCAGCGTAGTCGCCGCGGCAATCACCACACGCCGGCGCTGCGGCCAGCGCAGCTTCTCGAATACCAGGGTGACAGCAAGCAGCACCAGCCCCAGGCCGACCAGACTCGCCGCCGTAATGGGCTCATGCAGGAACAACGCGCCCCAGACCTGGGCAAACAGCGGCACCAGGAAAGTCACCGTTGTCGCCCGTTCGGAACCGGCATCGCGCAACAGACGGAAATAGATGACGAAGGCGATAGCGGTACAGACCAGCCCCAGCGCGGTGAGTGCAAGACTCGGCGCCAGCGCGGGAGCACGAACCGGTAGATTGGCCAGCAACAACGGTGATAGCAGCAGCGCCGCACCAATCTGACTGCCGGTCGCTGTCACGACCGGATCGGCGCCAGTGAACAGCCGGCGCAACTCCGCCGCACCCAGCGCATACAGCGCCGCTGCCAGCAGCCCCGCAACGAAGGCCAGCAGCGTCGCTGCAGTCAACGTGACCGTTCCGAAGCGCGCGATCGTGACCACGCCAGCCAGCCCGACGACCACACCAGCGAGCTTGGACCAGGACGGCCGTCTGCGTTGCAGATACCAGCCCAGCAGCACGGCAAACAGCGGCACCGTCGCGTTGAGCACGGCCGAGTAGCCAGCGGGCAGATGATGGGCCATGAATGCAAACAACACGAACGGCACACCGGCGCTGAGCGCGCCAACCCAGGCGTAGGCGCGCCAATGCCGGCGCCAGTCCAGGCTTAGTCCTTGCCAGCGCAGAAAGGCCAGCAACACCAGAGCCGACAGCGCTATGCGCCCCGATGCCGTGAAGCCAGTGCCGAATTCCGGCACGGCGATACGCATGAACAAGAACGAGCCGCCCCAGATCATCGCCAGGACCAGCATCCGCAACACAATTCCGGCATTCATCGCAATACCTCCACAGCGGCGCCACTGTCAGCAAAGTCAACGTAGCGCCAGAAGCCCGCCATGCTATGCGTGGACGAGCGGCAGAAAAATCGATACTTTCTGCCCACTACTGTCAGAAAAACTCACAGATGCACGCCTGGCAACAGCTCCCTGCCCTGCGCACGCTGCGGATCTTCGAGTGCGCCGCGCGGCATTTGAACTGGTCGCGCGCCGGCGCGGAACTGCACCTGACCCATGGCGCCGTAAGCCTGCAGATCAAAGCGCTGGAAGATGAGCTTGGGGTCAAGCTGTTCGGCCGCGCCGGCAGGAAAACCTGGTTGACGGAAGCCGGCCAGCAGCTCGCACTGGGCGTGCGCGATGCGCTGGACGAACTCGCCGCCACGGTGACCCGGGTGCGCGAACGCGCCGCGGGCAATGTGTTGACCCTGAGCGTACTGCCGTCCTTCGCTGCGGCCTGGCTGGTCGGGCGGCTAGGCGGCTTTCTCGCACGCCATCCCGACATCGAGTTCAACTTGCAGAGCTCGGTCCATATCGCCGATTTCCGCAATGACGGCGTTGATGTCGCGATCCGCTGGAGCAATCGTCCCTGGCCCGGATTGCGCTGTGAAAAACTCCTGGACGATGAGCTTTTCCCTGTACTGAGCCCACGCCTGACCCGGCGCAAGCTCAAGCATCCGGCCGAGCTGCTGGAGCTGCCGCTGATCCGCCTCAAGCAGCAGATGCGGCACAACGACTGGGTCCGCTGGTTCGCAGCGGCCGGTGTGCGTACCACCGAGCCGCGCGGCGGCGCGATCTACGACGATACGGAGCTCGCACTGCGCGCCGCAGCCAGAGGTCAGGGCGTGGTACTGGCGCGCAGTTCGCTGGCCGGCGACCGCCTGGCCAGCGGCGAACTGATCGCGCCCTTTGCACTGCGCGTACCCGCCCACTACGCGTACTATCTGGTCTGTCCCGAAACCCATAGCGAAAAGCCGTCGGTGCAGCATTTCCGCACCTGGCTTATCGAAGAGCTGGCGAACTCCTCGCCGCTCGCACCGCCGCCCGAGGCCTCTGTTTGAAGCGCTATCCTTCTCCTCACGCATCACCGGCCATCGATTCCATCACCGGGCGACATGTCCACAAAAAACAATTTGGACAACATTTCCTGCATGACCCCGGGCTGATCCGGCGCATCGTCCAGGCCATCGCCCCCAAATCCGGCGACCGCCTCGTCGAGATCGGCCCTGGCGAAGGCGCGATAACGCTGCCCTTGCTGCGCGAACATGGCCGGCTCACCGTGATCGAACTCGACCGGGACCTGATTCCACGCATCCAGAATGCCGCGCGCGAAGCAGGCGAGCTTGAGGTCATTCACGCCGACGTACTCACGGTCGACTTCAGCCAGCTCGCCGCAGGCGGCAAACTGCGCCTCGTCGGCAATCTGCCCTACAACATCTCCAGCCCCATCCTGTTCCACTGCCTGGACCACGCCGCCGCAATCAGCGACATGCACTTCATGCTGCAGAAAGAAGTCGTCGATCGCATGGCCGCCGCGCCGGGCAGCAAGGTCTACGGCCGACTCAGCGTCATGCTGCAGCTCTACAGCACGGTCGAACCCCTGCTCAAGGTACCACCCGGCGCATTCAATCCGCCGCCCAAGGTCGACTCCGCCGTCGTACGCCTGACACCATTACCGGCCGAACGCCGCCACGATGCCGATCCCGGCATCATCGAACGCATCGTGCGGCATGCGTTCGGCCAACGCCGCAAGACGCTGTCCAATGCGCTGCAGGGTGTTGCAACCAGCACGCAGATTTGTGCCGCCGGCATCGACCCCAGGCAGCGCGCCGAACAGCTGGCACCGCAGGAATTTGTCGCGCTTGCAAAGGCAGTCGCAGCGACCGGGACTGATAAGCCCGCCAATGCCGCCGGTTGACCCGGAAACACCGGTGAATCAGCCAGACCATGTGGTCCTGTAGAAAAGTCAGGCTGAGTGCCAGCGTCGAACACTGGACCCTGTCCAGCGCCGCAGGCCGCGCGCTGCGTTTTTCCGACGTCATCTCGCTATGGCGTAATGACACGGCATTCCGCAAATTCTGGACCAGCTGCCTGCGCCAGTCTCCTTTCCCCGCCTATTGCTGGGAATGTCCGCCGCTCACCGCTGACAACTTGAGCCACAGATTTGAATGTGTCCTTGTGGACAGCCCCGTGCTGGCGCGCAGTGCTGCCGACCCATCACCATTCGCCGGACATTTCCGAGCCGGACAGGCTGTAGCTACCTTCCGCAGTCTCGGTGGCGACGCCGTCCTGATTGCTCCAACCCCCGCGGCGGTGGCGACTGACTACGCTCACTTGGCGCGCTTTGTGGCCAATGCAAGCGACGGCGCCATCGAAGCGCTGTGGCAAGCCCTGGGCGAAGCCGCCACGGCCAGCCGCACCGGTGGGATCTGGATCAGTACGGCAGGACTCGGCGTGCCCTGGCTGCACATTCGACTCGACTCGCGGCCCAAGTACTACCGTCACGCCCCTTACCGGGACACTTGACGCGCGGAGCATAGCAACTGGCATCGGCCCGGCTCTTCAATAGCGCTGCATGGCCACGAGATTCTGAGCGTCGGCGTATCCGAATAACCAGAAAATTCCGCCAATCTGACGACTTCAAACGGCAGGCAACAGCGCGTCAGATCCCGCTGCCGCTCGCGCCATAAATCGCCGCCGCAGCCTCCCGCACAGCACTCATCGCCTCGCGGTAAGGTCCGGGGCCATAACTGATGCGTGCGACGCCAGCTGCGGCGAGCGCATCCAACGAGGCGGCGCCGGGCCCGATCATGACGTTGACCGGCAGTGGCGACTGGGCGGCTAGCCGCGCGATCAACGCCGTATCGACCAGCCCGGGAACAAACAGACCGTCTGCCCCCGCATCCGCATAGGCCCTGGCCCGCTGCAGTGCCGCGTCGATCAAGGCTGCATCGTGGACAGCCGCAGGGTTCCGCAGGAACAGATCGCAACGCGCATTCACGAAGCATGCGACGCGGCTGCGATCGGCCGCGGCACGCGCCTGTGCCAAGCGCGCCGCGGCGTCGGCCAGGGGCCGCAGGCTGCCATCAGCGACGAAGCTGTCTTCGAGATTGCACCCGACCGCCCCAGCCTCGATCACCGCAGCCACGGTGTTGCCGACATCGGCCGGGGCTTCGCCATAGCCACTTTCGAGATCAACACTTACCGGCAACGCCGTTTGCGCGACGATGCGGCGCAGATTGGCGAGCGCCGCATCAAGCGGAATCTGCTCGCCATCGGCATAACCTTGAGCAGCAGCAACCGACCAACTACCGGTCGCGAGCGCAGCAGCACCCGCTTCAGCCACGGCTTTGGCGCTGCCGGCGTCCCAGATATTGAACAGGACCAACGGCCGGCCGGCCACGTGCAGAGAACGAAAGATCTGCACTTTGTCGTATTGGGTAAGCATGATGATCTCGTCGAAGGCAGAAGAGCGCTGGGGCGTGAAATGATCGCATACGCCGATGGCGTAACACGCCATCCTGGCTCGCCCAGGCGATTCCGCACTGAATTGCCACAGGCTGCCCTCGAACCCGCCGACTGCCACTAGGGTGCCTTTCTCACACACCTTCTACTGCAACCGCCGATACGAACGGGTGTGAGAAAGGCCGGCTAGCAGAACATAGGGCAGGACAGGATCGGCAGTCACACCGATCCCGCCCGGTGTGCTCACCACTCCCTAATGCGTTATCTGCGCGATGCGCCGCAACCGCTTCGGGTGTACGAGTTGCTCAAACAGTGCAAACGGGATGCGTATGAGTTCTGTATGTGTGCCCGCATTGAAGTTGATTTCATCGTCATCAGACAACGCGTCGTCGACGTATACATCCAGCCCGTAGAGGTTGCCGAACGGCGGCATTGCACCGGCTTCGCAATCGGGAAACAGCGTCGCGAATTCACTTTCCTGCGCGAGCTCGACCGCCTTGCTGCGAGTGGCAAAACCTAGTGCGGACAGATCGAGACGACGGTCAGCACCGAGTACGACCATGGCCATACGGCCGTCGAGCTTGACGACTACGGTCTTGGCGAATTCGCGCTCGTCGACCCGCGCGCTCCGCGCCGTGTCGTGGGCCGTTTGCGCGCGCGCGTGGTGGATGGTTTCAAATCCTATGCCCTGCTCATGCAGGTAGCGTTGCAACCGGGGTTCGGACATACCCTGACCTCCGCAGCCGCGTTGCCTCCGGCAGCGCGACCGGATCATGCGAGCCAGCGCCAGCCTCCGGTCCGGCGCGGATGGTCGGCGAATGTCGCCAGACACTCGCCGCACGCTACAGGCGGAACCGCTGGACGGGGCAGGCATCCGTTCCCCCCGTGGCGGCGACCTGCGCGAGCAGGGTACTCCGGTCACTCAGCCGCCGCCAGCGGAGACACCGCGGCTAGCTGAGCGGGGGGAGCAGCCGGTTCAGCGTGCGCCGAGGAAATCGCGCTTGCCGAGTTCGACTCCGTTATGGCGCAGGATCAGATAGGTCGCTGTCAGGTGAAAGTACAGGTTCGGCAGCGCGAAGTTCACCAGATAGTCCGAGCCCTGAAACACCAGTTCCTCCGCACGTGTCGGCACGCGAACCTCGCGCTGCTCAGCCCCTTCGTAAGCGGCGTCAGCTACCGAGTCCACATAGGCCAGCGTCTTGGCGATACGTTGCTTGAGTTCGGGCAACGTGGTTTCTACGTCCTCGAATACCGGCGGGGTCTGAGCGGCAAGCCGTCCTGCCATGCCCTTGGCCAGATCGCAGGCAATCTGCACCTGGCGGGTCAGCGGAAACATGTCCGGGGCCAGGCGCGATCCGAGCAGCACGGCCGCATCAATGTTCTTGGCGGCGGCGAACGCGGCGGCCTTGTCGAGCAGGCTATCGAGCACAGCAAGGTTGCGACGTGCAGTGGTCTTTACGGTTTGGGCGATGGACAAGGTCATGCGAGCGGCTCCGGACACAAGAGGGGAAACTATGGCGTTGCGTCGCGGCCCTGGTCAGCGCCGATTCCGCCGCGCGGCGACGGAACTTGCACCAACCCAGCCTGCGGCGGTCGAGGCACATGAGTGTCAAGGATTGGGATCTCAAGGGTGCTTCTGCTTAAATCGAAAGTCCGGCTTGGCCCAAGGCTCTCGCATGAAACCGCGGCAAACGCGCTACTTCCACGTCGATGTCTTCGCGCGCCGTGCACTGACCGGCAACGGACTGGCGGTATTCCTCGATACCGACGGCTGGAGCGAGCAACGCATGCACGAGCTGACGCGTGAAATGCGCCAGTTCGAGTCGATTTTTCTAGGCGCTATCGATTCCTGCAGCGCGTCTGCGCGCATCTTCACACTGCAGGAAGAGCTGCCGTTCGCCGGCCATCCGGTGCTCGGCGCGGCTGCGGTGCTGCACAGGGTGACGACACCGCAGGCGCAGGCCGGCAGTTGGCGACTGCGTCTGGCCTCACGCAGCGTCGAAGTCATCACCCAGCGGCGCGGTGCTGCGCTGTTTGCGGAAATGGATCAGGGCCTGCCCATCGTCGGCCCGCCTATCGCTACCGGCGATGCAACCGCCGTTCTCGCGGCGCTGAACCTCAGCGCTCGTGACCTGGTAGCTGATCTGCCGCTGCAATGCGTCTCGACCGGTCTGCCCTATCTGATCGTGCCCGTTACCGCGCAGGCACTCGCAGGCGCAGCCGTGCGCGGCCGCGAGCTCGAACAGCACCTCGCGGCGTTCGGCGCACGCTTTGTCTATGTACTTGATCCGCACGCACCAGAAGGACGCACCTGGGACAATCTCGGCGAAGTCGAGGATGCCGCGACCGGCAGCGCCGCAGGACCGGCCGCTGCCTACCTGTACCACCACGGACGCGCGGCGGAATCGAATGCGATATCGCTGCAGCAAGGCCGCTACGCCGGTCGTGCGAGTGAGCTCCAGATGCGCCTCAGCGACGGACGCATCTTCGTCAGCGGCGACGTGTGGCCGGTGATCAGCGGCGTGCTGGATCTTGGTGCCGAACCGATGTAGATCACTGCAAACTCAACTACAGGCGCGCGACTTTTTTACTGCCGCAGGCGGTGTTTCCGGCTGGACCAAACACTCCCGGGCATGGACCCGGGAGTGTTTGAATTCATCACTGGTATTTCAACAGCCCATTCAAGGGCATGCCATGGGTACGCCCGCGGCCGTACTACAGACGGTCTTGGAACGCAGTGGCGACGCGACTGTATAACTCGCGAGATAGCCTGGCGGGACGTTGGCACTGATATAGCGCGTGGCTTCAAAGCCCAGCAGCGGCAGACCGCGCAGTGTTGGACCGCTAATGCCAGCCGGCAGCACGTTATACGCCCGGGTCGGACCAGGGCGCCCGCCAAAATCAATACGCACGGTCGCCGTTTCGGCGGCTGGCGAAGGATTCCACAATTTGCTGCCAAGCCTGGAACCCAGCAGCGGCGTGGTTCCATCTGCCGTCTTGTCGGAGAAATGCACGACGTTGGTCGCGTAGCACAGCGCGTGCTGCGGATGCTGCCCCGGCGGGGGCGCCGAGAATTCGGGGTCGGTCATGAAGGAGAAGGCACGGCCTTCGTGATCGTAGCCCTGCGCCGCATAACGTGAGCATGAACCGCCCGGATGCCGGCCACCAAAAACGGCCTCGAACGGCGGCTCGGCGCCCGTCACGGAACCCAGCGGCACACCCAGCACCTCGTTATCGGTATAGAGGTACTTGGTCGGTGCGGTAAGCACCCATTCGGTATAGCTGCCCGGCGCAAGGCTGCGGCTCATCGCGCCGTAGACGCTGTCACTCATCAGCAAGGCCGACAGCGCATCCTTGGCCCGCGAGGGCGCGCCCAGGGTCGAATAGGTCAAACGATTCTGTCCGCGCCCCACCGGCAAGATGGCGTCGACTTCGCCGGTACGGCTGTTGCCTCTTCCCAGATACTCAGGCAATACCGCGTCATCAGGCAGCAACACGTGCTGTGAAAAATCCTCGATCGCCGTGGCATTGCCCGCGATCAACGTGCCGTCTGCCGCACGCACCAATGCGAAACTGCCGGCGATGCCACCACCCGGCGGTCGCAGATCGGGCGAGCTCGGATTGATGATCTGGAACGGGAAACAGTTTGGGGAAGGCGACCCCGTAGTGGCCGCAGCCAGCGCGCCGCCAAGCTCCGCCAGTTCTATGACGACAAAATATCCTTCGCGCATGCGCGTATCACCTAGCGGTCCGGTATCTTCATGCCCGCCGGTATAGGCAAAGGGAAGAAACGGCTGCTGATAGCCGCCTCCCGGATATTGGGATTCCCAGCCGGATTTATCCGGCGAAGTGCAGCTCCTGTCACGCGTCATGATGCGCGCAGCGCCTTGTGTATCCCGCCCGAAGACCGTTGAGGTCCAGGTGTCTCGTGGCGCCAGCGCCAATCCGAAATCGAGCACGCGGCGGCCGTTGTATCCCTCGCGGAACTCGATCTGCAGGTATTTAGCCCGGTCGGTGGTATTGACCAGCGTCATCAGGGTCGACTGCCCGTTATTGACGCTGAAATAGGGAAACAGCAGCACCTGGCCACTACCCTGTGGATTGACATACATCGCACTTGCCGGAGCCGACACGGCGGCGGCAAGAGCAAAAGCAAGCGAATACAAGCGGTGTTTCATGGTTGCAGCTTCCTTGTCACGAAGTTCACCGCATAAGACGAACCATCGGCCAACCTCCCCCAAAAGACCACCTTTGCTCAGGGCTTGGCTGCATCCGGTTTCTGCGTCAGCGGCGTGCCCACACTGCCCGCATAGAACACAAGCAGCTTGAGCGGCGTGTCGCCGATATTGCGCCCGTTGTGCAGCGTGCTGACGACTTCCGCCAGCGCTTCGCCCTGTGCAACACGGCGCAGGCGGCCGTCCTCGAGGCGTACTTCAAGTGTGCCTTCCAGCACTACACCGAACGAAGGCACAGGATGCAAATGCCAACCCGTTTCCCCGCCCGGCGCTATTTCCACAATTATCGCAGAGACTTCCGCCTGCCCCGATGGAAACACCAGCGGCTTGCCGTCCCAACTGGTCGTGGTCTTCAACAACGGCGTTACCTTGACCGCCGCGCCGGATTCAAGCGCCAGTGCAGGCGGGGAGATGAAAAGGCAGACCAGAAACAGGAATCGATGCATAGCCATGCTCCGCGAAAGAATGCCGCGATACTATCCTGCCGCCACACGCACCACCGCCCCGTCTGCGCAGGAATTCGCCTTGCCGGAACTGCCCGATATCGCCATCTACGTCGACCATCTGCAACGGCGTCTGCTGGGGCAGACACTGCGCGGCATTGCGCTGACCAGTCCGTTCCTGCTGCGCACCGTGGAACCGCCGCTGGCCGACGCCAATGGTCGCCGCATTGAAGGCGTGCGCCGCCTTGGAAAACGCCTCGTGCTGGCGCTGGCCGGGGACTACTTCATCGTGCTCCATCTGATGATTGCGGGCCGCTTGCGCTGGCGCGACAGCGGCGACAAGGCACCCGGCAAGATCACGCTCGCAAGCTTTCGCTTCGACCACGGCACGCTATACCTGACCGAGGCCGGCACGAAGCGGCGCGCCTCACTGCACTATGTCGCCGGAGAAGCCGCACTCGCCGCCCTCGATCCCGGCGGGATCGACATCGAAACGCTGGATGTGGCGGCGTTTGCCCAGCGCATGGCCCTGGGCAATCACACCCTCAAACGCGCACTGACCGATCCGCGCATCTTCAGCGGCATTGGTAACAGTTATTCCGACGAAATCCTGCACCGCGCACAACTGTCCCCTTTCGCCCTAGGGGCAAAACTGTCGGCGGCTGAAGCAGCGCGCCTGCACGCAGCCGCTCTGGCCGTACTGCAGGAGTGGACGCAGCGGCTTGGCGCCAAGACCGGCGCAGCATTTCCGGAAACAGTTACTGCATTCCACGACGAGATGGCCGTACACGGGCGCTATGGCAAACCCTGCCCGGTCTGTGGCGCACCGGTGCAGCGCATCGTCTATGCCGATAACGAAGCGAACTACTGCGCACGCTGCCAGACCGGCGGCAAGCTGCTCGCCGATCGCGCCCTGTCGCGGTTACTGCACGATAGCTGGCCCAAGGATATTGATCAGCTGCTGTAACTTGGCCTTGTCGTGCCTGGCTTAACATTTCCTTACACCTCCACGCGCATAGTCGGGTGGCCTCCTTGCCTGCGACCGGTGCGCAACTATCACTGCGCATTCGCTTGGTCCCTGCCTCGTCGGTGCGATTTGTAACCATCAATCGACGCGGCTTTTCCTGACTTGCTGCACTGCTGCATCACCGTGCCCACAGGGAGGTTGGATGAACCACGTTGTGCACTTCCAGTTTCGTCTGGCGCCCGGAGCTAGTGTCGGTCCGGCGCTGCTCAGGCGAATCTGGTGGGCTGCGGCAAGAACCTCCGAGATCGAAGTCAGCCGCACCGCACGCCATAACGCCGACGGCTTCATTTATTCCCTGTCAGCCCGGTCGGACCTCGCCGATGTGACCAATGTCGAGGCACGCCTGCGCGATCTGCTGAATCGGCACCTCGCAAGCTCCGTCAGCACCTTGATACGTCTGCCTGGCCCGGGAAAGATTTGATGAGCTTCGACATCGCGATAGGCCGCTGCCTGGAGTTCGACGAGAGCGCCGCCATCGCCAAACTCGATGGCGCAATGCTGCGCAAGTTATGCCCCACGCTGGTTTTTGCCGTGCAGATCAACGCGCGCCTGCGCGTGCCCCTGTCGATCTGCAGCGGACGACGGCCGCCACGCCAGGGACAGGAATTGTTTCTTGACTACATCAAGACACGCGACGGCGCCGAAGCCTGGCTTGATATTCAGGGATCGGGCCACTACAGCGCCGTCGACATCCGCCCGCTTGCAAACGGGCTCGATTCCGTTTCATCCCCCGAGCCGGAGCGAAAGCCGGCTCGCTCGGGCTGGTCGGGGCCGAGCCGCTGAAAGAACGGAACCCGCGCCGGCCAGGAGCCCGCGGGAACAGCAAGCCGTACCATCGACAAAGCGTGGGAAATCGCCCCCTGACCATGCAACTGCAGCGACACCCGTGCGACTGCCGCAGCGACGAATAAATAAGTAACTTTGTAAATAAAGTTACTAGTATCTAAATTATTTTCAAATAAATTGTTTCTACCACACGCCATCAAGGCCACTGGCAAAGATCCGATCACCCTCCAGCAGTATCCGCAGCACGGAACCATAGCGCGCGTTGCCATCGTTACTGGCATAGCTATACCCCGTCACCAGCAACTTTCCGTCTGGGGTAAGCGCCATCGCACTCACGCGGTTGTCGCGATCCACACCGTCGATGGTGTAGCCGTAGGTCTGGCGCCCAGGCAAGCTGGCCGAGAGATTGCCGAACGAGGCGTCAGGTGTGAGATTGGGGTTCAGCCGCATCAGCAGAGCGTCACCGAAAGTCCAGGACGAAAACGCAGTGCCGCCCCCCAGGATCAACTTGCCGTCTGGCTGCACCGCCAGGGTGTCGGCGTAAGCACCGGGACTGAGCCAGGGGTCGTTCGGCGGATCAGCGTCATAGGTGACGGCAGAGAAGGACGTGCGATCCAGGCGCGCGGCCATCAGCAGCGGCTGGCTGCGGTCGGATTGGGCACGGAAACCCGCGATCACCAGCGACTCGCTACCCAGCGGCAGGCTGGCTACCGGCGCGTGCACGATCGCGTTGCCGTCGACCACAAAGCCTGGTCCAAAGGTCACCAGCGACCGGCTGCCATTGGCATAGGTAGGGTTGGTACGCCAGCGCCAGGTGCCGCTGTCGTTGCCAATGACGGTGTGCTTGACCACCGCCGTATCACCGCAGCCGCGGAGCAATACCGGAATCGCTTCGCTGACGCCGGCATCGAACTTGGTCAGATCAACCACATCCACATCCGCACCATTCGGGCACAGGTCGCTGCCGATACGCAGCATGCGCCATTCAGTGGGCAGACCGACATCCCCCGCAACCACGTTGCCGCAAGATTCCGCGAATGAGGGGCAGAGATCACCTTTCGGCCCCATGATCACGAGGCCCAGCTGATGTGGCCCCAGGAGACCGTCCCGGATATTGCCGCCGACAATCAGCAGCCCGGTTTCAGGACTGCCATTGCCGAGCAGATCGAGATCGGCCAGATGCAAAGTCTTGCCCGCATCCGACGGCAGCCCGCCACGGCGCAGTCGGCGCAGTCCGTTCAGACCAAACGCGGCATCAACCAACCCGGCAGCCGTGAACTTCCACACCGCCATGTCACTGCTGCCATCCGGATTATCGATGGTGCCGACCACAGCCATGCTGCCATCGGGCATCGCAACGGCATCGTTCGCGCGCCAGTTATAGTCTTCGCCCACGTAGATCACCGTCCGGCCACCACCACTGGCTCCCCAGGACGGATCCCAGGTTCCATTGGCCAGGATGCGTACGGCAACCGGAACCGAGGAGGTAGTGATCGGCAAATCGTAAGGCGTCGCCGCGTTGGACCAGACAATGGCCGAGCCATCACTACGCGGCAGTACCTTGAACGGCGTGACCTGGGCCCAGTTCAGCACACCGGGAGTTTCGGCGGGGTCGCGTGAAACAATGGCGAAGGCCATGCGTCCCGGATCGGCGGGATTGCCGAAAGTCAGATCCAGGCCGCCGTCCAGCTGTGCGAATGCAACAGCCGACAACAGCAGATACAGGGAAAAACCAACAAGGGCACTGCGGCAGGGAATCAGGCACATGGGCGGAAAGTGGACCTAGCGCGGGACGTCCGCGCGTTCGTTGTGCCATACGCCGTTTCGGCCGAGATCTGCCACGCAAGCCGCAACATCGCGGCTTGCGCTGGGCCTGATCGCCCCCCTGTTCTAATTTCCACACGAACAACCCGGTGCAACGGGTCATTGGTCACCGCAATAGCCCACCCCATGGCCCTCGCACGTCCTCGTCGGAACTATCTATCCACTGTTGCATAGGGTGGGCTGTAGCCCACCGTGGTTCCGGATTCGAGATGGCTGGCGGTGATCAATGCACAGCATGGGCAACGATCACCGTCGCCGACTATATGATCAAGCCTGTTTCACAGGATCGCATCTCGCTATCGCTGGATCGTTTGCGGCGAGGCATTGCCGCGGATGATCACCACTTGAATCCGGCTGTGCCCGCGCGTTTTCCTCAGCGGATAGCTTGTTTGGCAGGGCGCCGGACCTGCCCGGTCGACGTCGATGCGATGGATCACGTATTCGCGCAGTCCAATTACCTGGAAGCACACGCTGGCGCACGCTGCTACTTGCTTCGCCGATCGATTTCGTGGATGCAAGATCAGCTGGACCCCGAACGATTTGTCCGGATCCATCGCTCGCACATGGTTCGCATTGATGCCATAGCGCAGGTAGAGGCGCTGTCGTCCGGCCGTTACCGGGTGACGCTGAAGACTGGAGTGGCGATTTTCTCCGTCCGAAGCTACCGCGATCGTATTCGCGCTGTTCTACATACGGATTGAACGGCCTGCGGCACCGGCCTGGCTGCGGAATCCTGCGCAGCAAGGCAAAACAGCGATTGGCCCTCGCGCAACAGACCCGGCACGTACGGAATGTCGCGCGGGGTATTGCGCCCTGCACCCGTCGATAGGTACTCGCACTGCCAGAAGCCGATGCGAGCCCGTCGGCCAGATACCGCGCCGTAGCGACGACGCGATCATCGTCTCCATTGTGGCGCTCACGTTATCCCGGTTTACTGATATCAGCCTTCGTGCGCACCAGCGGAACACCGCAAGCAGGGCAGAACGACGCAGACGGGTTGACTGGGTGACCCGAAGGGCAATTGGCAGCTGCCAGCAACGACCGGTCCCGGACGACCGAGAACAAGATGGCAAACCCAATTCCATAGAACGCCATCCAATGGCCTGAGAATAGGCGAAGAGAGCCCGGACTGACTGGATCTCCCGCTGAGTGGTGAGGAGCGGTACCAGCGGCCGTACAAAGGAGGAAGTTCAGAAATGCGTAGCCGAGCAGGCCGAACATGGCATAGCGCATCCACCGAGGGCAGCCGGCAAGCGCTTGTTTCCACGACGGGCGACCGCTCGGATCCCGGCCTATTCGCTGGAACACGAACGCCGCGGGAAGCCAGATAGCGAAAATGCCAAAGTTCATGGCCATGAAAACGTTGCCGCCAAGCGGAACGCGCCCCACAAGGGCGAAGACATGAAAGGTCACGCTTATCAGTAAGCCGAGGCCAGCAAGAACCATAAACGGAATGACGATAGTGATCATTTTTTCGGGGTCTTCCGGAACTCGTGTGGGTGATTTTCTGTGATTCAGAGCGGCGGCAGCATGCAGGTGAGTATCTTCAAGCGCAGATAATCCTCATCGCGTAGGCCGTACGCTCGACGCTGAATGACCCGGATCTTGTTGTTGAGTCCTTCGACGAACCCGAGGGATACCTTGTTCTCTGGTCGGCTGTA
>JAEUPP010000082.1 GCA_016790075.1 Rhodanobacteraceae bacterium | reverse complement strand
CGCCGCCGGCGACAAAAACCAACCCGCCGACTAGACTCCGGCTTCCACGCTCAGCCAGCCTCCGTCACTGGCTTCCCATGCGCCGGAACGCTGGCTTCCCATCGGCCGGAATGCTGGCTTCTCATGGGCGGAATATCCACTAGCTGCGCGCAAGTCGTTGGGCCAGGTGAGGGAAGCGGTCGCCGCCGCTATCGAGAGTCACCAACACGTCAGAAAGCTGCAAGCTTGCACGGCAGATATCAGATCACGACCGATTACAGACAAGTCCACAGAACTCAGCGACCAGATCATTTCGAAGGCGTTGGAAGCGGCGCTCAATGCCGAGTTTGCCGAACTCTCCGTTCAGGAGCTGCAGGTTGCCCTCAAAGCAGTGGGGGTCAAGGGTAGTCCTGTCTACAAGCTCGCACTGATGAAACCGGGCCAGCAGCGGCCGGCTGCGGTTCTGAGCGAAGGTGAGCAGCGTGCGATTGCCATTGCCTCCTTCTTCGCAGACATCAATCTCTCCGGCACTACTGCGGGCATGGTTTTCGACGATCCCGTATCGTCACTGGATCACGTACGCCGTTGGCATGTTGTAGCCCGCATGGTCAAGGAGGCCGCAAAGCGACAAGTCATTATCCTCACGCACGACCTTTACTTCCTGGTCTTGCTACAGCAGGAGGCCAAGCAGGCGCAAGTGCCGTGTCTGGTTCAGTCATTACAGCGAACGGCGGACGGATATGGCGTCCCTGAATCCACAATCCCGTTTGCAGGTGCGCCCACCACGAAGCGAATTGGAATGTTGAAGAATGCCAAGGACGACGCCGCTCGCCTCTTGAAGCAAGGGAATCATCAAGCATCTGCCAGGATGGTTAGGTACATCTATTTCGATCTAAGGGATACCTGGGAGCGTGCGGTCGAGGAAGTGCTGTTCAACGGCGTAGTCAATCGTTTTGCCGAAGCAGTTCATACGAACCAGTTGTCCGATGTCGAAGTTTCTGATGACGACTACAGGACGGTAGCTGCGGCGATGACCCGATGCTCGAAGTTCGCCCATGACGGAGCACCAATAGCCAATGTGCCAACTCCTAGTCCTCATGAACTTGGCAAGGACATAGAGATATTGGAGAAGTGGCGAGTGGAGGTCGATGCGAGAAAGAAAGTTGTTCGCGCAAAGAGAAAAACCTAGCCTATGAAGGCCACCTCTTTCATCGATATCGCTGGCCGGGTATCGCTATTCGATCGATACATTCCACCGCGTGACCGGAGCGGCTGTCGTGATTGCATCCGACAAAGTCGATATTGTTCGAGCCGAGCTTCCGGATGTTGGCAAATGGGCCACTGCTGATTTCGACCAAGCAGAGCGAATGGTCGATTTCTTGATCAGGCATGGAGCCGTTGTCGGAGTTATGAGCGTCGATAAAGCTACGCCCGAGTGGGCGGCATATGCTGTCGATGCTGGCCGAGTAGAGAAGCGAATTCAAAAGCAAGACGGCCGTTCGGCGAAATTCGTCCGGGCCCTACATTTCTCCGCCTCTATCTCATGACCGGTAGCGCCACGATCGCTTTCGCGCATGCGTTGCGAGCATCAGGATTGTTGGATAGAGCAAGAGACTTCGGTAGCCCATTGAAGATTGAAAACCAGCTGATTTTTGACAACGACATACAAGGAGCAGAAAACGAGCAGTCGCTTCGTAATGCATTCAACCAGCCGATGAGTGCCAGCAGTCAGCATTTCGGATTCGAACTTGACCGCCCTTTCTCAATCAAGACGGAGCAAGATGAGCCGCTGTTGCTGTTGGCTGACTTCGCGGCGGGAATAGTTCACGCTTCTTTCTTGCCGGAAGCAGATGAGCATCTGCCGCTCAACCAGGCGCAGGCTCTAGAGCTTCGAAACAGGCTTCAGCGTGCGGGCCTGCTCGCACTTCATGATGTTCCTTTCGATGTTGCAGCCGCTGACGTGTACGGCGACCTGGCTGATGAAGACTGAGATGATTGGTGTTGAGTGCCATCTCCTTCTTCTCGAAGATCGGCTTTCACGAGTTGTCAGCATCATCCTCGTCTAGGCAGTCATCGGTCTCATCCGACAGCGCATCAAGGGCACAGAAAATCATTCGCTGAGTTTCGACCTCTACGGGACGAACTTCTTTAGAACGCACCCAGCCCGCCACCGACACACCGTCGCCCAGGGGATCAACAAACTGGACCAGCGTCCAGTCACGTTTAACCCGGCGTTTTATCAGGATTTGTCCAGGCTGCACGGTGGCAACGATGCGTTGCTTGGTATCTGGCCCTAGCCGTAGACGGATCAACTTGACGGAAACGAGTAGGGGCTTATCTTCAGCTGCCCGCTGCTGAGGCTTCGCAGCTTTCGCATCTTTGCCAGTCGCAGCCTCCTGTGCCTTTTTGGCCTCATACCAATGACCAAATATCGGCTGCCCAACCACTTGGCTAACAGTGAAGAGCAAGCTGAACAGAGTGTTTAAAACGAATAGCCTGATCTGGAAGCTTCTATCGCCGCCGATTACCCCTTTTTCAACAGCATCTCTAAATGCAGCTGCGACGGCCTTCTGAACGATCTCACTTAGCTCATTGAGATCCGCTCGTTCAACAACCTGAGACACTTCATCGATCGACTTCGGGTCTGCAGCTTCAACCTCTTCGGCCATACGTTCCGCTGCTGCCCGGGCGACGGAGTAGATGGAGTCAAGGTCAATGCTGTCGACAACCTGCTGAATCTGGTCGAAGTAGTTTCTCGGGAAAATTCCGCGTAGCTGAGCATTTAGCTGGTGAGTAACTTGCTCGGCGAACTGCCCAGAGTCAGGCAAGGTGAAGCGTGCCCGTAAGGATTCAGTAAGCTCTTCAGCAGCGCTTCTCGCCGCATTGGCGCCAAGAAACTGCGAAGAAATTGCTTTCCCGCTTAATAGGTTCTTCCACGCACTCGGAAGTAACTGGTCGAAGTAATCAGGTCTTTCCAGAAGATTCGCAGTGTGTGCCTGGGAAAGCTCTCTGAAGTAGCTCAGGTCTGGGCGCCTGATACGCTTGATTAGATCAAACGAGTGTTGTTCGCTAATCGATGCGGTTATGTTTCCTATCTGTGAAGCGGCGAGTTGATGTGCTTGTTGCATTCGTGTCGCTGCTGAAAAAGCCGTATCGGCGTACTCACGAAACAGCTGCGACCTCACATCCGCCGTTTCTAACAGTCGGCGTGCTTGACCCGCCATGCTGAGTTGTTCTTGAATCTCTGCTACCCAATCTATTTCGCCAAATCTGCCTTTCTTGTTCATTTTTGTATTCCCGGGCATTGGCCTGCATGCGGCCACGGGGTGGATCTTACGCTCTTCAAGGCGTGATCTCGGACTACTATTTGAGGTGATGATGGTCTCGATTGGTAGTCTCTTAGCCCTTTGAATTGGACTGCGTTTCTCAGGTAGCTGGGCGGGCTCGTGCCGGCTTAGGGGCAATTCTCAGTGCTGGAATTTTGGGCTCGGTCAGATTGGGGCAACGAAGCTCAGCGCGGTGCCCCAAGTGTCGCTGCAGCCACATCCGGTGAAATGCCGGCACTGCGCAGCATCGCCTCTGCCGCCCCCAGAATGGCCCGCTGCTCCGAGCTAAGCCCCGACAAGGGATCGTTAGTCACGTCGACACCGGTCAGCCTTCTCAGCTCCCGTTCCCGGGCCTCATAGACCGGCCGCAATGCCCGCAGGCGCTCCTTGTCAGGCACGTAGCTTGCCGATACGTCACCGTCGGACTTGGCGTGCCCAAGCACCATTCCTACGGTGCGAATGTCCAATGTATCGCCGAACACATCCCCTGCCAGTGTGCGCCGCAGATCATGCGGCCCGATCCATAGCCCGGAAGCCTCCTTCAACAACTTCTGCACTTCCCGGAGTTCTACGATGTGCTTGCCAGGCTTCACGGAGGCAAACACCCAATCGGCAGGCTCGGTCTTCAGGCCCTCTGCCTGGCTTCGCGCCCGGCGCTCACGCAGGATCGAAGCGGCCCACGGGGTCAGTGGAAGCCACAAGTTTCGCCGTGTTTTGGACGTATCGGCCCGGAACAGCACCGCACCCTCATCCTCGAGGACATCACCCCACCGGAGTAGCTGAGCGCTTTCCCTGCGTGTTCCCCAGAGCAGTAGGCACGTCAGATAATCTGCTACCACAGAAATGACGTGCTCCGGTGCTTCCCGCAGCTCGAGTAATTTCTTGAGCCAGGCAATGCCAGCATCTTTCCGAGTAGGCAACGAGGTTTCCCGACGCTCGACTTTGGGCAAGGTTTTCCGGTGCTCTCGCCGCCACGCCAGAAAGGGATTCTGCAGTGGTTTGTCAGCCTCACTCGCCGTCCAGGCGGCCGCACAATGCCGGAAGGCCTTCCAGGCACTGGCCACATCCGAATGCGGGCCGCCGCCCCGCTTGCGTGGCGTGCCGGGTGCGGCTTTACGTGCAGCCCGTGCTGCCTCCGCCGCCGTCATCATGGGGGCGAAGACCTCATGTACATGAGACTTGGCGAGAGAAAACAAGGGAACGTTCCACAACGATTCCTTTGCCATCCAGCGGCTTGCCATCGCCCGATCACTGACGGTGCGGGGCCGTAGACCGACACCACCCGTCATGTAGGCGGCGAATACCTTCGCGAACGTCAGCTCCGCCCGGGCCTTCGCCAGAAAGCGGGCCGCATTGGTGTTGGCTCTGTCCTGGCGGGGGTCTTCTCCCCGGGCCATACGAACCAACCATTCCTGCGCCTGGCGACGTGCGGCCTTGAGGGAATGCTGGTCGGTGAGCACATAGCGATCGGATGTGCTGCCACCCCGTTTACGCTGGACGAAATAGGTCTTGCTTCCCTTCGTCAATCGAATGCCGAAACCGAGGATCTGGCTATCTCGCAGAGTCCAGTCACGGACCCCGGGTGGCAAGGGCTGCAGGCCGTAGACCAGGGTCCCATCGCTGCCGATGGCAACCGGTCGCCGCTCGAATACCAGTGAGCGGATAAGATCAGCAGTGAATCGGATTCGCATGGGGGCCAAGCCTACCGGATCATCAGGCCCCTGTGTGGCTCCGGCGTGTCTCCCCGTTTTTGGTCACCCTGTCTCCCGGGACATGCCGGGATCCACCGGTCTAGTTCCCATAAACTACTGAAACTAAATTACTTTCAGTTCTGTCACCCGAGCCCATCCCAGGTTTGCAAGTTGGCTGGGCTCGCCCTCATAATCCTTTGGTTCCAGGTTCGAATCCTGGTGGGCCCACCATCTCCGGTTTGTTTCTGCACTCTGTAAAAGCGCGAATACCCCATCGTCGCGTGCAGCAAGGTAGGCCGCACCCATCCCCCAGCAGCAGTTTGTTGACGTGGAACGAGCCTACGCGTTTGCCGAGCAGCGGAGCTTCGTTGTCATCATCGGTCAAGTCATCGTCGAACGAGTCAAAGGGAGCAGCGTGTTCCGGCCAGGCCTTCTTCCGCGTAGTCGGCGAGCAGTGCCCTGAGCTCAACACCGGGTTCTGGATCGGACAAACACTGATCGGCTACGAATCGCGTACGTGAATCGGCATCCAGATCGAGCGCCTTTTCCAGCAATGGCTGCGTTTGCTGCCAGCGTTGTGGAGTGAGTTCGGGCACGGGGTTGTCCGCTGACTATCCGCACGCTGGACAGCGATGGACCGCGCTATGGGGCGCTGAGGTGCAGCAGTACATCGCTTTCTCTTCGCAAGCCGTCTGGCCTGCGGTAGTTCACTGTACCGGCCGTTTCGCAGCACCGCAGACCGTTGCCGGCAGCGCTCTCGGTATGATGCGCCGGACTTCCTCACGGTGAAACCACGACATGGCGAAGGCGAATCCTCTACAGGAACAACTGCTCAAGGCCGGCCTGGTCAAGAAATCCAAGCTGGCCGAAGTAGTGCGCGAACAGAACAAACAGCGGCATTCCAAAGAGCCGTCCTTGCCCAGCGAAATCCAGCTTGAAGCCGAGCGATCGCGGGCCGAGAAAGTCGAGCGCGACCGCGCGCTTGCGGCAGAGAGCAAGGCCCAGGCCCGTCTCGCCGAACTTCGCGCCCAGGCGCGGCAGATCATCCAGGACCGGAAAGTGCCGCGCTCGGGTGAAAGCGAATACCGTTTCCCGGTTGACGGTGCCATCCGCAGTGTGCTCGTCAATGACGATCTGCGCCGTAAACTGGCCTGCGGTGCACTGGTGATCGTGCGCCTGCAGCAGCACTTTGAACTGCTGCCGCGTGCGGCTGCTGAAAAAGTGCGGGAGCGCGACGCCAGCATGATCGTACTCGATCATGGCCAGAACGCGGACACCGAGCCCTCAGCCGCAAGCTCCGAGGACGATGCGTACTACGCTCAGTTCAAGGTGCCGGATGACCTGATCTGGTGACGCTATCCACGAGCCATCAGGTAAGGCCGATTCGCAGTTGTCTCTTCATGCGGGCAAGTTCACCGCCAGTCCCGTTTTTACCCGCTCCAGCGCGACTTGTGTAGTGAAGCTGCGTACGTTGCTGTCGGCGAGCAGGCTGCGGCGCGTGAAAGCCTCGTAGGCCTGCATATCCGCGACGAGGACGATGAGAACGAAGTCGTTCTGGCCGGTGACGTAGTAGCACTGCTGCACTTCGGGGCTGGCGAGCATTTTCCTGCGGAAGCGATCGAGGTCGGCGACACCTTCACGATCGAGATCGACGCTCACGATGCAGGTGACGCGGCGCTCGACCTTGCCGGGGTCGAGTTCGGCGATTTCACGCCGGATTACACCGAGTTCGCGCAGGCGCTTGAGGCGTCGCTGCACCGCCGCAGCCGACAACCCGATTGCGTCGGCTATGGTTTTCGCCGGCAGGCGTGTGTCGTGCTGCCAGCGTTCGAGTATGCGGTAGTCGAACGCGTCAAGCATGGGGTCGTCGTCGTTGGGCATGACAGCCGTAACAGATGCGGTTTGGGCGCAGCGGGCCGGCCTCGAATGCGGCTTCGCGACGCCGTCGGGCGGTTAGCCTACGGCATCTGCACCGGAGATGAGAGCATGCGCAATTCGGTTGATGCGGATGAAGAAGGCCGCGACGGCGTACGCCAGGCCGACCGGTTGCATCCCGCCCATCGGCTGTCGCTGGCGTCGATCGCTGCCGCGGCAAGGGCGATCAGCCCGGTCTTTGCGCAGACGCCGCAATACGACTGCGAGGCGCTGTCGCAAGCGCTGGGTTGCCGTCTGCTGCTGAAATGCGAGCTGCTCAATCCGATTCGCAGCTTCAAGGGCCGCGGTGCCGACTGGTATCTGCAGCAACGCCTTGGGCGCGGTGACTACGGCGCGCTGGTCTGTGCAAGCGCCGGCAATTTCGGCCAGGCGCTGGCCTATGTTTGCCGGGCACATGGTGTCGCACTGACGGTGTTCGCCGCGGCGAACGCCAACCCGCTCAAGCTGGAACGCATGCGTGCGTTTGGCGCGGATGTACGGCTGCACGGCACGGATTTCGACATGGCCAAGCAGGCGGCGCGCGAGCACGCGGCGCAGGCTGGCATCACGTTCGTCGAGGACGGCCGTGATGTTGCGATCAGCGAAGGTGCGGGCACGATAGCGGTGGAATTGCTGCGCGGTGATCCCGCGCTCGACGCGCTGCTGGTCCCGCTAGGCAACGGTGCATTGCTCAGCGGCATGGCACGCTGGTCGAAGGTGCACGCGCCGGCCACGCGTGTGGTCGGTGTGGTGAGCCGCGGCGCCCCTGCCATGGCGCAGAGCTGGCGCGCCGGCTACGCCGTTTGCGGTGAGCAGGTCATGACCATCGCCGACGGCATAGCAGTACGTGTGCCGGTCGAAGAGGCGGTGGCCGATCTGCGTGGCCTCGTCGACGAAGTGACCGAAGTCGACGACACGCAACTCATCGCGGCGATGCAACTGGTCCATCGGCATGCGGGCCTCGTCACCGAACCGGCTGGCGTTGCTGGAATTGCGGCGCTGATCGCGCGGCCCGAAACCTATGCCGGGCTACGTGTGGCCAGCGTGCTCTGCGGCGGCAACCTCGCCCCGCAGCACGTTCAAGAGTGGCTTACCCAGGATTGAGGAGACGCATCGTGATTGATCATGTTGAACTGCAGGTAGCCGATACCGCTGCTTCGATACGCTTTTACGCAGTGGCGCTTGCACCGCTTGGTTATACGCTGCGGGTGCAGGGTGCGAGCAACGGCTTCGGCACGGCCAGCGACATGCTGGATTTCTGGCTCAAGCCCGGAGGGCCGTCAGAACCAAGGCCGCACGTCGCGTTCCAGTGCGCCGATCGGGCGGCTGTTGATACGGCGCATGCGGCGGCGCTCGCCAGCGGCGGCCGGGACAGCGGCGCACCCGCCGTGCTGGAACGGATTCATCCACATTACTACGCGGGCTTTGTGCACGATCCCGATGGCCACAATATCGAGTTTGTCTGTCATCTGGCGCCCACAGCCTGAGTTGAGGGCGTGCAGCCCTGCAACTGGCCGCACTTATGCCAGCGAAGGCTTGCCGCAAGATCCGAGTACGCACATTCAATGTGCTAGTGCAGCGCGGATCGCGCTGTCGGGGAATGTCAGATTGGTTGCGGGGCCGGTGTCTTGGAGAATCTTGCTGGCGACAAGGCGATTGATCGGTGCCAGCACGCTGAAATGGGTCGCGTTTTCGACAGCGATAAAACTCACCTTGGGATTGGTGGAGGCGGCCTGCATTCGGATGAGCGGCACCATGTTGCCTTGGTCCGCGCCTTCGAACACAAAGGTCGGTGAGGTGATCGAGCTGATCCAGCGGCCGGGCGATCGCAGTTCCCGTTCTGCCGGCCGAGTCGTATCGAATGGAAGATGCTCGCTGCCATAGCCATCGATCTCATCGACTGGCCCGAAGGAAAACACCGCGCGAAATCGGCCTGATGATTCCGCGACAAGCAGCGCCAGCGTGCCGCCGGTGCTGTGTCCGCCCAGATAGATGCGATCCGGGTCGACGTAGTCCAGCCGTGCCAGATAGTCCGCGGCTGCCAGGACGTCGTCCACTTCGCCGAGAAATCCCTCCTTCCTGCCGGGGTTCTCATTCCCGCCTCGCAGTGATGGAAACATCATGATGATGCCGGCCTGGCGGTAAGCCGCGGCCGTCTGGTCGTTGTTCGCAGGTGCGGGAGACCAGACATCGCCAATCGTGTTGCTGTCGCCGCCGGTAATCCAGACGATGGCTGGATGCTTCTTGCCATCCTGCGGATCGGGCGAGAGATACGCTGCGAGCTTGCCGACGGCCGAATCGTAGCTGATCGTACGGAACACCTCGGGTGGTGCGACGGCGAGCGGTGTGCGCGGCGAGGACTGGCTGCGCAGCGAGCTGTTGAATGCTTGCCTGGCCTCTGCGAGCGACTGGGGTCTGGCGGGTTGCGGCGGCGCCTGCTGCGGAGCGGCAGGCACCGCCACTGTTGCGGTGGGAACTGGTGGTTCCGGTTTGTCGCGCTGGCAGCCAGCCAGTACGACGCCGATGAGCAGAGCGCAGACAACAGAACGTGCCATGGGAAATCCAGATGCCGGACCTGTAAGTCCGGTCGAGCAGAAAATGCTACCGCACGATCTCTGCTTGCACTACAGGCAGGCGCCCGCGAGCAGGTTCCTTGAGGTAGTGGTGCAATAAATCCAACAGCGAAGTCCAGTTGCGCTGCAGTGACAATGGTTTCCTTTCAATCGCATAAACAGCCGCGGATGCGTGTACCGCATTGTCGGCTACAGCGGGCACATCACTTCGGCTGTCCGTTAGGCCGGTCAATCGCATATCTAATTGTACCCATTTCCAAAAATGTCATCTGCGCCATATACAACGGACTTGGTGCGGCTGCTGACCGGGCCTTCTGCGCCGTAAACTTGGGCGCGCATCACCAGGCCGGACACGTCTTCGTTGGACGCAGGTTGCCAGGTTGCGACGCGATTGCCGCTCCAGTTGGCGTTGGCCACCCAGCCGCGGCCCTGTACCCAATAGCGCACAGTCTGGGCCCCGGTATCGACCAGACTGGTATCGACATTGGCAACGGAAAAGGTAAGCACACCGGTGGTCGGGTTTCGCGATACGTTCAGATCAGCCCAGCGCTTAGGTGTATAGGGTTCGACGGCAATACTCACGGTGTACGAGCCCGCATTACTCGCAGTAACAAAGTCAGAACGGGAGCCCAGCCAGAATGGGCCCGAATTCACCGGCCTCTGGTGAAAAAAGCCGAGTGCGCAGGCGCCCCGTACTGGCGTCGCAAATGGGTAACCGTCGTACGCGCTGCCGCTTTCGTTCATGGGCCAGTACCAGACATCCGCCGTCGTGCCGGTTCCCGCAGTGGAGCAGTGGAACACGCGAAAACGCGAGTTCCTTGCATTGGAAACTCTGAACATCGAGGCGCGTCCAGCGATCGTTCGCCCGGTAATCTGGGCCGGCACGCGGACAGAGAAATGTTCCTCGTCATCGGCGTTGTTGTACAGCGTCGGGTTGCTGATGCCGCTGTACAGCGGGTCGCCGAGTATCAGCGGCTGGCCGTTGCTGCCGAGGGTGGTGCAGTGTGGGTTGGCTTGCGGGTAGGCGGTGTTGACCCGCGCGCGCGCGGCGGGAGAAATCGGCCATTGCAAGGTGTCCAGCAGGCACAGCATGTTTCTGTTGGCCGCGGCTGAGTAGGCCTCGAACATCAGATCCATCTTGTCCTGTGTTGTCGCAGGCTGCCCACTGGCCAGGCGTGTCTTGTAGAAGCTCAGAAAACGCTTGTAGACGCCGCGGCCGTATAGTTGGCGCGCGCGGTACAGCGGTCCGGCGAGTACGCGGTTCGCTCCGACGCCACAGGTCTCGTTTGCACCGCAAGCCTGCCAGTTCGCTCCAGAAATGCCACGATAGGTGTAGAGCGTGCGGCTTTCCTGTTGATCCGCGAACTCGCGCGAACTCAACGCGGGCGAGTCACCCGGGTCATAGCTGTAATCATAGGTGGTGGCGTGACCAAGCATGTAGACGTAAAAATGAGCGGAGTCCGTGTTGACCCCCATGTTTGCGTTGCGGCTGAACTTATTGGTATCGAAGTTATGTCCCAGCTCGTGCGAGATAAGGTCGTAAAGGGAATCCTTGTCGGTCGCCTCCCAGTAGTGCGCATTGTTGCGAGGCGGATCGTAGTTATTCATCTCGATTCCTTTGCTGCCTTCGTTGCCGCAGCCTGCCGCGCCCGTGCCACACCCGGTTGGGTAGACGAAAGCAATGGTATTCAGCCCCGACCCACTGGGCTCGCTGCCTGATACTTCCATCGCGTACTGATAGTTCAGGTCGATGGCGTCGACGAAGCGCCGCCGGCTGTCAGCGGAAAAACTGGCGACCTCAAACCAACTCTGTGGGATCAGCACGCGCATCTTTCGTCCAAGAAATTCCTGCATCAGATAGCGCGTACCATTCCATGCCGTATATTCGACCGTTGTGCCGCAATAGATCGTGCAGGCGAATGCCGCCTGTTCGGCTTCGCTCATCTGGTAGGGCGTGATTTGTGGTACCAGATCCATGTCTGGGCTGGGCACGATGTAGTCCTGCTCGATCGCAACCGGCGGTTTGATCAGCATGATCGGCTCAGCTGCCTGCAACGGCGCAATCCAACTTACCAGCGCGAGCGAAAACCCCAAGAAGTAGCGCACTAAACCTACTTCGACGTATGGAAGCGGCATTGCTTATCCCCCACTGGACTACTCGATAGCAGCCGGCAACAGGAGCTCCGGGTGTACGGAGCTGGCTGCTGCCAGTCCAATGCTGTTGTGTGCTTTTCCCTCAGTTTCCGGCCCAGTACGGGCGTGATTCCTGTCTGCGGAAAATATGACCGGTAAAATCACTGTCCCGGATTCTGTGAAGTGTCTGACGCTCCGGCCGTTGCATCAATCACATTTTGAGTCTCGCGGAGAAGTTTGCTCCGTTCGAGCAGCCTGCCGGACTTTGCTATCGCGACGGTGAGGTATGCCGGTTTGGCTGCAGATCCGGTGTGCGTGTCGGGTTTGAAATGCTGCGGTCGAAAAACAGGTGGGCATGGCGATGTAAATTGCCGCTGCCTCGCATTCCCGCCACAATCGCAGCGCATCGGCCGGGGGGCGTATGACTGCAGCAGCGGTGAGTCGAGAACGGGCGAACAACGTTGCTCCACATCGGCTGTGGCCAGGCGGCGTCCAGCCATGAACGAGCACTCCGTGCACGATGCTGAACTTGATGCGCTGCTGTTGCGCCTGCTTCGGCTCGACGAGGGCGAGGAGCGCGATCAATTCCTGGCAGAACTGCTGGCGACCCGGCCAGCTGTGCATGCGCGCCTGCTGCAGTGGCTGGAACTGTCCGAGCGCCCGATAGGCATGCTGCAGACGGCGAAGACCGACCGTGCCGAGGCGCTTGCCGCGCTCGGTGATCAGGCCGCAACGAAGGGCGAGTACTGCGGCCAGCGCATTGGTGCCTGGCGCCTGCTGCGCCAGGTTGGCCGCGGCGGCATGGGCAGCGTCTACGAAGTTGCCCGTGAGGACGGCGCGTTCGTGCAAAAAGCCGCGCTCAAGCTGATTCGCAGCGACTATGCCGCTGCCGACTTCCTGGCTCGTTTTGGTCTGGAGCGCCAGATCCTGGCGACCTTGAACCACCCCGGCATCGCACATTTGCTCGACGGAGGTGAAACCGCTGAAGGTCATCCCTACCTCGTGATGGAGTTCGTCGAGGGCCTGCGCATCGATGCCTGGTGTGACGAGCGCCAGCTCGATCTCGATAGCCGCCTCGCCTTGTTCCTGCAGGTTGCAGAAGCTGTCGATCACGCGCACGCACGCCGAGTCGTACACCGCGACCTGAAGCCGTCGAATATTGCGGTCACTGCCGAAGGAACAGTGAAGCTGCTGGACTTCGGCATCGGCAAGGTGCTCGACAGCGAGGACGTGCGAGAGCGGCACGAGCGCACCGCGACACGGCTGTTTACACCGGACTATGCAACGCCGGAACAGGTGACAGGCCAGCCAGCTGGCATGCCGTCAGATATCTATCAGCTTGGTCTGTTGCTGTATGAACTGGTCTGCGGCCAGCATGCGCAGCAGCCGTCGGATATTACGCAGGCCTCGCTTGAGCGCGCCGTATGCGGTGACGATCCGCCCCTGCCCAGCGTTGTGGCTGCACTTGTCCCGCCGCCGACCGCCGCGCGCATAGGCGGACTCGCACCGGCTGCTCTGGCGCGGCGCCTGCGCGGCGATCTTGATCTCATCATCATGAAAGCGCTGCGCAAGGAGCCAGCACGGCGTTACGCCAGCGCGCGCGATTTCATCGACGATCTGCAGCGCTGGCAGCACCACCGGCCGGTCCTCGCGCGGCCGGAGACCTGGGGCTATCGCGCGGCACGTTTTGTGCGCCGGCACGCCTGGGCGGTTGCCGCTTCGACGGTGATCTTCTTGCTGACCGCCGCTTATGCGCTGACCGTCAGCCTGCAGGCGCGCGCCATCACATTGCAGCGCGACCGTGCCCAGGCCGAGGCGCAGAAAGCGGATCGGGTGAAATCGCTGATCCTGCGTCTGTTCGAGGGGGCTGATCCGACGCGTAGTCTCGGCAAGGAGCTGACGGCGCGCGAACTGCTGAATACGGGCTGGCAGTCGATCGAAACCGAACTCGGCGAACAGCCCGATGTGCAGGTCGAATTGCTGACAACCGTTGGTGCGACATACTACCAGCTCGGACAGTACGACGATGCGCAAAAGCTGTTGTTGCGCGCTCGCGATGTCGTTGCTGCGCACCCCGAACTGCCTGCGGAGGTGCGCGCTTCGGCACTGCGTGCACTCGGGGCTCTGTCGGGCGCGCAGGACAAATTCGACGAGGCCGACCGTTTGTTGCGTGAAGCTGAAGCGCTGTATCGCGCTGGCACAAATCACGAAAATATGGAAATTGCTACAACTTTGCGCGACCGTGGGCAGCTGCAGTACGAACGTGCCGACTACGCCGGAGCTGAAGTGCTGTTCCGAGAGTCATTGGCCATGCGGCAACGGTTGTTCGGTGAACGCAATCTCGATGTGGCCGACAGCATCGGCCGCGTTGGTATGGTGCTGCATGTGCGCGGCGACTACGCCGGTGCAGAGCCATTGTTGCGCCAGGCGCTTGCTGTGCGCCGTGAGCTGTTGCCGCCTAACCATCCGCATATCGCCAGTGACCTGTCCAGTCTTGCGGCTGTCGAGCGTAGCCTGGGCCGTTATCAGCAGGCAGAGGCGCACTACCGCGAAGCGTTGGCGATAGTAATGCAGACGCGCGGTAGCGATCATCCGTTCGTGGCGTCGGTCATGAACAATTTGGCGCGCGCGCTGAAAGCGCAGGACAAGAACGACGAGGCCGAGACCTTGCTGCTGAAGGCGCTTGCGATTCGCCGCCAACATCTGGGCGAGAAACACTCCGCGGTGGCGATGAACCTTAGCGATCTGGGTTGGGTTGCTGAGGGCGCTGGCAAGATCGAGGCAGCGGAAAACTACTATCGCCAGGCACTTGCGCTCTATGAATTGACACATCCTTGGCGCTCGGCCGCGGTGTTCAATCTCGGCAGTGTGCTTGAAGCGCGTGGCCAGCTTGTTGCAGCTGAACGGCAGTATCGCGAGGCGCTGTATGCGCAACGCAAGCACTATGGCGACAAGCATGAG
Source organism: Rhodanobacteraceae bacterium (assembly GCA_016790075.1). Lineage (GTDB taxonomy): Bacteria > Pseudomonadota > Gammaproteobacteria > Xanthomonadales > Rhodanobacteraceae > Tahibacter. The sequence continues at coordinate 42,660 of JAEUPP010000082.1, read as the reverse complement.
CTTGTCGGCATCGATCTGCTGCATTTGGGACGTGTTGTCGGCAAGCAGGGGCGTCGCGACGAAGCGCAGAAACTACTGCGTGAAGCTCTGCAAAACTATGAAGCTCGCGTAGGGGCAGAGGACGCGCAGCTGGCGCCGGTACTGATGGTTCTGGAGGCGAATCTGCACCGGCCGGCGCAGGCAGCCGAAGCCGACGCGCTATTGCGGCGCGCGCTGGCGATACGTGTGAAAACCTACGGCGCGGACGATGCCCGCAGCCGAGAAGTGCAAGCTCGCATCGATGCCGCAGGGCGCTGAAGGCCGAGGCGCCGCCGTTCGGCGGGCTGCACGTTGGAGGGCCGCTTCGACCACAGCGCAAACAGGTGTCGTTACTTACCCAGGACAGCGGACGCCTGGCGATCGCTGCAGGTGTGCTTGCGAACAGGTAACGGTGCATACGAGTAACTGGCCGTCAGTGCATGCAGGCGTCCAAGGGGCCGACAATTCAATGCGACGCGCGACTGGCTGCTGGTGCCAAGGCCGTCCGGTGTGCAAGCCCGGCGCCGAGCAGTCCCTGCGAGAACAGGTAGCTCGCGCTCTGGTAGTACGCGGTTGCGTCGTCGGCCATGGCAGGGTCTAGCGGTAGGTCCGGCTGTGGCATGTCGTTGTCGTAGGCCGGTCGTACGCTGCTGATACGGCGGCGTGGCGCCAGCTCAACGAGCGAATCATCGCGCAGATAGCCAAGGCGCTGGTAGTTTCCGATGAAGGCCCGCTCGCGTCCGGGCTCCAGTCGCAGCAGGTCCGCGCCGTAGAAGCGGCTGCGGTAGCTGAAACCCAGCAGACCCAGCACCGTAGGGCCGATGTCAATCTGGCTCATCATGCGGTCGATACGCCCTGGCATCACATGTTTCGGAGAATAGATCCATAAAGGTATGTGATAGCGAAACGTCGGCAGGCTTGCGATGCCGCCAGAGGATGCGCAGTGGTCAGCCGTAATCAGGAACACGGTATCGTCGAACCAGGGCTTCAAGCGTGCGCGTCGCAACAGATCGCCTATTGCCCAGTCGGTATAACGCACGGCGCTCTCGCGCTTTCCCTGTGGTGCGTCAATGCGTCCTTCTGGAAATGTATAAGGCCTGTGATTCGAAGTCGTCATGATGTGAGCGAAGAACGGCCGGTGCTGCGCGTGCATTCGGTCGAATTCATCGAGCGCAAGTGTATACAAATCTTCATCCGCCACGCCCCAGATGTTGGCCTGGTGGATGCGCTCGGAAGGGATGTCCGAACGGTCGCGCACGACGTAGCCGTTATTTCCGAAAAAATAGTTCATGTTGTCGAATGCGCCGTATCCGCCGTAGAGAAATTCCGATGTGTAGCCCTTGCCGTTGAAGACTTCGGCAAGGCTGAACAGGTTCTCGTTGCGCGGTCGCTTGACGATCGATTCGCCGGGGGTTGGTGGTACGGACAGCGCGAGGGCTTCGAGGCCTCGCACGGTGCGGGTCCCGGAGGCGAACAGTCGTGTGAACTGCAGACTGTCACGACTCAGCGCATCGAGTTCCGGCGTCAGGCTGGGGCTGCCGCCGTAGGCACCGGAAAAGAACGCAGACAAGCTTTCAATGCTGATCAGCACGACATTGAGGTGACGCTCGGGCTTGTCGGCAACGATATCGCGCGTGATGTCGTAGGGGTCGCTGCTGACGAACTGCGCATCGGGGGTCGCTAGCAGGGAACGCAGGCGCATGAACGCCTGTTCCGGCGGCAGATTGCGATAGAACTTTGAATACGACAGTTCGCTAGCGCGGAATGCGGCGAAAAATTCGTAGATACCGTTTCCGGCGAGTTGATTCAGGTATTCGTTGGCGCTGCGCTGCTTGTCCTCGCTACGCACGGTGAACGAGGCAACAACAGTCACCGCCAGCCATAGTGCGACGAATGCGCTACGCCCGGCAAAGGTCGAGGTCGTATCCGGGGCCGCGCGCCAGCGCCTCGCGATCAGCAGCGTGGCTGCACTGCTTATGGACAGTACGGTGAGCAGCAGGCCGACTGGATAGGATTCGCGGATATTGCCGATCACCTCGTTTGTATAGACCAGATAATCGACGGCGATAAAGTTGAAGCGGGTCTGGAATTCGTCCCAGAATACGTATTCCGCTGCCGCCACAAAGAGCAGCGTAAAAACAAGCGCAAACAGAAGCGTGCCTAGACCGAATCGCGCTATGGGGCCGGCATGCCAGTGGCGTGGCATTAGCCAGAGCCATAGCAGCAGTGGCCAGGCGAAGTACAGCAACGTCACCAGGTCGTAGGCGAAGCCTATGCCAAATACATACAGCCAGTTGGGTACGGTCGGCGGTACGCCCTCCCCACCGTTGAGGAATAGCACCAGGCGCGTGAGAGTGGCTATTGACACGAACAGCACTGCAAGCCATGCCAGCGGGCGCAGCCGCGGCCAGAGGGATGAAGGCAACACAGAATCACCTTGACGGGTCAGAGGGTCGACGGTCTGCGGCGAAACTATGGGCGATGATGTAATGCCGCCTCAGGTATTTCTCAGCTTTGTGTTAAGTGCGGTGAAGTGCGGCAAGCTAGCGCTGTTTCCACGCGAATCGTCTGCTCATGAGTGAACCCCGTCGCGTGCTGCTCATTGAGGATCAGCACGACATCGCTGCCAACATCTGGGATTTCCTGGAGCGTCGTGGCTATGCGCTCGATCACGCCGCCGACGGCGAAGCCGGCCTTGCGGCTGCCGTGCGTGGAGGTTTTGACGTGATCGTGCTCGACCTCGGCCTGCCGCGGCTCGACGGTTTATTGCTGTGCCGGCGCCTGCGCGCGACTGGCCACGCTACGCCGGTCATTATGCTGACGGCGCGAGACACACTCGACGACAAGCTGCGCGGTTTCGCTGAGGGTGCGGATGACTACCTGGTGAAGCCGTTCGCATTGAGCGAGCTCGAAGCGCGCATTCGGGCTGTATTTCGTCGAGGTCGTGTGCGCGAGACTGCGCTTGCCGCTGGCCGTTTGCGCTATCGACCCGGCAGCCGGAGCGTGATCTGTGGCGGACGCAGCATCATGTTGACGCGCACCCAGTCGATCCTGCTCGAAGTATTGATGCGCCGCGCGCCGCATATCGTGCCGCATGCGGAACTCGTTGCTGCAGTCTGGGGCGAAGAGGGGGGGGATAGCGCCGCGCTGCATACGCATGTTTACGAGTTGCGCAAGCTGATTGCCGCGGCGCCGACGCAAGATCTGATTCGCAGCGTGCACGGATTGGGCTATCGGCTGGAGGTCGACTGATGTTGGCGCGCAGATCACTGCGCCTGCGGATCGCCTACGCCTGTGCGACGCTGAGTGTGTTGCTTAGTATTATTTTTTCTTCGGCAACATTGTATCTCGCCGAAGACTACGAAGAGCTGATGGTTGCCGAAGTCCTGCGCGAACAGGCAAAGGACTACATCGAGCGCTTGCGCATCGATCCGCAGCTCGCGCTGCCGCGGACTCAGCGGCTTAGTGGTTACCTGCGGCGCACCGACGGCAGCGGTGATCTGCCGCCCGAACTTGCGGCGCTGTCGCCGGGCATTCACGAGGTAGATGCCGAAGGCTTGCATGCGGTTGTGTCTGACGTTGCCGCTGGACGCCTGGTGTTCGTTATCGACCTCAGTACGATTGAAACGCTGGAACATTATCTCTGGCTATTCTCCGCTGTGGTCATTGTGCTCGGTGGTGTGTTGGGCGGTTGGACGGGCTGGCTGCTCGCCGGGCATGCGATTGCGCCGGTGCGGCAGCTTGCGGATGCCGTCGATGCACTGCCGGTCCGCGCCGAGCCCAGTAATTTGTCGCGGCTGGTTGGCTCTGATGAACTTGGCCGGCTAGCGCGGGCAATCGACGCGAATCAGCAACGCCTGGTCGAAGCGGCTGCGGCCGAGAGCGCGTTCTTCGCTGACGCAAGCCACACCTTGCGCACGCCGATCGCTGTCGTCAAGGGAGCCGTGGACGTGCTGGTCGACGAGCCTGTGACCGATACTGCGTTCCGGCGGCGCCTGGCACGGTTGGAGCGCGGTGTGGACGAACTCGCCGATCTGATCGAGGCGATGTTGGGACTGGCGCGCCGAAAACACTACGAATCCTGTGAAATCGACGCCGCGGTGTTTCTCGACGAGGCGTTGACGCCGACGCGTGCCGCGGCGGATACGCTGCATATCCGGATAGACGCGGTCGACACGCTCTGGTTAGCGCATGTGCCCGCGCTAATTGTTGTTCGCGGTCTGTTGCGCCGCCTGGTACCCCCGCTGACAGCGGGTACTTTGCAAGCCACTGCCGACGCCGGGCGAATTGAATTCGTATTCATGCCGGCGGCCAGTCGTGTGATTGACCGCGTCGCCAACCTCAGTGGGCTGGACCTTGCGCCGACACTGCTTGTTCGTTTCGCAGAGCATCTGGGGTGGCAAGTCGACGAGGCCGTGGGGGGCGACGGTGCGGTGCGTGTCACGCTGTGGTTGCCGGTTCGCCACACGGCGCGCCAGGCGATGAGGCGGACTGCGAGGTAACTGTCGCAGCGGGTCGGGGCGATTCGTTTCAGTGCCATTCGCGATCTGTCCCCGCCGAGGGTGGCCGGGAAAGCGGGAAAGCCGGTCAAATTTCAGCCTGTCCGCATTGATGTCAACTCTGCGTTCGGCCCGTGGGAAAACACCCCGTGCTTGCGTAGGGGATTTCCGAGTCGTGGGTGGCCTGGTTTGGCTCGCGGCCGGTTTGGCTCGGGCGTCGTGCCGTGGTGCCGGGCTGAAAAAGCGACCCGACATCGCAGCTTTGGTTTAGCTGGATGCCGGGCTTAAAGCGGACTCAACGCTCAGTAGCAGTTGCCTTGTACGTTGATGCTGATGTTGCGCAGATTGTTGGTTTCATTGGTCTCCGGCACATAGTTTGGTGCGTCGACTTCGAGCACGACCGTGGAGAAGCCTGATGGCAGGCCTATGCGGCCACGTACGGTGGCGGCTGACATGGGCAGTTGCGCCGGCAGATCATCGACTGCCAGCAGCGGGCCGTTCGGCGGGTTCAGCGTCAGCGCGTTCGTGCTGCCCTCGGCATGGCCTGGACCGGCGTTGATACTGAGATAGCTATACGCGAAATAGCAGATGCCGTTGTTCCGCGCGACCGCCTGGGAGGCGGGCAGGGTTACGACACTACCCCACTGCGTCGCTATGCGACCTATCTGCAGTGGGTCGGCGGCGCTGAGATCGGTAATCTCAGGGACAAGCTTCATACGCGGTTTCTGGCCCTGGCCCGGTGTTTCCGGATTGACTTCGTTCGTCGAAGGCGGGCGGTCCTGCGCCTTTAGGTCGAACTCGGTAACGAATTCGCAACTGCCGCCACTGCTTGCGGGCACGCGGAATTCCGCATGGATCGGCCCGTTTGAGGGAACGAACAGCAACATTTCGGCTGCGCGGGGGACGGGGACCCCCGGGCTGCTACCACAGTTGCGTGGAGTCAACGCCATATCGCGATAGTGAAACGGCCCGTTGAAGCTCGTAATCGTCACGCGGTGACTGGCGCCGGGCACGCTATCGATCCGGTAGGAATAATCCGGACTGGCCGAACTACCCGGCGCGGTCTGTGCCGTTGCGGCACTCGCGGCCAGAGCAAGGGACAGGGCAGACAGCAGCGGTGACGTCTTCATGGGAGCTTCCTCGGGTAGGGCTTGTCGGCACGTACGCAGTGTGTTGGCATCAGGGATCACGGGTTCGGAGTGTTTCATCGCCAGGCATTGAAGGCGTTGACAAACTAGGCAGACACTTTGCGACCCCGGTCACGAACAGACCCCTCGAGCGGTGTGGCGTAATCCCGGCGTCAGAAATGCTCTTCCACTGCACCGCGTTCGCGCCTAGGCTCGTCTATCCACTCCGTATCCGGCGCTGCCATGTCTGCTACTGAATCCGCCATTGCCGAGCCACGCTCTCTGTGGCGTGATCTGTCGTTGCCTCCAGTCGTCGCCGGCCTGGTCACCGTACTCGTCGGTTTCACCAGTTCGGCTGCCATCGTGTTCCAGGCCGCCCAGGCCGCGGGTGCGACACCGGCGCAAGTTGCTTCCTGGATGTGGGCGCTGGGCCTGGGCATGGGCCTGACCTGCATCGTGCTTTCGCTGCGCTATCGCGTACCTGTAGTGACCGCCTGGTCGACGCCGGGTGCAGCCCTGCTGACGGCGGGTGCGGCCGGACTGAATATCGAGCAGGCCACTGGCGCTTTCGTCGTATCCGCTGTTCTGATCGTGCTGGCTGGTTTTTCCGGCTTGTTCGAGCGGCTTATCAACCGCGTGCCGGTAGCGATAGCGTCCGGCATGCTTGCCGGTGTGCTGTTGCGCTTTGGATTGGACGCCTTCCTCGCGCTGGAAACCCGGTTTGGCCTGGCGCTGGCGATGGTCGTGGCCTATGTCGTGCTGCGACGTTGGCAGCCGCGTTATGCGGTGGTTTTCACGTTGCTGCTGGGTATCACGGTGGCGGCGGCTGGCGGCTTGCTGAACTGGCAAGCGGTGCGGCTGGAATTTGCGCAGCCGGTCTGGGTCACGCCAGTGTTTAGCCTGAGCGCGATAGTCAGCGTCGCGATTCCGCTGTTTCTCGTCACCATGGCCTCGCAGAACGTGCCCGGCGTCGCAGTCATGCGTGCCTCGGGCTATTCGGTGCCGATCTCACCGCTGATAGGCTGGACCGGCACGGCCAATCTGCTGCTCGCGCCTTTCGGTGCATTCGCACTGAATCTGGCGGCGATTACTGCCGCCATCTGCATGGGGCGTGAAGCCCATGAAGATCCATCACGGCGCTATGTCGCCGCGGTCGCGGCGGGTGTGTTCTATTGCATCGTCGGTGTGTTCGGCGCGACCGTCGCGGCGTTGTTCAGCGCATTTCCGCGCGAACTTGTGGTCGTGATCGCCGGACTGGCCTTGCTTGGCACCATTGGCAATGGCCTCGCCGTCGCGCTGGGCAATGAACAAGAGCGCGAAGCCGCGTTGCTGACGTTTCTTGTGACGGCGTCAGGCATTACCCTGTTTGGCATCAAGTCTGCTTTCTGGGGGCTTGTGGCAGGCGCGGCGGCGCTACTACTGCAGCGTATGGGCCGCCGGGAGAAACAGCAGGGCGCGGCATGAATGGAGCGATCGCATCGCGCCGTGCTGCCCGTCCAGTGATCCCAGGCGCATCCCGTGTCGCTGGCAAGGGGGGGGTATGACGAACACTCCGGGGATGGCCATCACGTCCTTGCTGGTGAAGTGGAAGGAAGGCGATCGTGGCGTAGAGAACCAGCTCGCGACTCTCGTGTACCCAGTGTTGCGTGATATCGCACGGCGCCAGGTGTTCGGACGCAGCGGCGCTGTGACCCTGCGGCCTACCGAACTCGTCAATGAAGCGTATGAACGAATAGCTGACCAGAAAGCGGTCGACTGGCAGAACCGCGCACATTTCTTCGGGATTGCTGCAACCGTGCTGCGCCGCGTCCTCATCGACCATATTCGCCAGCGCATGACGGAGAAACAAGGCGGCGACGTGTGTTTCGTTGCGCTGGACCACCCGGACGCCGATACCTTGGCCAGCCCTGGCGATGTCGTGGACTGGCTCGCGTTGGATCAGGTACTGACCCAGCTAGAGCAGCATGATCCGGCGTCGGCGCGCGTCGTGGAAATGCGTCTGTTCTCCGGGCTCAGTGTTGAACAGATCGCTGAAGTCTGTGATTCCTCGACGGCGACCGTGGGGCGGCAATGGCGCTTCGCGCGGGTCTGGATGGCGGCGCGGCTGGGTGCGGACGGACACGCTGCCAAGACCGAATGACACCGGAAACCTTCGCCCGTATGCAGCAGCTGTTCGACACGGCGCTCGAGTTGCCGCCGTCGGACAGGGACGATTTTCTGCGCCAGCATTGCTCCGACCCCGAGGAAGTGGAGCAGTTGCGCGAATTGCTGCGCGTTGAGCAGAACCTGGCCCTGACCGATACATCGGTCCAGTTTGGCAGCCTGGCGCAGCAAATCACCGCAGCCATGCCCAGTCTGGTACACGAAGGCAGCCGCATCGGCGCCTACCGGATCCAGGGGCAGATCGGTGTGGGCGGCATGGGTCGCGTATTTCGCGCCGAACGTAGCAATGCGGATTTTCAGCAGACCGTTGCGATCAAGCTGCTGCGGCAGGAGCTGGTCAACCCCTCGCTGCTGCGCCGTTTTTCGTCCGAGCGAAGGCTGCTTGCGGGCCTCAACCATCCGGGAATCTGTCGCCTGATCGATGCGGGGGCCTTGGTCGACGGCACGCCCTATGTCGTGATGGAGCTGGTGGAAGGTGTCGATCTGGTTACCTATGCCGAGCGTGCCGCGCTGTCGCTTGAGCAGCGCCTGCAGCTGTTCCGGCAAGTGCTTGCTGCCGTCAGTCACGCGCATCAGCACTTGGTGGTTCATCGCGACATCAAGGCCAGCAATATCCTGGTCGACAGTTCCGGACAGATCCGTCTGCTCGATTTCGGTATCGCCAAGGCACTTGACGGTGGCGTCGATGCAACCGCAACGCGGGATCGCTATCTGAGTTTCAGCAACGCCTCGCCCGAGCAGTTGCTTGGCGCACCGGTCACCGTGGCCTGCGATGTGTACGCGTTGGGCGTGGTGTTGTATGAGTTGCTTTGCGGCCGGCCGCCGTTTGACCTGGATGGACTGGGTGGTGCTGCACTCGAAGAGCTGATATTGCGCGTGCCGCCGCCGCCGATGAGCCGGCGCATCAGCGGCAGCGACGAAGCGCTGGCGCAGCGGCGCGGACTTGCGGGCCTCAGCATGCTGCAGAAACGCCTGTGCGGCGATCTCGAGTGCATCGTGCAGAAGTGCCTGCGCAAGGAAGTGGCTGCTCGCTATACCACGGTCGAGCAGCTGGACGAGGACATCGCACACTTCCTTGCGCGGCGGCCGATACGTGCCGCTGATGCCCAGTTCGGCTACCGGCTGGGCAAGTTCGTTGCACGGCATCGGTTGCCATGCCTGTTCGGCGCCCTGGCGGTGTTGGCCGTGGCCGGCGCGCTGGTTGCGATATTCGCGCGCAATGCGGCTGCCGTGCGTGAGCGTGATCGTGCGCAGCAGGCGTTGACGATACTGCGCAAGGCCTTCCTGTCCGCCGATCCGGCCCGTGTCGCTGGCGAAGCAGTAACCGTGCGTGCTGTGCTGGATGCGGCGCTGCCGGCGCTGGAGCCGAGTTTTGAGGCGCAGCCCGAGTTGTACGCAAGCCTGGCCGGCAGTATTGCCGAAGTGCAGCTGTCGTTAGGTCTGTCCACTGCATCGGCCGAGCTGTTCGAGCGTGCGGCGGCAGCCGCGCAGCGGGGCAACGTGGATGCGCAGGAACGCTTTGACTTGTTCGTGCTGCGTGCTCGCGCCTTGTTTGCGGCCGGTGAATTCGAGCGGGCACGGCAGAGTTTGCAGCAGGCCATCGCAAGCGGGCGGCAGCCAACACCTTCCTGGCAAGTGGTGCAGGCCGGCCTGCTGTTCAATGCGGGCGACAAGGACGGGGCAATCCGCTTGCTGCGCGCTGCGATCACGGCGATGGCTGACCACGAAGCCGACGACGAGTGGGCCAATCTGGCTCGATTGCGGTTGGCGGAGTTGCTGGGGCAGAGGGAGTTGCGGATCGAGGCGCTGGAGGTGCTGGACGCAACCCTGGTCTGGCAGCGCCGTACGCTGGACAGCACGCACCCACGCATCGGCCTGACGCGCTTGCAGCGCGTGATCGTGCTGCGGCAACTGGGCCGGCACGAGGAGGCACTGAGCGAGGCGACGGCCGTGCGCGACGATGCGGTGCGTGCCTATGGCGCGCGAAGCCCGTTCGCGGCGCGCGCCGCCATGGTACTGGGCAACGTGCAGGCGGGGCTGAAGCAGGCGTCGGCGGCGATTGTCTCGTATCGCGAGGCTGTTGCCATCTTCCGTGCCAGCATCGGTGACACCCACCCCAATACCTTGCGGGCGAGTTATAACCTGGCCGAAATGCTGGCGCAGGACCCGGCCGCGCGGGCCGAGGCGCTCGCCCTGTATGCGGCGACGCTGGCTGCCGCCGAGCAGCGCTTCGGTTTTGAGAGCAACGCAGTGGTGCTGTTCCGTCTGGGTTATGCGCGTTGTCTGCTCGCCGATGCGAAAGGGCAGGTGGCGCTGGAGGTCCTGACCACACCCGGCGCCAGGGCCGGATTTGCCATCGCAGCGACCGACAATCGCCGCGACTATTCCGAATTGCTGCGCCGCACACGCGTTGAAGCCGGCTGTAACGCTGCGCCGGGTGTGGTGCCCGGCCTGGCCGAGGCCTGCGCGCGAGTGGAGGCGATGCTGGCGCAAGCAGACTGATCCACACCGTATGGTTTTATGAGTGACTATTTTTTGATCGACTCGGGCCCGCCATCTCGCGTATCCCGATTGCCGTTGCCGGTCCGTCACCGTTGCGATTGGCGTCCTTTTCGATTTTCAGGGAGATTGATAGTGCGCCCCATAGCTTTCGTCATGCCGCTTGCAGCGGCACTATTTGCCTTGCCCGTTGCGGCCCAGGTTGTCTGTGATCCTGTACTCGACAACGTGGCCTGCCCTCAGGGCAGCGTGAACAAATACTGCCCCGTGGTACTGAATGCCAATTGCAGTACCGGCAAGGCGCAGATCGTCCTCGCAAGCACCGAACCGCCGCCGGCTGAGCACACGCAGATCCAGTGCGTGCTCGATCCGGGACTCGGCTACTACTGTGAGGCCTGGCCGCAGTTCGGTGGAGTCACTTACCAATGGTCTGTGCGTGGCGACATGTATCTTGGTGGGGCTAACAATCTGTCGTCCGCTCAGATCAGCTGTACTTACAGCCTGCGCAATAGCATCACCGTCGTCGTGACCTCGCCATACGGACTGAGCACCATCGCCACGGTACAGGCGCCCTGCGGCGATTCGGACATCGTGCAGTGGTGACCATCGGAATGGAAACGGATTCAATCACACGGACGTGACACGACCGCCGCTGCAGTTTGTGCAGCGGCTTTTTCCGCGGGTGGTTTGCGCAGGGCGCGCTACCCCTGCAGGGCTTTCGTCTTGTTGTCCTCACGTGCCGGGTGGGGGGTATTGCTATCGCCCGCGCCTTGCTCAAGGACGCGCCTATCCTGCTGCTCGACGAGGCCACCAGCGCCCTGGACGCGCGGAGTGAGCGTGCCGTGCAACAGGCGCTGGAGACGCTGATGCTGGGCCGTACGACCCTGGTCATTGCGCACCGCCTGGCCACTGTGCTCCGCGCTGATCGCAGCGTCGTCCTGGACCAGGGCCGTATCGTTGCCGAAGGCAGGCACGAGGGTCTGCTGGCCGCCGGCGGCCTGTACGCCGAACTGGCGAAGCTGCAGTTTCTCGACCGGGCAGTCGCTGCACACGATGCCGGCCCGAACCTAGTCCGCCGCCGCCAACGAGGGTGATCTGGCACACTGCCGCAGCCGGCTGAAGCGAAACAGGTCACACCCACGGGTTGCCTGGCGATGCGTCGGCAAAGCTTTGCGGCGAGCACCGATTTGCCAGGGGGCACATGACTACGACGACGCGGCTGTTGCTGGTTGCAGCGCTTATGGCGGGGCTGGGACTCTACGGCGCATTGCGCAAGCCGTATGGCACGCGGCTGCCGCTCGATGTTGACGATCTGTCGGAGATACAGCCGCAGCTTGACCGGCTGAGCGAGAGCGAACGCGAGCTGGTGTTGGGCTATCTCAAGCGCAGCAATGGCGATGTGCTGCCCGCGGCCCTGGCCGATCCGGACGAGCCGCTGACCGCACGCACCTTCGGCGAAGCGATCGAGCTGCAGCAGGCGTTCCTGCACACGCAGGCCGAGCGCAATGCGGTTGCGGCGCAGCGGCGTGCGGAACGGGATCGCGGTTTCGCTCCACTGCGCGAGGCGCTGGAGCTGCGCCTGGTCAGGCGCGAACTGCTGACGCCGCAGCAGGTAACCGGCATCGGCTCGGCCAAGCCGGTGGTCGATCGCAGCGACAGCGGGCAGACGCTGGTCGTGACCTATCGTCTGGTCAACAACTCCGGCCGTGAAATCGCCTCGGCCAAGGGCAGTGTTGAAGTGTTCGATCTACAGGACCAGCGCCGCACCGAGTGCTGGATAGAACAGCGGGACCGGATCGAGCCCTTCGCGCGTATCGATGTGCGCTGCGGCAACGCCATGCGCCGTGCGGGCGAGGCCGAGCGTGCACTGGTCGAACTGCCCGCCGATCAGCTGCGGCTAGTCTGGGAGCCTGCCGAGATCGTCTTTGCCGATGGCAGCCGGCTGGCCGGGCCTCGTTGAATCGGTACGGATGTTTTCAACGACTCGGATCCCGGCATCAAGCAAACGCCACGGCGTAGATCGGCGGCAGGTTCAGCGACAGCGTGCGCCAGCTATCACCCTGGTCGGCGCTGAGCCAGAGTCCCCCGGTGGTCGAGCCCATGGCGAGCAGCCCGCCGTCGCGACTGACCGCAAGCCCATGGCGATAGACCAGATCGTAGGACTGCGGTGGCAGTCCCGCCCGTAGGCTGTCGAAGCTGCGGCCGCCATCGCGCGTGCGTGCCACGGACAGCTTGGCATCAACGGGAATGCGGCATTCGTCCTTTACCGCCGGCACGAACCAGGCCGTGTCGGGGTCGTGAGGGTGTACCGCGACCGCAAAGCCGAACACGGAAGGGGGGACGTTGGCTATGTCCTGCCAGCTGCGCGCGCCGTCGCGGCTAACAAACACGCCGTTGTGGTGCTGCACCCAGAAGGTGTCCGGTGCGCCGGCGCACTGCACCATGCGATGGGGGTCCTGGATGTTCGGATCGTTGCGCAGCTCCGGCGGCATGTAAGCTGCGTACATGCCGTCAGCCGCCAGGCTCCAGTGTTCGCCGCCGTCGAGCGTCCGCCAGACTCCGCCGCAGGATATGGCGATATGCAGCCGGCGCGAGTCGCGCGGATCCACACAGATGGAATGAATGCCCGGTTGGTCGTAGCCGCCACCGAACCATTTTTCCCTTTCAGGAATATTCCACAAAGAATCAATGCGCAGCCAGGATTCGGCGGCATCGTCGGAGCGGAACAGGCCGCCGGGAATCGTACCTGCCCAGAGGCGTCCAGGCTCCTCGCTGCCGCCGGGCTCCAGCGACCAGAGTAGCCTGAGGCCGGCGGCCACCGGCGGTTTGCCGTCGCCGGTCGAGAGCATCTCTCCGGCCGGGTAGGCCGGTACGGCGACTTCGCGCCAGCTGGCGCCGCGATCTTCCGAACGCTGCAGCTTCACCCCGAAATGGCCGAGGTTCAAGGCCGCGTACCAGCGCCCGTCGCGTGTATCGGCCAGTGCGAGGGTGACGTTGTCGCCCGGGAAAGAGTGCCGCTCGATGCGCCAGTCGCCGCCGTCCTCGCAAAGCGTGAACAACCCCTTGCGCGTAGATACCAGCAGCCGTTCATTCATGACTAGCCTCCGGAAAGTGCTTGCAGCAGGTAGATTTCCGAGTGAGCGCCGAGTGCGGCGGCGGACAGGCCGGACTTGTCTTTCAGTGCCTGTCCGTCAATGAAGACGGCGACATGGTGCCGAATACGGCCTTGCTCATCGAGAACATAACCGCGTAGCGCCGGATACTGCGCGAAGGCGCTACCGAGTGCATCGTGCAGGTTCGTTGCCTCGACATCGATGCGATATTCGCTGCCGGCGGCGGCGGGCAGCCAGCGGGCGAGGGCACTAGCAAGCACCAGAGTCGGCATGTGCAATTTCCAGCGGCAGGGATGCAGCTGGGCAAGCCTAGCGCAGTACGCCGCCTTGCGTCAGTCAGTGGCTGCCTCGTGCCCGGTGCCGTGTCGGCTTGCTGCCCTGCGAACCCGCGCGGGTTCAGTCGCGCGTATAGCGCCGCCGCGCGTCCTCGAAGCGGCGGCGTGCATTTTCGACGTTGTGTTGCAGCGTGATGGCGAGTTCTGCCAGTCGCGGCGAGATGCGCCAGCGGCCATTGCCGAGAGATTCCGCCAGGCCAGCAAGGCGCAGGTTGGCGAGGTCGCGCGTGGTATTGCTCGGCAGGGTTTCCAGATGGCGCGCGATTTCGCCCGGCGAGATCCCGTCAAGGTCATGCTCGGCAAGCATCAGCAGGGTGCGCAGTGCACGTTGTTGCGCTGCATTGAGGTACTTTTCGTCAGTCATGGGTTTGCACGCCCCTCGTCCGTGTGGGGGTGCTGCGCGCCGCGCGCGCAGCACGGAATGCCGGACCTTCCGTCCGTGGGAGGTCTGTGTCTGCGGGTCGCACGCGCCGCGGCGCACGGCCAGGTTCCGGTGGTGCCGGTTCCGTGCGCAAGAATCGCCGGTAACCAGAAACTTGCTTGTTGCACAAGCGCGAGGCGGCCATATGTCGGCACCGTCGGCTTTTTCCCATTTTTATCTACGCCGATTCTGATGGTGCGGCGCTGCTTTTTCCTATTGTGCAAACCGCTTGCAGTCAGTGAAATGCAGCGGAACCAGTTGCCAAGCGGTGGTGAAAATTGTGTCGACTCTGTTCTTGTCGCCGTCACGCAACAAAGACGAGTTGACCGTTGCTGTAACGGCAAACAGTGGTGGCAACGAAGGCATCGGTCGATAACCGGCAGGCCGGTGACGACAGGACGAATGATGCGCTGAACCGCGGCGGCATAAGAAAGGAAGTTGGTACCGTTTGGACATAACTGTCCTGATGGAAAAATTCTGGGTCAGTGTGAGCGGACAGTCAAGTGGTGGTGTCATGGAATTTTCTGCGCCCTGCGCGTCGTGCCGGTACGGCCAGCTCGCACCGCGCGAGCTCGCGGCGCCAAGGCCTTGGCACGGGCGCAGAAACGGCAGCAGACAATGACCGCCGCGCTGCCATCGGTTGCCGCTGCGCGTGACGCAAGCGGATGGGCGGGAAGCGATCCACCTGCCCGGGACGGCGGCTTGCCTGGGCAGCGGGGTCGCTGGTTCCGGGTGTGTTCGCCCAGGGGGCGAGCGGTGCCGCGTCAGGCCGCTACGGCAGCTCCGACGGCGCTGAGGGACCCTGTCGCCCGGCCGCTGGGCTACGGAAGCACAATTTTCCCCTTGCGCAATAGACTTGCAGTAGGTGAAATTCGCCAGGTCGGCACTGGTCGCCGTATACGAATGGATTTCCAATATGGCAGAGACGAACTTTTACGGACGATTGCGCGAAGAACGTTTGCGCCTTGAGTTGAGCCGCGAGAGCGTGGCCGAGATCACCGGCGTAAGCACGCGCACGGTGCGGCGCTGGGAGACCGAAATTCCCATGCCGTTGGACGCTTTGATCGCGTTGACGACTACCGGCTACGACGCCCAGTACGTCTGCACCGGTCTGCGTAGCGTCAACCGCCGCGCTGGCTCTGGGCTACGCGGGCTGCGTGAAATGCCTGAGGCCTATACGGCGGACGAGATCGACTGGATCGTGCGCCTGCGCCATATGAAACCCGCTGCGCGCAAACAGGCCCGGGCCGTGCTCGACGCGATCGCACCCAAGGCGGCGCGCAGCAGAAGGTAGTCTTTCGCCGCAGCACGCCTGGCCTGGCTAGAGTCTGTTGCGGACCCGGCCAGCGCCACACTCAAGAAAAAGCGCCGGGCATTGCTGCCCGGCGCCCCCTACTCCGCCGCAGCTCGCGCTGCGGCGCCCTCCCAGGATCATCAGAACGTGATCGACCAGCTGTCGATCCTGCCTGTGTCGTTGACTGCGTTGTCGTTGACGCGAAGTTTCCAGGTTCCGTTCAGCGGCTCGCTCGAGAGATCAAGCGTGACCGTCTTGTTGACATTGTCGGCATCGGCACCGGTGCGGTTGTGGATGTTGTAGAGCGATCCGTCCGGTGCAACGAGGTCGACCTTCAGGTCACCCTGGTAGGTGTGCACGATGGCGACCGTTACCGATGCGTTCGTCGGCGCATTGCCAGTGCGACCGGACACCGTAATCGGGCTATCGACTGTTGTGTTGTCGCCAATCGCATAGTCCGTCGTGTTGCTGTAGGTTTGCGCGCCGCCGCCGCCGCCGGTGGTGTAGTTGCCGACGATGCTGACACCCGAGTACGCCGCATAAGCTTTGAGGCGTACGTGATACGTCCCTGCGCTGGGTGCGGCAATCGTGCAGGTTTCGGCATTGGTCGAGCCGTCTGACTTGCAGTCATAGACCGTATCGGTAGGCGCGCTGCCAAAACGCACAAACAGATCGGCGTCACCAGTACCACCGGAGGTGGTAAAGGTCAGGTTGGTTGCGCCCGATGGTACCGCCATGGTGTAAGCCAGTGCCGCACCGGTAGCCGCCGACTGATTGGTGAGCGGCGTGCCGCGCGTCAGGGTTCCACCGCCGCCACCGCCTCCGCCGTCACAGTTGGCAAGGCAGCCGCCACCCTCGACACGGTTACGGATTACGGCCGCTGGTTGCGAACCAAAGCCACGATTGAAGTTGATGCCTACATTGGTCAGGTGGCAGTAGCTCATGATCGTGCCGCCACCGGAAGGATTGCCTGGCAGTGCACAGCCGCCTTCGGTCTGGCCCGAACAGCCGTCGATCGCCGTATTGTTGCCATTCCAGACGCAGGCATGGGTATGGCGCGAGCCGAGCAGATGGCCTGCTTCGTGGGTGACTACACTGACTGTCCAGGAATACGTCGGCACCGTATTGAATGCCGCGCTGACACCGCTGGTACACATGCTGGCCGAGCGCGACGAATTGCAGATGCCGCTGAAACCGGCGGCAACACCCCCGCCCAGCGAACGGAATGTGAGCAGCTGGGCGATAGTGCCGCTGAAGCTGCTGGCGCGATTCTGCTGGAATGCTGACAGGTTGGCGCTGGAATTGGAGCCGTTGTACGGATCGGCTGTGGTCCAGACGTGAACCTGTTGCAATTTCAGCGAAATACCGTCATTGGCGTACAGGGTCGATGAGTTGTTGAACACTGCCGTGACATAGTCCGTCGCCGCCTGCAGACTGCCGCGGTTCTGGAAGATGTCGTACTCGGCTTCCATCCATTCCGTGGCGCACTTGACCGTCTGCAGTGCATCGGTGCCCGCACCGCGCTCACTGGCGGCCGGCGACATTTCCGGTTGCGCGGCGCTCTTGCTCGCCGATGAATCCTCCCAGTACTTCGCAAAGTTCTCGCGTGCACCATTGGTGCCCATCGCGCAGCCCGGCGCGCCCGTCTTGTCGAGAATCGCCGACTCGGCGTAGACGATATGGCGGTTCGTCGGGTTGTCACCTTCCAGCTTGCCTATGACCCAGTTGCCGTCGGTCAGCGTGGAAAACGTACCTATCACTTCACCGTTGAATACGCTGACTGCGGCGAATGAAGACGGATCACCCTTGACGATGCCGCGATAGTGCAGGCCACGGTTGATGCGGCTGGTGTCTTCGCCGCCGCTGGCCGAGATCTTGAAATCCGGCGCAAAGATATCGTTCTCGAACAGCTCAAGTTCGACCTGGCCACGTTCGCGTGTCGGCAGGCGCAGGGTCAGCGAACTGGGGCGGCTGCGCTGCAAGCTCGCGACCGCATTCTTGTCCAGATCCAGCAAGGTGCCGCTGCTGACCGCGAGCCGAGTAATGGCGTCGCTGCTAGCCGAACGCGACGATGTGCCGGAAAAAAGGTCAACGGCACGGAAGGCGTCAGCCTTGCCGCGATAAGTGTCGACTTGCAACGACATGCTGCTGGCACGTGCGCCCGGCGCATCTTCAGCCGCGTAGCCGACGCCGCCACCCAGCGCAAACAGCAGGCAGGCGGGCAGCATGGCCCGCCACAGGTATTTTTTGCAATTGTTTCTAACAGTGTTCATTCGATTTACTCCCTCCGGATTTACGAATGGCCGCTACGCGGCATGCAGACCTCCGTGTCACCAGCGCACGACACGTCATGCAGCGGGAATGCGCACCCACAAGTACACGCAACACGCAACGTTGCATCGCGGCCGCGATGCGACCGTGCTGGCCCTGTCGTGTATTGCGGTACCCGTATGGCGCGATTCCATCGCTGCAACGTCGTGGACCACCCCTGTTCCACGTCGACACTTTTGCGGCGGCAAGATCCGGGTAATACGACTGCGCTACCGAATGTACGCAGGTCCGTATCGTGACTGTCCCGGATCGTCTGATTACCGCTGGCGCAAGCGTCGCAAGCCCGTTGCCGAGCACCTCTCCCGGGTCGACGGTGTACACCAGCGCCTGGGGCATCGCAACCGTCAATGATGAACAATTTTCACAGATGTGACGTCGTTCACTTCGGCATGTCTGGACAATGCGGTCCATGTCGCCGACCGTTCGCATTCGTATGGCTGCGGTGCAGCAACGCCGCAATCAGACAATAGTGATGATTTGCCAGCGCGTTGAGTGACGACGGCACCATAAGCGGCAATTCTTTCGCCTATCGAGTATCGATGACGTTGCACTGCACAAGCTGCCGCGTTATGCCTTTATTGCATACCCTTGCTGGCGCCCGGTAGTCGCGCCGGCCACGGCTGAAGTCCGGGTCAGCAGGCATTGTGCGCAAACGGAGCTATGGGAAACTTCACTGCTGCCTGATACGGAGTAGGAACTATGGGCGTCGGTCTGTTCATCGGCATCGTGTTGGGGTTCATGACGGCGTGGTGGCTTAGAACGCCCTCGCGCAAAGCGAGCGAAACGCCGGCCGTGCCGCAGGATGCTGCGGCGCCGGAGGAGGCGATGACCGAGGCTTCCGCCGGATCTGAGCGGGCCAGTGGTGGTGAGGCGCAAGTCGCCCGCGCACCGGCGTCACCACGCGATCAACTGCATGCGCTGCTGCGGCCTTGTCAGGAACGATTGGACAGTTTCGAGCATCCGGACGAACTGGCCGCCATGGCCGAATTCAGCGCCGCGGTCGACCTGCTGGCAGGTGCCGCGTTCAGCGCGCGTGAACGCGTTGAAGCCGCTGCGTCGCGTAGTGTACCGCTGAGCAGTGCTGCCTTCGTGGCGCTGCATCGGGCGGGCGACGTGGTCGCACTCGACATCGTGCGCACCCTGGATCGCATGGGTTATTTCACCTTGCACTATGCATTCGGCTATCTGGCCGCACATCCGCATCCCCAGTCGCTGGAAGGCGTGCTGCTGCGCATGAGCGAATGGTGGATCGATCATCCGGTCGCGCGCGCAGGTCTGCAGCGCTATTTCGACGCGCTGCCCGGCAGCGCTGCACTAGGTGCCGATATCGCGGCGGCCGACCGCGATCGGCTGCGCGCGCTGCTGGGCTGGTTGCGCAACTGTGGTCATGTGCGCGGCGAAGTTTTCGCCGCGCAGATCGCCCAGCACCTGCGTGAGCAGGACGATCTCGATACCTTGTTGCAGATCGGCCGTCTGATCGGCCCCGATGAAGGGGGCGACGAAATACTTGCAGCGACGGACGAGGAGGCACGCCAGCGCGTGCTTGCCCTGCTGGGTCGCGAGCCGCGCACCAGCACGGTGCTCGTCGGTGCGGAAGGCAGTGGCAAGAGCACGCTGATCCGGCAATGCCTGCGCGAACTTGCCGCGCAAGGCTGGCGTATCATCGAAGCGTCCCCGGCACAGGTGCTCGCGGGCCAGAAGTTCATCGGCGAACTCGAAGGCCGTATCGCGCGGCTCGTGCGCGCGCTGTCCACACCGCGCACGCTGTGGTACGTGCCCGAAGCGCACCAGCTATTGGAAAAAGGACGCACGACCAGCGATCCGACCGGAATACTCGATCTGCTGCTGCCCTATCTGGAGAAACACGACATCCAGCTGATCGGCGAGAGCTCCCGTGATGCTTGGAGCCGGGTGCTTACCCAGCGACCGCGTATCCGTCATCTCATCGCCGCCTTCGACGTGGACGTGCTCGATGCCGCGGCGACACGTGAACTTGCACAAGCCTGGGCCTTGCAAGCGCAGCAACGCGAGCAGCGTCCCGTTGCTTCAGCCGAGCTGATAGCCGAAGCCATGAGCCTCGCCGCGCAGCAGTTTCCGGATCGCGCCGAGCCAGGGCGCAGTCTGCGCCTGCTGCAGGAAACGCTGCGTACTGCACTGCAAGCTGACCCACCCACGCTGCCGCTGACGCGCGAGCAGATACTGGCCACCCTAGCGCTGCAGTCCGGGCTGCCGCTGGACATCCTCGACGGCGGTGCTCGCCTGGATCTGACCGAAGTGCGCGCCTTCTTTACCCGGCGTGTGATCGGTCAGGATGAAGCCGTCGATGCCCTGGTCGATCGCATCAGCATGCTCAAGGCCGGGCTCACTGATCCGCAGCGGCCGCTGGGCGTATTCCTGTTTGCAGGCCCTACCGGCACCGGCAAGACCGAACTCGCCAAAGCGCTGGCGGAGTATCTGTTCGGCTCGCGCGAAAAACTGCTGCGCTTTGACATGAGCGAGTACCAGTCGGAAGACGCCTACTGGCGCCTCATCGATGACGGCAGCGGTGAGCGCGCCGCCTCGCTGACCGCGCGCATACGGCAGACGCCGTTCGCCGTCGTGCTGCTGGACGAGTTTGAAAAGTCGCATGCACGTATCTGGGATCTGTTCCTGCAACTGTTCGACGACGGACGCCTTACCGACCGCCAGGGCAATACGGCGGATTTCCGTCACAGCCTGATCATCCTGACCAGCAATGTCGGTTCCACGGTCACGCGTCGCACTGGCCCGGCCTTTGTGGCGGCGGCCGACGCATCGGCGCGCGGCGACGCCGAGCGCGCGTTATTTGCGACCTTTCGCCGTGAATTTCTCAACCGGCTGGATCGCATCGTGATCTTCCAGCCGCTGTCGCGTGCGGTCATGCGCGACATACTGCACAAGGAACTCGAACTCGTTCTGGCCAGACGCGGTTTCCGCGCGCGTGACTGGGCGGTGGAATGGGAGCCATCAGCGGTCGACTTTCTGCTCGAACGCGGATTCACGCCGGACCTGGGCGCCCGACCGCTGCGCCGTGCGATCGATCAGTACCTGCTCGCCCCGCTGTCACGCACCATTGTGGAAAACCGTGCGCCCAGCGGCGGGCAGTTCCTGTTCGTGACGGGTGCACATGATGCGCTGCAGGTGCGCTTTGTCGATCCCGATGCCAGCGCCGCCGCCGCAGTGGCGGCAACGGAGCGCGCCGATCTGCGTGCTCTCGCGCTCGATCCGTCCGCCGACGCGACGGCCCGGGCGACCTTGCAGGCCGAGCTCGCCGCCAGCGAAGCGCGCCTGGAAGATCCGGCATGGCTGGCGTTCAAGGACCAGGCTGCGATTGCAATGCAGTCGCGCGATTTCTGGAGCCGCACCGACCGCCAGCGCGTGCTCGACCGCCTCGAACGCATGGACCGCATTGAGAACGGCGTGCGTGGCGCACGTTCGCTGCTTGCGCGCCTGACCGGTGGCGGCCGTGGCGTGCTCGACGTGGTGCGTCATATTGCTCTGCGCCTGCATCTGCTCGACCTGGCGATCAGCGCTGTGCTCGCCGAGGAGCCGGAGGACGCGCAGCTCGAACTCGTGAGTGCGGATCGAATCACCACAGCAGCGCGCACCTGGGCTGACCGCCTCGCGCAGATGTATCTCGAATGGGCCGATACTCGTGGCATGCGTGTGCGTACCATCGAGCAGGACTGCGAGCAGGGCAGTCGGCGGTTGCTGATCGCTGGATTTGGCGCCTGGCAGATCCTGCGCGATGAGCGCGGCCTGCATGTACTCGAACGCGGTGACGCCAATCCGGCGGAGCGTCAGCGCGTGCGTGTTCGCGTGACACCCGACGGTGTCAGTGGTTTCAGTGCTGAGTCTGAGGCTGAATCCCGCCTGTGCCGCCGGTATCAGGAGCAGCCCACTCCACTGGTGCGCGACGCCGTGCGGGGCTGGCGCAGCGGGCGGTTGGACCGGGTGCTGGACGGGGATTTTGATCTGCTGGGGTGACAGCTCCCGGGGGACGTATTGGCGCGATCGAACAAATTCCCCTGGTGGTTGTTCTGGATTGATCGCCAGATTGATCGATGCTCGAGGAATCGTTCGAGGCAACGGACATCACCGTAGCCGACCAATCTTCATGACCTTGGGCCAGGGACTGTCCCAAGGTCTTGCATCAGCGCGGCGTCGCCGCCTTGTGCCCTTCAGCGTCGCTCAAAACCATCTCGCATCAGCCGATCAGACTGGCCGAATACGACATAGCTGCTGCCCCGCGGTGCGAACGTACCGCCGGGGCCAGCGCCCGGTGCGCCGACAATCAGGTCGCCGATGCCATCGGCGTTGACGTCGCCGGCTGCGCCGATGCTTGAGCCGGAGACTTCATTGGCTGCCGTGCCATCCAGGCGCAGTCCACCGGGGGTGCCGAGTTGTTCAAGATCCATATCGGCATCGAACGCCGTGCCTTTGCCGAACACGACATAGCTGCTGCCGGCGTGAGGTTGGCCATTGGGATTGGCCAGATGGCTGCCGATCAGCAGATCATCGAAGCCGTCATCGTTGACGTCACCGGCACTGCTTACCGAGCTTGCGAGAAATCCATTTGACGCGGTACTGCGCAATTGCAGGCCGTTTGCGCCGTCAAGGCCGGAAACGTTCATTTGTGCAGAAAATTCGGCTGACCTGCCGGTTATCACGTATGCCGCTCCTGCCGCCTGCTGCGCTCCGTCGTTGAAGCCCGGTGCGCCGATGACGAGATCATCGAAACCGTCGCCGTTAATGTCACCCGCGCCACTGACTTTCTTGCCCAGAACGCTGAAAGCACTTTCACCGTCTATGCGGAAGCCGCTGTGGCCATCAAGGCTGGAGGTCAATGTCGTGGCGGCGTAAGGCGTGCTCTTGCCAAAAACCACATAGGCCGAGCCAGTGCTGGGGCCGACCCCGCTAACATACCGTTGGGCCGCGCCGATCGCGATGTCGTCAAAACCATCGGCGTTGATATCGCCGGCACCGCTGGCCGACGTGCCTATCATTTCCGCCTGAACGCCGCTGAGGCGGAACCCGTCCGTGCCGTCCAGTGCAGCCATGGACAGTGTTGGCGGAAACGGTGAGCGCCGGCCAAATACGACGATTGCCAAACCCGAACCCGGTGCCGCGGAAGATGCGCCCGAGGCGCCGATGACGATGTCGTCCACGCCGTCGCCGTTGACATCCCCGGCGCCATCGACCACAGCTACCGCCGAGCCGGAAAGAACTGGTCCGCAGTCGAGCACTACGCCGTTGCTGCCATCAAGGCTGGCAACGGAAATTGTGGCGGGAAATGCCGTGCTGCGGCCGAACACGACAAAAATCCGGCCGCTGGCGCTGGTGCCCCGGGTGGTGCCAACCACCAGGTCGTCGATGCCATCAGCGTTGAAGTCACCCGCCGCCGCTACGCTGCGTCCGATCTGATCGCCAGACGCTCCGCCTTCGAGGCGGAACCCGTTAGTGCCGTCAAGCGTGTGCAGTGCGAACGTGGCGGAATAGGGGGGGCGTTTGCCGTACACAACATAGGCGGCACCCGTGCGATCACCTGCCTGACCGTTGGCCATGTCGGCTCCGACAATGAGGTCGTCGACTCCATCACCATTGACATCACCGGCCGTGCTGACGGAAATGCCGGATTGGTCATCGGTTGCGCCATCCAGACGAACGCCTGTCGTGCCGTCAAGACCGCCAAGGGAAAAGGCGGCCGTTGCGGCAGCGTTGGGGCTGGCCATGGCAAGCGCCAACATGGCCACGAATACGGCAGCGCGCGTTAGGGGCTGCAGCAACGGATGCGGCTGCAATCGGTGTCCGGTGTGAACCTGGCGTGCTCCTGCTACGAGGACTTCGGCCGCGATGGCCGCATCGCCTGAGTAGCCCGCGCGGCTGCGGCACGTGTCATTGTGGCTACTACGGGTGGTGATGCTGTGCAGCGTGATCACTGCCAGACTATTTGCTTGGGCATCCTCTGCTTCGACAGCATCGCGAGTGCCACGAACCGTTATGTATTCTGAAAAGATCACTTGATCATCACTCCCTGATGCGGAACTCCGTTTTTCTGAGTCAGCCAGAACGCACAGTGCCGGTAACTCGCTTCGCTGTTTCATATGGCATTTGCGTCCAGCTCGACAAATATTGACGCGCCAGCGGCACGATTCCCCCAGGCCGACTGGAAAAGTCTTCAATGCGTCATGCTGGCAAGAGTCCCCGCCCGGAGATAAGTTGAGCGCGGCTGCGAGTACGGGTTCCTCGTTCATGCTGGGATCGCCAGCCATGGCAGCGCCCCGTATCGGAGCACGCTGCCCGGCAGGCGACGGTACAAGTGACTGCGGTAAGGCTGTTCCGCCGCGGTGTGGTTGCTTCGCACTACGAGCGCGCTCGGCAGACGGCCGGTTACGCGAGAGGAACGCCGGCTCGGGACAAACATCGATCACGTGGTAGTCACTGGGCCCGTGGCTGGCTTAGTCGTAGAGCGTATGCACGGTCCCGTCGGTACCTGGCACTCTTCCATGGCTATCCGGTTGGGGCGGATCACCGCACCTTTTGGCAGTCAAATAATATTTCCCGATGCCAATTCGTGACACGTGCCGCGGCGCGCTAGCGAACAATTGATTGCAGGAAGCAATGACTCGTTCAAAAAACATAATTTCTTGCGGGTTATCTGGCGAAAACAAAAAAGTTCTTGCAGGTATGACGTCACTTTTCTGCACGCACTCGTTTTGCCTTCTGGCGTCCATATTAGGTGTCGCGAAGTCTCGCGCATCTGGGCAGTTGAGCCGTTCTTCGTCGCACTTTCCGGAGGTTTCACGGGTTTCAATTGATCTGCTGCCAACGCCGCCGCCAGCCCGCCAACTTCAAGGGATGGCATTTGGTGTGAAATGCGTTTTTGTCCAGCATGCGAAACGTGATCTGAGTCCGGAAAAGATACGGTTCGCCCGGAGCTGCCGCATTGCGTGAGTCTTACGAAGTGCGTCCGTGCAGCTGCTGCATGCGCAGGATCAAAGTGCGGCGCACTCCGATCCTGCGGACGCAGTAGTACGGTTAGGGCTGGAAACCGCTGGTGAAGATCAGATCCGGCGCGGTGTAGCGACCGACCATGGTCTGATTGCTCAGCGGTGTGTATGCAAACAGCAGCACGAGATAGGTGCCCGCTGGCGGCGGATTCGGCACTGTGCACGATTCGTTGGCGGTGTAGCTGGCGCCTTCGCAAACCACGCGGCCATTGAGGGCAACGGTGAGTTGCGCGTACGCGCCGGCAGCGCCGGTCGTTGCAAAACTCAGGTTGGTTGCTCCCGCGGGGACGGCGAGGGTGAAGCGCAGTTCCTCGTTCAGGCCAGCACTCAGGCCAGGCATGGTGACGCCATTCTGCAGCGGCGCCGGCGGCGCACGCACGTTCACTATCCGGGAGTACGTGGCCGTCGCGCCGTCATCATCCGTCACGGTCAACGTGACGGTCTTGTTGCCGTAACTGACGTAGGTGTGGCTGGGCGCGGCCAGAGTCGAGGTGACGCTGCCATCACCGAAATCCCAGAGATAGCTGGCAAGCGTACCGTCACGGTCCGTTGAGGTGCTGGTGAAAGCGACCGTGAGGTCATTCACTGCTGCAGCGATATCGGCAGTCGGCCGCAGGTTGCCGGCAGTGGAGCTGAGCACCGAGCGCCACGCTCCGCGGCCATAGGTGCCGGCGGTCAGCACATGCGGCATGTCGTCGATTTCCAGGTCGGTGACGACTGCCCCCAGCGGCATGCCCGCCGCGTATGGCGCGAAATTGTCGCCGCCGTCGAGACTTTCATAGACGCCCACGTCCGTGCCGACAAATACGCGATTCGTATTGAGCGGATCCAGCACCACGCTGTTGGCCGGAACATTGGGCAAGCCTGTGCCGACCGGCGTCCAGGTGGTGCCGCCTGTGGTCGAGCGATACAGACGCGATGCGCCAAACCCCGAACGTGTCACGAACACACGCTGGGCATTGGCCGGATCCATGGCCGCGTCGGAAACGCGGCCGCCCGGATAGTTGCCGGTGACGTTGCTGAAGGTTGGAGACGGGACCGACGCATCGGGGCTGAAATAGATGGCGCCCGCCGAAGTACCGACGTACGTCGGCATTAGCACGCCGATGCGCAGCGGCGTGATTACTGCGGCGGCACTGCCGAGGTTGGGCGACACGGCCGTCCAGCTGGTGCCGTTGGTGGCGGTGCGGTAGACCGTATTGGAGGCGATGAACAGCTGGTTGTCCGCCACTGCCATGGGTGTGACCCAGGGAAACGAATTCGACGGTGTAAGTCCGGTCGTGGGGATGACTTCGAAACTGTCCGGGCTCCCGTACACGTTGGAGCGCACGATTTCCGGCAGTCCGCCGCTGGGATAGCCGGTCTGGAATACCCGGGCGGGATTCGTCGGGTCCACGGCGTTCATGAAACCGTCGCCGCTACCGAAGGTCATGCCCCACTGCAGACTGGTACGGCGGCCCATCGAGCTGTTGTCCTGTGAGCCGCCGAACACGATGTCGGCATCGTCCGGATGCACGGCAATGTCATAAAACTGCGTAAGGCTGAGTTGGGTGTTCAAGTTCGCGTAGGACAGCCCGCCATTGTCCGTGCGCCATAGCCCGCCATCGGTGCCAACCCAGAAACGCTGCGGATTGGTTGCCGAATAACGCACGACGTGCGTGTCCTGGTGCACGCTCTGCATCGTGCCCCATTGACTGGTCAGCGCCGTGAATGACGTGCCGCCATTGGTCGAGCGGTGATGGCGGATGGCCCCCAGCAGTACTGTCGAGGGGTCGGTCGGGCTGACGGCCAGGGCGAGGTTGTAGCTGCATTGCCCTTCACAGGATGCGGCGTTGACCTGGGTCCAGCTGCCGCCGGCATCGGTAGTGCGGTACAACCGCTGACCGATCAGTGCGTACAGGGTATTGCTGTCGCTGGGCGCCATGGCCAGACGCATGCGTGAACCGGTAACCAGCATGATGCCGCTGATGTTGGTCCAGGTCGTGCCACCGTCAGTCGATTTGAACACGCCGGTGCCAACCAGCCCGGCGTAGACGGTATTGCTGCCCGGCACGAAAACGATGTCTTCGACGTTGTTGCTCAGCACCCGTGTCCAGGTCAGACCACGGTCAGCCGAGCGGAATACGCCGGCGCCGCTGAGCGCTCCGGCTGCGCTGCAGTTGCCGGAACCACCGGCGAGAATCACGTTACCGTCGGTAGGCTGGACCGCAATGGCGTTGACGACTGACAGCGGCATGGCCGTTGCGCCGCTGCCGTTGCGCGCGGACCAGGTAGCGCCTGCGTCCTCGCTGAGAAACACGCCCTGCCCGAAATAGCCGGCGCAGGCGCCTCCGTTCTTGTCGCCGGCTCCAACCCAGACCGTGTTGCTGTTGCTGGGGTCCAGAGTCACGGCACCAATGGGCTGGGTGCCGGTCTGCTCGAACACCGGTGTCCAGTTCGCGCCGCCATCGGTGGTCTTCCACACGCCACCTGAAGCGCTGCCGACGTACACGATATTCTCGTTTTCCGGAACCGGCGTCACCGCGTTGATGCGGCCAGACACATTGGCCATGTCCCAACCTGCCATGAGCATCGAGGACGGACCGATGGATTCCCAGCTCTCGCCGTTGGCCATCTGCATGGCATCACTGCCGCGCCGTTGCGCGCGCTGGGTTTCGATCGCTGCTGCGCGTTCGCGCGCCGCTTCCGGATAGGCTTTCAATCCGCGCGTGTTTTCGAACCAGAGCTGGCGCTGTTCGATCTGCCATGACTCACCGCGGTCTTCGCTGCCGGATACTGTCGCCGTCGAGGCGGCAGCAGGGAGCCAGACAAGGCTGGCGAGAAATCCCAGCCGGCGCCACCTCCAAATCATCTCTTTCACTCGATACTCCTTGAAAATTTCGTCCGTTGGGTTGGAAAACAGTCGGCCGCACCCGCAGTGCTGGGCAGCACGAGGCCGCTCCGCCTCGAATCAGGCAGAGATCGTGTCGGCAGTCTGGTGTGTGCCGGGTCTGGCGATGAGCGGAGCGGTACTGATAGTGGAAGGTCGCCTGGCTGCGCAGGAACATCAGCACCCGATGCGGTGTGATTCCGGCAGTGTTCCGGCTGATGGGCACCTCGTCATGTAAAGCCTGTGCAGCGAAGTGAAGTGCACGAGTTGCCAGTGCTTCAAGCGTTCTGGTGCAGACAGCACGAATCGGTATGCGGATGACATGGCGTTGCGGACCGCAGGCGGCTCCGATACGGTGCGCCCATGCGAAAAATCAAGTTGCCGTTATGGCTCAATCTGCTGCTGCTCGCTTCGGCCTACTCGCTCTTTTATGCAGAGAGCTACATGAACTGGAGCGCGGCGGCCGGCAAGCCTATGCGCTATACCGAGGCGCTTTTCTACAGTTTCAGCGGCTGGATAACCTGGGTGCCTTTCAGTCTGCTTCTGATCTGGCTGGTTGAGCTGCGGCCGCTTCGTACCGACACATTCCTCCGCAGCATGCCGCTGCTTGTCAGCGGCGTGTTTGTCGTGATTTTCGCGAAAGCGGCTTACATGTACTTAACCAACGGTTATTTTGAGTGGTACGACCAGCCGCCTGCGTTCTCCCGGGTGCTCGTTGACAGCATCCGCGCCAATTTTCTTTATTGCTGGCTCGTCGTCGGTGTCGCTCATGCGATTCTGTATGCCAGACATTCGCGACAGCGTGAGGCGCAGCTCATCGACATGGAGGCGAAACTCACGGCGGCCCGGCTCGATGCCTTGACAGCGCAGCTCAATCCGCACTTCCTGTTCAATACGCTGAACTCGATTGCAGAACTTGTGCATCACGATGCCGATGGGGCGGACCGGATGCTGGTCGGCCTGTCGGCATTGCTCCGCTGCAGCTTGAATTCGTCCGCTGAGCAGGAGTTCTCCCTGCGCGAGGAGATGGAAGTTCTCAACCACTATCTCGATATCCAGAAGGTCAGGCTGGGCCGCCGCCTGCGTGTATCGTGCTCGATAGAGCCCGAAAGTCTGAACGCCCGGGTGCCCGTGCTGATCCTGCAGCCCATCGTCGAGAACGCGATCGTCCATTCCATTTCGCGCCGGGCAGAGGGCGGCAGCATTCACATTCAGGCACAGCGTGATTCGCAACGCCTGATCCTGCTCATCGAGAACGACGGTGAAGCGTCTGGCGAACCAACCAGCGGTAACGGCGTAGGCATGCGCAACACCCAGAGCAGACTGCAGTGCCTGTACGGCAACGACTATTCATTCGAGTTGACACGCACGGAATGCGGCGGGGCCCGAGTACGGCTTGAGCTTCCGTACAACACCACACCGGTGCCTGCTACGGCCTCGTCTGCGTTGGCCACGAAATCGTTGCCCGCAAGGTCGCGCGCATGAGTGTGCTCAGGGTTGCCATTGCCGACGACGAGCCCCTGGCACGTATGCGGATTGCCCGGCTGTTGTCTTCTGATCCGTCGATCCGCGTCGTCCTTGTCTGTGAAAATGCGACGGAGCTGGCGCGAGGATTGCGTATCACTGCTGTTGACGTGATCTTTCTCGACATCGAGATGCCGGAGAAAGACGGATTTTCCCTGGTCAGCGAGCTTGCGCTCCCGCTGCCCCGCATCGTATTCGTCACGGCGTACTCTGAGTACGCCACCAGGGCGTTCGACATCGATGCAACCGACTATCTGATCAAGCCGGTTTCCCAGGAGCGCCTGTTGGCGTCGGTAGAGCGCGTGCGGCGGGACCTGGCAGCGTCGGCCAGTCCGCGGACGGTTACCAACCCCGCAGCGTTTCCTCAGCGTATGCCGTTTCCGATTGGACGCCGCACACGTCTTGTCGAGGTAGACACGATAGACCGTGTACTGGCGCAGTCGAACTATCTTGAAATCCGCGCCGGTGCCAACTGCTATGTGATTCGCCGGTCCATTTCGTGGATGGAATGCCAGTTGGACCCGCGGCTATTCGTTCGCGTCCATCGTTCGCATATTGTCCGTGTCGCCGTGATCGCCCAGGTCGAGGCTCAGTCATCAGGCCGCTACAGGCTGGTGCTGAAAAACGGCGATGAACTGTTTTCGGCGCGCAACTATCGCGAGCGCATACGTGAAACACTGGTTTGGCTTGACGCGTAAGTGCAACGGTTGCGATCGCTCTGCTGCGGCCTTTTGACCTCTCCCAAGCCGCTTGGTGCTGGGGGTTATCAGGACTGCTGCAAATGCCGCGCCTGCCGCGTCGGTGTTGCGCCCGTGTTCTTGCGCGTGCGTGGTGCGGGCATGGCGGCGTCGGCGGGCTCAAACGGCAGGCGGCTGCGGCCGCCGGCGGCGTGGTAGTCGGCAGCGAGATCGATACCGGTTGCGTCCGCGTCGAGCGCGCGCACGCCGGTCAGAAAGTCATAGAGCGCCCGTACGATACGTTCCTGGGCAAGCGCATGAGTCTGGCCGGTACCTGCGTAGAGCCAGTCGCTGAACGCAAGAAAGTGAGCAAACGGGCTGTCGCCGAGCAGGCGTGGCAAGGTGCGCGGATAGCGGCCCGAGTTCGCGATCAGGTCCCAGTAACGCGCAAAGCGCGACAGGCGTTGCATGGTCGCGAAGTCGATCACGTTCGTGGCGAGGATGTTGTAGGGCGGTTCCGGATTGAACTGCAGGCCGAATGCCTCGGTGTGCCTTGCAATGGGTGCGCCGCGCAGGCGCTTGAGTATGCCGAACTGAATTTCATGCGGTGCGAGTGCTACCAGCGTGTCGAAGCCGCGGGCGAACGTCGTTACGTCTTCGCCCGGCAGTCCGGCGATCAGGTCGACATGCAGGTGCGCATGGCAATGTTCGCGCAGCCAGCGCAGATTGGTCGCCGCGCGCGCATTGTCCTGGCGCCGTGAGATACGCGTCTGCACTTCCGGGTCGAAGGTCTGGATGCCGATTTCAAACTGCAGCGTGCCGGGCGGGAAGCGCTGGATCGCGCTCTTGAGCCGTTCGGGCAGGTGATCGGGAATCAGCTCGAAATGCACGAACACCGGATCCTCCGGTGCCGCATCGAGTTTGGCCAGGAAGAAGTCGAGAATGGCGAGCGAAGTGTCAACCTTGAGGTTGAAAGTGCGGTCGACAAACTTGAACTGACGCGCGCCGCGCGCGTACAGCGTTTCGAGATCAGCAAGGAACGGCTCCAGTGGGAACGGCCATGCCGTCTTGTCCAGTGCAGACAGGCAGAACTCGCACTTGAACGGGCAGCCGCGCGAGGCCTCGACATAGAGATAGCGCTGCCGCACATCCTCGTCGGTGTATTCCGCGTACGGTGATGCGAGCGTGGGCAGCGGCGGCTGCACGCCGGTGATGATGCGCGCGGGTGGCTGTTCGCCGGCAAGCAACTGCGCCGCGAGTGCGGCGAAGCTGACTTCTCCCCAACCGGTTACGACGTAGTCCGCCGCAGCGGCGATGCGTTGCTGGGCAGTCTCATAGCTGACCTCGGGGCCGCCCAGAACAATGTGCAGATCCGGCCGCAAGGTCTTGAGCAGTGAGACAAGTTTTGAACTTTCTTCTATATTCCATATATATACGCCGAGACCGAGAACGCGGGGGTTCTCCGCAAGAAGCCGCTCGGCGATGTCTTCGGTCTTCTGGCCGATGATGAATTCGCGGATGACGCTGCGCTCGCGCAGCGCGCCGAGGTTGGCGCGCAGGCAGCGCAGGCCTAGGGAAGCATGCGCGTAACGCGCATTGAGTGTGGCTAGAACGATATCGGGCATTGCGCAAGTATGCGCGAGCGGGAGGCATAGCGGGAAACCGAGGTGCTGACCGTAAGTGCGGCGGTTTTTCAGCGCCGGGAGCAAAACCCTCCCCACAAGGGGGAGGGGGCCGTGGCTCAGAGGCCTGGCCTGTTTGCCGTCCTAGAGTCGCGTCCAGGCGTCCTGCCAGTTTGCACCGCTGCCCGGTGCGTAGTGGAAGGCGCTGTTCACGTTGCACCAGCCGCCTTCGGGCTGTGGCCTGCAGCGGTAGCGGTTGCCGTCCCTACCGAGCACGATGGTCTGGCCTGGAATGTAGCTGCCCAGACCCGCCGGGTAGACATAGTCGTAGCCACCGCTGGTCGACTTCCGGTGTGTGATGGAGACGGTGGATGAATGGCTGGCGGCGCCGTCGCTGACGGTCAGCCGCACGGTGACGGTCTGGTCTTGCGCTGGCGCGGTCAGGTTCAGCGTGGTCTGTGCCCCGGTTGTGCTGCTCAGGCTGGCGCCGCTGCCGGCAACGACGTTCCATTGATAACTCAGCGCCTGGCCTTCGGGATCGCTGGAGCCCGAGCCGGAGAGCGTGACACTGCCAGCCCCGGTTACCGTCTGGGCGCTGGCGCCGATCACCGCGACTGGCGGCTGGTTCCCCGTCGGCAGGCGGATATCAACCTGGTGGTTGAGATTCTGGCTGGTCAGCGTGTAGACGCGGTTCGCGCTGGCACTCTGTTGCGGGACTATGCTGCCGCCTGCACCGAGCACGCCGATGCGGCCGTTGACCGACTGCGCGTTGACCGCGAGTGCGAAACGGTAAGGCCATTCGGTTACGCCGCCCTGGCCGGCGGCGACCGTGAATGGGACGGTCTCGACGTCGTTGCCGGCTGCATTGAACAGGCGCAAGGTCACGGTGGTTCCGGCTGGCAGTGCGTTCTGCGCGGTCAGTGCGCCCTCATCGGTCCAGGTCGGGTTGGTTGTGCCGCCCATCTCAACATCTATACAGGTATAAAATGCTTCTTGGCTGTCTGAGCGCTGCCACACCGCATAGATCGTACGCTTGCCTGTCACATCCGGCAGCGTGCAGCGGAAACGGTATTTGCCGTCTTCCAGCGGCACAGCGCCGTAGCGGCAGAATTCGAACAGGTCGGACCAGCGCAGCGGCTGCGTCGGTGACCAGCCGTTGCGAGTGATGTAGAAAATCCAGTCGCGGCTTGCATGCGGGGCGGTGGCGCGGAACACGAACTCGAACTTGCCGTCGGCACCCGCTGTGATCGGTGTTGCATACCAGTCGCTGCGCGGCAGATCGAGCCCACGGAAGGTCGGGTTGTTGCCGCTGCAGAGTTTCCCGTCCGGCACTACGGCCTGATGGTTGCCGTTGGCGGCTGCCTGGTTGACGCCCGTCCAGTCATAGAACGCCTGGGTGCCGCCGGCTTCCTTGAGTGCGCGGCAGGCGGGGTCAGTGGGATTTTCGGGGTTGTTGAGAAAACAATGGTAGATGCGGCTTTCGGGCACGATCATCGAGCCATGTGCCTCGCTGCGTTGTGGCAGCGAAACAGCGGCCAGCGCGAGCAAGGCGAGTGAACTACGTAGTGCAAGCGAATGTGACACGGCGAATTTCTCCGGATTAGGAAGGTACGCCGCCCTGCCACGGTTTCAGGGCCGGTGGCAAAGGCGGCGCAGCAAGAGCCGTCCGGAGGTGGATTGACGGCGGTGGCGGTGCACGCAAGGCGTGCGGTAAGCGCGGATTCCGCGCGACACCCGTGCTAGTTATTGTCGTCCTCGGCGCCGCGCGTTGCGGCGCCGTAGTGTTGCTGGTGCCGGCCTGGATCAGTTCAGACGCTGCACACTGCCGTTCGCGCGCTGCACCCTGTGGCGGCAGCGCAAACGTGGGTGGCGAAACGCATTACTGCTGGAAGCCGTTTGCGAAGAGTGCATCGCGGCCAGCTCCGAAATCAACATCAATACAGGTATAAAAAGCTTCCGGGCTGTCCGATCGTTGCCATACCGAGTAGATCACGCGCTTGCCGGTGGCAGCCGGCAATGGGCAGCGCAGGTAGTAGTGGCCATCGGGGTTCAGTGCAACGTTGCCGAGGCGGCAGAACTCCTCCATGTCGGCCCAGCGTAGCGGTTGCGTGGGCAACCAGCCTGTGCGGCTCACGTAGAAGATCCAATCGCGCGTTGCGTGCGGCGCCGTGCCGCGGAACGCGAACTGGAACGTGCCGTCGCCGCTGGCGGTGATCGGTGTCGTATGCCAGTCGGATCGCAGCATGTCCAGCGTCGTAAACAGGGGGTTGTTGCCGCTGCACAGTTTGCCGTCCGGCACGACGGCCTGATGGTTGCCGTTGGCATTGGCCTGATTGACACTCATCCAGTCATAGACGGCGTCGGTGCCGCCGTTCTGCTTGATCGCGATGCAGCCCGGATCAGTGGGGTTCTCCGCACCGTTGAGATAGCAGTAGTAGATGCGGCTGGGCGGCGTCGTCATGCTGCCGTGCGCGGACGCAGGCTGGGGTGCTCCGAGCACCGTAACGGCAAACAGCACGCTGGCGCTGCACGTGAGGAAACGCTGGTTCACACGATTCTCCTTCCCTGCACGCCGCGACAGCCGCTGCGGTGTCGCAGACGGTCGCGGCAACTTTGATGAGCCTGTCCTTCGGTGGATGACAGGGAATGCGCGATGCACGCAAGGCGTGCGATTAAGCGCGGCGGCGGGCGCGGCGCGGTACGGCTTATCGGTATTGAGTGCGGCGTATTGTCTACGCCGTCAAATCCGCTGCCGTGAGGCAGCGCGCAGTTCGTGTTCTTGCGGCTGTGTTTGCAGCCGTATTGCGGGCCGGCCAGCAGGTCGGGCCGGCCCGCAGGAGGGGTTACGGTGTCAGGTAGCTGGAAATGCTGGAATACACGTCGGACAGGCGCGAGTAGTAATCGGGGTCACTGGGCGCGCTGCAGTACGACGTGCCGCCATAGAGACCGCCGCGCAGCTGATAGCTGCCGGTGCTGCTGACCGTGAACAGCCCGGAACCCGAAGAGCCTCCTTCGGTGACACCCGTGGTCCAGCGCACGCGGTAGAACGGGCCGAGGCCGTCAATGCTGCCCGAAAGCAGCGTTACGGAGCCCAGAGAATATTTCTTCACATCGCCGGCCGGGTGGTGGATGCCTTCGATCGCGGTGCCGGTGGCGCCAATGGCTGCGCTGCTCCAGCCCGCATAGATCGCGCCTGCTGGCGGTGCAGTCTTGAGTTCAAGCAGCGAGGTATCGCGTGAGCGGTTGTTGTGGCGCAGATAGGCGCCACCGGTCAGCGTACGCGCGGACGAGCTGACGGTAGAACCATCACAGGTCGTCGCCTGATAGAACCAGTAGGTCTGCAGTGTATTGGCGACCGTCTGCGAGCTGATGCAGTGATTCGCAGTCCAGAACAGGCGTTTTTTCGGGCTATGGCCGTTGTTGAGCAGGGTGCCGGTGCACAGGTAGGAGCTGCTGCCCTTGGTATAGACCATGCGCGCGACGGCGTTGGCGGTGCTGGTAAAGCCCGATGGCGGGCTGGTGCGGCAGACGATGTCGCGTTCGCAGTAGTCGCTTTCACCGATCTTGCGGCCTATCGCGCGGTCCGTGGAGGCCGGGTTCATATCGAAATGCGACAGCTGCGGAATGCGCAGGCTCAATGCCTGTGCGCGCGAACCTGGTGCAAGCACGATTTCGATGGTCAGCGACTGGCCGTTGACGATGGGTGACCAGTTCGCTTCACCACGGACGAGATCCTTGCCGGCGACCTCGAAGGTCTGGCCGTCGTCACCGCGGAAGCGCAGCGTGATGTCGTCATAGTTGATGCGCGAACCATTGGCCGGTGCGGTGAATTCGAGCGCCGCGCGCAGCGCTACCGCACCATCGGACTGAACGTGCAGCTGGGTGCCCAGGGCACCGCCGGCGAGTGGTTGCCACTGCATTTTTTCCAGGGGCATGGCCTGGCTGCCGGTTTCACGGCCAAAGGCCAGTTCCAGCGGTTCGCCACGCTTGTCCTGCAGGCGGCGGCGTTCGGCGAGCAAGCTCAGATCCATAGGATCCGGCAGTGCCAGCTTGGCGATGGTCAGTGGATTGGCGAGGGTCTGGAACGCGGCGCGACCGGTTGTGGCCTCGCTGGCCGCTTCCGTCGCAGGTGCTGAATCCATTTCCGTGCTGCCGCGCGCGTTCTGCGCGATGGCTGGTGCGACCGACAGCGACAGCAGTACAGCGACCGCAGCCGCAAGGCGATGTGTGCGAATCATGTACAACTCCCCTTCCGAACAATTGAGCGGATCCCCCGATACCGCGCCCCGGCAACGGCCAAAGGCCGCGTCACTCTACGCAGCCCGGGCCGCGGTGCACGCCGCAATGCAGCACGTGGCGACCTCAGCTGATCCGTTCCGGGCCCGGTGCGGCTGGCTGAACCGGCCTGCAATACGCGGCTGTCGAGAGCCGCCGGTTTCGCTGTCAACCCCGCTAGCCTCGCGGGTTCACAGCGGCGGGATGAGTACTTCGGCTTGCAACAACGGTCACATCGTGGGGTCAGAAACCTGCGCGAGATTCGGGCACTCCCGCCGAGTGCATGCAGGAAGGTCGGGAGCCCCAGGGCAGGAGCCCGCGGAACGACTATTTCTGCTGCGTTTCAGCCTCAAGTAGCAGGTAGTGAGACAGGGATAAGCGACAGTAGTACAGGCGTCAGGCCAGTCATCGGCGCCAATTCCCAAGCAAGACAAAAACCGCAGCGTGCCGCGCGGCGGCGTAGGCGTGCGTGTGGCTGCCTGCATCGCAGGCGGTGGAACCGATCAGAACAGGGTGGAGCATGAGTACAGCTAAGCGAATAAAGGAACTGGCGCTGCTGGCGCTGGTCGGCGGCGGTTGGGCCAGCAGCGGTGTGGCGCAGACCTTGCCAGCACTGCTGGCACCACCGCCGGCCTCGGTCTGTGTGGCGCCGACGGCGCCGACGGAACCGGGTGATGTGCACATGTTCCCGGGGCGCTGGTGGAATCCGCAGCGCAGCGGTATCGGCTGGGATTTCTTCTATGGGGAAGGCCAGCAGTCGATGTACCTGACCTGGTTCACCTATGACACCGCAGGCCGGCCGGTCTGGCTGCATGGTGAAAACAAGCCCCTGCAATTCAACGCCGTGACCGGCGAGCGCACCTGGCAGTCGAACCTGTACGAGGCGCGCTGGACCTTTACCACACAGGGCCGCGTGCTGACGCCGGTGGGCTCGGTGTCGGTGACGTTTCCGAACCAGACCACGACGCGGGCTGCGGTGCGCTGGCGCTGGGACCGCAACGCGCAGATTCCGGCGGTCGGTAGCGCGACGTATGACGAATGCATTTTCGACACCTTCCGCGACCAGCGCGCCCTGCGCCGCGGTACGGGGGTGATCAACCAGGCGTTCTCCTCGAACTGGTTCTACCGCGGGATCAACGAAGATCCGCTGGTGGGCTGGGGCGTGGATCTGCTGGTGGATATCGATCCGAACAGCCAGAACTATGTGGAAACCGCGGCGGCGGCGATTTTCGATACCAACGGCCGCCCGGTCTGGCTGCAGTCGGAAGACGACTGGGGCAAGACCGCGCCGTCGGATGACACCATCAATGCGACCACGCGCGGTGCCCTGCGTTATATCCGCTTCCAGCCCACGGCCGGCGCGCATCCCGCCGTCACCGACTGCAGCGCGGCTCCCGCGCCCTGCGGCCTGGACGCCGATCACGATGCGACGCCAGGGCCGGACACGTATGGCCGCTTCGGCCGCACGATCACGGATGCGGCCTACGGGCGCATGTACCTGGTTGCTGATGTGCCGGCCAGTGTGACCGGGGCAGCGGCGGTGGACTGGCCGCCGCCGAACAATGTGCCGGCCCTGCCCGACAACGTGCCGGTGATGCGGTTTGATGCCAACCACGTGGTGGTGGACAAGACCGTCTGCCGGGTGCCGGGCGAGAACGACCCGTGCACCTTCCAGGTGAGCTGGAGCACGAATGATCCGAATGCGCAGATCCGCCGCCGGGACCTCAATAACGGCGGGGCCAGCACGCTGTTTGCGTCGGGCCTGAGCAATGTGCTGGCGGACACGCACCGGGTCGGTGCCCGCGTGCAGTACGAGATCACCTACCGCTACAACGGCACGGGCGTGCTGACGACCCTGCGCACGCCGGAAGTGCGCGTGCTGCGCCAGGGCGTGATCGCTGATGCGAACGTGGAGAACATCGCCTGCACCCCGGCGGGCACTAACGGCTGCGACCGGCCGGTGCACGATGCCCGCACCGGCGCCATCCCCGGCGAGGCCTCGACCGATGGCGGCGCGGCGCAGTATTCGATACCGATCACCCTGCCGCCGGGCCGCAATGGCATGGAGCCCCAGCTGGCACTGAGCTACAGCAGCCGCAACGGCAACGGCCTTGCTGGCCTGGGCTGGTCGCTGTCGGGGCTGAGCGCGATCCATCGCTGCCCCAGGACGATGGCGCAGGACGGCGCCGGCAAGGCCGCGGCTGTGAACCTGGACAACAACGATGCCCTGTGTCTGGACGGACAGCGCCTGGTGCGCACCGATGTCAACGGCGCGGTGCCCCGGCCCGACGAGGCGCCACTGCCTTACGGCGTCAACAAGGCGTACTACCGCACCGAACTGAACAACTTCGCGCGCATCACCCAGTACGGCGGCGATCTGGCCAGCAGCACGACCTGCTTCAAGGTCGAGCACAAGTCCGGTGAAGTCAGCTACTACGGTGGCGTGTCCGATGGCGGCGCCTGCCAGGGTGGTGGATCGCGCCAGGTGCCCGATGGGGTCAGTGTGCCGCTGAGCTGGAACCTGGAGCGGCATCAGGACGCCTTGGGCAACAGCGTTCTGTATACCTACAGCACACAGCAGCAATTTGGAAAAGGCGAAAAGTTGCTGATGCGGATCAGCTATACCGGCACGGGGGCGGTTGAAGGCAACCGCATTGTCGAGTTGTCGTATGGCGGCCGGCCCCCCGCCGATCGCAGCCGCTCGTATCTGGCCGGCGGTCTGACGGAACGCACCCAGCGCCTGACCGGCCTGTCCGTGTTTGTCGCGGGCACCTGGACCAGCCAGTACCTGCTGAACTACACCGATCCGCTGAGTCAGGCGTCGGGCAATCTGCACAGTGGCCGCAGCGCGCTGCAATCGGTGCAGTACTGCGCGGCGGGCGGCGAAGAAACGGCCGGTGCCGGCGCCCATGGCCAGCAGGTCTGCCTGCCCAAGACCCTCATCACCTGGAACGATCTGCCGCCAGACTATGTGCTGCGGCCGCAGGCCCTTGCCGGTCTGCCGGACGTGGCCGCTGGCGCCAATGGCGCCTTCGTCGATCGTCAGATCCAGACCATCGGCGATCTCGACGGCGACGGCGTGCGGGAAGTGCTGGTGTATCAGCGCCAGAGCGACCAGCAGTTCCATACCTGGCTGGTCAAGCAGAGTGCCGACCGCGCCGTGACCGGTGTGCTGGACATCACGGCCATCGCCGGCACCCTGCCGTACTTCACACAAGGGATGCAGACCGACTATGACGGCGACGGCCGGGCGGACCTGCTGGCCGCCGATGAGGGCGGCAGCCTGCGCGTGTATCGCTGGAGTCTGGCGCGGGGCGCGAACTTCGGTGCGACGCCGGCAGCGACCTTTGCCAGCGTGACACTGGGCAGCGTACCGGCCGGTGCCCAACTGGTCGGCAGCGATGATGCCGACGGTGATGGCCAGGCCGATCTGCTGCTGCGCCGCCGCGGTACGGACTGCGGCGGCCCGCAGGCCGGGCAGGGGGGCACGGCGCCGTTTGCACAGGTGCTGTGCTACTACCGCAATACGACGACGGTGCCGGGCACGCCGAGCTTCGCCATGGGTGTCGCGTTGCATCACTGGTCACATGCGACGCTGGAAGGCGGCCTGTCCCCGGTGGGAGATCTCAACGGCGACGGCAACACGGATCTGGTGATCACGACGAGGACGACCCAGCCCGGTGGCGAGGTCGATGCGATCACCACGCTGCTGCTGTCGCGCCTGCCCGGCGCCCGCGCGCTGGACACCTGCACCGCGGCCAGCAGTCCGGCGCCCTGGTATGCCTGTGCGCCGCAAGCGCTGAACCTGCCGATTACGGACACGGGCTAC
This sequence comes from Rhodanobacteraceae bacterium, assembly GCA_016790075.1. Lineage (GTDB taxonomy): Bacteria > Pseudomonadota > Gammaproteobacteria > Xanthomonadales > Rhodanobacteraceae > Tahibacter. Next base: position 3,036 of record JAEUPP010000082.1, on the reverse strand, counting down.
CGCAGCGTTGGCGCGGCCATGCGCTGGCATGACGTCAATGGCGATGGACTCAGTGACCTGCTGTATGCGTTGCCGAGCACCTGCACTCCTGCCAGCCAAAGCTGCCCACGCGGCAGCTGGAAGGTGCAGATCGCCACCGGCCGCGGCTTCGCGGGGGAGCAGCCGATCGAGGGCAATACCGATGCGTTGTTGATGACGACGGGAATGAAGAAGAACCGGCTGCGTTATGCGGGCCAGCTGCCGAGTGCGGATCTGGACAGCGACGGCAAGGCTGACCTGCTGTATCCGGTGGCCCTGGCGGCGCGGCAGTGCACGGCAGTCACGGTGGATTTCGAGAGTATCGAAAGTGGTGCGTGTCCCTACGACGAAGGCCGGCAGACGGACTCGGGAGGGCGGACCGCGGAACCGTGCCGGGCCGAGGTATGGATGTGCAGCAACGATCCCGCGGCTGACATTACAGGCCAACCGTCCGCGTATTCCCTGCCATCGATTCTGGACATGCCTGCCGTGTCGCTGGGGCCGGGGCGCGCGATCACGACCGACAACCTGTACAGCGTGCGCACGCGCCAGGCTGTTTTCGAGGCGAACGACCAGTCGCTGTATTACATGGCCGGCCTGCGCTTTGTCGCCACGTCGACGGGCTATGTGGCAGAGAGCTTCAGCCTGGACGCCTCGGCCGGCAGCGACCGCGGCGCACACCGGGTGGCGATGACACTGGCCAGCGCGACCTCGCTCAACAGCGCTGAGGACCTGTATGGCGATGGCCTGACCGACCTGATCACGCGGGTGGGCTGCTACAACGCCGGCCTCAATGGCACGCGGTGCCACTTTGTCGGCAACGGCACGACCGGCCCGGCGGTGGTGCGGGTGGGGCCTGTGCCGGTGGCGGCTCCTGTCACGCTGAATGTGAGTGACTTCAACCAGGGGCTGCGCAGCTTCGTCAACGAGAACGTGGGGTTTGCCGAAGCGGTCAATGGTCCGCCGACGCTGCCGGGACTGGTCCATGAGATCAGGAACGGGCTGGGTGATCAGGTGCAGTGGAAATACTTCCCGCTGTCGAGCAAGGCATCCCGCACGCCGGCACAGGTTCCTTTGTATACCTTGCCAGACGAAGGTTATGTCGACAGCAGCCATTTCTATTTCCAGTCGACCCTGCCGGTCGTGGGGCTGATGTGGCAAAACTCGGGCGTGGGATCGCTGGTGGGCTTCCGCAGCTGGCGTTATGGCTATAGCGAGGCGATGTACAACCGGATGGGCCGCGGTTTCCAGGGGTTCCGTGCGATTGTGCGCGAGCAGGTGCTGGCGGGTGGTGATGCGGCACGCGGAGTGCGCGAGCTGACGCAGTTCCACCAGAAATACCCGCTGACGGGCAAGATCGAGCGGACGCGTTCGGGAGCGCCGCTGCCCACGATAGGCAAGCAGCCGCTGCTGGAATGGGTGCGTCCGTTCACCGAGGTGCGTTACACCTGGGGCTGCCACCGCACCAGCCGCGACACCTGTGTCACAGACGGTGCCCCGGCGGTCAACCGGTTTGACTATCCGTTCCTGAGCCAGCAGATCACGACACGTTACGACGTGGCCGAGGCCGAAGACGGCCGGCTGAGCCCGATCGCCGAGGTTACGCAGGGCCACTACGCCGAGGGCGCGGGTACACAAGCGGGCTGGGATGCCTTCGGCAACCTCACCGACAGCTTCACCGTGGCGCAGGACCTGGCGGCGGCACCGGGTTCCGTGGTGTTCGTGACCCGGCACAAGACCCGGAGCCACGCGGACTACGTCAACACGATCAATGCGGATACCTGGTGGCCCGGCCAGCTCAGGGCCACGCAGGAGACGCTGGAACCGGTGCAGTACACAGGCGCCCATCCGCTGCCGGCGGACGTGGCACTGCCAACCCAGACGCGGCATACCGACTACACCTGGAATCCGGACCGCACGCCGGCGACGGTGACGGTAGAAAAAGACGACCCGCTACTGCGCACGCAGAAGGTGTTCACGTATCCGCTGTCGGGCAGCAACTACGGCCTGCCCGAAGCGATAGCGGAGACCTATTACGACAGCGTCGCCGGCAGCCACCAGACCCGCACCACGCAGACGCGTTACACGGGTGGTGAGGGCTATTTCCCGACGAGCACAGTCGATGCCACGGGGGCGATCACCGAGCTGAGCTACCGCGCGCGCGACGGCCAGCTGAAGGAAAGCACACTGCCGACGCAGGTGCGTGTGCGCCACTACTACGATGCGTTCGGCCGGACTATCCGCAGCGACACGCTGAAGGTGAGCGGCGGGGTGGAGACCCTGCTGAGCCAGCCGGTGCACACGGCCTGGAACCCGTGCACGAATGGGGTATGCGAGGGAACGGGCGCAGGCGGGGTGCGTATCGGCACGACGGTTCCGGCCGAATCGCTGGCGGCCTACCGCATCACGACGGTGCAGAACGGCAGCCCGACGCGGGTGGTGTGGCAGGACCTGCTGGGCCGCGAGGTCAAGCGCGCCGTGCGCGGCTTTGACGGCACCTTCGTGGCGAGCTTGAGCGACTACGACCGGCTGGGCCTTATGGCCAGGCAGAGCGTGCCGTTCTTCCTCGCCAGCAGCACCTCCGCGGCGCCGTTTGCGTCGACGTTCACCTACGACCGCGCTGGCCGGCTGACGAGCAAGACCAGCCCCGATGCCGAAATCGCGCTGGACCAGACCCAGGCACCGGGCAATCGCCACGTGATCCACACCTACGCCTACGCCGGCAACCGCACCACGGTGCGGGTGCGCAACAGCCGCCAGCTGTGTGTGCCGGCCAATCTCTGTGTCGATGTGGTGCGCTACAGCGGCGTGGCCGGGCTGATGCGCACGGAGGATGCGCAGGGCGGGGTGACGCGCTACTGGGCCGATGCGGCAGGACGTCCGGCGGCCATCGCGGATGCCAGGACGAATGCCCAGTATCCCGGGCAGATACCCGGCGGCCAGGTCACACGCGCGAGCTACAACGTGCTGGGCCATCGCACGCAGGCGAGCGACCCCAACCAGGGCAGCTGGAGCTTC
>JAEUPP010000072.1 GCA_016790075.1 Rhodanobacteraceae bacterium | reverse complement strand
CATCACGACCGCGCAGGCGGGGACTTACTACGTGATGCTCAACGGTTACGCCGCCTATTCGGGCGCCAGCCTGACCGGCAGCTTCACACCGTAACTGTCATTGCACGAATGGCAATCCCGGCCCAGGCCGGGATTGCCTGCCAGCCATTGGCAGCCGCGTTTATCAAGCACGCCATTAATCAGTTCGATCGAAAAAGGTGCAGGCTGGGATTTGGCCGACCATCGCAACGCATGACTCCGCGACCTGGGAAGGGCTAATCCACTCAGCCCGAAATTGCCAGCCGCTCCGACCGATAAACCCGCGCCGTCACCCAGGCCAAAACCGCGGCAATCGCCGTACCGCAAGTCAGGCAAAGCAGCAGTTGCTGCGCCGTCACCGTCTCGGCACGCACCAGGCGCGTGACGATCAGATGCTGACTCAGCAGCGGCACCGAGAACATCCAGGCCTGCGCCTTCAGCGGCACTACCGCCAGCATGGCAGAGGGCAGCATGGGTATCAGCATCAGCAGCGACAGGTAAGTCTGTGCTTCGCGATAGCTCTTTGCGAACGCAGCGATCAATGTCTGCAGGCAGCTGGCGAGCAACACCAGCGGCAGCATTACCAGCAATGCGGTCGCGGCAAAACGTGGACCAAAGTCGAGCACCATGCCGATGCGATCGGTGGGAATAAGACGACCGGTATAGCCGAATGCAATCAGCGACAACGCGAGGCTTGCCATGGCGAACGCGAACGTCGCACCCAGCTTGCCCGCGAGTATGCGTGAACGCGCCACCGGATTGACGAACAGCGGTTCCAGCGACTGCCGTTCGCGCTCGCCCGCAGTCGTGTCGATCGCGAGGTACATGCCACCCATGAAGGCCGACAGGATCAGAAAATACGGCAGCATCGCGAACAACAGACCGCTGCGGCTTTGTGGCGTGGACTGATCACGCGTGGCCACGATCAGCGGCGAGGCGACCGCCGGTGACAGGCCGCGCGCCATCAGCCGCATCGCACCGTTCTGGCTCGAATAGGCCTGTACCAACCCGCGCAGCCGTTCCACCGGCGTAGCCGAATCGCGTTGCGAGGAGTCGTAGAGCAGTTCAATCTGTGCGGTCTTGCCCGCCGACCAAGCCTGCGCATAGGTGTCCGGAATACGCAGCACCATGTCCTCTTCCTGCAGACGTATGCGGGTTTCGGGATCCGCGACAGCTGGCTTGGGCCGCACACCGTTCTGGCGCAGGAAGGCAACCAGGTTCGGCGCGTGCTCGGCACCGACGATGGACACTTCGATCGGCTTTTCACTGCGATCAAGCTCGCGCGTGATCATCAGCGAGGTCAGTGCGGCGAACAGCAGCGGCCCCAGCAGCGGCCCCAGCACCAGGGCGTTGATGATCGAGCGCCGGTCGCGCAGGTTTTCGACGACTTCCTTGAGGAAGACCACCAGCACGGCATTCATGCGGCCAACCCCTCGTCGCTGCCGATGATGTGTACAAACGCATCTTCGAGGTTCGCTGCACCGGTCTGGGCTCGCAACTCGTCCGCTCGGCCATCAGCGACAACGCGGCCGCCCGCGATCACCACGATGCGATCGCAGAGCGCAGCAACCTCCTGCATGATGTGACTGGAAAACAGCACACAGCGTCCTTCGTCACGCAGGCGACGCAGGAAGCGCCGCATCGCACGCGTGGCCATGACGTCCAGACCATTGGTCGGCTCATCGAGTATCACATTGCGCGGATCATGCACCAGCGCGCGGGCGATCGCCGTCTTGACGCGCTGGCCCTGCGAAAAACCTTCGCTGCGCCGCGCCGCAATGTCCTGCATCTCCAGCGCCGCAATGAGCTGATCACAACGCGTTTTCATGCTTGCCGCATCGAGCCCCTGCAGGCGCGCGAAGTACTCGATGTTCTCCCGCGCCGTCAGCCGCTTGTACAGCCCGCGCGCATCCGGCAGCACTCCCAGGCGGCGGCGCACCGCATCGGCATCGCGCTGCGCGTCGATACCATCAACACGCACCGCGCCGCGATCAGGCGTCATCAAGGTATAGAGCATGCGCAGGGTCGTGGTCTTGCCCGCCCCGTTCGGGCCGAGCAGGCCCGTGATCTCGCCGTCGCGCGCAACGAAACTGACACCATCGACAGCCTTCACCGCGCCGAAGGACTTGTGCAAATCATCGACCTCGATCATGGGCTGGCTCCGTTGTAGTCGAGGAAGAACGGCGTGGGCCCCAGGTCGGCGATACAGCCCGCATCGAGTTCAGCGGTTTCGAGTTTCTCGATGAAACGCGCGACCAGGCGTGGAATACAACCGCGGCCGATGACGTTATGGCCTTGTCCCGGCGCAACAAGATGGCGCGCATGGCTGAGCCCCCGCGCGACCTGCTCGCCGTAGCGCGGCGGCGTTACTGGGTCGTACTGCCCGGACAGCAACAGGCTGGGCAGGTCTGACTGCAACGCCATGTGGAAATCCTCCGGCCGGACGCCGCGTGGCCAGATGGCACACTGTGCACGCACGGCGCGGATGAAGTCGTCGCCGAGTATCAGCGCCGCATCCTCCGGACGTGGCTGCAGCAGGTCAGCATCTTCGCTGCAGATCACCGACAAGCCCATGCCCGAGGTCAGGGTTGCACCAAGATCCGAACTGATCAGGCTGGCCTGCCCCATCAGCGGCGCGGCATTGCCGTTTGCCGCCTCGTGTATGGCCAACGGCAGCAGCGCGGCGGTTTCCGGCGTGTAGGCATACAGGCGCACGAGCCCGGCGAAGGTGTCAGCATCGAGCTCATGCGCCAGCGCCGCAAAGGTCAGAGGGTCGCGCAGGCTGACCGGCTGTGCCTTCTGCCTGAGCTTTTCGCGCAATGTGTACAAATCGGCATACACGTCACCGAAGCGCGCCGCGCAGGCGCTGTCGGCGGTACAGAGTGCGAAACGCGCACGCAGGGCCTCGTCCAGCGAGCGGGCGAAATCGGCTCCGAGCACGACCTCGTTCGGCGCTACACCGTCCAGCACCAGGCTGCGCACGCCGGCGGGGTAGCGCCGCGCATACTGCTGCGCAAGGCGCGTGCCATAGGAAATACCGACCAGGTTCAGCTGTGGCGCTCCCAAGGCCTGGCGCAGCGCTTCGAGATCTTCGACCGCGGCGCTCGTGGTGTACTGCGCAGGATCGGCCCGGCCGACCAGACTCGAGAGGCAACGCCTGGTCAGCGCCTGCGCACGTTCGACATCGACGGCCTGCGCGAGTGCCGCCTGACGCACATCGCCGCCCTGCTCTGCAACCTCGTCGCAGCGCAGCGCATTCGAGCCGCCGGTGCCGCGCTGATCGAGCAGGATCACATGCCGCGTGCGACGCGCTGGCGCCAGTGCCGCAGCCACTTGCGGCCAGGACTCGGTCGCTGCCTGACCGGGACCGCCGGCCAGCAGCACCAGTGGATCGTCCGCCACCGTGGCCGCATCGCTCCTGATCAGCGCGAGCCGGAACGCGATCTGGCGCCCATCCGGCAACGCGCGATTTTCCGCCTGCGAAAATGGTGCGCACCAGGCCGCCGTCGTCGCGGCCGAGCGCGGCTGTGTCAACTCGCAGCGTTCAAACGTGAGACTACCCAGCTTCACCGCATCAGCGCTGGCCGCATGCGGAACCAGCGAAAGCAGCAAGGCGCCTAGGGTGGTGAGCATGGAGTTACCTCTGGCGGGGACGGCCGAGTGTAGCCGCAAGCCGCTTTCATCTCGCCGGGCACCCTGAGGCAGCGATGTCATTCCTGTCCGGCTTTACGGCTTCAGCAGGCTCGCGAGCATCGTGCCAATCAGCCGCTCGGCCACCGCCGGCTTGAACTGCCGTACCAGCGTCGCGCGCAGGCTGATGCCGTCGACCAGGCCGAACAGTAAGTCAGCCAGCGCGCCGGCATCGAGCTGGGCGAGACGGCCGGCCGCCTGCTGCGACTTGATCGCGCTGATCATGGCCTGGCGCACGCCGTCCTCGCTTTCACTCAAGGCAGTAAACAACCGCGGATTGCGCAACGACTCGGCAAAGACTTCGGTGTAGAGGCGCATGGTGTCCGGGTCCGCCGACTCGCGCGCCAGGCGCCGGATCATGCCTGGAATGAACTCCACAGGCCGCTGGCTCGCCGCGAGTTCGTCGATCAGTGCAATCACGCCCGCGCTGTCTGTCGTCGCGAAACTCGCGACTATTGCCTCCTTGTTTTCAAAGTAGCGGTAAAGCAGCCCCATGCTCACGCCGGCTTCGCGCGCAATGTCCTGCATCGACGCCTGATGAAACCCCTTGGCGCGAAAACAGCGTTCCGCGCCGTCGAGGATCTGCTGGCGCCGCTGCTGCTGAAGCTCAGGATTTGCCTTGCGCATGGACCTGTACCGACTCTGAGCGGATGGCCGATGTTACTTGACGGCCGGGCGGCGGTTCAATAAATTGAATGAGCGCTCACTTATATAATTGACATCGGACCCCGTCATGACCTTGCCGGATCTGCTCGACCTGATTGCGCTTGCCACCGCCGCCCTGATCGTTCCGCTACTGCCGCTGGAATGCTGGCGCTATTGGCGCGAGCGCCGCCTCGGCCGCGAACACGTGCTGGAAATGCTGGCCTCGGCCAGCCCGTTGCTGCCCACCGCGCTGGCGGCCCCTCTGGTCACCGCATTCATCACCGCCCTATTCACGACCGCCGCACATTTCGCTCCGTGGACCGTTCCTACGACCTGGTGGTCGACGCTGCTCGCTTTGCTCGCGGTCGACTTCATGTACTACTGGGATCATCGTGTCGCCCATCGCGTGCGTACCATCTGGGCGCTGGCGCATTCGGTCCATCACAGCTCGCCGCTGTACAACCAGGCGGTCGGGCTGCGGATTTCCTTCGTCGACGGGTTCACCTCCCCCTGGTTCTACGTGCCGGTCATCCTTGTTGGCTTTGACCCGCTACTGGTCGCCGCAGCGCTAGGCGTGATACTCGGCTACCAGCAGTGGCTACATACCGAAACGGTGGACAAGCTGCCCTGGCTGGACCGCTGGCTCAACACTCCAAGCAATCACCGCGTCCATCATGGCGTACAGCCGCAGTACATCGACAGGAACTACGGCGCCATCCTGATGATCTGGGACCGGCTGTTCGGTACCTATGCGGCAGAACAGGAGCCCGTGCGCTACGGACTTACCCAGCCGATCGGGAGCAGCAACCCGCTGCACGTGCATCTCGCTGAAGCGCAGAGGCTGTGGCATGACTTTCGTACGGCACGCGGCTGGCGCAAACGCCTGCTCCTGCTCGTAGCGCCGCCGTGATTCGGTTCGCCATGTTGCAGCTCCGGGGCAATCTGCAATCCACATGTTGCGCAATCCAGCGCGAATGAACTTGCCGTCTCTTTGCAGAGCGCGCGGGGTAGCGACCAGCCGCCATCGCACTACCTGCAGGGCAACGGCCTTCGGCACCGGTTGCTGCTGGAAAACAAGCCTGACCACCGACCCTAAACGCAGTCTTACCTTTATCCACAATTCGTCCATAGTCTCTTCCTAGAATGCGCCCCAGCGCCAAATGCGGCGTGTTGCCAATAAACAAGGAAGAGTAAAGATGAAAACCCCCTTTCGCCGGGCGCTGACCACCATGGCATTGCTACTGGCCACAGCCCTGCCCGCCACGGCCGGTGTGATTGACGATTTCCGCAACAGCTGGGCCGGCAAGGCGATTGCACTGCAGAACCGCCTCGATACCTTCACCCAGCTGGGTGAAATGAGCATGATCGGCACACACAACAGTTTCAATTCGGACGCCTACAGGTCGTGTGATCTGAACAAGGGCTGCCGCTACCAGGATCCGCAGCAGAAGTACAGCATCTACAACCAGCTGCGCATGGGTGGGCGCTTTCTTGAAATCGACGCGCACTGGACGACCAAGATGGAAAGCTTGTTCGACTACCCCAAGCGACTGCTGATGTGCCACAACGGTGGCAGTGGCGTGTGCAGCATCAACGACAAATACCTGACCGAAGGGCTGGACGAAATTCGCGACTGGCTCAACAGTGGCGACAGCGAAGGCCAGATTCTGCTGCTGTACATCGAAGACCACAGCAAGGGACACCACCAGGAGCTGTACGAGCAGGTCACCGACAGGATTGGCCCGTGGGTCTATGCCAGCGGCAGCTGCAGGGACATACCAGCCACATTGACAAAATCACAAATTTTATCAAGTGGTAAAAAAGTACTCGTTTACGGCAGCAAGACCTGCAGCAGCAACAGCAACTGGGCCAACCTGGCATTCATGACGCTGGGCAATATCACGCGTGAATGGGAAGACCGCACCCTGGTCGGCACCATCAATACCCTGTGGGAAGACGGCGCAGCCGATCATTTGAATGCCAGCGAAATCCGCGCTGCCTTGCTCAGCGGCACCAATATCGTTGCACTGGACGATATGAGCCCCAGCGACGGCCGCCTGCCTGCCGCCGTATGGAGCTGGAGTGAAAACGAGCCCAACAACAACAACGGCGTCCAGGACTGCGCCGCCCAGACCAGCAGCGGGCGCTGGGATGACCGGCTCTGCAGCAACAACCTGCCCTTTGCCTGCCAGAACAGCAGCGATTCCAGCTGGAAGGTAACCCTGACGGCGGGAAGTTTCAGCGCCGGCCAGGCCAGGTGTCAGGCGGAATACGGCGGCAACTATAACTTCCGCGTACCCAGCAACAGCGTGGACAACAACAAGCTCAGTGTTGCGCGCGCCGCCGCCGGCTTTAGCGACGTCTGGCTGAATCACGATGACCAGCAAACCGAAGGCGAGTGGAGAATCAACGGCCAGAACGTTCACAACCCCGGCAATCTGGCAAGAACACTGAGTTATGCGCCGGGCGGGCTCACGCTCTACAAGAACCAGTCCATCCGTACCCGCACCCGGCTGTTGAGCATGCAGGATGATGGCAATCTCGCGCTATATCGCATCGACTACGGCATACCCATCGGCCCCGCGCTGTGGCACGCCAACACCGATGGCACCGGAGCACAGCGTGTCGAGTTCCAGACCGACGGCAATCTGGTGATCTACCCGGCGAGCGGTGGTGCCAAATGGGACAGCAATACCAATGGCAAGGGCAAGACCCTGGTACTGCAGGCTGACGGCAATCTGGTGATCTATGACGGCAGCAACACTGCCAAATGGGATACCAACAGCAACGACTGAGCCAGGAAAGCGCAGATCCGAAGGAATCATGCACTGACGCCTGATTGGTGGAAGCAGAGAAGGGAGCTGTGACCGCGTGGAGCTGCGAGTCCTGCTTGCCCTGAACGCCCGACGCCCCGCCGCGCTCACTGCCTGCAAAGCAGGCAGTGAGCGCGGCGCTGCCGGGAATGGATGCACCGCGGCCACGGCGAGAGACTCACTACGCACGTTCCTGCTCGCCCTGCCAGCGAGCCAGGTCCCCCAGCGTCACGACCTGCCCACCACAGACGACGGCGACGACACGGCGCAGACCGGCAAATGCCTCCTTTTTTGTATACAAAGGAGCGAGCGCAACACCACAGGCGGGCTCTATCATCTGGCCATGATCTTCGGCCAGGCGCACGCAAGCGGCTGTTGCTTCCGCATCACTGACCGTCAGCGGCACCACGTTGGCTCCGCGGCAGGCGGTTACCAGCGCTGGGGCGATGCGCTTGACGCAAAGGCTGGTCGCCAGACTGCGCGGTGCGCTAAGTTCAACCACGCGCCCTGTTGCCAGTGTTGCGGCGAGCGAGGCCGAACCTTCCGGTTCAACACCGAACACCCGCGTGTGGTGCCAGCCGACCCGGCGCAAGCCTTCGAGTATGCCAAGCAACAGTCCGCCACCGCCTACGGCGACCAGGATAGCGTCGGGCTGCTCGCTGCACTGCTGCGCCAATTCTTCGACCAGCGTGGCATGGCCTTGCCATAGCAGCGGATCGTCAAACGGTGGGATAAACGCTACCCCGGGCTCCGTAGCAAGCCGCAGCGCCACTGCATTGGCTTCGTCCCAGACGGCACCTTCGCAGCGCAACTGAGCACCGAGCGCACTGATGCGAGCACGCATGAACGCTGGCGTGGTTTCGGGAATGACGACGGTGACGGGAATGCCCAGCGCGCGGCCGGCCCAGGCTACGGCATAACCAGCGTTGCCGGCGGACGAGCAGACGAAGCGGCGTACGCCACGGGCGGCATGATGCTGGCACAACAAGCCAATGCCGCGCAGCTTGAACGAACGCGCCGGCTGCAGGTTGTCGAGCTTCAGCGCTACATCGAGCTCGCCAATGCGCGTAGTCAGCAGAGGGGTGACGATATGCAACGGTGCCGCCGCAGCGGCCGTTGCGGTTGAAAATGACGAAGTCTCAGTGCGGTACGGCGCAACGGCTGCAGCGGAGGAGTTCATGATGGCGTTCGCGATAGTCGAGGGGAGTTCGAACTGCGGGCGACGCCTGACTAATTCGTATGCGCTGAGAAATCATGACCTTCTCCAGAATTATGTAGTTAAAGAAATAAAAACGTACAACTCGGACATTCCCCTCTTCCCGGACACCTGTCCGGGAAGAGGGCTTCACGCACTTCGCCATCTTCGTGCGCTGACGGCCGGATTCAGCTCTCCTCGACCAGCCTCACCATCTGCACATCGACAAGTCGCTGCAACTGACGGCATAGGACTTCCGGGTCGCGGGAACCACCCAGCCTGAGGTTTACCGTATAGGCTTGCGCGTGGCTGGCCGCGTTGACAGCCAGCACATCCCAGCCACGCCGCTCTATGGTGCCGAGCACGCGCAACAAAGCGCCTTCGGCCCGATCCAGCGCGAGCTCCAGGCTGCAACTCATGCGGCACACCCCATCATTTCGCCGTTCGACTTGCCCGGCGGCACCAGCGGCCAGACGTTTTCACGTGCATCGATCTTGACGTGACAGAACAGCGGCCCCGGTTCACGCAGCAAGCGCTGCACGGCCGCATCGATCTGATCGCGGCGTTCGATCGCAAACGCCGGAATGCCGAAGGCGCGCGCCAGCTCGGCGAAGTCGGGATTGTCCGACAGGTCGACCTCGCTGTAGCGCTGCTCGAAGAACAGCTCCTGCCACTGCCGCACCATGCCGAGGCTGGCATTGTCGAGCAGCACGATCTTGACCGGGATGTTGTAGCGCTTGAGCGTTGCGAGCTCCTGGATGTTCATCATGATGGAGCCATCACCAGAGACGCAGATCACGCTGGCACCAGGACGTGCGAGCTGCGCGCCTATCGCGGCCGGCAGGCCGAAGCCCATGGTGCCGAGCCCACCCGACGACAGATGCGCCGCGGTATAGGGCACGCGCCAATGCTGGGCGACCCACATCTGATGCTGCCCCACGTCGCTGGCGACGATGAGCCGGTTGCCACCGGCCTCTGACAGCTGCTTGAGCAGCGCGGGTGCATAGATGCCCTCGCCCGGTGCGTCATAGCGCCAGGCGTGCTGCTGCTTCAGCACGCGGCAGCGGCGTTGCCAGGCGCGGATCGCCACCGGATGCACCAGCCGCGGCAGCAGTTCCTTGAGGTCACCGACCAGGCCCAGGTCGCAGGCGCGCAGCTTGCCGAGTTCGGCCGCATCGGCGTCGAGATGGATGACGCGCGCCTCGGGCGCAAAGCTCGCCAGCCGGCCAGTTGCACGATCGTCGAAACGTGCACCGACGACGATCAGCAGATCACATTCCTGCACCGCATAGTTCGCGGCCGGATTGCCGTGCATGCCGAGCATGCCCAGGTAATGTGTTTCGTCCGGATCACAGGCGCCCAGCCCTTTCAGGGTCGACACGGCCGGTATCCCGGTCAGGCGCGCGAACTCACGCAACTGCCGTTCCGCAGCGGCAATGCCGACGCCACCGCCGACATACAGCAGCGGGCGCTTCGCCCGCGACAGCAGACCATGGGCTTCGGCTATGCGCGCATCGGCCACGCTGGGCAGGCGCGTCGCAACATTGCGCACGCTGCGCGCAACAGCGCGCGCGTTCGCGACATCTTTGGGCAGGTCGATCAGCACCGGGCCGGGCCGGCCGCTGGTCGCAATCGCAATCGCCTCGCGCACCACGGCATAGACGTCTTCCGCACGGCGCACGATGTAGCTGTGCTTGACCACCGGCAGACTCATGCCGAACACGTCGACTTCCTGGAATGCATCGGTGCCCATCAGGCTGGTCGGCACCTGCCCCGTGATCGCAAGCAGCGGTACCGAGTCGAGATAGGCGTTTGCCAGGCCGGTCAGCAGATTCGTCGCCCCCGGCCCCGATGTCGCAAGGCAGACGCCGACGCGGCCACTGGCGCGCGCATAGCCGTCGGCCGCGAGTGCCGCGCCCTGCTCGTGCCGCACGAGCACGTGCTTGAGCGGCGAGTCCACGAGCGCGTCATACACCGGCATGATCGCGCCGCCGGGATAACCGAAGATCGTGTCGACGCCTTCAGCCTGAAGTGCGTCGAGCAGATGCTGTGCACCGCTACGCAGGGGGCCGGCCGTGGCTGGTGTGGCTGTACCGTCATTGCTGGTATTGCGAGGATCCCGCCCGCCGTCCATGTCAGGCACTCCGTTTCAAGGGTGCGTCCGCCGCAGGCGGCGCCACCGTGGTCAGGGCCGGCTGTGCCGGATTCAGCCAGGGCATGCGGGCGCGCAAGCTTGCGCCGACCTGCTCGATAGGATGGGCCAGATCCTTTTGCTTGAGCGAGCGGTAGTTGCCGTTGCCAGCCTTGTATTCCGCAGTCCACTCCTGCGCGAACTGGCCGTTGCGGATCTCGTCGAGTATCTGCTTCATGCGCGCCTTGGTAGCAGCATCGACGACGCGCGGACCACGCGTGAGATCGCCGTACTGCGCCGTCTCCGAAACGAACTGATGCATCTTGGCGAGACCACCTTCGTGCAGCAGATCGACGATGAGCTTGAGCTCGTGCAGCACTTCGTAGTACGCAATTTCCGGTTGATAACCCGCTTCGGTCAGGGTCTCGAAACCGGCCAGCACGAGCTCGGTCGCGCCGCCGCAGAGCACGGCCTGTTCGCCGAACAGGTCAGTCTCCGTTTCCTCGGCAAACGTGGTCTCGATCAGCATCGCGCGGGCTCCACCGATACCGGCGGCATAGGCCAGCACCTTGTCGCGCGCCTGGCCGCTGGCATCCTGATGAATGGCATAGATACAGGGCACGCCATGGCCTTTCTCGTACTCGCGGCGCACCAACGCGCCCGGCCCCTTCGGCGCCACGAGGATCACGTCGATATCGCTGCGCGGCGCGATCTGCTTGAAGTGCACGTTGAACCCGTGCGCAAACAGCAGGGCCGCGTTGGGTTTCAGCTGGGCGCGGATCGCTTCGTCATACAGCGCCGGCTGCACCATGTCCGGCGTCAGCACGGCGACGAGATCGGCGTTCTTCACCGCCTCTGCCGGCTCGGCCACCTTGAGGCCGTCCGCCGCGGCTTTCTCCCAGGACGGACCGTTGCGGCGCACGCCAACGGTGACATCCAGACCAGAATCCTTGAGGTTCAGCGCATGCGCGCGGCCCTGGCTACCATAGCCGAGTACGGCGATGCGGGCGGACTGCAGGGCAGCGGTGGTCGGTACGGTCGTGCTCATGCGAAATCTCCTTTAAGTTGTTTAACAGTGAATTTATTTTCTTAGTGTAATTTTGTGCATCTTCTCGCCGCATCAGCCATGCGTCACCGCGCCTTCCGCGGCCGAGCCCACGAGGCGTGCATATTTGGCCAGTACGCCGCTAGTCACCTTGACCGGCTGCGGCTGCCAGCTGGCGCGGCGCGCCTCAAGATCGGCATCGGTGGACAAGGTGCGCGCCTGCGCATCGATCACGAGGCGATCGCCTTCGCGCAGCAGGCCTATGGGGCCGCCGCGTGCCGCCTCGGGCGCGATATGGCCGACCATGAAGCCATGGGTCGCGCCGCTGAAGCGGCCGTCGGTAATCAGGGCTACGTCGTTGCCGAGGCCGCGCCCGACCAGCGCCGCGGTGACGGCGAGCATTTCGCGCATGCCGGGACCACCGGCCGGGCCTTCGTTGCGGATCACGAGCACATCACCGGCGCGGATCGCACCGGCCTGTACCGCAGCGAACGCCTGTTCCTCGCTGTCGAACACACGTGCCGGCCCTTCGTGGCGCAGCCGGCCGTGGCCAGCGAGCTTGAGCACGCAGCCTTCAGGCGCAACGTTGCCGTACAGAATCGAATAGCCGCCGCGCGGTTTCAGCGGCGCGCTGGTGGGCAGCACCACGTCCTGTCCGGCCAGCGTGGGTGCAGCGGCATCGAGTTCGGCAAACAGCGAGCGGCCGGTTACAGTCGGGGCATCGTCCAGCAGCCCACCCTGCCGCATGGCCGCCGCGACCAGGGCGGCGCCGCCGACCTGAGTGAGTTCGACCGCGGTATAGCGCCCGCCGGGCTTGAGATCGGCGATCACCGGCGTGCAGCGCGAGGCGTCTTCAAAGTCTTCCAGTGTCAGCGCCACACCGGCTTCGCGCGCAATGGCGAGCAGGTGCAGCACTGCATTGGTCGAGCCGGCCGTCGCCGCCACCAGCCGCGCGGCATTGCGGAAGGCGGTCGGGGTCAGCAGATCGCGCGGCAGGCGCTGCTGCTTGAGACAGGCCAGCACGAGTTCACCACAACGGAAAGCTGCATCGCGTTTGGCCGGATCGGTGGCCGCGATGTCGTTGAGCCCCAGCGGCGACAGGCCAAGCGCGGTCAGCACCATGGCCATCGTATTGGCGGTGAACTGGCCGCCGCAGGCGCCGGCACCGGGACATGCGCTTTTTTCCACTTGGCAAAGTTTCTCGTGCGACAGCTTGCCGGCGCCGTGTGCACCCACGGCCTCGAACACGTCCTGGACCGTGATCGAACGGCCGTCCAGACGTCCGTGTGCAATGCTGCCGCCGTACAGCGCCACCCCGGGGATATTGAGCCGCGCCAGCGCCATCGCCGCAGCAGGAATGGTCTTGTCGCAGCCACAGAGCACGACCATCGCGTCGAGGCAGTGGCCGTCGACCGCAAGCTCGATCGAGTCGGTGATGATCTCGCGGCTGACCAACGAGGCACGCATGCCGGACGTGCCCATGGCGATACCGTCGGTGACGGCGATCGTGTTGAACTCGATGGGCGTACCACCTGCAGCACGTATGCCCTCGCAGGCAGCCGCCGCCAGATCGCGCAAGTTGAGGTTGCAGGGACTGACGTTGGACCAGGTATGCACGACGGCGACGAGCGGCCTGGCGATGGCGGCGTCATCCAGCCCCGTTGCACGCAGCATGGCGCGCGCCGGCGCGCGGTCGGGACCGTGTTTGATGGCGTTACTGCGCATGGGTTATGACATCCGTTGTGGCTATGTGGGGGGCTTGAGGCGATGTGGCGAGGATGTCGGCAGTGTGCGGACGTTCCGGACCACTCGCTCCGCGAGCAGCAAAAGCGGCGAAGTACCGGCCACGACTCCAGCGGCCGCAACCTTCCCACGCGTGCGCGCCGGCGTATTGCGCGTGAGTGGCGCCATCGCGGCGCAATGTGCCAAGCGTGTTCACGCAGCCTCCTGTGTGTTGCCACGCTCGGCCAAAGCCGCAATCACCGCCGCTGTCGCTTCCCGCGTACCCGCGCTGCCCCCCAGATCACGCGTCAGCACGCCGGCATCAACCACACGATCGACGGCTTGCTCTATCGCTGCAGCCTCGGTGCTCAGTCCCAGCGAATGCCGCAGCAACAAGGCCGCGGAAAGAATGGCGCCCAATGGATTGGCGATACCGCGCCCGGCTATGTCTGGGGCCGAACCATGAATCGGTTCGTACAGACCGCGCGTGCCCTCACCCAGCGAGGCCGAAGGCAGCAACCCCAGGGAACCCGCGAGAGCGGCGGCCTCGTCGGTCAGAATGTCACCGAACAGGTTCTCGGTGACGATGACATCGTAGGCCGCAGGCCGGGTCAGCAGCAGCATCGCCATCGAATCGACGAGCTGGTGTTCCAGTGCGACATCCGGAAATTCATGCGCAACGCGCTGCGCGGTTTCGCGCCATAGCCGCGAGGTTTCGAGCACATTGGCCTTGTCGACGGAGGTTACGCGGCGGCCACGCGTGCGAGCGAGCTGAAACGCGCGGCGCAGCACGCGTTCGATCTCGGCCGTGGTATAGCGCGTCTCGTCGGTCGCCGTATCGGCACTGCGCGTCTTCACACCGAAATACGCGCCGCCGGTCAGTTCACGCACGAACAACAGATCCACACCGGCCAGACGTTCGTTTTTCAATGGCGACAATTCGGCCAGGCGGGCCTGCACACGCACCGGCCGCAGATTGGCGTAGACGCCGAGCTCGGCGCGCAGGCGCAGCAGCCCCTGCTCCGGCCGCACCTTGGCCTTGGGATCCGACCACTGCGGGCCACCAACCGCCCCCAACAGCACGGCGTCAGCCTGTTTGCAGACGATCAGCGTTTCCGCCGGCAGCGGATCACCACAGGCGTCGATCGCGCAGCCGCCTATCGCCTGTTCGCTGAATTCAAACTCATGCCCGTAGTGGGCGGCCACATGACGCAGCACGCTGACCGCAGCCGCAGTCACTTCGGGGCCTATGCCGTCACCCGGCAGCACCGCAATCCGCGCCTTCATGCGGCGACTCCACGGCGGCGCTCGAAGATGTCGATCGCATCGTTCTGCGCGAGCAGAAAGCCCAGCTGATCGACACCAGCCAGCAGGCAGTGCTTGGCGAAAGCGTCCAGGGTGAAGCTGAAGCGTCCGCCGTCGGGCAGTTCTATGGTCTGCTGCGCCACATCGATGGCGAGCTCGATACCCGGATGCGCCAGCAGATAGCGGTGCTCAGCACCCTCCAGCACAACCGCGAGCAGTCCGTTCTTGAGCGCGTTGTTGCGGAAGATATCGGCGATCTCCGAACTCAGTACCACGCGGATGCCGTAGTCGAGCAGCGCCCAGGGCGCATGTTCGCGCGAGGAACCACAACCGAAGTTGCGTCCCGCCACGAGGATTTCGCAGCCGCGCGCCGCGGGCTGATTCAGCTCGAACGCCGGATCGGGCTTGCCGTCGGCGGTGTAGCGCCAATCGTTGAACGCGAAGCGACCCAGCCCGGCGCGTTGCGTGGTGGTGAGAAAACGCGCCGGAATGATGCGGTCGGTGTCGATGTTTTCGTGCGCGAGCACAGCAGTGCGCGAGCGGATACGCGTCAGCGGTTTCATGCGGCCTGTTCCTGCAGCAGGGATTGCGGATCGGTGATGCAGCCGGCAACGGCTGAAGCGGCGGCGACGGCGGGACTGGCGAGCACGGTGCGCGCGCCGGGCCCCTGGCGTCCTTCAAAATTGCGGTTCGATGTACTGACCACGAGCTGCCCAGGCTGCGCGAGATCACCATTCATCGCGATGCACATGGAGCAACCAGGTTCGCGCCATTCGGCGCCGGCCGCGCGGAATACCTGGTCCAGGCCTTCCTGCTCGGCTTCGCGCTTGATCACGAGTGAACCCGGCACGACCAGCATGCGCACGCGCGCGGCCAGCGTGCGGCCGCGCAGCACATCAGCGGCGGCGCGCAGATCGCTGAGGCGCGAGTTCGTGCAACTGCCGACAAACACCACGTCGACCGCCGTACCGGCCAAGGGTTTGCCCGCTTCGACGCGCATGTAGTCGAGTGCGCGGCGCTCCTGCAGCGACACCGGTGCCGGCACATTCGCATCCAGCGCGACAACCATGCCCGGATGCGTACCATAGGTGACTGTAGGCCGCACGCGGGTCGCATCGACATGGACGATGCGATCGAAACTTGCGTCCGGATCGCTGGCGAACGCGCTCCAGTGGGCAACGGCCTGGTCCCAGTCAGTTCCGTGAGGCGCATACGGTCGGCCGCGCAGATAGTCGAACGTGGTCTGATCGGGTGCGATCAGGCCTGCGCGTGCGCCGGCCTCAATCGACATATTGCAGACCGTCATGCGCTCTTCCATCGACAGCGCGCGGATCGCTGCACCGCGGTACTCGATGACATAGCCGGTGCCGCCATTGACGCCGATCTGGCCGATGATGTGCAGCACCAGATCCTTGGCACTGCAGTTCGCCGGCAGTTCGCCGCTGACTTCGATTGCGAGTGACTTGGGCTTCTGCTGCAGCAGACACTGGGTAGCCAGCACATGGCCGACCTCGGTCGTACCGATACCGAAAGCCAGTGCACCAAACGCGCCGTGGGTCGAGGTATGGCTGTCACCGCAGACGATGGTCATGCCCGGCTGGGTCGCACCGAGTTCGGGCCCGATCACATGCACGATGCCGCGGTGATCGCTGCTCCAGCCGTTCAGACGGATACCGAACTGGGCGCAATTCCGTTCCAGCTCCGCGACCTGGGCTGCCGCCTCTTCACTGGCATAGACCGGCTGGCCCAGGTCATCAAACGGCGTCGTCGGCGTGGAGTGATCCAGCGTCGCGAGCGTGCGCTCGGGGCAGCGCACTTCCAGCCCCCGGGCGCGCAGTTCGGCAAAGGCCTGTGGCGAGGTGACCTCGTGAATCAGGTGCAGATCCACATACAGGATGCCCGGCGTGGCGGCCGTAGGCGCCTTGACCAGATGCGCATCCCAGAGCTTGTCGAGCAGGGTACGCGCGCCCATCACGCGGCCTCCTGGGCAAAGTTGCGCGCCTGCACCGGCGTGAGCCAGCCCCAGCGGTCCTGCGTGCTGCCATCGAACAGGCCGAAGAACGCACGCTGCAACGCCTTGGTAATCGGTCCAGGCTTGCCGCTGCCGACGGGCTTGCGGTCCACCGAGCGCACCGGAGTGATCTCGGCGGCAGTGCCGGTCATGAACACTTCGTCGGCGAAATACAGCATCTCGCGCGGCATGGGCTGCTCAAGCACGGCATAACCGAGCTCCTGTGCCAGCGTCATCACCGTGTCGCGCGTGATCCCGCAGAGTATGCTCGCGCCGGCCGGTGGCGTATAAATTTTTCCATTTCTAACAATGAACAGATTTTCACCGGCCCCTTCGCTGAGCAGTCCGCCCGGCGCAAGCGCTATGCCCTCGACAAAGCCGCCGTTTATGGCCTCGCGCGCAATGAGCTGGCTGTTCAGATAGTTGCCGCCGGCCTTTGCGCCGCTGGGATAGGTATTCGGCGCGGCGCGATTCCACGAGCTCACGCAGACATCGACACCGTTCTCCAGCGCTGCAGCGCCGTGCATGCTGCCCCAGTCGACGGCGATGACGGCGACATCGACCGTGGTATCCAGTGGTGGTGCAAGGCTGAAGGTAAAGCCCGAGCGATAGACGATGGGCCGCAGATAGGCGCTCGCCAGCTTGTTCGCGTTCACGACATCGGCACAGGCCTGGTCGATTTCCGCCGCGCTGTAGTCGATACCGAGATCATAGACACGCGCCGAATGAAACAGACGCTCCGTGTGATCACGCAGGCGGAAGAACATTGGCCCCTGCGGCGTGGCGTAGACACGCTCTCCTTCAAAGACCGAGGAACCGTAGTGCAGCGCATGCGCGCCAACGCTGACGCAGGCCTCCTGCCAGGGTTTGATGCGGCCGTTATGCCAGATATATGCGGGCGTCTTCATGCGAGGTCCTCAGGCGTGATTCGCGGCCGCCAGTGCGGCCGTTGCGGGGTTGCTACGTTCAATCCGGTTGACGATTTCCAGCGCGGCCAGCGCGGCGGCTTCGACGATGTCGGTGGACACGCCGCGGCCGCGCAACTCGCGGCCTGCGTGACGTACACCGAGCGTGGCCTGGCCCTGCGCGTCGCCCCCTTCGGACAGCGCGCGGATCTGGAATTCGACGAGTTCAAAGTCGTGGCCAACGGCACGGCCGATGGCACGCAAGGTCGCATCGACCGGGCCGTCGCCTATGGCCGCCTCACTGGCCTGCAGGCCGTCCTCGCGCTGCAGCCGCACCGAAGCCGATGCGCTGCCGCCCAGATGCGAGGCTGCATGCAGGTGCACAATGCGCCAGGGGCCCAGTGTTTCCGCGTCACGCCCCAGCGCCAGCGCTTCCAGATCGCTGTCGAACACCTCGCGCTTCTTGTCGGCGAGACTCTTGAAGCGGGTGAAAATCTGATCGAGCGCCGCTTCGTCCGGCGCATGCCCCAGCGCCGCCAGCCGCTCGCGCAGCGCATGCCGTCCGCTGTGCTTGCCCAGCACCAGCTGCGAACGCGCAAACCCCACATCTTCAGGCCGCATGATTTCGTAAGTGCCACGGTGCTTGAGCATGCCGTGCTGGTGTATGCCCGACTCGTGCGCAAACGCGTTGTCGCCGACCACGGCCTTGTTGCGCGGAATCGTGTGGCCTGTCAGCTGGGCGAGCAGGCGTGCTGTCGGATACAGCCGCGATGTGCGCAGGTTGGTGTCGACACCGAACAGTTCCGCTCGCGTCTTCAGCGCCATAACGACTTCTTCAAGCGCCGCATTGCCGGCGCGCTCGCCTATGCCGGTCAGGGTGCATTCGACCTGGCGCGCACCTGCCGCGACGGCAGCAAGACTGTTGGCAACCGCCATGCCGAGGTCGTCGTGACAGTGCACAGACAGCACCGCGCGTTCGATGCCCTTGACACTGCGGCGCAGAAACCCAATGCGCTCATACATCTCGGCTGGCGTGATATAGCCAACGGTATCGGGCACGTTGAGCGTAGTCGCTCCGGCTTCGATCACGGCAGCGAACACATCGGCCAGATACTCAGGCTCGGTGCGCATTGCATCTTCTGCGGAAAATTCCACATCAGCACAAAGCTCCGCCGCACGGCGCACCCCGGCGACGGCTGCGGCAATCACCTGATCGCGGCTCATGCCCAGCTTGTGTTCGCGATGCAGCGGGCTGGTCGCGATAAACACGTGAATGCGGCCGCGCGCAGCAGGCTGCAGTGCGCGTGCCGCCGTTTCGATATCGCCGCGCTGGCAGCGGGCGAGGGCGCAGATGGAGGCGCCGCGCACTTCCTGAGCTATCGCCTGCACCGAAGCGAAATCGCCGTCGGAGGCCTGGGGAAACCCTGCTTCAATCACGTCGACGCCCAGTTCAGCCAGCGCGTGTGCGATGCGCAGCTTCTGCGTGCGCGTCATGGAGAAGCCGGGCGCCTGCTCGCCGTCACGCAGGGTCGTATCGAACACGCGTACGCGTTCGCGTGGTGAGATCGATGTTGCTACAGGGGAATCTGTTGGTGTCATGGTCTGCGTTTGGCAGGCCAGGGCAACAAAAAACCCCGCACTCGTTGCCGGGTGCGGGGTTTCTAGTGTTCGTGTCGTGGTGTTCTATCGACGCGCGCCCTAACCCGCACCTCCGGTGGTAATAAGAAGTACGAGTACAAGTACGAGCGAAATTCGCACGACTACCGCGCGCAGGCCGAACGCAGCGAGCTTCTGCTCGATGCGGTCGTTCTGGCGGTGGTTGGTGCGCTGCGTCATGGGGACCGACGCTAAGCGCCGCGTTCGCGAAGTGTCAAATAACTTGGCGATTTTTGATCAATTTCAGCGCGAAAGCGTTGTAATAAGCCAAAACAGACGGCTTATGCCAACTTTGAAGGCATCGAATTTGTCCGGACAATAAGACACATTGCAGCTTCTGACCCACACCGGTGATCATCGCGCCGGATGAAATCCCGATCGACCTCGTTCGACATTGCCTACCGCGCCGGCGTCTCGCAGGCGACGGTATCGCGCGCGTTGCGCGGCAGCCCGCTCGTGAACGAGGAGACCCGCCGCCGCGTACAGGCGATCGCGAAAGAACTCAACTACACCGTCGACAAGCATGCATCGGGCCTGCGCCGGCAGCGCGCGACCACACTCGCCTTGCTGTTGTTCGAGGACCCGACATCGGACGACTCGCTGATCAATCCATTCTTCCTGTCGATGCTCGGCTCGATCACGCGTGCAGCGGCACGGCAGGGCTACGACCTGCTCGTCTCTTTCCAGCAATCCTCCGACGATTGGCATGCCGACTATCAGGACAGCCACAAAGCCGACGGACTGATCCTGCTCGGCTACGGTGACTACCTCGTCTCGCGCGGCCGGCTCGAACGCCTGGTCGAGCAGGGCACGCACTTCGTGCGCTGGGGCGCCGTCGTCGACGGTCAGCCGGGCGTCTCGATCGGCTGCGACAACCGCCAGGGCGGCACCGCCGCCGGCGCACACCTGCTCGCGCAGGGGCGGCGGCGCATCGGCTTCCTCGGCACCGCATCACCGCACTGCCCGGAATTCTTCGACCGCTATGCAGGCTATTGCGCTGCACTGCAGGCCGCCGATTGCGCCGTCGACGAGCGGCTGCAGATCGACGCAGCGGATTCGACCGAACTCGTCGGCTACACCGCCATGCGCGAGCTGCTTGCGCGCGATGCGCGCATCGATGCCGTGTTCGCCGCCAGCGACTTGCTCGCGATCGGCGCGCTGCGTGCGCTCGCCGAGGCGGGACGACGCGTGCCCGACGATGTCGCGGTGATTGGATTCGATGACATTCCAATGGCACGCCTGACCACACCGCCATTGACCACGGTGCTGCAGGACACCAAACGCGCAGGCGAGCTGCTGGTCAGCACCCTGCTCGCGCAGATCCGTGGCGAGACGGCTGCGAGCTGCATGCTGCCGGCGACGCTCGTCATCCGCCGTTCGTGTGGAGCAGCGCCAGACGCAGACGATCCAGCTCCGCACGCAGCTCCGGCTGCGTGACCGGCGCATCGAGCAGCCAGACCTCGACGCCGTGCGCGGGCACCTCGGTCACAAGCGCAGTCTCCGCTGCAATGGTCTGCACGCGTGGGTCTAGCGCGGAGCGCCAGCGTCCCGGCTGCAGCCAGCGTTCAACACGGAAGCTCTGTGGCATGTCGCCCTTGTTCAGCAGCACGAGTGCGGTCTGCGCCGCATCGCCGCGCTGGAATACGCGATAGAACACGGCACGGTCACCCGAAAACTCGAGATTGACCTGCAAACCACGCTGCAGCGCCGCCGAGCGCGCACGCACCTGCGCGATACGGCGCAGGTTGGCGTGGATCACTGAGTGCTTGGCCGCATCAACGCGCGCCTGGCCGAAGTAGTTGCGATTGCCCGCATGTTCTCCGCGGCCACGCATGAAGCCGGTTTCAGAGCCGTAGTAGATGACCGGTATACCGCGTGCAGTGAACAGGAAATTGTGCGCGTCGATAAAGCCGGCGTCGCTGGCGTCGAGGCGCGCCATGTCATGGTTGTCGTAGAACGTCATGAGTTCGTACGGATTGCTATAGAGCCCATCCTGCAGATGCAGCGCCGGCAGCACGCTGGCGTAGTCGCCACCTGGGTTCTGAAACAGCGCCGCAATCGCTTGCTTGAGCGGGAAATCGAGCACCGACATCTCGCCACCGCCGGGCCACGTGTACTGCGCGACGGCGGCCGCGTCGTAGCTGAACGCCTCACCGAACAGGAAGAAGCCCGGGTGTTTCGCCCGGATGCGATCGGCGAAACGCTGCCAGAACGCGGGCGGCATCAGGCTCACCGTGTCGATGCGAAACGCATCGGCACCCTGCGCAATCCACTGCAGGTAGGCACCGGTCAGATAGTCGAGTACTTCCGGCGAGGCGTCGTCGAAGTTCGACAGTTGCGCGAGTTCACTCTCGCGCTTGTAGAAACGATGCAGCGGCACGCGCTGCGGATCGAGCTGTGCCGGCGCAAGGTTCTGGTGATCAGCGAGCAGGCTTCCGTCGGCGGCGAAGACCTGGCCGAAACCGGGCAGCCGTGGCTCCATGCCGAACGCGGGCGAGCCGTGGTTGGCCACGATGTCGAGCACGACCTTGAGGCCGCGCGCCCGCATGCCGCGAGTGAACGCCGCGAAGTCCAGATCGCGGCTCACAAGATGCTCGTCGGCGCGATAGAAGTTCACGCCCCAGTAGCCGTGATAGCCCGTCTTGCCGCGATCAGTCCACATACTGCCCCAGCTCGGTGCGTCGCCGCCGCTGAAGGCCGCATCGGGATTGTCGACGATAGGCGTGATCCAGACCGCCGAGAAACCGAGGTCGCGCACATAGTCGGCGTTGTCGAGCACTCCGCGCAGGTCGCCGCCGAGGTAACCAATGTTGTCGCTGTCGCCGTCTGGCCCCGGGAGGGGCCGGTCGAACGTTTGCCATGGCCCCGCCGCCTGATCGCGCTGGTCGTTGCCGTGGTCGCCGTTGACGAAGCGGTCGGTCACCACGAAGTACACCGCCTCGGAAGCGAACGGCAGTGCCGTACCGTAGTACTCGCGCGCGGCGTCCCGTACTCCATGATCGCGCAGCGCACAGCCAGCCGTCGACAGCAGCGCGGGCGCGAGCAATGCAGCGACCACACACGACCGCAGCGGCTGCAGCCGCGCGTTCATGCTGCCACCGCGACAGGCGCGGCCTGCACGCGCAGCATGCAGGCCGCCGCGAGTAACAGGCTCACCGCACCAAGATACAGCGCCTGCAGCGGGTCGGCAGCGAAGAAGGTCTTGAGCAAAAACCCTAGCACGGTTGCGGCGACGAGCTGCGGCAGCACGATGAAGATATTGAAGATACCCATGTATACGCCCATCTTCTGCGCCGGCAGGCTGTTGGCGAGCAAGGCATAGGGCAGCGACAGGATCGAAGCCCAGGCGAAGCCGATGCCGATCATGCAGAGCAGGAGTCCGTTCGGGTCGTGCACGAACCCGATTCCCGCGAGTCCAGCCGCACCGAGCGCGAGGTTGACCATGTGCGTCGGCCGCGCACCGTAGCGAGCGGCGAGCGGCGCAATCACGAACGCGGCGAGCATTGCGAATCCATTGTAGGCCGCGAACAGGACGCCGACCCAATCCGCGCCGCTGTTGTAAGCGGCCGACTGGGCATCACTCGCTCCGAAATGATGCCGCGCGACCGCCGGAGTCGTGTAAATCCACATTGCGAACAATGCGAACCAGGAGAAGAACTGCACTAGAGCCAGCCGGCGCATCGCGGACGGCATGCCGTCGAGGTCCGCCAGTATCTGTGCAAGCATGCCGCTGCCGTGCCGCCCGGCAAACGCCAACTGAGCCGCGCCGTAGAGACCCAGTCCGCCGAAGAGCAACAGCAATTGCCGGTCGAGCGTGTAATACAGCACGAGCCCACCACCGGCCAGCCCTACGCTGAGAGCCAGTGCGCCGTTGCGGCGCCGTTGCGCGGGCGCTCGTGGCGCTACGGCCTGCGGCGGTGCTGTGTCGGTTGCGATCAGTTCGGCCAGCGGCCGCTCCCGCGTACGCAGCACCGTCCAGCCTACCGCGAGCAACAGCACCATGCCGCCCAGGTAGAACGCGTAGCGCACCGCGTCCGGCACGACACCAGCGGCCGCCGTGTTGGCCACGCCGGCGCGCGTGAGCAGCCAGGGCAACGCGCTGGCGACGACTGCACCGAGGCCGATGAAAAAACTCTGCAGCGCATACCCGCGTGCGCGCTGCGCACTCGGCAGCTGATCGCCGACGAAGGCGCGAAACGGCTCCATCGCCGTATTGATCGACGCATCGAGCACCCAGAGCAGCCCGGCCGCGATCCACAGCGTCGGTGAGTGCGGCATTGCGAACAGCGCCAGTGATGCGGCTATCGCGCCGACGAGGAAGTACGGCCGCCGCCGGCCGAGCCGTGTCCAGGTACGATCCGACAGGTAGCCGACGATGGGCTGCACGATCAATCCGGTCAGCGGTGCGGCGATCCAGAGCAGCGGCACGTCATCCAGCGGCGCTCCCAGTGTCTGGAAGATCCGGCTCACGTTCGCGTTCTGCAGCGCGAAGCCGAACTGGATGCCGAGGAATCCGAAACAGAGGTTCCAGATCTGCCAGAACGACAGTGGCGGCCGTTCTAGGGAAGTCAAGGATTGCGCTGTCATATCCGGACGATCATGCAGTGAACTCATCTAGAACTTCGCCGCAAACTGTATCCCGTAGGTGCGCGGGTTGTTCAGATAGCGCAGATTCACCGCGTCGTTGATGAAGCCCTTGCCCGAGAACGCCTTGTCGGTCAGGTTGGAGACGTAGGCGGAAAGGCGGTACTGGTCCTCCGATCCCAATGTGAGTCCGGCCGACACGTTGAAGATCGTGAACGCATCGACCGTATCCTGCAGCGCGAGGCCGTTGGCAGCCGGGCCGACCTGCGCCGGATTCGACCCGTTGTTGACGACCATCTGCGCCAGCGGAATCTCCACCACATTACCGTTTGCATCGCGGCCAAAGCCGCGGTTGTTGAACGCGGTCAGGAAGAAGTCCGAGCGGTACAGCATGTTCACGGTCCAGTCGAACGCGCGTACGGCGCCCCAGTCGAGATCGACGGTCTGACTCAGCTGCAGATTGAGGTTGTGCTTGGAGGTATTCGGCAGACGATTGCCGCCGATCGGAACGACCAGGTTGTTGCCGCGTGTGTCGAGAATGAACGAGTTCGAGAACGTCGCGTCGACATAGTTGTAGTTGAGGCTAACGTCGAAACCGTTGCGCCAGTGCAGGCCCGCTTCGAGTTCCAGACCCATGACTTCGGCATTCGCCGCGTTGTCGCTGAATACCTGCAGCACAGTCGCGGCCGGATTCGTCGGCGTCGGCGCGGGCACGGCGATGAGGTTCTGCACGACCTTGTTCTGATAGTCGTAGTAGAACAGCGCGCCGTTGAGACGCAGCGGCAGATCACCCCAGCGCAGATCGCTCTTGATGCCGACCTCGTACGAAGTGAGCTCCTCCGGCTTCCAGCTGCGCGCTAGCACGCTGCCGTTGCTCAGTACCAGCGGCCGGTTGATGCCACCCGAGCGCGTGCCCGTGGAGACGGTCGCATACAACATCGAGCGGTCGGCAAGATCGTATTCGATGCCCGCGCGCCAATCGACGAAGTCGTCCTTGTAGACGTTGGTGCTGCGGCCTCCGGGGAAGTCTGAGCGGATAATGACGTCGATCTGGTTGCGATAGCGGCGCAAGAACTCGTCCCAGTTGTCCTGGAAACCGAAGCTCTGTATGCCGTCGATGAAATAGTCCACCGAGTTGTTGCTGCCGCCGTTGCAGGTGATCGTCGCCGGATCGAAGCCGCTGCAGATGCGCGGATCGTGCAGGGTGCGGCCGCCGGGACTTTGCAGCACGAAGCCGCTGGAGCCGAGAATGAGGCCAGTCGTGTACGGATTCGTCAGCGTGTTCACGTCGAGGCCGAAATCGGCGAACAGTGCCTCGGGAATCACGAACTGGTACTTCATGTTCGATTCGCGCGCGGTCTTCTTGTCGTCGGTGTAGCGTAGGCCGCCGATCACGCGGAACGCGTCGCTGAGTTTGAAGGTGAAATCCGCATAAGCCGCATTGGAGCGCACGCGCGAATCGTCGCCCCGGTTCTCACCGCCGAGGCCATCCTGCCAGCCGCAGATCGTGCCGGGCTGCCACCAGTCGCAATCACCGAAATAGCCGTTGCCGACGTCCCAGGACAGATAGTCGTATTGCTCGCCGAAGAAAAAGCCGCCGGCCGACCAGATCAGGTGATCGTTCTCGCCGTAGAAACGCAGTTCGTTGATCGTTGAGCTGGATTTTTCGGCCTGGAAGAAGGTGTCGTTCCAGCTCAGGCGCTGCGGATTGTGATACGCCTCCACGGCGCTGCCCGGATAGGCGAAACCGAGCTGCCATTCGCGCGATGCATTGCGGTTGTAGAAATCGTATTCGCGATAGGCGCCGTTGTACTCCAGCGCGAACGCGCCGAATTCGTAAGTCAGCGTGGCGGCGATGCCTTTGATGTCGTTGTCGGTCTGGCCCTGAGTGCGGAAATACTGCGTATAGGGATCAGCAATGTCGTCTATGTCATAGCCCGCAGCAAGCGCACGGTTCGCGAAAACGCCGGGGTCACCGCTGCCTTCTTCGGCAACACGGTCGATCATCACGTTGGCACTGAACTGCTCGTTCGGCTGCCACAACAGCGAAACGCGCGCGGCCTGGTTGTCGACCGCACCGGGCGGCTCGAAGCTGGCGGGATAGGCATTGCGGTAATAGGAATCGTGCTGTTCGGCGAACAGCGCGGCACGCAGCGCGACCGACTCACCGAGCGGAATATTGACCACGCCCTCCTGGGTGCGCGCGTCGTAGTCGCCAAATCCAATCTTGATGCTGCCGTTGAATGTACCGAGCTCGGGCTGGTTCGGAATAATGTTGATCGCGCCGCCGGTCGCATTGCGTCCGCGCACTGTACCCTGCGGCCCCTTGTTCACTTCGATGCGTTCAACGTCGAAGAACATGGGTCCAATCGAGCGCGGGCGCGGCAGGTACACGCCGTTATAGTAGGTCGCGACCGAAGGATCGGACGAAAAGTCCGAATCGGCCGCGCCGATGCCGCGCAGGAAGATCTCGTACTTGCCTTCCTGGCGCGTGATCTGCAATCCGGGCACTACCGCCTGCAGATTGGTGAAGTCCGTATTGATGCCGAGCTTCTCGACCAATTCGCCGCTGAAACTCTGGATCGTGCCGGCGTATTCCTGAATGCTTTGTACGCGGCGATTCGCCGTCACGTTCACGCTTTCGAGCACGTCGGCGTCGGCGGGCGCCGCTGCATCAGCAGCTTCCGCTTCCGCATCGGCGGCCGCGAAGGCCGCGGCACTCTGCAGTGCAGCCAGCATGGCGACGGTCAACAGGTTCTTGTTCAAGCGCATCTCCCCTCCCGGATCGGCGTCGCAGCGCCGCACATGTCACGACAATGGCGGCGGATCGTACGGCGGCGACTGCGCCGCGCCCACGTTATTGCATACGTATTCATTGCGCGCCGTTCCGTGACAAACGCGGCGTCTCGTGCGGCAGGCGACATGTGCATTCGCAACACGGCGTTTACGCCTACCCCGATTTGCGGTGCGTGTGGCGCTTGTCGCACTGCACCAGGGTTCTCGGCTTGCGTGTCCGATTCGCCGATCGGACACGCCATGCCGCTGCCAATGAATACGATTGCAGTCGCGCGAGTGCGCTACCGCCTCGCGGCTATGCTGCGCGCCGAACCGCCGAGGCGGATGCAGAACGGCAACGGACGCGCAAGCATGAGTCAACTACCGTGGTGGCGCGGCGCCGTCATCTACCAGGTTTATCCGCGCAGCTTCCAGGACGCGAACGGTGACGGCGTCGGCGACCTGCCGGGCCTGCTCGCGCGACTGGACTACATCGCCAGCCTCGGCGTCGATGCGATCTGGATCTCACCGTTTTTCAAGTCGCCGATGCACGATTTCGGCTACGACATCGCCGACTACCGTGACGTCGATCCGCTGTTCGGCACGCTCGCGGACTTCGACGCAGTGCTCGCCCGCGCACACGCCCTCGGCCTCAAGGTCATGATCGATCAGGTGCTCAGCCACACCTCAACCGAACATGCCTGGTTCAAGCAAAGCCGCGAGAGCCGCGACAACGACAAGGCCGACTGGTACGTCTGGGCTGATGCGCGCGCCGACGGCACACCGCCGAACAACTGGCTGTCGATTTTCGGCGGCGGCGCCTGGCACTGGGAGCCGCGCCGGCGCCAGTACTACCTGCATAATTTTCTGACGACACAGCCCGATCTCAACTTCCATCATCCTGAGGTGCAGCAAGCCGCGCTCGACAACGTGCAGTTCTGGCTTGACCGCGGCGTCGACGGGCTGCGACTGGACGCGATCAATTTTTGCTTTCACGACCGCCAGCTGCGCGACAACCCCGCGAAGCCGGCGGAGCTGCGCGCTGGACGCGGCTTTAGCGCCGACAATCCTTACGCACATCAATTTCACTATTACAACAGCACGCAACCGGAAAATGTCGCTTTTCTGGAGCGGCTGCGCACACTCATGGATCGCTATCCAGGCGTCGTCGCGCTCGGTGAAATCTCGGCCGAGGACTCACTCGCCACAACGGCGGAATACACGCGCGCCGGCCGGCTGCACATGGGTTACAGCTTCGAGCTGCTGACCGAAGACGGTTCGGCCGGCCACATCCGCCGCACCATCGAACAACTCGAGACGCAGATGCATGAAGGCTGGCCCTGCTGGGCCGTGTCCAACCACGACGTGCCGCGTGTGCTCACGCGCTGGGGCGGCGCGAAACCATCGCGCGATGTCGCAATACAACTGCTGCTGCTGGTCTGCTGCCTGCGCGGGTCGGTCTGCCTGTTCCAGGGTGAGGAACTAGGCCTGCCGGAAGCCGAGCTGCCGTTCGACGCGATCCGCGATCCCTACGGCATCGCGTTCTGGCCCGACTTCAAGGGGCGCGATGGCTGCCGCACACCGATGCCCTGGGACGATTCGGTGCACGCGGGCTTTTCAACCGCGACGCCGTGGCTACCGCTCGCGACTGCACATGCTGCGCTCAACGTCGCACAGCAGGAGCGTGATGCCACCTCCACCCTGCAGCGCCTGCGCCGATTCCTGCACTGGCGGCGCAGGCAGCCGGCGCTTGTAGCCGGCTCGATCCGCTTCATCGATACCGCGGAACCGGCGCTCGCCTTCGAGC
This sequence comes from Rhodanobacteraceae bacterium, assembly GCA_016790075.1. Lineage (GTDB taxonomy): Bacteria > Pseudomonadota > Gammaproteobacteria > Xanthomonadales > Rhodanobacteraceae > Tahibacter. The sequence goes on along the minus strand of JAEUPP010000072.1, from coordinate 14,599 downwards.
GCGCAAGCGCATCACAGCGGCTGCTGCTCGTGTTCAATCTCAGCAACGCGCCGCTGGTGCTGCGGCATTCGGCCTGGGCCGACGCATGCCCGCTGCCGCTGGCCGACGTCGCGCCAGCGAAGCGCGACGACGACGCACTCGTGCTTCCGCCGCGCGGCGTCTGGATCGCCGAGCGATCCGCGGACTAAGCGGCCAGCCATCATGCCCGGACGCCCGGCGCACGATGAAGCTACTTGCGTTGCATCGCCGTATCGATCGCATCGACGTAGTGCTGCAGCCGCTGCATTTCCTCGGCGAGCGTATGGCCACCCTTGGCCACGACCATCGTGATCAGCTCCAGCGCCGTCGCGACGACGACGAACGAGTCAGATGTGGCGCAGATCGACGATCTCCTGCACGGGAAGGAGGATCGGGGCTACGCGGATGCCGACTATGTTGGCGCGCCGGCATCCGTCAAGCGCGCAGAAAAGCGAATGGAAGATCGCGCGGAGCATCCGTTTCCGTTGGTAAAGTGCGTGTTCAACTACGTCAAGACGCACTTCAGAGGGCTGGCGAGGAATACGGTACAGATCGTGACGCTGTTCGCGCTGGCAAATCTGTACGCGGCGCGTGTGCATGTTCATTCCCCTGAAGCCTTGGTTCCGCGTCGCACCTAGACGCACCAGACGGAACGAAGGATTGAACCAAGCCACTACACTCAACCAACCATTTTCATCCCTACCCAGAACAGGGCGGGAATAGAGAGCAGCAGCAGGAAAGTGACAAGCGGCGCTACCCAGTACATGCGCTTGATGTCGATGTAGCCCCGCGAGTGCAGGGCGCGCAGGAGCAGAAGCCCGCTGGGCGCCACGAGGAAAACGGCGGTACCCGTACCGGGGGCATAGATCCGCAGGGCGACCGACGCGATCAGATGCGGGAAGACTACGTTCGCTACCATGGCAACTGCGAAGCCGGCCAGAACGTGTACCGATCGGGAGCGTGGGCCTGAAACATGGGCCAGCGCAGCTACGGCGACAAGAAGCAGTGAGATGGCGGTGGCGGCGAGGCGAAAGGCCGGTGCAGACACCGGCGTCTGCCAACCTCCGGCCGACTCGGACCAGCCCGGCAGCCAGACAGCCTCCTCAAAGTTGTGAGCAAGGACAGCAGCAACGAAGAGGATGCTGAGTCGCTCGGGTTTCATGCGGCACAACGCCCCACAGGGCTGGCGCTGCGCAAACTCATCGCGCAACTCTCGTGTTGATGAGTGAGTTGACCCAAACTGCTACGCGGCAGTAACAGCAGCATCGGGATGGCGAAAGACGCTCTTTTCCCTTTACACCCAAGCCTGGGTTTTCGTCGGCGGAGAAAATCGCTGGGTGCATGGAACAGTCGCGCTTCGATGTTCTGTACGCGCGGCATGGTAGAGCACGGAAGCTGCCGGGCAAAGCCGAATCAAGCTACGGAATGCTTCTGGGGCTCAGCCAGTGCCGCCAGAGAGTTGCCCGGAACCGATTGATCAACTCGCTTGAAGAAAGAATTCCTTCTGAAGTGTCCTGAGCTATTGGACCACTTCCGATGCAGGCGTTTTCCGCAGATGTTCGGCAAGAAGACTGGTGTCACGACTCAAGAGGCGCTGCATGAGCAGGTGAAATCCGATACATATCAATACAAGCACCGGAGGCTGGACCAAGCCAGGCGATGTGCTGGACAGGGTCTCGCCACGCACGGCCTCGTGTAACGCGCCGACGAAAACAATGCTACCAATGACAGTCACGCTGACGCTCTACCAGCGCAGGAATTGCCGGCCTGAGCCGTGGTCGACGCAGCCGTCGACACGCGCGCCATCGCCGTCCGCTTGCAAAGTTGCGCGCAAGGTCGGCTGGAACAGGCTGCAGTATGGGATGCGACGGCGGATCTGCAATTTGTAGCCTTCAAGAACATCAATAACTGCCTGAGCACCGCTGACGGCTTTGTTCAGGGTCAATTCGGCCGGCGCCTCGTGATTCATGCTCGCATGCAATCGGACCAGACATTACTCGACAGGACGCGCCGTGCGAAATTGGACGGCGCATGACGTCATGGCGCCGTTCTGACATGCATCTGGATGCCCGTAACGGGTGCATCGCCGATGGGTTCAACGACGACAGCAAAACTGAAACGCGGTGGCGCCCCCTGCACGATCAGTGTGCCCAGCGCCTTGCCTGGCCGGTCCGCGCTGATCTCGGTACTGAAATAACCGGTTGCGCGCGCGAAACCGAAGCCCTTGATCCTGCCACGCGTGAACCATTCGCCTTGGAACATACCTTCAGGTTCCTGCAGCCAGACACGCATAGCGCCACTGGCGACGCTGCATTCGATTTCCACCGGGCCTGAGGTCGGATGCGCGCTGGAATTCGTCGGCAGTGCGATCGTTGCGCGTGTCCGCAGGGCAGAGCCAGTAATCGTTACATCCACACGCTTGTGTGAAGCCATGCCTTCGATCTTGCCATCGGTCAAGGTCGGGCCGGAAACCGTGACACCAGGGGGCAAAGCCAGCTCGTAGCCCACGGGCTTGGTGATCAGCGTGTCGTCAAGAGTGAGCCGCCACGCGCCTTTGACTGGCACATGATCCGGCAACTTGGCAATAGGCGTGCGTGACAGGTCGACTTCATCAAACGCAAAGCCCGTCAAGGCATCGATACTCGTGACCTTTGTACCCGCTAGACCGAGCCGTCCAAGCGACGTAGGCAGGTAGTTCGGCGCAGGCGAATCAAGCGGCTGATCGTTGAGCTGTACATCGCGGAGCTTTGTGAGCTTGTCGAGCTTCGGCCAGGTCGTAAGCCTGCCCTTTTCCAGCCAAAGCGTCTCGAGTTCCGTCAACGCGCTCAGGTCGTGCAATTCCGGAGTTTTCGTTCCGCGCAAGGAGAGTGAACGCACATGGCCATCACGAATGACCACCACGCGCGCGTTGCGCGAGTCACGCAAGAGCGCATCGGTGGTGATACCCAACGGCCGCAGTTGCTTCGCCTCCATGCCCTCCGCCTTGCAGATTGCTTCAAGCGTGGCGAGCTCCCGCTCGGGGAGCGTCTTCAGCAAGTCTTCGATCTCATCTCTCTTGCCGGACAGCAGGGCGAGAAAGACAAAGCCGATCAGCAACACACTGAAAGTGCCGACGATGCCAATGCAGAATTTGAGGAATGGTCCCATGACCGAATCACGCCGGAGCAATTTGTTTTCAACCAGACCATGTAAATTAATAAATCTGTAAATTGCTATTTGCTACAAGGAAAAGACGATGCTTGCGGCGATAGGGCTACTCACCGCAGTGTTCAGCGCAAACGTAGCGGATCGTCCGCTGCGACCAGATGCCGGGCAGCGCTGGTCTCGCTTGTGCACCGGTCGCTACCCTGCTGCTCAATGAGGGTACTATTTTGCGCAGCCAAACACTTCATCGACCAGGACAAGCACCCCAGGCGCGTGTGGATCACTGCAAGACGAGCGGGGTCGCTGGTCACCGACCGGCACTTCGCCTCGAATGCGGATGCGCTGGCTTCGCTCGGTGGAGACAGTCATGCCCAGTGCTGGGCGACTTCTTCATCAGGCCAGTGCTCCGGGGCGAGTGGATCCATCTCCAGCAGCTGCCGCAGATGGTTGCTTATCACGGCGCAGGCGTGGATCGCTGCTGCGAGGCGCGCGCCGACGTGAACGATCGTGTTCTTGACCCACTGCTTGAGATGCTCGAACGAAATGCCGGCGTCGTTGTCTTCTGCGCACCTCCATACCCGGCGAACGCAGCGTTGCATGCCGTGAAACACGCCACGTCCATTCGATGAAACCAGTCGAGAGCGAGGCCATAGAGTCCATTTTTCCGCCTCGACTTCGCGAGCGCCTGCGAAAACATCCCGACGGCGCGTCAGATTATTCTGAATTGGGCGTGGCCGCGTGTCGTTTGCTCGGAATTGCGCGTGGCCGCGTTTGCTCGCTCTACCTGCGTGCTGCAAGATTTCTCCCTGAGGCCGAACATTTTTGCATGATGGGCCCGACCCGGCTTACCGGGAGTGAGTTCTCTCGATGGAAGGGCTAGAGCGCACTTAGCCGACGCTCGCAATCTCACGCCAAAACTGAACAGCTGTTGGAACTCTGGCCGCTGCATGGCGACGCAAAGCCTTTGCTATTACCAACCCGTACTTCGACCGCAAGCCTTCAGCCGCTTGACGTGGTGCGCCAGCCACGATTTCATCTCTCGTGAACGATGGTGAATACCCCAACAAAAGTGCCAAGAGAAGCAACCCAACGTGATAGATGTCTAGCGCACGGCTTACCGGCCCAAACTCATTGGGATCAATGGCCTCAGGTGGCAGCATCCACTGGGCCAGCAGAGTATTGAATATCTCGATATCGTTTTCGAGGCGACTTATTCCGAGGTCTCCGACCTTGAAGGACCAAACCGGATCTTTTGTTGGAACCATCCGGTCTATTGTTTGGGAGACAAAGACATTGCCGGCGTGAATATCCTTGTGCACGTATCCATTGACGTGCATGTATTCCAGCCCTTGAAGGATGTCCCGAGCGACATAGGGAAGCCATGTTTCACCGTTGCCACCCGGGAGGTTGATGACGGTTTCTAGCGTCATCGAGCAACGCTCGATCACCAGATAAAACGTGTCGTCGCATTCGAATGCCGCGTAGACGTGAGTGATATTCGGATGCCTGAGGTCTAGCAGCTTGCGGAGTTCTTGCAACCAACTCTCCCGCACTTCGTCGTAGGTTCGATTGCGAGGAAGCAGGACCTTTGCAACGAGCTGATTGCTCCACTCGTCTTGACACGCGAAGACCTCTCCGAAGGAGCCTTGCCCGATCTTGTCCCCAATGAAGTAGTACTTTCCATCCACGAGGATGGATTGACCTCGGGTTGGCGGTTTGAACGTTTTTGGGGCGTGCGGGGGAATGGGGACGGACATGAATTTAGTGCGCTCTAACTCATAGGTTAAGTGGCGCGTTACTCTGGCCGCCACGAGGTCGCTATTGCATTTTCGTCCTCGTGGCGGCCAGAGTAATGCATCGACCTGAACCGGTAGTTGGGCCACCGCGCGACGGCTGACTTCAAGTAGTCACGGACGCACCTCTACTGCGCCTAGAACTCAAGCTTGAAGTGCTTTCCGTCAGGGTCGGCGCGCGAATACAGCGACGCCTGAACGTTGTCGCCAACCGTCAGCACTCCGAAATTACCCGTGACGCCTCCAATTATTCCCGGTCGCGCAGCACCCGAAGACGTGACTTCCCATACAAGGTCAGCATGCTGAGCAGGAGTTGCATTTCGATGAATATCGCCCGTAAGGACAATGGTGGGACGACGGGCCTTTTGCAGCAGCCAACCATAGTCGATATATCGGTCCCAGCTCTCCTTGCCTTCGGACATAACGCTACCGGACCCGATCACGACGATTCCTTGCCAACCCGTTAGCTGTTGCGCGAGCCACGTGCGCTGGGCACGACCGTGCATCTCAGCATCAGGCACGTCATTCGGATCTTCTCGAAAACTCCGACCGTCGAGTGCGACTACCCGCACGTTCCCAATGTCGACAACACTCTGTATCCCTACGTATGGGCCTTCCAGTAGCTGCGCCAACGAGGGAATCGGCGGGTAGGCGGCCGCCCCAGAAGTAAGCACCTGACGAAATTGCTCGAACAGGCGGCGAGAGATTTGCCGCTTCTCAGGCGATACAGCACGCCGCTTCTCCGTACTCGCACCGCGACTGTCGTTCCACGCGAAGTCGTGGTCATCCCAAGTAAGTGCTACGTGTTTGACCCTCGACAACAGCGCGCGAAACGACATGACGCTCCACTGCGTTCGGTATCGATCGTAGAGAGTGTTCGCGAACTCCTCGTCAGATGCCTTTCGCGGCCATCCCAGTCGTCGCTCACCGAAGATGCCGTAGTCCATGTAGACGGTGTCCCCGAGGAGAAACAGTACGTCGGGCTCTGTGGCGGCGACTCTGCCCCACACGTTTTGTTCGGAGTCGTCGAGAGCATCTACGCACGAAGTGAATGCGATCTTCATCATCTAATGACCTCGTTTTTCCGTGGTATCGCCGTGCGCGCTAGCGCAAGTTCTCGTCACAACCTTCGGCGCCGCCTGGCGGATGGCAAGGCCCCAATAGGGGGCCTAACAACAATCAGGCCGCAAATCCGGCGCATTGCACCGAGTATGCCGAGCCTTTTCCCCGCCACGCAACAAGAAATTTCCTATGGAAATACGCTCATTTTTCGCATAAGTGCCACTCGTCGTGATCGCCTGCGGCGACCGGAAAACACGGCCCGCTTGACGGCGAAAAAGTTACGACAGCACAAACGCAAGCGTAACGTCCGATTCGGAGCGTCGGCCTGATCTACACACGCAAGCGAGGCAACCGATTCGCCTGCGTCATTGCGAGCGGCGCGCGGAACAGACCGCCCCTGACCGGATACCGCGGCTTGTTCAGGCTGCCAGCACTGCCAAACAATACGTATCACCTGCCTGCAGACATGCGGAGAGATAAACTCGCGCCATGAAGACGCGCCTACCGTCTGCCCAGTTTGCCAGCAGCCTACTCGTGCTGCTGGTGGGCCTGTGCCTGGTTGCCTGCGGAGACGCCGCGCCCAAGCTTGGCGGCGCTGCGCTTGTGCAGCGCCGTGCGGAGACTCGCGAGGCAGCAGCCAGGCGCCTGACCAGCGCCGATCTTGCCTTGCTTGGGCGCGAGGAACTCATCATCCGCGATGAACAGCTGATCACTCCCGCCGTCGATCGCATCATGGCAAACCTCGAGACCTGGCTGGATGGTGACGAAAGCCGGTTGCTCGCCTTTCTTGAAACACAGGTCATCAGTGCCCGCGATGAACTGGTCACCAGCAGCGAGGGCATTGCGGCCCTCGATCGCCTCGCGCAAGTCGCCTTTGCCAATCCCAGGACCACACTGAGCGAGGGTAGCCTGCCGGGACGCAAGGCCAGCAACCTGGAGAAGAGCGCTGCTGACGTTGCGGGCAAGATCCTGTCGGGCCGGCCCGCCCAGGCGCGCGATCTGCCGCCCAGCCATTGGATCGAAGTACATGCGGACTTCGGCCTTGTGCCTGCGCCGCTGGAAGTGAATCCGCGCAACAAGCAGGCTGTTTCGCTGCTGCGGCACCGGCAGGACACCGGGCAGGGCTGGTTCGACGATGCCCAGCGTGAGCGCCCGCGGACCGATGTGGTTGCACGCGCCGCGCGCGATTTGCTGCACCACCACCCCGGGGCCACCCGCGCCATCCTGCGCATGCAGGTTCTGCGCTCGGCCGGTGCACCGGTAACCTGGGAGTTCCTGGCCGAACCGTCTGACGATGGCGCGATCACGCTGTCCGGCACCGGCAATGCACCGGGCTACCTGGAGGACTTCGGCACCCACCAAACAGCCATCGGCAAGCCCAATGCGGATTCCGTACCTGACGGCGAGGAATCCGTAATGCCCTCGGGAGAGCGTGTGTATCGCGACCGTCGAAGTGGGCGCATCCTGGGCAGCGCCTCGACCTCGCCCGGCGGAACCACAACGTATCGCGATGCAGACGGGCGCATCAGCGGCAATGAATCTACTTCACCCAGCGGGCGCACAACGCTGCGAGACGGCGATGGACGCATCAGCCTCGACTCCGACACCACACCCGGCACCGGCGGCGACAGCACCACGACGTACCGGCGCAATGGGGTAATCGTCGGACAAAAATATGTCAGCCCGGCAGGCAACGTGACCTGGCGCGACGGCAGCGGCCACATCATCGACGGCCCAAGCGGCTTCAAGCCTTGAATCATATGCTTTCGCTATTGCGGCGATTCCAGGCATGGCGTGCGCAACACGCACTGAGGAAACAGTTGCGTTCGCTTTCCGCAGCGCAGCGCCAGGCTATCCTGGCCAGATCACCCTGGGAACATGGCTGGTTTCAGGGCGAGGGCTATCATATTTTCCTCAAGGACGAGCCAGACTTGAACAAAGCGTTTGCAGGCAGTGTTGGCGAAGTGCCCGTTGCCGTCGCCGAGGACTGGATCATCATGCACACGCTTCGACACGAACAGCAGCAGCGCGATCGCACCTGAACACCTTCCCTCACGGCACGGCAAATACTCGCATCCGCGTCAATTCATGAAAGACTTCCAGCTCCACTTCAAGCGCGAATTTTTTGTCCGGAACGGACTGGTCGCCGGAATGAGTCTGTTTCTTTCCCTGGTGCCCGTGCTGTTCATGAAGAAAGCGGGAGCGCTGGGCCTGGTAATGCCCGCAATGGCCCTGCTGACGCTGCTTCTTCCTCTGCGCGAGTGGCTGATCGCGGTACGCAGGATCGACGCCGAAGGCGTGACCCGGCATGACGGCAAGCGCTTTCCCTGGTCCGAACTCAAGGAACTGCGTGAGGTGAACTTCATCAACCGCTGGGGTCAGAGCGGCGGCTTGAATCATCTCGACATCTTCTTCACTACCGGCCGTGCTCGCATCCTGCCTATGGTGCTGGCAGACGGATATGAAGCCATTCTCGCGATACGCCAGCATCACGGAAGACCCGCCTTGGCTGCATCTCAGCCCAGGCCAGCCGAACCCGCCGCCACGCTGCCCCAGGCAACCCCAGGAAAATCCATGCCCTGTTCCGTCTGCGGCAGCTTGCAGGACTATCACCGCGCCATGCAGAAAGGTGGCCACGAATCCCAGGACACTCATCTTCCGGCGGCAAGTGGCAAGCTCGTCACCGTCAAGGAAGTGCGGCCCGACCATAACGGTTCGTCCTTCGTACAGCAGTGCGCTGAATGCGATGCGTGGTTTCTCTACAAGACGACGTACGAGTTTCTTGTTTACGGCAGCGAGGACGAACAGCAGCTTTATCGCATTAGCGCACAGCAGGCTGACGAATTGATGCGCACGTAAAGCATTTTTAAATTTTCTACAATTTGAAATTCGCCGGGATGCAGCCTGTTCGCTCGCCGGGCCGTTTTTGCGGCCCGTTACACCGAAGGCCACGGCGGTTCGTTGCCTGCATCGCTGCTCGGATCGCTAACGGCTGTAGCACTGGCTGCCCGGCGAGATTTCTCTTCAGCGGGAGGATTGCGCCTTTGCACGGCGCCCATCAGCGGCTCCCCGGAACTTCAGTTGCAGCGGCCGGGTTCCCAGCATGGCCGACCATCCGTCGCTGGTGTCCGCGCGCAGTTCGTAGAGGCCAAACGGGGTCACCAGTGCGGCGCGGTCCAGGCGCCCGTCGACATCGAGCGCAATGATGTCCAGGCGGTGCGCCGGCCACGCGGTCGCCGAAGCGAAATGCTTTTCCAGCGCGGTATCGGGGAGCAGCGTCCCGACGCAGCGCCCCGCCTCCAGCCGGAATGTCACCTCTCCGCCCAGGGTCTGCTCGCCCAACTTGCCACGATAGCGGCGTGAGTCGCGCGGGCACTCGGCCTTTGTCAGCCCAGGGCGCGGCCGGAACGGCGCTGCCAGTACGGCAGCTGTCGTCACGATCGAGGACACCCACGATGCGTTGGACAGTACAGCGGCCACCGTACCCTGCTCCGGCCAGAGCAGGAGCGCGCTGCGCGCACCTTCGGTAACACCGGCGTGATGGGCAATGCGGGCACCGTCCGCATCCTGCGCGACGCGCCAGCCAAGCGCGACGCGATAGTCACTCTCGGCCGCCGCCACGCCGCTGGTCAGCAAGGTAGGCTGCAGCATCGACTGCCAAGTCGATGGCGCAACGATGGAGCCATCCAGCACGCGTGCGCCGAAGCGAACCAGGGCTTCCGGCGTTGCCGCAAGGCCACCGCCGGGCCAGGTGTAGCTGAAATCATGCGGCGGCAGCTCGCGCGCGGTGCCGGCATCCATGGTGTACAGGCGGGATGCATCAGTACGCCGCCCATCCGGGTCAGCGCCTATGGGCAAATCCGTCGTGACCTCGCTGCGCAGGTAGTCGAGGAAATGCTGACCGCTCCGCGCCTCGATCACCGCCCCCATCAGGGTATAGCCCCAGGACGAGTAGCTGTACGCTGTGCCGGGCGCGGAGAGCAGAGCTCTGTTGGAGAACACCGCGGCAGCAGCGCGCGACGTTTCATAGTGTACTTTGCCGCGGTTTTCATCGCCTGCCTGGTAGTGCGGCAAGCCAGACAGATGGGCGGCAAGCTGGCGCACGCTGATCGCAGGCCAGTCGTTTACCAGCCAGGGCAGCATGGTCTTCACTGGCGCGTCGAGATCCAGCTTGCCCTGCTCGGAAAGGCGCGCCACCGCAACGGCCGTAACCGCTTTCGACACACTGGCAAGCCGGAATACCGTGTCACGGCGCACGGGCTTGTGTGCGGCGATATCCCGCAGCCCTGCGCAACCGGTCCAGGCCACTTTGCCCTCGTGATACACCGCTGCGCCCATGCCAGGCACACCGTTGATTGCAATCAACGCATCGAGCAGAAGCTGTGCTGTTGCGGCGGCCGGATCGCTGGTTGCGGCGGCAGCGCAGGTGTCAGCTGCGCGGGACGAGGACGCGGCAGCGAACAGAATCGCGGCCAGACAAACGACACCGCGGTGGGAAAAACGGCCGGTAAGACGCATGAGCCAAGCTCCGGAGCGAAGGGTTTTCCGACTCTAGCCGCGAGCGAGCGCACCTCAATGCCTGCTGCAGCCGGCCGTGCACGCGCCGCGCCCAGACGGTTGCTCCGGCCTTAACGCGGCATCACACGTTCGGGAAAAAGCCCTTCAAGCAAGACGTCGACATAGGTGCGGCTTACGCGCAACGGGGTCCCGTCGTGAAGGCGCAGCATCGCATCCCGATTCGTCGTTGGCTGCAGCTCCGCAATCCGGTCCAGGCGTACGATCACCGAGCGGTGGACACGCACGAATCGTTTGGGATCAAGTTGTGTGGCAAGTCTGTGCAGCGACTCGCGCAGCACATAGCTGCGTGCGCCCGCATGCAGCACGGCATAGTCTCCGTCGGCGCCTATCCATTCGACATCGGCGATATCGACCAGCACATTGCGCCGTCCGATGCGTACCGCGAAACGCTGCCGCCACTCGGTTGCCGGCAGCGGTGGTGAGCCAGCCTGGCCGCGCCAGGCGAGACGATGCCGCACGCGCTGCAGCGCCTCGGTGAAACGCCGCTCGTCAATCGGCTTCAGCAGATAATCGACCGCGTTCAGCGCGAATGCGCGCACGGCGAAGCCCTCGTGCGCTGTCAGCAGCACCGCCAACGGGCGTCGGGACTCGGGCAAGCTGGCGAGCACGTCGAGCCCGCTGAGGCCGGGCATCTGCACATCGATCAGCGCGAGATCGACCGGCTGCGCCTGCAGGCCCTCGAGCGCGGACCGGCCGTCGCTATATTCACCAGCGAGCCGCACATCAGCGCAGCCGGCCAGGAGTGCAATGACACCGCGGCGCGCGAGTGGCTCGTCATCGATCACGGCGACGTGGATCATGTTCTCGCCTCAGGCAGACACAGCGGCAGCGATAAGCGCACGTGGAAACGGCCGTCACGTTCGACACCAGCCTGCAGCTCATGCGCAGCAGGATGCAGATGCGCGAGACGCTTGCGGACATTGTCCAGGCCAAGGCCCGTCCTACGCGTGTCGCCGGCCGCAGAAACATCACCTGGTGTCGGCAGGTCGTTACACAGGTGAACCCTCAGGCGGTCCTGATCGGCCCATACCTTGACTTCGATACGGCCATTCCCGCGCCGCACGGCAATACCGTGGCGGACCGCGTTTTCGATCAGCGGCTGCAGCAACAGGTAGGGCACGCGCGCACCAAGCACGCCGGCGCCGATCTGCCATTTCACGCGCAAGCGCTCTCCGAAGCGGGCCTGTTCGATCTCAAGGTAAGTTTCGGTAACCGCCAGTTCCTCGGCGACGCTGACCTCCTGGACATCGCCCTGTTCCAGTGTGCTGCGCAGGAAGTCCGCAAGCCGAGCGAGCATCTCGCGGGCTTCGCCGCCGCGATTTTCCGCCACCAGAGAAGAAACCGCGTTGAGCGTGTTGAACAGGAAATGCGGCTGCAACTGATAGCGCAGCGCGGCGAGCTCGGCATCACGTGCCAGCGCCCGTGTCTGGCTGTGAAATACCTGCTCGCGCTGCAGAGCAAAAGCATAGATAACCACCGCGTGAGTCGCGCAGTAGGCGACCAGGGTCAGCCAGGCCCCTTCAATACCGCGAAACAGCGACAGCCACTCTGGGCTGGGTGCGCCGTAGAAGACTACCTGCACGGCAAGGTTCAGCGCACGTGCCGCGAGCGTCATGCCCAGGGTCGCCACGAGCAGCACCACGGCCGTGGCGATAGTCGACATGCCACGCCGGTACAACCACCGCTGCAGCGCCGTTAACGGCACCACCCAGACCACAAACGTGAACACATACAGCGTACGCGCCACCGTTGCGGCTCCGTGGCCCAGCACGGGCAACGTGAGCAGCAGCAGGCATAGCGCGAGCGGAATCGCCGCGGCAAAGGGAAGCCACAATGGCGGCAAGGGGCCGCGCGCGGAAACGGCTTGCGTCATGCGGATCGATTCCCAGATAAAAGGCGCGCTGCGCAAGGTGAATAGCATCGCTACGATGCGGCCCCGATGCCCCGGACTGACTCGCCGGTGAAGCACCCGGCGCAGGACCGTTTCGAGGCCTGGTTACGCTAAGCCTCGGCCGCATTACGCGCCAGCCAGCACGGCAGATCGCGCGCCGTATCGGTAAAGCGATGCGCCAGTCCGGTTCGCCGTCTCCCGGCCGCATACTGCCGACGACAGCGCTACTTGCGTTGCATGGCCGTATCGATTGCGTCGACATACTGCTGCAACCGCTGCATTTCCTCAGCGAGTGTCGTGCCGCCTTTGGCCACAACCATGGTGATCAGTTCAAGCGCCGTCGCGACGGCGACCATACGGCGCCGCTGTTCGGGCTGCAGGCCTTTCTCGTCGAGCAGCGACAGGATTCCGTTATTGCGGTCGTTGGCAGAAAACATCGCAGCTCCGTTGTTATGAAGAACAAGACATGGGTTGCGACGCGCAGCGCTACTGACGCGCCCCGCGGGGATTGCGTGGCACATCGCCCGCGTCGCTGCTGCGGAACGGGTTGATATCGAGGCCGCCGCGGCGCGTATAGCGTGCATAGACCGCCAGGGACTGCGGGGCGCAACGCGAGTGCAGGTCCGAGTAGATACGCTCTGCACATTGTTCGTGAAAATCGCTGTGACGGCGGAACGAGATCAGATAGCGCAGCAGTCCGGCTCTATCGATACGCGGGCCGCGATAGCGGATCTGCACGCTGGCCCAGTCCGGCTGCCCAGTGACCGGACAGTTCGACTTGAGCAGATGAGAAACCAGGCATTCGTCGGCGATGACGCTGGCATCACTCTGCAGATAATCGGGCCGCGGCATGTCGTATTCGGCTATGTCGAGTTCGAGGCCATCGATCACCTCGCCCTCAAGTTCGCACAGCTGCTGCTGCGCAAATTCCCGCACGGAGCTGAGAATGACGTCGACCTCGGCACCCGCTGCCGCGGACAGGTCTCGCCGCAGGCGGTGCACGACCTCGTCAATGCCGGCCAGCCGCGTCTGTGCGAAGGTATTCAAGTACAGCTTGAACGATTTGGATTCGATGATGTTGGGCGAAGCCGCCGGCACGCGGAATTCCGCGAGTGCCACGACGGGCTTGCCGCGCGGATCTAGCCAGGACAGCTCATAGGCGTTCCAGACATCGACACCATGAAATGGCAAGGTGTCTCCGATGCCAAGCTCGGCGCGCTTGGGTGCACGCGGAATCGGAAACAGCAGCGTCGCATCGTATTCGTCGTGATAGACGACCGGTTTACCCAGCGATGAATGTTCGGCAGAAGTCATGCACGCAGTGTAGCGGCTCCGCGGCCGACTGGCCTGGCCGCGTGATGGGCCGAAGCACAGCAGCTACCGTATCCGCCGCCGTGCCGACTTCTTGGAGGTTCCCTTACTTTCCTCGCCCACTCACTGGGGATTGCCGCAGGCCGGTGGCAGTGGCGACAGACCCATGGTGCAGGTGTTGCCGGTAGTGAACGACAGCTGGCCGGCGCTGCCGACGTTGCCAACGCGGAACTGGCATGAGGCCGTTGGCTGGACACCACTGGCATCGGTGATCACGAGTTGCGGCGCGGTCACGCTGAAGGTCTGCTGCCCGCTGGTGTTGGTCACCGCCGAGGTTTCAACGGCGCTGAAAGCAGCCAGCCCCTGGGTCCAGCCGCAGCTGGGCACGATATCGAAACCCGGATAGGCTGGACTCATGGTCGCAGTCAGCGCCGAGGTGCCGGGTTGCGTGATCTGGCTAGGGCTCAGGCTGACTGACGGAACGATCTGCCGGCCTGCAGCGTAGTACTCATGGGTTGCGCTGAGCCCACGTACCTTGAAATAACAGCGCACATGCGGAGCGCCCGCCGGCTGCAGCGTCACGAGATTTTCCGAGCGCACGCGAAACGTGACTTCGCCATTGGCATTGCTGAGTTTGCTGCCACTCTGCGCCGCGGCTTGGGCCGCGCCGTCCAGCCCCACCGTTGCCGGCGACTGCGCCGTGCAGCTGGCCTCGACCGTGACATTGGCGGCGAGCGGCGAATACGTGCTGAGGCTGACCACGCGATCGATAAACGTCGCAGCCGACGCGGGCACAGTCTCA
>JAEUPP010000083.1 GCA_016790075.1 Rhodanobacteraceae bacterium | reverse complement strand
CCGCGCTCCTCACTTTTCATCGTGAGCTGGAAGTCGAACAGCTGCGACAGCGATTCCTTGCCCTGCAGGCTGTCAAAGCGCAGCACTTCGGGGCCCAGGGGCGTGGTGACGTTCAGGGTGCGGTTCATGCTGATCCTCGCGTAATTCAGTTAAAGCAGGTTCGATCGCCGAAGCAGCCCCATCCGTGGTGCCGAACGACAATGGTCAGGAAATCGACAGCGGGAAAATCAGCTGCAGCGTCAGCGCCCCCCTGCGACGCCAACGTGCAGATCCTGCGCCTGCAGCGCCTCACGCAACGAGATCGGCACTGCGTCAGGTTGTGCAAAAGTCTGCAAAGCGGACTGCAAGTTCTGCTTGCCGCCCCAGGCGATGACATAGCGTGTAACGGCATCGGCCAATAATGGTTGCAGCTCCTGCGGCGTCAGCAGGGCGTCATCGCCATACAGGCGATCAGGCACACCGAGCACGTCGACTTTCCCGTCACGGCTGCTCAATACCGCACCGAAATCCGGTTCTATCAGGACTGTGTTGCGGTCAGCATCGTCCGATTCGATGCGCTGCAGGCCGGAAACGATGTACAGGATGCGGCCGTTTGCCTCGGACCGTGCATAAATCCACTGCGGTAGGCTGCCGAGATCGGCTTTTTTAGCGAGCACCGGCGGCACACGTTCAAAACGAACTTTCGTGCTGTCATAACTCAAGCCCAGCAGGGGGTCGCGCATCGTTACCGGCGGAGCCGGCGCAGGCTTGATTGCTTCGTCAGCCGCACCTACCGCGGCGCAACCGGCCAGCGCGAACGCCAGGAACAACAGGCCGGCCGCATAGCGCCGCCAGGCGGCAAGGCTAGCCCGCATTTCTCACCCCCCTTCTACTACGCTCGCCCTGACGCGCGCTGCTCCTTAGTGCCGGCTCGACGCAGTGCTCGGCTACGCCTTCGCCGCCATTCAGTCCGCGGCGCGCATCAGGACGGCGTCTCGGCGGCCTCGCCACGAACGGATGTGAGAAATGCGGGCTAGGGGCGGAAGACTTCATACGACACCTGATCTTTGCGGTAGCCAGGACCAGGGTAAATGTCCGTACCCTGCACAAAATCAGATACCCACTTGCTGCCGTTGAACATTTGTATATGTCCGGCGACCTGCCCCGACGGCGGCTGCAGCACGACGACGTCACCCCGCAGTGGCGAATAGGCGACAGCAGGCACCTTGGTGAAACCCAGTTTGCTCAGCACGGGGCCGTAGTCCTTGGCATATACCGGGCGTGGTAGCGGAATCCTGGCGCCACCGGCCTCGATGGCCTCCCGCACATAACGCGCGCAGCGGCCCTGGCTCTTGGCATGTGCACTGGCATCCAGATGCTTGACCGCCGCATCAATGCTGTAGCCCGGAATACCACCTGCAGGCGCCAGCAGGGCCTGGTCGGGTTTTTCCGGAATGAAGGTCGGGCACGGCGTCAGCACACGCATCAGGGTGCCCAGGTCGATCTCGCAGTGATTGCTATCGAGGCCTAACGGACCAGGACGCAGAGGAGTAGGCATGGTGGATTCCTGACTTGGGAACGGATGGGAACGATATCGGCGACATCGTTCAACACTCCAGCATCAGCAAAAAAGCACACTTCAACAACGCAAAGCTGTGATCCGCATCATTACGGCGCTGTTCCCGGACAACGCAGCTGCACACTTTCCAGCACCCGGCCGAACAGGGCTTTCACCGCCGCGCTGCCCCCTTCGCTTTGCAGCATGACGATCACGGCGTCATTGGGACTTTCGCCGCAGGCCTGGACATGCAGCGCCGTTTCGCCACCGTGTGCCTGCGTGCACAGATGCCAGGTGCGGTCGCCGGCCTGCAGGATCCTGGTCGCGGAACCGCAGCCCGATTGGCGCTGCAGCGAAGCTGTGTCCGGCAGGCCGTCCTCAAGATTGGGCTCGACCAGAAAGCGCAGCGGTGCAGCCGCTGTCTCACAGGGCTGCTCGCGGCCGATCAGTGCAAAGCCGTGGTTGGGCGTCGGTGCTTTCGCCAGGCAGGGCTTCCAGCCATCGGGCAGGTTCAGCCGGATCTGCCAGTAATCGCCCTGTGCCACGAAGGGCCTGCTGGCCGGAGCCACTGCCAGCAACAAGGCCAGCAGCGACGGTACCGCGTTCACTGGCGCTTCTCCTTCTCCGCCAGCCAGATCGCCTTGCGCTTGACCACGCTGTTATGTTGCAGCTTGACCTTGGCACCCCACTGCGGATTGACCGTGTTGTATACCCGCGGCGGTGAGAGCAGTGCACGCACGAAAGCGTCGATGCTTTTTGCACCGCGCACCTGGGGACCGAAGGTTTCGCGCCAATAGTCCGCCGCTGCTTTGGGGCTGGCGAACTTGAGGTTATTGCCACCGCCCTTGGTCAGGCCGAAGGGATTGTTCAGGCCTCGGTTGTGCGCGTTGTACCAGCCGCTTTCGTAGGACGACAGAGCGAGTATGCAGTCCTCTTCCACCGCCACGTCTTCCGCCAGCTTCTTCAGGGTCGGGTACAGGTCGTCGAAGAAGTCGTTGACGTGGCGCGGGTTGCCGCTTTGCGGCGCGGCAGCCTTCGGTGCCGCCACCTGGGCGAGCAGGCTGGGCGGCGGAGAGGCCACACGTGCCAAGGTGCCGAAATCGACCTGGCCACGCGCAGTAGCGCTGTCGATACCGAGTGGGCCTGGGGAGATCTGCGCAGGCATAAGCGGGCTCCTTTCAGGGTTCAGGATGGCGTGAGTCGGCCGTGTTGGGCGTTTTCCCTCGCATCGGAATCAGGCGCTGGCGGTCGCGGTGGCTTCGTCGGCGTAGCCGTAACGGTAGGCGAAGTCATCTGCCGTCACCTCCAGTCGTATCGTCGCCAGCTTGCGGCCCGCGGCGAGGCAGCTCAGGAACTCGCGGCTGACCGTAGGCAGCACCGTATGCGTCAGAATTGCGTCGATCATGCGGCCACCGGATTCGACTTCGGTGCAGCGCTTGATGACCAGCTGCACTGCATCGTCGCCGTAGCTGAAGTCGATACCGTGCTGCTCGGCTATGCGCTTCTGGATACGGCCCAGCTGCAGCTTGACGATGCGGGCTAGCGTGTCGTTGCTGAGCGGGTAATAGGGAATCGTGACCAGGCGGCCGAGGAATGCCGGCGGAAATTTCTGCAGCAAGGGCTCGCGCAGCGCCTTGTTCAGCGCTTCGGGTTCCGGCGCGAGTTCGGGATCGGCGGTGAGCTTCATGACCAGATCGGTGCCGACATTGGAGGTCAGCAGGATGATGGTGTTGCGGAAGTCGATCGCACGGCCTTCGCCGTCCTCCATCCAGCCCTTGTCGAACACCTGGAAGAACAGCTCGTGCACGTCGGAGTGTGCTTTTTCCACTTCGTCCAGCAGCACCACCGAGTAGGGCTTGCGCCGCACGGCTTCGGTCAGCACGCCGCCCTCGCCGTAACCCACATAACCCGGCGGCGCACCCTTGAGCGTGGAAACGGTATGCGCTTCCTGGAACTCGCTCATGTTGATCGTGATGAGGTTCTGCTCGCCGCCATAGAGGCTTTCGGCCAGGGCGAGGGCGGTCTCGGTCTTGCCGACGCCGGAGGGGCCGACCAGCATGAACACACCAATCGGCTTGTTCGGGTTGTCCAGGCGCGCGCGCGAGGTCTGTATGCGCTTGGTGATGAGCTCCAGCGCATGACGCTGGCCGACGACGCGCCGGTCCAGCGTATCGACCAGCTGCAGCACCGCGGTGATTTCATCGCGCACCATGCGCCCCACCGGAATGCCGGTCCAGTCGGCGACGACCGACGCAACGGCAGTCTCGTCAACCGCCGGCAGGATCAGCGGTGATTCACCCTGCAAGGCTTCGAGCTCGGCTTGCACCGCCGCATGCTCGGCGAGCAATGAAGCCCGGTCGGGCATGGGTTCAGCGACGAGATCTGCATTGACCACAGCCGGCGTCGCAGCCGCTACCGCCGACTCTGCATCGGCTGCTGCCTTGGCGGCCGCAGCGAGTTCGCGCAGACGTGCGCGCAGATCGAGCAGACGTGTCGCGAGTTCGTTTTCCTGCTCCCAGCGCTGGCGCAGTCCCTGCTCGCGTTCAAGCTCCTGCGCAAGCTGCGTTTCGCAACGCCCGCGCCGCTCGGTCACGTCCAGACCGACTGCATCTTCGCGTTCGATAATGCCCTGCTCAGTGCGCAGCACCTCGATACGGCGCAGACAGTCCTCAAGTTCAGCCGGTGTCGTGTGCTGGCTCACCGCGACGCGGGCGCAGGCGGTATCGAGCAGGCTCACGGCCTTGTCGGGCAGCTGGCGCGCGGGGATATAGCGATGCGACAAGCGCACGGCGGCGGTCACGGCCTCGTCCAGCAAGGTGATCTTGTGGTGCTTTTCGAGTATCGCGACGATGCCGCGCACCATGGCGATCGCCTTGTCCTCGTCGGGTTCGTCGACCTGCACGACCTGGAAACGGCGCGTCAGTGCCGGATCTTTCTCGATATGCTTTTTGTATTCGCTCCAGGTCGTCGCGCCTATCGTGCGCAAGGTGCCGCGCGCGAGCGCTGGCTTGAGCAGATTGGCCGCATCGCCGGTGCCCGCCGCACCACCCGCGCCGATCAGGGTGTGCACCTCGTCGATGAACAGGATGATGGGCTTGGGGCTGGCCTGCACTTCATCGATGATCTGGCGCAGGCGCTGCTCGAACTCGCCCTTCATGCTGGCGCCGGCCTGCAACAGACCGATATCGAGCATCAGCAGCGAGACTTCCTGCAGCTGCGGCGGCACATCGCCACTGGCGATGCGGACGGCAAAACCTTCGACGACAGCGGTCTTGCCAACTCCGGCTTCGCCGGTCAGCAGCGGATTGTTCTGCCGGCGCCGCATCAGGATATCGATGATCTGGCGGATTTCGTCGTCGCGGCCGGTGATCGGGTCGATTTCGCCCTTGCGTGCCCGCTCGGTCAGATCGACCGCGAACTTGCGCAAGGCTTCCTGCTTGCCAAGCTGCGCGGGCGCCATGGCGCCACTGACTTCGCCGGGCCCGCCGCTGGCATCAAGGCCGCTGCCGTCGGTCGCACCCTGCTGGTCTTCGGGCGAGCCAGCGACGACCTTGGGCAATTCGCTGGAGAACTTCTCCGGATCGATGGCCTGGAATTCCTTGGACATCGCATGCAGCACGGTGCGCAGGCTGGGCGTTTTCAGAATGCCGAGCAGCAGGGTCGCGCCGCGCACCTGGCTCTGATTGAACATCAGGGTCGCGTAGACCCAGCCGCGCTCAACCGCGTTCTGCAGATGGTCGGAAAGATCACTGATCGCGGTCGCACCGGTCGGCAGACGATCCAGCGCCTTGACCATGTCGGCCGCAAGCCGGGCCGCGTCGAGCTGATAGTGGCGGATGATGCGGTGCAGGTCGCTGTCGTTGTTCTGCAGCAGCTGATGCAGCCAGTGCACCAGTTCCACATAGGGATTTCCGCGCAACTTGCAAAATACCGCAGCCCCCTCCACGCCTTTGTAGAGCAGGGGATTAAGCTTGCCAAACAGCGCGCTACGACTGATCTCACTCATGGGGCGGGTGTTCCTTCACCGGATGGAGGGTATGGCTTTCTTCGCGGCTTCGGCGGCGGCTTCGCTGGCCGCATCCTTTGCTGTGTCCTTGGCCGCCTCGGCGGCGGCGTCCTTGACCTCTTTCTTGCGCGCGTCGTTCTTTTCCTTGCGCGCTTTTTTCTTGGCTGCGGCAGGGTCTTCCGCCGGCTTCGCGGCTGCAGTGGCCTCTGCGCTGTCGCCCGCGGGCACGGCGATCTCCGGCGAGGCCGCCGACACACTCTTCATCGGCGGCGCACTGAATGCGCGCTTGGCGTCATCGCGTATGTTGGCGACCGGTGTCGCCGGCGTGCGTGTGAGTACCCAGGGTGCATTCACATCCTCGCGCGCCAGCGAATAGGCCAGCGGGCGGCCGTCATCGCCTATGACCCGCTCGGGCCCACGCGGCAGCAGCGAATAAAGCAGTACCTCGTAGCTGTTGATCTGCGTATTCGACGCCCAGCGCGAGGGCACGAGGCGGGCGAAATTCAGCACGTTCGAGTTAGGTAGCCGGCCTATGACCTTGTCGCGCAAACCGGCTTCGGAAAACAGCGGATAGTGGACCGGCGCGCCGCGCACACTGGCGTCGATGACATGCAGGAAACTGAATCGCTGCCAGTCGCCTATCCCGTACAGGCCAGCACCGATACCTGAGAGCACGAGATAGCGTTTTTTCGGCAGGGTGACTTCAAGCAGTTCCGCGTCATCGGTGTTGAGCAGCGGAAACGGGCCCCAGGGCGATTCATTGGCGCCGAATGTCTTGCGGCCGAATTCGATTTCTGCGTGCTCAGCATCGACCGTGATGTAGGCGGGTGCATCCTTGACCGGCACGGTATATCGCGGCGGATCGACCGAAGGATCACGCGTAAACGCATCGCTGAGCGGCGTCACCTTGATGGTCTGGCCTTGCCAGATGCCGGCCAGCGCCTGCACCAGCGAAGGATCGGGCGGCGGCGCCGCATTGGCCAGCATGCTGCAGCAGCCAAAGATCCATAGGGCAGCGAGGCGGAACGGGAGGGACGAAGTGCGCGAGTCAGGCCTGATCATGAGTCGAATTCCGTAGTGCAAGTCGGGCTAAACAGCCAGGGTGGTACAGATTACGCGGCCGATGCGGCGGGCGCAGTGCGTTCGCGCCGTATGCGTTCGGGATCGAGCACAAGGTCATCGCGATCACGCGGCAGACCACGGCCTAGCCAGGTGGTCCAGCCCAGCCGCGTGTCACCACCGAGGCGCGCCTGCGGCACGTCGACACGGCGCAATACCAGGCGCAGATCCCAGTCGAGTTCTATACCAATATAAGTGCGTACCCAGTCCAGTACCTGGTTATGGCCGGTGCCGACAGGCAGCAGGTCTTCGTACGAGGCGCGCGGCATGGGACCTAAACGTATGCGGAAGCGGTGCTGGCGATCCCAGACCGCATTGCCGGCTACGAGGTCGACGCCGAGGCAACTGCCGCGATTGGCCCCTAGCGCCGAACGCTGATCGCGCGGCAAAGGCAGCCAGCGGCCGACGAATTCCTCGATGGCGGCGGGCACACGGAAGAAGTTCGCGAGTATGCGCGCGAGTCCTTCCGCATTGCGCGTCTGACGCACGAGATGGCCGGCATGATTGAGCCGGGCATGATCGGGCACGCTATCGCGATGGCGCGTTGCACTGAGTCCGTAGGCTATCGTGCTCGCCGCATGCCGCGTGAATTTTTCATCCTGCGGCCGGTCCAGGCTGACGGTCGACTGGGCATCGGCCCAGGCGCGGTAGAACAACAGGGCGAGGCGGTGATGAAAGATATCGGCGAAGTTGACCAGGGTGTGGTCACCATGGTGGATCGCTCGCTCGTAGGCGTATTCCGTCATTACCAGCGGCAAGGGACCGTTGGGGCCGAATAGGCCAAAACTATGGATCACGAGCTTGGGGCCGCCCTTGAGCCGCGGCGGCTCCAAGCGGGCTATGGCCGACGGAGCGAAGTAGAGCGCGGGTTCCTGACCGATGCGCAGCGGCTCCTGGGAAGGCCGCTTCGCGCGGCCTAGCCGCGGCAAGTGCGGATGCAAAGCCTCGATACGGCGCAGCAGAGCGAACAGATCATAGGTCTGCGGCGTCTGTTCCAATGCCTGCCACAGCGCCGCTATCTCCTGCGCCTGCTGCTGCGTGAGTGCCGTTTCGCGCGGTCTTTCCGCGGCATTCATGCGACCGGTCTCCGCCCGAAGCGGGGCGCCCAATGACCGAGCTGGCCGCGCTGCGCGCTGACCAGCCGGGTTTCGGTAAACGTGTTCAGCGCCACGTGGCGCGCGAGAAACTGTTCCATCACCGCACCGAACAGATACGGACTGGTGCCGGCGAAGTGGCTTTCGTCGATCGTGATGTCGATGCCGACGCCGCGGCCAAAGGTGATCGGGCCCGAGCCAGGCAAACGCCGCGTGATCGGCGCAAGCCGGGTCTGCAGCACGGCATTGGCGTGGCGTGCCACGGCAGCGTCGCCGAGTACGGTATACAAACTCAGCAGTTCACGCAGCGCAAGCGCGCCCTGCTCCGGGCTGAGGTCGGTCAAGGTCTGGTAGTTGAGACCGAGATGGCTGATCAGACGCCAGTTGATCTCGCCTTCGGGTACTGCCGGCACTGGCCGCGTCGGGCCCTGCAGCACACGCACGCCACTGACCGGAACCGAGTCGACCGGCACCAGGTCATGCTGGCCGCCAACCGCCATTAGCATCGCAAGATCGCGATTCGTCACCGTCATTTCCACACCGAGCTGGCGCAGGCCCGATCCGTAGGGCGCTTCGTGCTGATTCACCAGCGAGAGGAAGACTTCGGAACCGAGATAGGTCGTGCGTGCGCCGTGGCGCGCCACTGTGCTCGAGGCCAGGCGTGGCTCGCGCCGCACCGTGAAATAGGTGCCGTGATTGCCTCTGTCGCCAACGAGGCAGGAGTAGAACGGCCGGAATTTCGCCTCGATCGCGTTGTCACGACCGAAACCTTCGACCTGTTCGATGCTGTAGACCTCGTAATTCAGCGGATGGGTGCGGTCCGGTACCACATGCAGCTCGTAGCGGCTGTCACCAACCTGGATGCGGTCGGAACGCATCGATATCAGATTGATTGCCGGCGAGCAGAACAGCAGGAAATGCGTTGCGTCGACAACGGTTTCGAGTTCGCTGACGTCCTGGTCCAGCAGGATGCTGACTTCAAACCCGTCCAGCGCTTCTATTCCCTGCAGTGCGGCTCGCAATCCGGTGAGCGCGACAAAGTGATAGCGGCTGGGAAAGGCGAAGTATTCATGCAACAGCCGGTAACCCTGGAAGCCGCGCCCGTTATAGGGCAGCAGCGCCTGGGTATCGTCGAAACCTTCCGGCTGCACCGCACCGGTACCGAGCTGGCGCCATTCGGACGCAGTTTTCTTCGTGCGTGCACGCACCGAGACACCGAGCACGTGACCGCAGAGCAGCTCGTGCAGTCGCGAGGTGATATGCGGGCTACCGGCCAGATGCAGGGAGATGTGATCAGGCGGCGGACTCTTGCCGCTCAGCGGCGCATTGAACTGGAAGTTCAGACGAAGGCTGGCCTTGACCGGCCGGTCCTGGCGTAGCCGGTTGACGCGCACGTCCGTCGGCACGCCTTCAAAACGTGCACTGGCAACGCGCAAAGGCCACAAATCCACATCGTGCGCGGTGCGGAATTCGCAACCGGACTGCCCTTCGACATGACTGGGAGCTCGCAGGCGTTCGCCGCGCTCGATCCGGAAGGAATCACCCTGATTGCCGGTCATTTCGCCCGGAGTGAACTGGACGATGCACATGGCCGGCGTCGGCGCGAGGTAGTTCGGGTAGATGACTTCCAGCAGACGCTGCGAAAAACGCGGAAACTCCGCGTCCATCTTGAGTTGGATGCGCGCCGTCAGAAAGCTGAAACCTTCGAGCAGTCGCTCGACATACGGATCGGCGACCTCAATGTCGCGCATACCCAGGCGCGCAGCGATCTTGGGGTTGTTCGCCGCAAATTCGGCGCCGAGCTCGCGCAGGTAGTTGAGCTCCGTGTTGTAGTAACCGACCAGTCGCGGGTCCATGGCGCTAGCCCATCAGGTCTTCTAGCAGGATCTGGCCGCTTTCCAGATCGACGCGCGAACGCAGCAGCAGATCAATCGGATACGGTTCGGACCAGAGCTGGCCACGAATTTCCATGGTCAGCTGGTTGTGCGTGCGGTAGCCGTCGGCGGACGGCAGGATTTTCACAACCAGGCTTTCTGGCAGTACACGCGGCTCGAACGTGCGGATCGCGACCTTGATCGCAGCCTGCACTTCATCGAGATCATCATCGATGAGATGGCGCCCGGACAGCGCCGGCACACCGAAATTCACCACCGAAGTGCGTACCTGGTCAGCACCGCTCAGGTCCGTCTCGGATTCCGCGTTCGTGGTATTGAGCAGGAAGGAAATGTCCCGCAGCACTGACTGACGAAACACCGCCTTGGTCATGGTGCGCTCGTGCAGGGCCTCGTTGCGATTGTCCGGATGAAGATCGGTCAGGCGATCCAGCAGCACCGGCAGCAGCCGGGTCGAACGTGCACCCTGCAGCGGCTTGGAGCTACTCATCAGTGACCGCTTCGTCGACGTCGGTGTCCGCGGCGCGCTCCAGGCAACGCACGCTGAGGAAGGCATGATCGTCGACATCGCTGACCCAGCTACGCTGGCCCAGTCCCGCGTAAGCCTCGGCACCGATCGGCTGCCAGCTCGTCAATGACCCGAGCACCAGGCGTTCATCGGACTGGCCATAGCTGCGCGGGTAGCGGCTAGGCACCAGTACCACGTGCTGACCGCCATTACGCAAGGTCAGCCGGCCCGGCAACCAGACCAGGTCGCGCAGATCGCTGGGCGGCTCAAACTCCAGCCGCTGGATATGATCAAACGGCAGCCAGTAGTACTGGCCCTTGAGAATGATTTCGCAGACCGGGCCCAGGCGCGAATCGGCATCGGCCAGCCACGCCAGCGGCGTGCCGTCGAGTACAAACGGCGTTGCGGGCGCCCCATCAAAGGCCTGCTGCATGAGTTCGTCAGCGAGCGCGTCGTCACGACCACGGCTGGCTAGCGACTGGCTCAACGTCGCAAACCAGGGTTCAGGCTCACCTATGGTCTGCGGTGGCAATTCGCCGGCGAATACTTTTTCGCGCTGCAATTCGCAGCGGATCGCTTCGCGATACATCTGCGCCATCGGAATCGCCGAAGCTGCCAGGGTCGCCGCGGTCTGCAGCTGCGCGACCGCACGCGTCCAGTTGCCGGTCAGCATGCTCAGTTGTGCAAGGTGCACACGCAGCGGCAGGCTGTCGGGCCGGGAGCGAATTTTCGCAACCAGCTCGGCCTGCTGTTCGGCCAGGGTCTGATCGCGACGCAACGTGGCAGACAGAGTGGCGTCCATGCGTAGCAGATTCCCTCAGATTCAGTACGAAACGCCGGTGACGGAGAACGGCTTGCGCCGCCTCCGCACCGGGAAAGGACAACTCGACGCCGGCGCTGCGGCAAGCGTCGGTGTTGCTTAGGCCGCCTTGTTCTGCTTGACGTCCCAGGCGCCCGTCGTAGCAGCACCCAGCGAACCGTCGGCGTTCTGCTCCTTCACCTCGACCTTGATCTTGGCGTAGGACATGCCGACTTCTTCGATGACGCGCGGGCTGTTGGTTGCGCCTACCGGACGCACGTGCGTGATCAGCACGTCGTTCAGCGTCACGGTCATGTACTGCTGCGCGCCATCACCCACCTTGCTGCAGGCGAGCACAACTTCCGTAACGTGCTTGCCGCTGGCGCAGTACTTCATGAGGTTTGCAGTTGCCTTGTCCACATAGTGCGTGAACACGAACTCGCTGAAGTTGGCCTTGCCAACGCCGCCGCCGCCGCCCGTGTGGGTGGAGGACGACTGGCTGACGGCATAACCCCAGCTCAGCACGTCGATTTCGCCGCTGTGCTTGGAGTCTTTCGACTCACCGCTGATACCAGCAATCTTGAGGTGGAAGTCCTGCTGCGAGTCTTTGGGCGCGGTATCGACCGACAGCGACGGAGATGCGAGAACGTTGCCCATTCCGAGAGATGCCATACGTTTAGTCCTTAACTTTGATGGAAAAAAAGAACCGGCAGTTACACCAGGGGCTGCCGTTTCAGTCCTGCCGAGCGCCGGTCAATCATCGTGCTCGGCCCTCACTGCCCGCCAGACTTGACGGACGGAAGTTTGGAAACCAGGCGCAGCGACACGGTCAGCCCTTCAAGCTGATAGTGCGGACGCAGGAAGAACTTCGAGGTATAGAACCCCGGATTGCCCTCTACCTCCTGCACCTGGACCTCGGCAGCCGCCAGCGGCTTGCTCGCCTTGGTCTCCTGTGAAGAATTGGCCGGATCACCGTCCACGTAGTTCATGATCCAGTCGTTGAGCCAACGCTCCATGTCGTCGCGTTCCATGAACGAACCGATCTTGTCGCGCACTATGCACTTCAGGTAGTGCGCAAAGCGGCAGCACGCAAACAGATAAGGCAGGCGCGCGGCAAGGTTCGCGTTGGCAGTTGCGTCCGGATCGTAGTACTCGGCCGGCTTCTGCAGCGACTGCGCGCCGATGAACGCGGCAATATCGGTGTTCTTGCGGTGAATCAGCGGCATGAAACCGTTTTTTGCCAGCTCGGCTTCGCGGCGATCGGAGATCGCGATTTCAGTCGGACACTTCATGTCGACGCCGCCGTCGTCGGACGGGAAGGTATGCGTAGGCAGACCTTCAACCGCACCGCCGGACTCAACGCCGCGGATCGAAGTACACCAGCCGTAGTACTTGAACGAGCGGTTGATGTTCACGGCCATCGCGTAGGCCGAGTTGGCCCAGCAATAGGCGCCGTGATTGGCGCCATCGGTCGACTCCTCGAAATTGAATTCGTCGATCGGGTTCGTGCGCACGCCGTAGGGCAGACGCGCCAGAAAACGTGGCATCGCAAGGCCCAGATAACGCGAGTCCTCCGAATTGCGCAGGCTGCGCCAGGCGACATATTCGGTGTTCTCGAAGATCTTGGTCAGGTCACGCGGATTCGCGAGTTCCTGCCATGTTTCCATTTGCATCGTCGAAGGCGCCGCACCCGCGATAAACGGACAATGCGACGCGGCCGCAATCTTCGACATTTCCGTCAGCAGCTCGACATCCGGCGGCGAATGATCGAAGTGATAGTCGCCGACGATGCAGCCATAGGGCACACCACCGAGCTGGTCGTACTCCGCCTCGTAGATTTTCTTGAAGATGGGGCTTTGATCCCAGCCTATGCCCTTGTGGCGGCGCAAGGTGCGATGCAGATCGCGCTTGGAAATGGGCATGAACTTGATCTTGAGCATCTCGTCAACTTCGGTGTTGTTGACGAGATAGTGCAGACCACGCCAGGCACTTTCGAGCTGCTGGTAGTCGGCATGATGGATGATCGCGTTGATCTGCTCCGACAGTTTGCGGTCGATCTCGGCAATGATCGCTTCGATCGCCTTGTAGGAGTCGTGACCGATCGTGACGGTGTTCGACAGCGCCTGCTCGGCAAGCGTGCGCACCGCGATCTGCACCGCTTCCTTGGCTTCGTCGGTCTTGGGCTTGAACTCTTTCTGCAGCAGCGCGGCGAAATCGCCGCCTTCGGCAAAGGCAGTTTGCTTTTCCTGGAGAGCTTGATTCTGCGCCATGAGTGAATTCCCCGTGGTCTGTGCGCTTAGCCGGCGCTGTTGTCGGTGTCGGCCTTCGGCGCCTGCGGTACGGCTGCGAGCGACTTCAGCAGGGTCGGATCGTTAAGCACCTTCGCAATCAGCTCTTCGGCGCCGGTCTTGCCGTCCATGTAGGTCAGCAGGTTGTTGAGCTGCGTGCGTGCTTCGAGCAGCTGCGACAGCGCATCGACTTTCTTGGCGATAGCACCCGGTGAAAAGTCGTCCATACTTTCAAACGAGATATCGACAGCCATATTGCCTTCGCCGGTCAGCGTGTTGGGCACCGTGAACGCAACACGCGGCTTGATCGCCTTCATGCGGTCGTCGAAATTGTCGATGTCGATCTCGAGGAACTTGCGGTCTGCGACCGGCGGCAGGTCTTCGACCGGCTTGCCGGCGAGATCGGCCATGACCCCCATGACGAAAGGAATCTGAACCTTTTTCTCGGAGCCGTAGACCTCGACGTCGTATTCGATCTGCACACGCGGGGCCCGGTTGCGGCCGATGAACTTCTGCGCGCTGCTCTTGTTGGTGCGGGTGAATTTGGAACCGGTCATGGGCCCACTCTCCTGAAGTTCGCCGTTGGACTGTAGTGTTGAATGCAATACGCGGCAGGAATCGGACTGCCTGGGATTAAACCTGCCGGCTGCACGGCGGCGGCCAGGTTGGACGTTGCAGCAGGGATTGGAAATTTCTTGAATATCGATGCAGCCACGACTCAGCTCCGGTTCGTGCCAGCCAGCATTTCGGCCTGGGCCAGCCCGTCGGGCGCGAGCTCACGCAGGATCTGCAGGAAGTCCATGCCGATGAGGCCGCGCGCACGGCGAATCAGCAGCGGCGCCGGGTTGGCCGGCTCCGTGGACTCGAGAAACTCGCAGACCGCATCGAGCATGCGAACGGCATCCTGGCGCGTCAGCGCACGCTGCGGCACACCCACCGGGAAGCCCGTTGCGGCTGCAGAAGTCTCGCCCATGATCGTCTCAGCGCCTGCGTCAGTGCCCTCATCACTGGCACTGTCATCTCCGGCAGCGCGGCGCTGCAGATGTACTGGAAATACGAGGTCGATCCAGTTCAGCAAATCCGGAAGATCGGGCGCTTCGCTGGGCCCCAGTTGATCCCGACATAGCGCATCGAGTTCCCGCACCAGCTCGCGCAGGGCGAGCAGCGCCGTCAGATGCGGATTGCCGATACCGATTTCCTCGATCAACAACGGCTCGATTTGGTGCCGTGCGATAGGCGCCGACCCTGTGGTATCGCGATTCGAAGCAACCCGCTCGATAACCGCCCACTCCATGGCGCCGAGTTGCCGCGTCGGGAGCGCGGTCGCGCGCAGGTCACCAATAAATCCGGTAGCCGCAGCCAGACCGCTGAGTGCGTTGCTGCGCGGCAACGGGTCGTATTCGCCATCGACCTGCAGCGCCGGATACGCCTCGGTCCAGTAGCGCCGCGCGAGTTCAAGCGTCAGCGTAAGGCCTTCCACTGCCCCCGCCAGTCCGTGCTTGCGCAGGAGCGCACGGGTAATGAACACAGTAAGGCGGAAATCCTTGCTGCGCCCCAGCAAATTTACTGCCTGGCGCTGGACCAGCGCCCAGTCTGGCCCTTCCGCCGGAATGACCGTATCACCGTATTGGCGCTCGGGCTGCCCTTCAATGCTGCGCTCCAGGGCAAGAAATTCGCCGTCGTAGTCGAGCTCAACCCCGCAGGAGCCATCGCTATCCAGCGGAGCAAGCAGCGATTCGACATCGATAAAACTCATTGTGACCCCTGTCTTCAGCCCGTCCACGGCCACGCCGCGGACGGGTAGTCAAGCCCGCTGGCTATTGCGCATTCTTTGCATTCTTGAATTCTGGCCCCCAGAGCGGGTGGTTGTGTTCCGCCGCACTGAGGTCGAAGTTCGGATCGAGCTGCAACGCACGTTCAAAGGACTGGCGGCATAGCGATGGACGCTCCGACACGCAGTAGGTGAAGGCCAGATGCTTGAGTGCAGCAATCTTGATCGCATCGCTAGCGGCCCAGATATCGGGCGAGAGCAGCGTCGCTTCGGCCTGAGCGTAGGAGCCGGCTTCGTACTCGCCAATCCCCTTGGTCAGTGTTTCTCTGCCGCGGACCTCCGCCTGCTGGCGCGCTACTTCAGCCGGATCCGGCGGCGGCGTGGGCTCTGGCTTGGGCTTGTTGGCGGCACAAGCAACCAGGCTGGCGGCGAAACCAAAGGCCAGCGCGAGTTTCGCCGCATGAAAAGTTCGGTCCAAGAATTTTGTGTTGCGCAAGTGACACTCCCCTGTCCATGAATGCCTTGATCGTTCGCCCAGCGCGCTGTTCGCACCTGGGACCACCCTGACGCCGCCGCAACGACGCAAACGCCGTCGGCGTCAATCCGACGGCGCACCGGCCCCAGAGCACCGGTTAAATCTGATTTCGCCAGGAGCCCCCCGACTTCCTGTTCCGCAGTTCCGGCGGATCGGTTCATTACTGCGTTCCGGCACCGCCCTCAGCGGACTGCTGGAAACGATGTTCGATAGTCACCGGCTGACCTGCTGTGACCACCAGCTGCCGCCGCAGGGGCTGCAGACCCGGATTACGCAGCTCGACATTGTATGTACCTGGTTCGAGCTGCAGGAATCGCATGGGCGGACTCACTCCCTTGAGGCTGCCGTTGATCCAGACCTCGCCCCAAGGCTGGATACTCAGCTTCACATTTCCGGTTTTGGCCAAGGCAACCTTATTCGGTTCACGCTTGGCGCGGGTTGCAGATTCTCGCGAACGGGAAGCGGATTCTTCGCTGCGCGGGGCTGCGGCAGTGAGGTCGACCGTCTTGACGGCGTCAGCGGCCGGCGGCTTGCTGGCCGCCGCCGTTGCAGCGGCCACGGGCTCAGCAGGTGCCGGCGTCTCAACCGGCGGCGCAGTAACCGCCGGTGGAATCGTCTGGCCCGGACTCTCAAAACCCAGCGCGGTGGTTTCGCTCGGCGCCGCAATAGGGGCAAGTACCTGATTGGGGTCAACCGGTGCCGCTGGCGACGTGGACGCGGTATCCGTGGTCACGACCGGAGCAGCAGCCGGAAGGGCGGCTGGATCGGCCGGCATGCTCGACACGCTGCTGAGATCGGCCGGAACGGGCGCCGCGTTCGGGTCTGGCGAAGCCTGCGCCGACGGCGTTCCCAATGTATTGCTATCCGATGCAGTACCAGGCAAAGGCGTCGATTCGGTCGCAGCCACTGACGCTGGCACCACCTCCGCCGGAACTGGCGGTACAGACTCCGGTGCCGGAGTCTGGGCAAGCGGTGGCTCGGTGAGCGGTGCCGCCACAATCGGTGGCGGGGAGACTGGTTCGGGTGCCGCGGTCAGATACCAGGTCAGCAGCGTTGCCGCAACGACCAGCAAACTGCCGCCCAGCACGGGCACCAGCCACCGGCGTGCTGGCGTCGCAGCCGCTGCGGGTAAGCTGCCGGCCTCGCTGCGCGCCGGCTGGGCGGCGGGAACAACGACCGGGCGAGCCTCCGTTGCCAGGCGACCAGAAAGCAAATCTTCCATTTCAGGAAAACTGTTGCTCTCGGGCTTTTCGTGCTTGCTCGGCATCGCGAGCGGATCGAGCTCAAGTGCCGAGGGTGCCGGCTTCGCCAAGGCGACCGGCGAAGGCAGGACTATGGTCGGCGCGTCGGCACTCGCAGCCGGAGTTGGCGCCGTAGCAGCGACACTGCGCGCCAGGGCGATCGCCTCCGGCGCCGACATGACGACGGTAGCGTCGCTGGTCGCCGCAGCGGCAGGCTTGACCGGCGCAACAGCTTTCGCCGCCGGCTTGATGGTCTCAACTGGCGGACGCGGCACCGGCATCACCACGGTCGCATCACTGTCACTGCCGACACCGACCGACGGACGCGCAACCGGCACCGATACAGGTTCCAGCCGCGACTCGGAAACAACCAGAGGCTCTGGCTCCATGACGGGCTCGGGCCTGTCCATGGGTTCGAGCGTCAGTTCGATCCCTGACAGCAGTCTGGTTGCCGGCTTTTCCTCAGAAGGCTGGCCCACTGCCGGCGCTGCTTCTGACGCCGTAGCAGCGGCAAGGCTTGCCGATTGCCCCGTCGCCGACTCGCCAGCAACGAGGTCTGGCGCTGGTTCGGCTGCGGCCACAGGTTGCACAGGCTCGAGGACTGCCTGTGCTGCCGGCTCGGGCAGAATGAACGGCGGCGGCATGACGCTCGCAGCCGGCATGGAGACCGGCACGGGCAAAGGCTCTGACACCGGCATCGTCGGAGCAAGCTCAGCAGCAGACTGGGCTGCCTTGGGTTCCAGCAGCGGCACGGCGACCTCTGCTGCCGCAGCCGCCTTGGCAACGGCGAGATGCTGCACAAGTGCAGCGACTTCCTGCGCCGACACGATCACCGTGCGCTCGTCTTCACTGCCCCCGGACAGCGGCGCGCTGACAGTCACCGATTCGACGGCTTCAGGTGCCGTGACCAGGGCTGGCGCAGGCTCGACGGGTGTCGGCGCATTCGACGGCGGTGTGAGATTGATGATGGTCTTGTCGTTCGCCGTCACGCGCAGCAAGGCCCGCAGATCGGCGATCGACTGCGGGCGCTCGCTGGGCTGCAACGCGAGGGCGCGATCAACGGCGGTCAGAAATTCCCGCGAGTAACCGCTGAGACCCGCATTGGCCAACGGCTGCAGCGAATCTTTCATGATGCGCGATATCGACGCCGGCGGAGGGCTGCCGACGATGGCGAAGTGCAGCAGCGCACCAACAGCATAGACGTCGGTCCACGGCCCCTGCGGCAAGGCAAAATCGCTGGAGTACTGCTCGATAGGCGCGTAGCCCGGCTTGACCACAACCGTGATGGCTTTCTGCAGGCCAGTTACGACCTCGCGTGCAGAACCGAGGTCAAGCAGCACCGGCGTGCCGTCGTTCTTGATAAGGATGTTGTCCGGGGCAATGTCGCGATGAAACACATTGCGCGAATGCAGCATTTCCAGCACATCGAGCACCGGCGCGACGATACCGCGCAGCCAGGGCTCATCCCCCTTGCCGCCCATCTCCTTGAGTACCGATCGCAGCGTGTTGCCGGTATACCGCGGCATGACTATGTAGGCCGTGCCGTTTTCTTCCCAGAACTGCAGCACTTCGACCAGGCCCGGATGCTTGAACTGGGCGAGCAGGCGCGCTTCATTGATAAAGCCATTGAGACCGGCTTCAAAGGTCTCGCGATTATGTTCCGAGCGAATACGCACCGTCGTCGAGGCTACGCGGCCCGCGAGCGAGATCGGGATGTATTCCTTGATCGCAACGTCGCGCATGAGCTGCATGTCGCGCGCGCCGTAGACAATGCTGAATCCACCTTCGCCCAGGGTTTCGGTAATCTCAAACTCGCGCAGCCGCATGCCGGCTACCAGCGCGTTGCCAGGCGCCAGATCCGTTTGAGGATTTTTACCGGAAATCATGGGAGTGACGCGCGCGTTTACAGTTGCGTCCATGCCTGCGAATCGGAGAGGGAGGGCGTCGTATGCAATTTAGGCGAAATGAATGCGCAGTGCAAAGAGTAGGTTTGACCTTTGTGACCTTGATTGCTGATCCTGTAGCGACTGCAGAGATGCTGCGTAAATAATTCGTAAGTCGCCTATTGGCTCACTCAAGACATAACACGCCGCAGAGTAGCGTCCGTATATCGCAACTGGATATGACGATTCCGTGTCGGAGTCGCTGCTTCAGCATAGTGTTGCCTGCTCCAACACCGTTCTGGCCGCCCAGGACCCACAGCCCGGAGACGGAGCCGGCGTGCGCCCTGGTTGTCAACCTGCTGTTGCTGCGATCGAGTTTTCTTGGCGCAAATGGCGACAGGCAGCCTCTCAACATTGCTGAATGCCACGACGTGGTCCGTGTGGGTTGTGACTATCGGTGAGCGATTGATGCAGCTAACGAGGCCACCTACAAACCGCCCCCCTGGAAATAGCCGTTAGGGGCCTGCCTCATCAGCCCAGCCCCGGAAACGACCCCACTTGACCTTGGCATACCCGCCTGGCGTCCCACTCACATGATCAGGCCCGACGACCGGCCCATCCTCAGCGGCAAAGCCGCCAGCGGAGCCCGGCCCAATTGCCGCAGTCGCAAATGGGAACAAAAAACGCAACGGCGGTGCTGGACCAGCCATCGCGACAGCATGCAAAGTGCAAGCGCACCGGCGCCCAAGTGAGCCCAGGCCAGCCTCGGGAAAACGTGCCATGGCGACCCGGCGACAAGGCGGCGGTGCAGTGATGTCGCGTTTGCGAAGGCAGGTGCGTTTTGATAGCTTCAAAATTTTCAGGGCTTGGCCTGTGCACGCATAGGTCGGTTCCGCAGCGACGTAGCGCGACCGACAGGCGCCGCAGGTTCCGAAACGCAGCGGACGCGCACGAGGGAGCGTGAATGTCGGTCAGGCTGGAACTCGTGGTGTTGTCCTACAACGGTCAGGCTCTGGCTGCGCCGCTGAGCCGTGTGCTGGACACACCAGTCAGCCTGGGTCGTGGCAGTGACAACGACCTGTCCCTGAACGACCCCGAGCGTCTGATATCACGTCATCAGGCCCGCTTGAGCATGGGTCCGGCCGGCACAGTCGACATCAGCAACCTCAGCAGCAGCAGCTCGCTGTTCATCAACGGCAACGAGCTGGCGCCTGGCCGCAGCTGCACCATGAGCCCTTCGGATCAATTGCTCGTCGGGCGCTATGTGCTCGGCCTGCGGGCGGCGACTTTACCCGCCGCACCCCCGTTCTCAGTTGCGCCTCCAGCCGTTGCGCCGCCTGCTTCCGCACCGAAACCACCGCCACCGACGCCACCAGCGTCAACATCGGCCTCGTCCTACACGATCCCACCTCCGTCGAGCGCACCGAAACCTGCCGTGGCGCGACCGCAGCCGGTGCCCGCCGCATCGCCAATGGCAGCGCGCCCCAAGCCGGTGCAAGTGATTCCGGACGATTTCGACGTGTTCTCGCCGCCGGCTTCGACACCGCCGCCAGTTTATGGCAGCAGCCTCGCGCCAGGCCTGTCGCCAGGCGAGGTGTCCATCGAGGACTTCAGCGAAAAGGCCGCTGTACGCGAGATGTTCTCTGAGCTGCAGGTCATCGGCAACGACGTGATCGCCGAACCTGCCGAGGAAGCACTGCGGCGCCAGCGCGTGCTCGACCTGAATCAGAACCCGCTGGACCCTTTGCAGCTACTCAATGTCGGCAACACCGACAGCGGAGCAAGCGTGTCGCTGGACCACGGACTGGAGATCGATTCGCTGTTCGTGCTGCCGGCGGCATTGTCCGAAAACAGTACCCCGCCACCACCGCCGAGTGTTCCGGCCGCGCGACCGCCGGCTATGGCAGCGCCGCCACCGGCCGCGGGATCGGTAGCGGCCGCGGAACAAATGATGGCGAGCCTCCTGGGTTCGGGTCCGCCGCTTGACCCGAGCACGGCGATTACCGGTGTGGAGGAACTGCTGCTTGGCGACACGGCAGCAGCAGCGCTGCCGGTCCCGCCCGCCGTTGCTCCCGCGCTCGCCGCGGTACCGATTCCGCCGCCGCGCGCCGTACCACCGCCGGCGCCGGTTGTACTGGCCGCGGCTGCTCAGGTTCCGGCAGCAAGGCCCACTCCGCCGGCTGCCGTCGCGAGTGCACCTGCGGTCGCGGCAACGCCCGTCGCCGCGCCGCCGGCGACGGCTATAGATCAGGACCTGGCAGCCGTACTGCGCGCCGCTTTTGCGCGCGGCTGCGGCATCGATGTAAGCCATGTCAGCGAGTTCACCCCGCAGGCATTGGAAATGCTGGGCCGCATCGTCGCCGCCATGACTGCCGGCACGATACGGCTTATGCACGGTCGTTCGTCGACCAAGCATGAAATGCGGGCAAACGTTACGATCATTGCGACTGACGGCAACAATCCGCTGAAGTTCGCACCCGACGGCAGCGCCGCATTGACCCAGCTGCTGGGCCGCGGGTCACCCGGCTTCATGCCGCCGCTGCGCGCTATCGACGATGCGTTCGACGATCTGTCAGCGCATCAGGTCGGACTGCTTGCGGGTTCACGCGCAGCCATGTACGACGTCGCCGCGATGCTGGGGCCGGAACGCTTTCTCGCCCGTGCCGGCGAAAAGAGCGGGCTGGAAACGGTGATGCCGGCCAAACACAAGGCGCGCCTCTGGGATCTCTATGAGAGCGGCTACCAGGAAATGGTTGGCGAGGCGCGCGAAGAGTTCGAGAACCTGTTCCAGCGCGCGTTCGCACGCGCCTACGAACAAGAGATCGATCGCATCAATACGGGGAAGAGCCGGTGAATACCTACGTCGCTGGCAGTGGTGTCCGCATCGAGTTCGCTACGCTTTCGGGCCAGGGCGGTCGCGAATACAACGAAGACGCCTGTGGCTACTGGACCTCCGACGGCGGCTCCTGCTTTATCGTCTGCGATGGGGCCGGTGGTCACGGCGGCGGCGATGTCGCCTCGGAAACGGCGGTGCGCACCGTGCTGTCGGCGTATTCGCATGCACCCGAGCTCAGCCGGGAGAACATAGAACGCATCATCACGCAGACGGATGTTGCGATCCGTTACGGCCAGCAGTTGACCGGTGGCCTGCGCAAGATGAGCGCGACCGTCGCCGCCTTGTTCCTTGACGGCAATGCGCAGAAAGCGCAGTGGTCCAACCTAGGCGATACACGGCTCTATCTGTTCCGCAAACGCAGCTGCCGCCAGCTGACCAAAGATCACAGCGTAGTGCAGACCTTTGTCGACGCTGGCGTCATCAGCGAGAGTGAAATCCGCAATCACGCCAAGCGCAACCTGCTGTTTGCCGCGTTGGGCATGGGCGACGGTGTACCGCCCAACGCCCTGGAAACCGCGTTCGATGTCGACGACGGCGATGCCTTCCTGCTGTGTACCGACGGTTTCTGGGAAGTCGTACTCGAAACGGAAATGATCGCCAACCTCACACGCGCCGATTCCGCCGAGGAATGGCTGCTGCAGATGGAACAACTGATCCAGTTGCGCGGCACGCCGCTGCAGGACAACTACAGCGCACTCGCCGTCTGGGTTGGTCGTCCGAACGAAATCACCATGCCCTGGCCCGACCAGGATGTCGCCAGCCTCGTTGCCGAGGTCAGTCCTGACCCGGTCTGAGGGTCTGCGACCGCTGTCCCAGAGAGTTTGCTACACCGCTGTCATCATCACGTTTTGCCCGACGGACAAGCTCCCCTGACTCGTCCGCCATCATCAACCTACCGGTGCTGCCTACGCCATGACCGCCACCCGCTCGCCCGTGTCGCCCTTGACTTTCCAGGCATCCCGCGTTGCCGACCGCGCCTGGGCTCTTAGCCTGGTCCGTTGCCTCGGACTGCTGTTTTGCGTGTCATTGCTGGCACTGCAAGGCTGTTCGTCCGCGCCGAAGAAGCGCAATCCAGTGACCGTTGAAGTCGTGGTCACCGCCGGCAGCAAGCTCAACCCGGATATCAATCTGCGGCCCTCGCCCGCCGTGGTGACCGTGCTCAAGCTCAAGCGCGCGGCTCCGTTCATGACGGCTGACTACTTCACCCTTGCCGACGAAACCAAAGGCGACCTCGACGGCGTCGTCGTGCTCAAGGATCCGTTCCCCGTCCAACCCGGCGCAACCGTCAAGAAAAGCTACACCTTCGACGCCGACGAAGATGCGATTGGCGTTATGGTCGGCTTCCGCGACATGGAAAACAGCGTCTGGCGCGCCGCACTCGACCTGCCGCCACAACGCAAGAAGTGGATCAAGCTGCCGGAATTCCTGAAGAGTGGAAAGCCCACGGTCGAGTACAAAGTCAATCTCGATGAACGCAAGGTCACGCTGTCTGGCCCGCCGCTGAAGAAGTGACTGCCATGAACCGACGTCGCATCGCCAGGCCAGGAAGGTGAGATGGATCCGTACAAGAAAGTAGTCTGGGCTGAAGGCATGTTCTTGCGCCCGCAGCATTTCCAGCAGCAGGAGCGCTATCTCGAATTCCACACGCATCAGCGCACGCTGGCCGCGGAACCTTTTTTCTGGGGGTTTCGCGAGCTGCGTCTTGATATCGCCGCGCTCGCCGTCGGCAAGCTCGCGATCCAGAGCGCAACCGGACTGCTGCCTGACGGCACGACCTTCGCGTTTCCAGTGCAGAGCGCCGCACCCGAGCCGCTGCACTTCAGGGAAGGCGTGGTCAACCAGACGGTCTATCTCGCACTGCCGCTGAAACGGCCCGGCACCGAACACGTCGTCTTCGAGGATCACCCGGCATCGCTGGCTCGCTATACCGTCAGCGACGCGGTGGTGCGCGACGAGAACTCCATCGCCGGCGAACCGGCCGATCTGCAGCTCGGTACGCCGCGCCTGCGCCTGGTGCTGGAAAAGGATCTCGCCGATGGCTGGCTCGGTGTCGGCGTCGCACGCGTGGTCGAATGCCGCAGTGATAGACAGCTGCTGCTGGACAGCGAATACATTCCGCCCGTCGTAGCCTGCTCGGCATTCTCTTATCTGATGTCGTTGCTCAACGAGCTGCACGGCCTGGTCAACCAGCGTGCCGATGTGCTCGCCGATCGTCTGAGCCAGCCTGGCCGTGGCGGTGTGTCTGAGGTCGGCGAGTTTCTGCTGCTGCAGATGCTCAACCGTTACCAGCCGCTGCTGGGGCACCTGATTAACCCTTCGGTGCTGCATCCGGAGCGTTTCTACACAACGCTGGTGCAGATAGCCGGCGAACTGGCGACCT
Source organism: Rhodanobacteraceae bacterium (assembly GCA_016790075.1). GTDB lineage: Bacteria > Pseudomonadota > Gammaproteobacteria > Xanthomonadales > Rhodanobacteraceae > Tahibacter. The sequence continues at coordinate 23,399 of JAEUPP010000083.1, read as the reverse complement.
TCATGGAAGCATCGCGGCGGCCGACCACCTGGCCGCACTACGACCACGACGACCTCTACGGCTGCATCATGCCGCTGATGTTTCTGCTACGTCGCGGCCTGTCGACGGTGCTGGAACAGAATGCGGTGCAGATCGACCTTCAGATCCGCAACTACGGCGTTCGCGTCGGCCACGTCAGCGACACGGAGCTGCTGCGCAGTGCCCAGTTCATTCTTGCCGTACACGCCAGCACGCCGCCGGAAGCGCTGCGCTCGAACTTCCCCACTCAGGTCAAGATCGGCCCCGCAGACAAGATCCGCGATCTGGTAAACCTGCACCTGCCGGGGGTCGGTCTGCGACTGCTGCCAGTGGCGCCGCGCCAGATTCCCTACCATGCGGGTTATCACTATTTCGAGATGGATACATCGGCGGATTTGTGGAAGCAGCTGCAAAATACCGGCACGCTGGCGCTGCATGTCGCTGGCGAGTTTCCCGATCTCGAACTCGAATGCTGGGCCGTACGCCGCTAGCGGCGCGCTTGCCGCGCGCCGCGCCGACTGCCGGCGGGCACTGAACTCCTGATAGAAGCGACCATGTCCAACCCTTCGTTCAATGCCGGCAACAATCGCACCTTTGTCATGCCGAGCCCAGGTGGCACTGCGACGCCGCTGTCCGCCGGCGCACAGCCGGCGTGGCAATCATCGGAACCGGAAATTCCTTCCGGCAACTCGCCACTGATCGCGCTGGCCAACCCTATCCTCAATCTGGTCTACCAGATCCGTACACTGGTCCACAACGCCGATCCGGACAAACTGCGCAGCTATCTCGCCGATGAGATCCGCCGCTTCGATGCCGCGGCCAAGGCACAGGGCATTCCGGCCGAGCACATTGTCGCTGCACGTTATTGCCTGTGCACCGTGCTCGACGAAGCCGCCGCTCAGACGCCCTGGGGCGGCTCAGGCGCGTGGTCAAAGAATTCACTGCTGGTCACTTTCCACAACGAGACCTGGGGTGGCGAGAAGTTCTACCAGCTGCTGGCGAAACTCGCGCAGACGCCGGCGCAGTACCTCGACGTACTGGAGCTCATGTACTACTGCATTGCGCTGGGCTTCGAGGGACGCTACCGCATCGTCTCCAACGGCCAGAGCCAGCTCGAAAATCTCAAGCGTCGCCTCGCTGACATCATCAAGACTTCGCGCGGGGTGCCGGACCGCCCGCTGTCGATCCACTGGCAAGGTCACGCGGCCGAGCTACCACGTATCTGGGGCATGATCCCGGTCTGGGTGTCGGCGATCGTCGCGGTACTGCTCGGGGTCGGCTTCTACATGCTGCTGGCGTTCTGGCTCGCTGCCCATTCCGACAAGACCTTTATCGCCATCAGCAGCCTCAAGCTGCCGGCGCCGCCGCCGGTAGTACGGGATGCGCCACCACCGCTGCGTTTCTCGAAGTTTCTGGAAAAGGAAATTCGCGAGGGCCTGGTCTCGGTCAAGGAGAATTCCGAGCAGAGCACCGTGACCATCCGCGGCGATGGTCTGTTTGAGTCCGGCAGCGCGACCATGCGCCCGAACTACCGCGACATCGTCGATCGCATCGCTGCAGCCATCAACGAAGTACGCGGTCGCGTGCTGGTCAGTGGCCATACCGACGATCGGCCCATGCGCAGCGTACGCTTTCCGTCGAACTGGGAACTGTCGCAGGAACGTGCGCGCGCTGTCGCCGCGCAGATCGACGCGACCGTGCGCACACCCGGCCGCATCGGCACCGAAGGCCGCGGTGAGGCCGACCCCATCGCAGACAACACAACGCCCGCCGGCCGCGCGCAGAATCGTCGCGTCGAAATCACCGTATTCGCCTCGCCGGCCGAGCTGAACAAGGAGGTTCGCTAGTGTTGCGCCGTCTGTTTTCGCTGATCTTCAACCGCTATGTGTTCATTGCGCTGGGCCTGATCGCCCTCGCGCTCGCGATCTGGTTCCTCGGTCCACTGTTTGCTTTTGCAAACTACCGGCCGCTGGAACCCGTCGCGGTGCGCAGCTGGATCATCGTCGGCATTTTCGTGCTCGTGCTGCTGCGCCTGGTGATCCGCGTCTGGAAAAAACAGCGCATGAACGCGCGTCTTATCGATGCCGTCATGGGTCTGCGCGAAGCCAAGCCGGCAACGCCCGACGATCCCTCGCGCGCGGCGATAGACGAGCTGCGCACAAACTTCGAACGCGCCCTGGGCCAGCTCAAGAAAACACGTTTTGGCGGCAAGAAAGAAAACGGGCTGTTCGCGCAATTCGGCCAGAAATACCTCTATCAGATACCCTGGTATGTATTCATAGGCGCACCGGGTTCAGGCAAGACCACCGCCTTGCTCAACAGTGGCCTGCGTTTTCCGCTGGCCGAGGAAATGGGCAAGGAGAGCATTCGTGGCGTCGGCGGTACGCGTAGCTGCGACTGGTGGTTCGCCGACGAGACAGTGCTGCTCGATACCGCCGGCCGCTATACCACGCAGGAAAGCGACGCCACGGCAGACAAGGCCGAATGGGAAGGCTTTCTCAAGCTGCTCAAGCGCTTCCGTCCACGCCAGCCGCTGAACGGCGCCATCCTCACGATTTCGGTCGCCGACCTGCTCACCTCGAACGAGGACGAGCGTGTACGCCATGCGGCACGGATACGCGCCCGCCTCAACGAACTCACCGAAAACCTCAATATCGCGTTCCCGATCTATGTGCTCGTCAGCAAGGTCGACCTGCTCGGCGGCTTCAATGAGTACTTTGCCAACCTGAGCAAGGAAGATCGTGCCCAGGTATGGGGTTTCACCCTGCCGCTGCAACTCGGCGCTGAAGTGAACCGCGACCAGCTCGGCAAGCAGATGGAACAGGAGATGGACGCGCTGGCGCGGCGCCTGTTTGACAAGCTGCCCGAGCTGATGCTGAGCGAGAACGATACCGCGCGGCGCGCCCGCGCCTATACCTTGCCACAGCATTTCTCGAACCTGACGCCGCTGGTGCGGCAACTGTTGCAGAACGTATTTGCCGACTCCAAGTTCGCCCCAACCGCGATGCTGCGTGGGGTGTACTTCACCAGCGGCACGCAGGAAGGCACACCGTTCGACCGGCTGCTCGGCAGCCTCAACCGCAGCCTGGGCTTCGACGGCCGCGTCTCGCTGCAGCAGACGCCCAAGAGCGGCAAGAGCTACTTCCTGCAGGATCTTCTGCACAAGGTAATTTTTCCCGAAGCACATCTGGCCGGGCGCAACCGCCGTGCCGAGCGGCGCGAGCGCCTGCTCAGCATCGCCGGGCATCTGGGCGTACTCGGCTTGCTCGCGCTGGGCGTGCTCGGTTGGGCCGTGAGCTACAAGCGCAACACCGGCTATATCGACTTCGTCGATTCAAAGACTGCGCTCGTGGACGGTCACCTCAAGAGCATGCAGAAGGGCCAGGGTGGCACCCTGCTCGAACTGCTGCCAGGTCTGAATGCCTTGGTGAAACTCGCTGACGGACCGAACTTTGCAGTCGGTGATCCGCCACTCAACCTGACCTATGGGCTGTACCAGGGCAGCAAGCTCGACGCCGCAGCGCAGGATTCGTACCGCAAGGCCATAGAACGCGCCTTGCTGCCGCGCATCGTGCGCCGCCTGGAAGAACTGCTGCGCACCACGCCCGAAGACAATCTTGAGCTGACCTACGAGACGCTCAAGGTCTATCTGATGCTGAGCGAACCCAAGCACTACGACGCGGCAACGGTGGAAGCCTTCCTGCGTCTGGACTGGGAACGCAGTCTGCCGCCGTCGGCGACACAGGAACAGCGCGATCAGCTTTTCATTCACCTGTCACGGCTGCTGTCGGCCGACTCGGTCGCTTCGCCCTTCCCGGTCGATCAGGAGCTGGTCAAGCAAAAGCGCGAGCAACTTGCGCGCTACTCCCTCGCCCAGCGCGCCTACAGCCGCCTCAAGAACCGGCTCAACAACGGCTCGCTGAGTGATTTCACGGTAGCCGAAGCCGGCGGACCTCAGGCCACCCTGGTATTCCGGCGCAGCAGCGGCCAACCGCTGACCAAGGGCATCCCCGGCCTGTTCACGTTCCACGGCTACCACAACGTGTTTCTGCCCGAAGCCGAATCGGTGCTGGGCCTGCTCGAAAACGAGGAAGCCTGGGTGCTCGATCGTGTCGCCCAGCGCCCGCAGCAGCAGTTCGAGGCCCTGAGCGAAGGCGCCCTGCAGCGCGACCTCAAGCGGCTTTACCTGCATGAGTACGTCGGCCTCTGGGAGACCTATCTGGCGGACGTGCAACTGATCAGCAGCAGCTCGATGTCGCAGAGCATAGAGACTGCACGCATCCTGTCCGCACCCGACTCGCCGATCGCACAATTCCTGCGCGCGGTGGCCCGCGAAACGACCCTGATCAAGCCCGACAACGCGAACGACCAGTCGCTGCTGACCCAGGCCAAGCGTCAGGTCAACACCGCGGCGGACGACCTGCGCCGCACCCTGGGCCCCTCGATGGTGCCCGCTGCTGCACGCAAGGAAGAGCGGCTGGAGCGTATCGTCGACGACCGCTTCGAGCCCATACGGCGGCTCGTACGCAGCGACAGCGGCACGCCGCAGATCGACAACGTGATGAAGCTGTTCAACGAGGTCTACATGAACATGTCGGGCACGCAGGCGGCGCTCGCCACGCGTACGACCTTGAGTGTGCCCTCGACCGAGGTGCTGACCCGCGTACGCGCCGAAGCCGCGCAACTGCCGATGCCGCTGCGCGGCATGCTGGAGAACCTTGCCGAAAGCAGCAGCCGCCAGACCGACGGCAGCATACGCAGCACGCTGGGCGGTGAACTCGACAGTTCGCTGGGCGAGTTCTGCCGCCGCGCGATTCAGGGTCGTTATCCGTTCGAGCGCTCGGCGACACAGGAAGTCACCCTGGCCGATTTCTCGCGCATGTTCAGTCAGGGCGGCATGATGGATCAGTTCTTCCAGAGCCGCCTTGCGCCGATGGCCGACGTATCCGGCGCGACCTGGATACTGCGCCAGCCAGGCGGCGGACAGGCCTCCCTGGCCTCGTTCCAGAAAGCCGCGCGCATACGCGATGTGTTCTTCCCCTCCGGCGGCAAGGCCATGGACCTGTCGTTCGAGTTCAAGGTGCTGGAAATGGACGCGACCATCGAACAGATGACGTTCGACGTCGACGGCCAGGTATTCCGCTACGCCCATGGGCCGCAGGTGCCGCAGCGCGCGACCTGGCCGGGGCCGCGCGCGACGAACCAGGTTCGCCTCGTCACGGCCAGTGCGAAGGACGGCGAGAAATACATGGTCAAGACCGGCCCCTGGGCTTTGTTCCGTCTGTTCGACGAAGGTGAAATCCGACCCGGCGCCGGCCCCGAGCGCTTCATCGCCGCGCTGCTGATCCACGGCAAGCGCATCGTGCTGGAAGTGACCGCGAGCAGTGTGCAGAACCCGTTCCGGCTGCGCGAACTCGTCAGCTTCACCTGCCCGGGCCGCATCTGATGAGTAACCTGGGCCTCGTCGGCGAGTTCGGCTTCTACGGCAAGATCCCTTCGCTGGGCGACTTCGTCACGCGCAGCCTGCCGCGCGATCAGACCAGCGTCGTCGACGAATGGATGCAGGAAGGTCTGTTTGCGCTGCGCTCGATATCAGAATCCTGGCTGGACAGCTATCTCGTCGCGCCAGTATGGCAATTCGCGCTACCGGCCGGCCTGTGGTCGGCCGCGCCGCTCTGCGGCATGCTGATGCCCAGCGTCGACCGGGTTGGCCGCTATTTCCCTTTTTTCACCTGTGCACCCGTCAGCACACTCGCCAACGGGGATGCGGGCACGTTATGGCGCCGCATGTCGCGCCTCGCCCAGGACTTGCCCCGCATACTGCACGCGCAGCTCGATGCCGAAGCATCGCTGGAGCTGGTGCAGAACCCGGCGCTGAACCTGGCCGAGGACTGGCGCGGCATCCTGAGCCTGGCCGACTTCAACGCCGCAGGTACGCGTTCGATCTGGTGGTCCGAACGCACCCAGTACACGCCACTACGCGAATACCAGCATCGCGGCAAACCCGACACCGACCTGTTTCTGCGCCTGTTCGGGCACTGAGCAAACCCGCAACCCACCGTGGTCTTACGTATCCTTATCACCGAATCCGGCGTAACTCCTGCTCGATATCGGCCAGCAGCGGCGCTACCGCTTCCCTGGCTTTCTCATCGGCATTAAGTGCCGTGAAGTCGATGGACTGTGCCGGTAGCTCCCACAGCAATTCACCATCGCGGGTCCGGTACGCACTCAGACTGAACTCCACACTGTAGAGCATAGAAACGTTACCGTAGTACTCGACCTCGGTCGCGCCCACTGGGTTCGCCTCCACGTAGAACACGGCATCGGCCTTGCGCGCGTAGGCTCCAGGCTCCGACTCCGGTCCGCGGCCATTGGCCGGGATTACGCGAAACCCCTGCTCCCGCGCGACGGCGCCTATGGCATCACGCGCCGGTCCTGCAATCACGCTATCGCCGCTGATCACGATGGCGATAGCCGCGGCCTGCCGCGCGGCCAATTCATGCTTGCGGGCTGCAACCCGCGTTCCGTCGGCAGCCTCGACGCTGCTCACCACCGACCCGGCCGCCACTGCGGCCAGCACAAACACGACCAGCCTCCGAACTCCCTGCTGCATGACGTTCTCCCGTCCACACCGACCCCGAGCCTGTGCATCATAGACAGCCGCGGCCGGACAGGAGCGCGACTAATTGGCATTTTCCCTTCGTAGCGTCCGCACGGCGTCAGCGCACCAGCGTCGCTGATCGACAAGCGCTTCACACCTGCCTAGACTGGCCGGTCCGATATACACCTGGCACGCCCCAGCGGTTCTTGTGAGCAGTCTCTACGGCCCCGACCATCCGAGCAGCGAGCGCATCCTGTTTGAATGCGTCGCTGGCAGCCGCGCCTACGGCACCGCATCGGCCGATAGCGACGAAGACATACGCGGCATTTTCGCCCTGCCACGCGCAAGCTACGCCGATCTCACGGCACCGCCGAACCAGATCGCCGACGCACGCAACAACATCGTTTACTACAGCCTGCGCCGGACCATCGAATTGCTGACCGCGGCCAATCCCAGCATGCTTGAACTGCTGTACATGCCGGCCGACTGCGTGCGGCGCAGCAGCGAGGAAATGAACTGCCTGCTGGCACGACGCACACTGTTCATCAGTTCGCGCTGTGCTGATGCACACATCGGCTATGCCTTCAGCCAGATCAAGAAGGCGCGCGGCCAGAACAAGTGGATCAATCAGCCAAAGCCGGAACAACCGCCGCGCAAGGAAGACTATTGTCACGTGATTCGCCGCGATGAGCTGCTAGGCGCCAACGGCACGCCATGCCGCCCTCAGCGTCTGGCGGCGAGCAGCCTCGATCTCACCACCTGTCATGCCGCGCGGCTGGAACACGCGCGCGATGCTTATCGCCTGTATCACTACGGCGCGCGGGCGCGCGGTGTATTCCGCGGCGACACACTGGCCTGCGAACCGATTCCCGGCGACGACGAAACCACTCGCTTCGCGGGGCTGTTGTTCTACAACGAACAGGCCTGGAAGCAAGCACTGATCGATCACCAGAATTACTGGACCTGGCGGCGCGAACGCAATGAAGCGCGCTGGCAGCAGCAGGAATCCGGAGAGCTCGATTTCGACGCGAAGAACCTGATGCACACGATCCGGCTGTTGCTGTCGGGCAAGGCCATACTCGAACGCGGCGAGCCGCTGGTGCGCGTGAAGGGCGAGGTATTGCAGCTGTTGCGCGATATCCGCGCGGGCCGTTACCGCTACGCGGAAATTCTGGAGATGGCTGATGCGATAGTCGCCGACTGCGAGCGGCTCAAGCTGCACTGTGATCTTCCAGCGGATATCGACGCAGCCGCAGCCAACTCTCTGCTGCATGAACTCTCGCAGGCCTGGGAGCAACGCCGGTGATGACTCCGATGATTCTCGACGCACTCGGCGAGGTCGAACGCGACTGCGGCGTGCAGATCCTGTTCGCTGCCGAGTCCGGCAGCCGTGCCTGGGGCTTCGCCTCACCCGACAGCGACTATGACGTGCGCTTTATCTACCGCCATCCACGCCAGTGGTATCTGCGCCTGTCGGAACCGCGCGATGTAATCGAGCGCATGCTGCCCCATGATCTCGACCTCAGCGGCTGGGAACTGCGCAAGACGCTGCGCTTGTTTCTGCGCTGCAATGTGGCGCTGTACGAATGGCTGGACTCACCGATCATCTATCGGGAGCACCCTGTTCTCGCCACACGCCTGCGCGAGCTGCTGCCGCAGTATTTCCAGCCTGCCGCCGCATTGCATCACTACCTGGGCACGGCCCGCACTACCTTCGCCGATCACCTCGACCGTGCCGAAGTACGCCTGAAAAAGGTGTTTTACTTCCTGCGCCCCATACTCGCGTGCCGCTGGATCGAACAGGTGCGCACGCAACCACCGACCGCATTCGCGAAACTTGTGGCAGCCGAGTGGGTGACCGAAGGCGAACGCGAGTTCATCGCCGAGCTGCAACAGCGCAAACTCGTCGCCGCCGAGAGCGACACTGCAGCGCTGGATCCCTGGTTGCAGCACTGGATGCGAGATCAGCTCACTCATTTCGCGCAGATCGGCCCCTCGCTGGCGCGGCGCATCGATGCGGACACTGATGCACTTGATACGCTGATGGTGGAGCTTTGCGATAACTAGGAAGTCGGCGGAAGCGTGGGCCGCCGCAATAAAGGGTAATCTACTGCGCTGGCGATCCTTGCCCATTGCAGCACCATACTCCGATCCGCGGCTGATGCGGCGTGACGGCCGGTTGAAGCCAACCATACGCAGCTCACGAAATTTCCACTTTTAAAAGTAGAAGAGGCAACACCATGTCCATAGCCAACGTACTCTACCGCGCTCAGGCCAAGGCCACCGGCGGCCGGGAAGGCCAGGCCAGTTCCAATGACAACGCGCTCGACGTCAAGCTGTCGACCCCACGCGAATTGGGCGGAGGCGGCGGCCCGGGCACGAATCCGGAACAGCTATTCGCTGCCGGCTATTCGGCCTGCTTCATCGGCGCACTGAAGTTCGTCGCCGGGCAGCAGAAGGTCGCCCTGCCCGCCGACCTGAGCATCGAAGGTGTGGTCGGCATAGGCCAGATTCCGCAAGGCTTCGGCATCGAAGTCGAACTCAGGATTGCGTTGCCGGGAATGCCGCGCGACCAGGCCCAGGCGCTGGTCGACAAGGCCCATCAGGTCTGCCCGTATTCCAATGCGACACGCGGCAATATCGACGTGACCCTGACCTTGGTCTGACGCCGCTGCCAGAACTTGACGCCGCCGTGCAAGAAAGTTGTGCATGGCGGCGTCAGTGACGTCATCGCTGCAGGACATAGTGCGCCAGAGCGCAGCGATCGAAGTAACCCAGATGTTCGTAGATGCGCTTGGCCCGGGTATTGACGGCGCTGACATGAAGAAACGGCTGCAAACCTGCAGCAAGGATGTCGCGGGTAAGCAGCGCGACCAGGCGCTGGGCATAACCACGGCCGAGATGATCGGGATGTGTGCAGACGCCGCTGATTTCGCGGTAGCCCGGCAACGACATGCGCTCACCGGCCATGGCCGCGAACCGGCCATTGATGTAGATGCCGAAGTAGCGGCCCATGCGTGGCGTCTCGCGGCGGAAATATCCGGGATAGACCAGCGCAGTCAGCGCCAGCATGTCCTCAAGATGTGCTGCACCAAGCTCGACGACCGCGGGACCTGGCGGTACTTCCGGCGGCGCGGCGCAAATCATCTGATCAATCACGCCGTGGTCCGCCAGCCGCCAGCCAGGTACCCGTGGCGGAATCACGCCGACAAGATAGCAACGCTTATGCTCGCCTAGCCAAGCAGAAAGCGCGGCGCCGCTGTTCTCATCTGCAGCAGGAACACCGACGAAAGGCGCAACTTCGGGCCGGTATGCGGCTGCACTGCCGTCACCCACGCCCAGCTCGGCATGGTGATTGCGCAACGCGTGCCAGATGGGGTTGTCCAGCACGCTGTTCATCGTGCGGTTCGGTCGCGGGCAGCAGCCGCGGGCTTAGCATCTTGTCGCGCCAGCGACATTTCCGTGTCTCGGCGTTCGCGCCGGCGCCGCGAGGCCCATTCGCGACTGCGCGTGCGCGCAGCCATTTCGCGTTGGCGCTGCTGACTCGTTCGCTTGCGCATGAATTCAATCGCTGCAGTGGGACGGTTCGCCGCCCATTCTGCCGTGCGGCGGCAACGGCGTCAGCTTCGCGTTGACCGCGGACAGGACAATCGCGCGCAATCCGACCACATTGACGATGCATCGCTACGTTGTGGCAGTACCAGACTCACGACGGCAGGGCGCAATATCGATTGCGTCAGACGCCATGCCGTCGTGTATCCAACAGCGCTGCGTGACAACAGCCCGGGAATTTCATGTGCCGGATTGCGCCATGCGAGCAACACTTGCTGCTACCTTCCCACCTTCCTGCTGCGCCTTGTATACCGCCAGCAGTGCTTCGTAACGCTGCTGCCCGATGGCCTGCGTGAACTGGCGTTTGACCTGCACATACGAAGCCTTGAATTCGGGATAGGCCGCCGAAGCACCGAACAACATCGCCACCTGGCGCGTATTCAGACCCGACTCGGCAGCAAGCACGTCGAGATTGATGGTGGTTTCTGCCATTGCCGAAGAACCGCACAGAGCCAAGGCAAGCGCGAGACAACGAGCTTTCATGATGACCTCCACTCAGGCAAGTCGGACTACGGGCCGACACCGCACGATCGCTGAGACCGCCAGCCGCCGCACGCTCTGCGCAGCGGCATGACCATGAGATGCGATAGGAGGGCGTTGCGTCGCCAGGTCGTAGTGATGACGACAAGAAACGCACACTGCATGCGTGACGTTCGGCAAAATTGCAACGCGACCATGACGAAAGGCCTGCAATGGAGCGCAATTCGTGCAACGCAATTTACCCTGTAGCCGTGACGCGCGTTGCCCCGCGGGATCTCACACCGAATTCGGACAGGCCTTGAGAAGTGCAGGCAACCCGATTTGGCAGCCGCTCGTTCACTTACGCCGCCACGCCAGAACCCGATCCAAATTTCCGGCGCACATCCGCGATTTTCTAGGGCTTATGTTCGAGCGCGAGATAGTCCTCGCTCTGCATTTCGATAAGGCGCGATTCGGTACGGCTGAATTCGGCGCGTAGACGGTCCCCATCGTAGAGGTCGATGATCGCGACGGCGGCCGACAGAATCAGCTTCACGTGGCGGTCGTAGAACTCATCCACCATCTCGATGAAACGCCGTGCAGCGTCTTCCATGCTCGGCGTGAACTGGGGCAAACCCGAGACGATGACCGTGCCGTAATCCTTGCCAATTTCGATGTAGTCGGCGACCGCACGTGGACCTTCGCAGATTGCGCCGAACTCGAACCAGATCACATCTTCAGCCAGCTTGCGCACCGCGATGTCACGATCGTGCACTTCGATCGACGTTTCGGGACGGGCGACCCCATGACTGATGCGCTGGAAGCACTCGTTGAGGGCACGCTCTGCCTCGAGCCCCAGCGGCGTGTGATAGACCCGAGCCTGGGTCAGCGCACGCAGGCGCCAGTCCTGTGCCGAAACTATCTCGACCACGGCGCAGTGCTGCTCGATCAGCGCGATTGCCGGCAGGAAACGCTCGCGCTGCAGACCATTCGCGTACAGATTGCGCGGCACCGTATTGGAGGTTGTCACCAGGCAGACCCCGCGCGCGAACAGCTCCCGCAGCAGTCCGCCCAGCAGCATCGCATCGCCGATATCACTGACGAAGAACTCATCGAGACATAACACGCGTGTATCCGCCGCGATAGCTGCGGCCACGTCGACGAGGGGATCCTGCTTTCCCTGCAGTTCCTTGAGCTTGGCCTGCACCGTGCGCATGAAGCGGTGGTAGTGCACGCGGCGCTTTTGCGCGAGCGCCAGGTGCTCGTAGAACAGGTCAATCAGAAACGTCTTGCCACGACCAACGCCGCCCCAGAGATACAGGCCTCGCACCGGCTCCGGTGCCGAGAAGCGCGCGCGCAGCCGCGCGAACAGGCCGGCAGGCTCACCCGTTACCAGTTGCACAGCGATGCGATCAAGCTCAACCAGCACCGCGCGCTGTGCAGCGTCGTCCTGCCAGTCGCCGCGCTGTACGCCGGCGAGGTAATGCGCCGTCGGACTCACGCAACATCCCGCAGCGGCGGCAGGTTGTCGCGCACGCCATGCTTGATGGCGCCGCGCAAATCCATGAGCCGGCGATGGAAGAAATGACTGGTATCGGGCATGCGCACGAGCTGCACCGACTTGGGCAACGCGTCGGCCCAGGCGAATACGGCCGCGGGATCGACGACCTCGTCAGCTTCGCCCTGTACGATCAGCCAAGGGCAATCCGGCAGCGCTATCGCCTCGAACGCCCAACGCCCTACAGGCGGCGCAATCTGGATCAGCTGCCGCGCGGCCAGCGACTGGGCGGCACGCAAGGCCACATAACTGCCGAAAGAAAAACCCGCCAGCCACAGCACGTCGCCGGGACGCTCACGCTGCAGCCAGGCAGCGACCGCACGAAGATCGTCGGTTTCACCATGGCCATCATCGTAGATTCCCGCGGATGCGCCGACACCACGGAAATTGAAACGCAAGGTCGACAAGCCCAGTTCGGCCAGCGAACGCGAAACCATCGTGACGACCTTGTTATGCATGGTGCCGCCATGCAATGGGTGCGGATGGCAGACGATGACGTTGCCGCAGCGCTCGTCCTGGTCCGGACGTTCGACCAGACATTCGAGTGCGCCAGCCGGACCGGGTAAGGTCAGTGCGCCGGAGGACGCGGGGAAACGGGGTGCTGATTCAGGGACAGTCATTCGCCGATTGTATCCAAGGAAGGCCGGAGCCAGTGTCAGCCGTGACACGCGCGCACAGCTGGATTCCGGCCGGCACAGAACACCCCGGACCCGGCACCGGCGTACGGAGCCCGAGGTGCACCGGCTCCGCCCCAAGCCAACACCGCACAAGCGGGTGGAAGACGCCCGCGGGCGCGGCAAGGTCACAGCAGCGTCTGCAGGCTTGGTCTAGGATCGTGTTTTTCCGAGGAAGGCCAGCATGAATTTTCGCCCCTTGTTCCTACTGCTGCTCGGCCTGAGCGTCGTTCCTGCTGTCGCCGCTGAACTCTGGTCGGAGGCGCAAGCGCCCTTTGCGCTGAATGCGGACGGCCCGCTGCCGCGGGCCTATCGCGGCCTGCAACTGGATGTCGGCCAGGTGCGCCGATCCTTGCTCAAGGCCGTAGCGGAGGGCCAGCCCTTCGCACTGCCGCGGCCCGACGGTGGCTTTGCGGAATTCATGCTCGAAGACTCCGGTACGATGTCGCCGGAACTCGCCGCGCAGTATCCGGAAATTCTGAGCCTGCGCGGCCGCGACGCCGAAGGCAATGCGGTACGCGTCGACCTGTCCGAGCTCGGCCTGCAGGCACTGGTATTCGATCGCCACGGCAGCTGGATCGTGCAGCCGAATACCTACGGTAACGGCAGCGACTACATCAGCTTCCGCCGCAGCGACAGTGCGACGCCGCGACGCTTTCGCTGCAATACGCATGATCGCGACGAGACCCCCGACGAACACCTGAGCGCAGATCCAGGCGTCCGCACCGTGACCGGTGCCTCGCGCCGGGTGCTGCGCACCGCGATAGCCGCGACCGGCGAATACACCGCCGTGTTTGGCGGCAGCGTCGCGCAAGGTCTTGCCGCGGTCGTCACTGCGACCAATCGCGTGAACGAGGTCTATGGCAACGAGTTCAGCGTCACCATGCAACTGGTGGCCAACAACAACACCATCATCTACACCAATGGCGCCACCGATCCCTATACCAACAGCGATGGCGGCGCCATGCTCGCGGAGAACCAGACCAATCTGAGCAGTGCAATCGGCAGCACCAACTATGATCTCGGCCATGTCTTCAGCACCGGCGGCGGCGGCGTGGCGACGCTGAATTCGGTCTGCAACGACAGCACCAAGGCACGTGGCGTAACGGGACTTGGCAATCCAGTCGGCGATCCGTTCTATATCGACTATGTCGCGCACGAAATGGGTCATCAATACGGCGGCTCACATACCTTCAACAGCACGACCGGCGCCTGCGGCGGCAATCGCTCGGGAAGTGCTGCGTATGAGCCTGGCAGTGCGTCGACCATTCAGGGCTATGCCGGCATCTGCGACGCCGACGACTTGCAGCCGAATTCCGACCCGTACTTCCACGCCAAGAGCCTGGAGCAGATGCAGGCCCGCCTCAACGCCGTACCCAACTGCGGCACATCGACAACGAATCCAAGCAGTGCGCCCGTAATTCCGCCGATGACAACAAGTTATGCGATTCCGGCCCGCACCCCGTTCACCCTGCTCGCGCCGCTGGCAACCGATGCCGACAACGACGCATTGACCTACTCCTGGGAACAGTACGACCTGGGCGCCGCTACCACAGTCAACGTCGACAACGGCGCCAGCCCTATCGTGCGCTCCTGGAATCCGGCGATAACCCGCGCGCGTACTATCCCGCGCCTGTCGAATCTGCTGACGAACACGACGGCGACCGGAGAGATCCTGCCGACCATGGCACGCGCATCGATGAAGTTCCGCCTGACCGTGCGTGACAACCATCCGGGCGGCGGCCGCTCCAGCAGCGCCGACTTGCCAGGTATTCAGGTCATCGCCACCGCGGGGCCGTTCCTGGTCACTACGCCGAATGCGGCGGTCAGCTGGCAAACCGCACTGCCGCAGACGGTGACCTGGGATGTCGCCGGAACGGCCGATGCGCCCATTTCCTGCGCCAACGTCAATATCGATTTCACGCGCAACGCAGGCACCAGTTGGCTCTCGCTCGCCGGCGGGGTCCCGAACGACGGCAGCCATCCGGTCACTATTCCAAACGGTAACGCCACCACCCAGGCACGCATCCGGGTGAGCTGCAACGGCAACATTTTCTTTGATATTTCCAATACCAATTTTACCGTTGTGGAAAATGATTCAATATTTCGGCACGGTTTTGAGTAGCACAGACCATGACGGAGCGCGAACTCTCCCGGTCAGCGTTTCGGTCCCGACCGGCGCAGTAATGCGAACAGGTCGGGCCATGCGCCGCACATGAACCATCTGGCCCATGCCCTGCTTGCCGGTGACGAGGCCGATTGCGTGCTCGGTAGCCTGCTTGGCGATTTCGTGCACGGCCGCATACCGGAGGGGCTGCGCACTGGGGTCGAGCGCGGGATCCGGCTGCACCGGGCGATCGACGTGTTTACCGACGCACATCCTCGTATCGCCACATTGCGCAGCCACTTTGCGGCCCCATTCCGGCGCTATGCGGGCATCCTGCTGGATGTCTGGTTCGACCACCTGCTCGCACGCGACTTTGCGCGCTGGAGCCCGATACCACTATACGTATTCTCCGACCAGGTGCTGACGCTGCTGCAAGACCATGACCCGGAGCTTCCGCCAGCCATGCGGCGTTTCGTCGTGTATATGCGTCGCGGCGGACTGCTCGCAGCCTACGCCGACAGCGCCGTGATCGGTCGCGCGCTCAGCGGTATCGGCAGCCGGCTAAGCCGGGCAAACCCGCTGCATGAGGCGCTACCGGTACTGCAGACGCTGGATGCCGAACTCCAGGCTGGCTTCGACCAGTTCTTCCCGCATCTCGTTGACTTTGCGTGCGACTGGCGCAGGCGGCACGCTGCGTCCTCAACAGGCTAAGCCTCCCGCACCAGACACGGCAACGCCGCCTTACGGCGGCGTTGCGGGTACAGCATGGCAAGATATTGAGGCTGCCAGGCGATGTTATTTGACCTGATCGAGCATCCACTGGACGCTGGCCTTGACCTGCGCGTCGTTGAGCGAGGGATTGCCGCCACGCGGCGGCATTACGCCAGCCTTGCCAGTAAACCCTTCAGTCGCATGCTTGACCAGCGTGTCGAGGCCCTGCGCAACCCGTGGCGCCCAGGCGGCCTTGTCATCCGTGCGCGGCGCGCCGCCGGCTCCGGACTTGTGGCATGCGCCGCACAGATTGTCGTAAATGACCTTGCCATCGGTCGTGCCACCGTAGGCGACCTGCGCCGCGGCGGCTTTCTTGCGCGCCTCCTCGGCAGCGATCATCGCAGCCCGGCCGGTTTCTCCGGCATACGAATCACCTACGGGCGCCAGTCGTTCAGCGACGACCTTATCTGCGTTGGGGCTGGTCGCTGCTGGATTCTTGCCGTAGATATAAAGCGCCAACAGGATGAAGGCCACCGCCATCACGGCCAACACGCCGATCAGCATGGAAAAGCGCTTGAGGAACTCCAGGTCGGTCTTGGTAATCGGGCTGCTCACAGAACACCTTTCCTAGCGGCGGCTGGGCCGGAATCGCCCCGGCACGGAAAAAAGACGGGCAAGTATAACGACCGACCCCGGACCACGGAAGCACAGGGCTAGCCCCGCACCCGGTCAGGCCGCTATGATGCGCGCCGGTCTGAGCCAGCGGCCGGCTTTGCCGCCCGTGATTCAGTCCCGGCCCCCGTCGGACCGGCCCTAAACCCGACACGAGCGACTTTCCCGGCCTACAGTCGGCCCCGTCGCCAGCAACACCACCACGCGCCCGTAGCTCAGCTGGATAGAGTACCGCCCTCCGAAGGCGGTGGTCGGGGGTTCGAATCCCTCCGGGCGCGCCATGAAATCAAACACTTACTAATTCCGCCCCAATGCAGCGAATGTCCTGGCCAGCACTGGGCCAGCGTCATCCGACTTACGTTCGACCGCTTGTCGCCGCTGGACGGCAGCGGTTCACATTTTACTTTTCGACATTTTGCGTCCCCATAGTCGACCCTGCCGCTTCTTATGCAGAAGAGGGGAGCTGAATTTCGAGATCGGTGCCGGATCTTGTGGTGCAAAATTGAGTCGTGATTACTCGCGGGCCCGCGAGTCACGACAGCCGAAGGCGGAACCCTCCGCGCTGGGCCAGCCGCTCAAGCTCCGGCGCGAGCGCTCGGGCTAGTTCCTCGACGGCAGCGCGGTCCTTTGCTGTCGCGCGTATGTCCCCAGCCGCGCCCCTGACGTTCACAGTGACCTCGCTCCGAGTCACTGCACCGGTGCCCCCTCCGCTGGTCGTTGTCGACTGCGACCGCTGCTCCTCCTGTCGCTGGCGCTGCTTATCAAGCAACTGCTGATTCTCAATTTTTGCGTTCGCCAGCGCCTGAATCTGAGCAGCGCTTAGCAGGTTGTACGAGCTCGCCAACGAGTTCACCAGCTGCGCGCGCTCGTCCATTGCCTGATTGCTCGCGTTCAATGCGTCAAGCTCTTTGTTGTAGCGCGTGGTCTGCTCCTGGATCAGATTGAACGTCACACGGTCGAGCTTCCCGCCCATGGTCGCCGCGTCAGCGAACTCCTTGCTGGCACCGAAAGCCGCATCGCCAGCGTTGCTTGCCGCGACCGCTATGCTGTTCAAGCCGCTTGCAGCGCTGCTCGAACTCTCGCCGAGATTCGCCGCGCTGGACGCGGCCTTGTCTGCCGATGCTGCGGTTTCGTCGAGAGCAGCGCTAGCCTTGTTGGCCCCGGCTGCGACTTCTTCGCCAGCCGTCCTGCCGGCGATCCCGAGCCGTTCCAGTGTATCGATGACGCCCAGCGCAGCTGCCTTTACGCGCAGTTCGTTTTCAACGCGCGCCCTGGTTGCTGCATCGCTATCACGCGCTGCGGTGAGCTGCGCCTCTGCCATGGCGACGAAAGCACGTTTCACATCCTCAGCTGTTGCAGCCCCGCTCCTCTGCGCGCGTTCCACCGATTCAAACGCGGTGACGGTCTTTTGGGCTTTATCGATGAGTTCCGCCTGCGACACAATCCCGAGATTCGCGTAAGCCCTTTTCAGTTCGTCCGTCGCTTCCTTGCTGCCTTTTAGCGATTGTTTCAGTGTTTCCAGATAGCTTGTAGCTGCCTGGAACTCGGCATTCGCTGCGGCGATTGCTTCGGGTGTCGCTTCTGCAGAACCCTGCAGTTCCACCAGTGCATCGCGCGTTTCTCGCACGCGATCCCGGGCGCCCTGCAGTGACGATTCTGCAGTCACAATCATCGTCCCGAGATCCTGCACCGCCTGCGCAGCTGGCTGAGCAACGGCCTGAATTTCGCTCGTTGCTGTGCCAAGATCCTGTAAGCCAGTCGCGGCGCCTGCTACCTGCTCCGGCAGCGCAGCAGCAGCAGTGCCGATGCTACCGATTGCCGCGGCGCCTGCTTGCGCAACCGGCGTTGTCGTGCCGATTGCGTTGGCTAGCGCGTCGACGTTTTCGCCAAGGCTGCGAAAGCTCTCGGCGGTCTGATCGGCGTTTGTCTTCGAGGATTCCCAAAGCGTGCGCGCGAGTTCGTCGAGCTTTGCCGATGCAGATTCAACGCCTTCGAGCTGAGCGCGCAGTTCACCAGCGATGTCCAGTTTGGCGACAAGTGCTGCCGCCTTGACAATCCCAGCCAGAGCGCTTGCGATCACGGTTGCTGCGCCGTGGATAACGGTGGCCGCACCGTCCCATGCCACGCCTACACCGTTGATCACCTTGCCGGCAAAGGCTGCGACCGATTCGAGATCGGCCCGGAATTGGACGAAAAACGCGCTGGCGTTGGTCCCGAAGTTGGCGAGGTTTTCAGAAACCGCGTTGAAATCGATCTGAGAAACGAACTGATTGAGCGCTGCGAGGCCAGTAGTTACGAACTGCACAAGCGCGTCCTGCAGTCGTTTGAATGCCTCCGTTTTTGAGAATTCGTCTACGGCCTTGCTAACCAGCACTATCTCGTCCTTGAGCGGCTGCAATACCGGCGCAAGGAATGCGGTCGCCAGGTTGTCGAATGACGCCTTAGCGTTGGTGAAGGCACCACCAAGATTGTTGTCGATAGCCGCGGCCGTCTTGCTTGCTGCGCCCTCGACATTCAACAGCGAATTCGTGAAGTTGCCTATTGCATCGCCACCCTGCTGGAGCAGGAATAGCACAAGGTTGCGCGCAGATGCGTCGAGCCCGTCAAGGGTGGCCTTGCCCTTGGAACCGGCGCCCGCAAGCGTTTCTATCGCCGTGGCGAAATCGCCAGAATTGTCGCCAAGGTCGGCGAGGTTTTGGCGCAGCGTGCTTGCCGGGTCGCGTAGGTCATCGAAAATTTTCAATAGGCCCTTCGCGGCCTTTTCTGCGCTAAAACCGTTCTGGACGAAGACGCCCAGAATGCCGGCCGTTTGCTCGAAACTGAGCCCGGCATCGCGCGCGGTAGGTGCGATCTTCGAGAGCCCGCCAAGGAGTCCCGAAAGTCCTTCGTCGCTACCCTTCGCGGCGGTTACAAGGATGTCGACGGCTTTCCCGGCCTGCTCTGCGCTGAGGCCAAACAAGTCGAGCACGTCATCAACATAGCCAGCAGCTTGCCCTACCTCAATCTGCGCTATCTTCGCGAGCTGCAACGTCGGTATCAGCGACGCAAACGCCTGGTCGATGTTCTGCCCTTGTGCTGCAAGCGCGGCCAGGCCGGCTGCTGCTGCCTCTGGCCCGACTTTCGCCTCGCGCGCAGCGTCATGAATTTTTGTGCCAAGTTGCGCTACTCGATCGCTGGCACCTTCGGCCAGCGCCTGGACGCGGGACAGTGATTGCTCAATCGCGACCGCACTGCCGAAAACATCGGCCCCAAGTTGAATCCCCTTAAGCGCCGCACCAATACCGGCCGCCAGGACGCCAATTTTGCCAATCGATCCAAGTAACCCGTCCGTGCCGGACTGTGCGCCCTTGGCCTTTTTGCCAAGATCATCCACGCCCGTTGCCGCATCGCGCGCGCCCCTTCCGGCTGCCGTTGCCTTGTCAGCAAGCTCGCTTATGCTCCGCACGACTTTTTGCGCTTCGTCGTTCAGCCGACGATCCGCTTCGGCAAGTTTCGTTGTGTCGACCCCGGCCTTGCTCAGCGCACCGCCGAGCTTTTGTAGTTCCACTGATTGACGGTTTTCCGCCTTCGTGAGTCGGTCGACTTCGCGCTCGGCCGCGTTGAAGGAACGTTGTAGTCCTTTGCTGACCGTTTCGGATCTGCCCATTTCATCGCGTAGCCGTTCAAGCTCGGTCTTCGCGTTCGCAAGTTTCGTACCGGTGTCCGATAGCTCAGCCTTCAGTCGGACGAAACTCTTAATCGAGTTGCCGACGTTCGCGAGCTGCGCCAGTTCGTCGACGAGTGCCTGCGCTTTCGGTTCGCCAGCGGCAGCCGCGGTTGTCACGGCGTCGATGTTGGCCGCGGTCTTCTTTAGCCCCTCGCTACCCTCGGTCTGCACCACGAAGCGCAGAATTTCGTCGCGGGTTGTCATGCTCACATCCTCTAATAGTGATTGCTCACGCAAAGCGGCCGATCAAATTTTTCCTCGCCTGCCATCGCTGTCGTGCTGAATCCTGAGTGTGTCTGCGCGTTCGTTATCGCGCTGCTGCTGCATGTCGGTTTCTTCGGGGTCGTTGCCCTGGCCGAGAATGACATCGCTGCGAGATTTGAATCCGGCGCGAACAGCCTTCGTTTCGGCGTCCACATCCTGCACAGGATGGCTCCACGGCCAGCCCTGCGGCACCCACTGCGGCGCTGTCACTTCGTCGCGGATGTCCGTGTAGCCAGGTACAACAAGCTGCCCAGCAAGTACCGCGGCATCAAACCAAGCCTCGCGGATCTGCTGACAGAATCGCCGAATCATGTAGAGCCACTGATCCGACTCGATCAATCGGCGAAATTCATTGAGCACCAGTTTCAGCGCTCTGTCGCTAACGTCGCGCAGATCGCCTGTTAGCACTTCGTAGGGCAAGCCTGCACTCGCACAGAAGGCTAGCAACTGCGTGCGAACGAATTCGCCAAAGTCGGTGCCAGGCGATGGCGGTGTGCTTAGCTTCACGTCCCATCCTGGCGGCAACTCCTGCATCGTGCCCGGCTCAAGGCCGGCAATCGGAGTCCCGTCAACGTCAGTGCCGGATTGCGTTTCCGCGAGCGGCGAATCATCTGCGCCGTGCAGTGGTGGAATAAACCACCCACCGAATAAGTTCTGCAGCTGCGTGCGGTCAAGCGTGTTGTCGCGGTGTTTGTTGAGACAGTCGGCCAGCAACAACACCGCGGCGTTTCGCGATATGCCGCGCTGCTGCCCGGCACGCATCGGCCGGTACAGATGAATCACTTGCTCAGCCGGTACGCGCACTAGCTCATTAGCGCGCGTGTCCATCCATGTCGCATCGCCTGGATGTGAGCGGTACATCCAATAAGCGACGCGTCCACCTATCGCGTTGTACTCGATCCCCTGGCGAATCGGATTCCTGTTGCTAGCCATTCCATGGTAGTCACGCGGGCACTGCTCAGACTCGATCAGCTGCACTTGCATCGGTACCGGCAGCCCATCTGCTGGGCGCCGAGAACGAATGCGCGCGAAGACCTCCCCTGCCTCGTCCCACTCACGCCACGCAAGTTCTTGCATGCCGTAAAACGTGCAGACGCCATCCGCGTCCATACGCTTCATCGAACTCGCCCACAGCGCGTCAACGGCTTTCCTAAAAGCCTTCGTGCCCCAGATCTGTTTGGCCTGAATCCCGACGCCGATACCGTTTATCGCGCGCTTTTCCTGCGCCGCACCCACCCACGGGTTATTCCTCGACGCGTCGCGCATGCGCGCAACCATCGTCGCAATATTGCTCGCCGAGTTCGGCCCAGACATAGCCGGACGCCACGCACGCAAGCGCCGGCCACTGCCTGACGCCTGGTATTCATTTGGTGTGTCGGTTGTCGGCATCATTGAGCCTCAAAGGCCGAAATCTGCGCGCATCTGGTTGAGCAGAGCATCGTCAACAGGACTGTTGACGTCGTAGATTGGGGCAGATGAGTCCGATGCGCTCGGCAGCGTTCCTATTGCCTGGTGCAACACTTGCTGAATTTCTGCTGTGTGGTGCTCCTGTATGGTTTCCTCAATATCGACGTAGACGTGCGTCAAATCGCCGTTGTCGGCCCTGGTTTCCGGGTTAAGGGTTAACCCATCGGCACCAGTCAAGCTGTTGTAGGGTATCCGCGCGCGGCCATAGTACGGGTGCGTCGGCTCACCCAAGCCCACACGACGCTTGCGCGTAACGGTTTCGGTGCGGCTGCGCTTGCAGCGAATCGCATTCGTTGGGACAACACACTCAATCCCGGCGCGGGCCAGGGTGAGGTTTGCATCCTCGATGATGTAGTCGACCGCGCGCAGTCGGCGCAGAGCGTCCGCGAGTGCGCCGGCTGCTTTCGCGTAGTCTTCGCGGATGATTGACTCACCGAATTCCCGCAACCGGTCAGTGCGTTCGCGCAGCGTCGCCAGTCGCTGCCGTTCCTCGGCTTGCTCGCGGTCGCTGAGTCTCGTATTCAGCAGTTCCAGCCTTTCCTGAATGCGAATCTGCGCGGCGCGGCTTTCGTTGATGGACGCCTCGACCCTATCGAGCTCCTCGTCAGCACCGCATTCAAGCAATGGAATGCGCGCGGCTTCGAGCTGCTTCTCGCGCTCACCCTCCTGGTCCAGACGCTTGCGCTCATCGTCAATGCGAGCCCGTACGCTGCTGCTCGTTATCTCGTTCAGTGTCGCGACGATTGCGTTTCTAATTTTCCCGCCCATGTTCACCTCCGATTTCGCGAGAAGCGTACGGGATTGCACCGATGGACTTGGCGACGATTGGCGACAGGTGGCGACGCTTGGCGAAAAACTTTCAGGTTTCGAGCGGATCGACGGAACAGAGTCGCAAGTACTCGTCGAGCTCGTCGTGCGGATACCAAACGCGGCCGAACACTACGCGATAGCTCGGCCCACGGCGCTGCTGCCGATACCGCTGCAGCGAACGTTCGCTGCAGTGCAGATACGCGGCCGCGTTTTCCTCGTCGAGCATGCCGGATGCTGTGATCTGAATCGACTGGCGGCGCAGCAGAACGAGCCGACCATCCGGCGTCCGGTACTCCTCTGGAACCTCATCGTGGTCGCTCATGGCCTGGCCTTCGCTCTTTGCACGCAGGGCGCAACGGGCACAAGCACCAACGCAAGCCGGTAGCCCAGTAATGCGGGGCTGCTGCTGAAGCCCATGAGCTCGGAAAACTGTCGATTTAGACGGGTTGTTGCCTCCGCTGGGGCGCCCCCCTCCAGAGGGGCCCCCGCACTATCGAACTCAAGGTTTTTCTGCCCCCCGCTCACTTGGCACCCTCCAGCCAGGCGAGCCGGTAACGCGCTCGCTTGCCGTTGCTATGTGGCCCGATGCGCACAATGAATCCGCGCCGCTCGCACTCGCGCCTGGCCCTGGCAAGCTTCCACGGGTCCCACCATCCGTGCTCTTGCATCACTCGTGGTGAGAGCTGTACGCAGCCGTCGACGCTTTCTGTGTGCTGCAGGAGGAGGCGCAGGACGAGTAG
>JAEUPP010000069.1 GCA_016790075.1 Rhodanobacteraceae bacterium | reverse complement strand
ACCGAATCAGGATCCGGATGGTGACGGCAACTGGTTTGTGTTGGATATGCGGTTCCCGGGGCAGCGGTATGACGCGCCAAGTGGGCTGAACTACAACTACTTCCGTGACTATGAGGCGTTTACTGGGCGGTACTCGCAGAGTGATCCGATTGGGTTGCGGGGTGGGGTTAGTACGTACGGCTACGTTTTCGGCAACTCGCTTTCTCTCGCAGATCCACAGGGGCTGTATGGCCAGGCAATAGTCTTGCCAGGACCGACCCCTGTGAGAATTACTCCGGAGCAAGCACAGTGGATAAATGCGTATGGGCCTTATTACCAGAGAGCGCGAGCTGCAGGAATGCCGGTCGAAAATCCTATGGGGTGCCAGGTATGCGATGCGGCGAATCGCGTGTCTGATGCGTACTTCGAAGCTGCGTCCATCGTAGGGCAGATTGCACTATGGGAGGTTGCAGCTACTGAGATCTCGGCGGCTAGGCTATGCTCGGTACTTAGCTTTTCGTCAAGGTCAAGAAGCATAGTATTTCTCGAAAAATGGGGCATCGCTATTGATCGTGCGCACAAGGGAATGGGGCCCCACTTTCACTACGGCCCTGTCTACCCGGGATCGCTCCATCCAAAATGGCATTTTGGACCGATGAACCCGAGTTTCGGGCAATCAAATTTTACGTGGGCAGACTGGTTCATGTCTGGGATGCCAATGAGGTATCACTAGTGCTATTGAAGAGAAAGATAGTTTTCTCATATGAGAGCGCCAATACTTTGAGCGAACAGAGTCATCTGGATGCGTATGTTGTTAGCTTCGTTGAAGTTATTTCCATGATCCGTGTTTTCTTCCCGACAGAATCCAAGATAGTATGGAATGGAATTGCCATGGTCTATGGAATTGATGACGAAATTGGCCTCTCGAATTTGGCTAGGAAGGTATACTTTTCTAATAACTTTGAGGAGTTGCTTGCGGTAATTTCAGACAATGGGAATTGTGATTTATACTGCAATTCAGATCCTGTTGTTTTTACCCTTGTCGAAAGGGGGGCGTAGGGTGGGCCTTGGCCCACCGTCATGAAGGTTGGGCTGCTGCGGTGATGGTCGTTGCGCGTGTTGCGTATCGATCATCGTCCGGCATGTCGGATGCGGTGCGATGGTGGGCTGAAGCCCACCCTGCAAAATCAGCGGACCGTAGGGTGGGCCTTGGCCCGCCGTCATAAAGGTTGGACTGTCGCGGTGGTGGTCGGTGCGTGTGTTACGTATCGATCATCGACCGCGGTGTCGGATGTGGTGCGACGGTGGGCTGAAGCCCACCCTACAAAATCAGAACCGTAGGGTGGGCCTTGGCCCACCGTCATGAGGGTTGATCTGCTGCGGTGATGGCCGTTGCGCGTCTTACGCACCCATCGTTGTCCGCGGCGCCGGATGCGGTACGACGGTGGGCTGAAGCCCACCCTACGCAATGCCGGATATTTCTGGCGATGGCGCGTAGACAGATCCTGGAAAACTGCCGAAGCCCCGCACCGCGGGGCTTTTTCATTCTGGGAGCCATGCAGGAGACGCCACTTGCCAACGGCGCCGTGTGGGCAGTCACCGTCCGTGCTGTTGCCCCTATTCCTCCCCGTAATAGCCCCATCAAGAAATGGACTGCATGCCGCTGAGCTGTGCCTGTACCTGCCTCCGTACGTGAAGTCGCAACACTACGGGAGGCGCATATGCACCGAAGACTGCTTGTCATTTCGCTCGCTCTGGCTGCCGGCACGCCGACGGCGGCGCAGCAGATCAAGAACTACACCATCGACGGGGGCGGCGGCCGCAGTGCGGCCGGGGGGCTGGTGCTGCGTGGCAGCGTGGCCCAGCCCGATGCCGGAACCCTGAGTGCCGCGGGTTTTGTACTGCGTGGCGGCTTCTGGCCCGGCGTGGCCGGGGCCGACGTGATTTTCGCGAACGACTTTGAATGAATCATTTTTGGGAGATGCTCATGCGCACTACGCTTGTTCTCGCCGCGCTGCTGCTGGGCGCGCTGTCGGCCACTCACTCGGTCACCGCTGCACCATTGGGTACCGCGTTCACTTATCAGGGCGTGCTCGAAAACGGCGGAGCCGCCGCGAACGGTCCCTACGACCTCGAGTTCCGTCTCTATGACGCCGCCGCCGGCGGCAACCAGATCGGCGTGACCCAGACCGTCGACGACCTGGTCATTGCCAATGGCGTGTTCACCGTGCCGCTGGACTTCGGCGCGCCAGCCTTTGCCGGACAGGCGCGCTGGCTGCAGATTGCACTGCGACCGGGCGCAAGCGTCGATCCGTATACCATGCTCGATCCACGCCAGGCGATCACCGCCACGCCGTTCGCGCTGCATGCCCAGGGTGTGCCCGCGGGCAGCATTTCGGCGACCGAGATCGACAGCGCCAGCGTGCAGCGCCGCATCAGCGCCAGCTGCGCGGCTGGCACATCGATACGCGTGATCGGGCCCACCGGTCTGGTCACCTGCGAAGCCGACGACGACGGCGCGGCCGAACTGGCCGCGCATGCAGCAAATCCTGCAGCCCACGGTCCACTGGTCTGGGTCACGCCAAACGCGACCGATACCTATACCGCGCGCGACCGGGTCGGTCTCAACATCACCGCGCCTGAGGCCACGCTGCACGTCAACGACACGGGTTCGACCGGGCCGGCTTTGCTGCTGCAGAACGCCACCGCGAGTGAAGGCGACATCGCCGTGGTTCAGGGCGAGGTGATGCAGATCGGCGCCTACAACACCGCAACCAGCACCTTCACCAACTACCTGAACGTGGACGCCACCGGTGACGTCGGCGTGGCGCAGCGGCTGGGTGTGGGTACGCTGACACCCAATGCCGCCCTGGTGGTACAGGCCAACGACCCGGTGCTGCAGGTCCGCGACGACACCACCGACAACTCAGCCAATGCGGCGCGCATCCAATTGCTGGAACGCAGCGGCGGTGCATTCGATGGCGGCGCCTTCCTGCGCTGGGACGGCGATCTCAATCGCCTCAATATCGGCACGCTGTCAAACGGCGTGGCGACCAACCTGCTGACGCTGGACCGCGCCTCGCAGAGCGTGGGCATTGCGACCACGACGCTGGACAACAGCTATGCGCTCAGTGTCAACGGCAGCATCCGTGCCAAGGAAATCGTGGTCGAGTCGGGCTGGGCCGATTTCGTCTTTGCCGACGACTACCGCCTCGCGCCGCTGCCCGAAGTCGCGCAGTTCATCGAACTCAACGGCCACCTGCCGGACGTACCTTCGGCGGCGCAAGTCGCCCAATCCGGCGTGCCCCTGGGCGAGATGCAGACCCGCCTGCTGCAGAAGATTGAGGAGCTGACCCTGCACATGATTGCGATGGATCGTGATCTGGCCCGCCTGCGGGAGGACAATGCCGGGCTGCGTGCACGCCTCACAGGGGCGGAGACGCAGCCATGATCCTGCGCGTGCTGGTGATCCTCCTTGCCGTTCTCACCGCCGCCGACGCTGTGTGTGCGCCGGCCGGCACGCTACCGGTCTCCAAGGGCCGCTACCGGGTGCCGTACCAGAACGGCACGACGGTGGGCGCTAACAACGACCACACCACACATCCCAGTTCGCTCAACCGCATCGACCTCGGCGGCCGCGGCGGCGGACCCTACAACATCGTCGCCGCGGCCGACGGCTGGATTCGTATCATCGAGGACGACAACACGCTGTGGTGTCCCTCCGCCAGCAGCAGCTGTGGCGTACTGCCGACCACGGTCTGTTGCGGCCGGGACAATCCAGCCTGCAGCGGCAGCTGCCGCAACAACTACGTCTGGATGGAACATCCCAATGGCGAGTGGACCAAGTACACCCACTTTCCGGCCAACAGCGTTACCGGCCGCGGCCACCAGGTCGGCGATTTCATCCAGGGCGGAACCGTGCTTGGCCAGGAGGGCCGGATCGGATTCGCCGGCGGCAATCACCTGCATTTCGAGGTGGCGAGGCCGCATAACGGCATCGACTCGATAGACGGCAATGGGTTTCTCGTCGACGACGGCGATGCGACCACAGATGACTACAACCGGCAAAACCGCATACCGGCGTTCTGTCTTGGCGGCACCAACGGCATATGGCTGGACGGCACCGAGGGCATAGTCGCCGCAAACTGTCCGGCCGACTGCGATCCAGCGAGCGCGCCGGGTATCGTGCTGGGCGCAGGCAATGTTCGGCATCTGCAGGCCAACGTCATTACCACCGGGCCGAATCACGAGATCCTCAGTGGTGCCGGCGAAGCACTGCAGGCACAGACGCGCGTCGTGATGGGGCCGGGCTTCCGCGTGCGTGCCAACGGTTATTTCTCGGCAAATGTTGCGGGCTGCGATGCGCCGGGATCGCTGTAGCCGCCGGCGTGGTGGCACAAGCTAGGCCGGTGTCAGGCTGGGGGTGGCTGCAGGCTAACCCCAGTCTGTCAGCTGCTCCATTCGCCGGATACATAGAACCAGTGGCCGCCTTCGCGGCGGAAGCGGCTGAGTTCACGCAGCCGCTGCATGCTGCCGCCACCGACTTTATATTTTGCTACAAATTCTACAAAAGCGTTGTCCGCGTCTACCGGCTGGTAGCGCAGGATCTTGAGGCCGTGCCAGCGCGGCGCGGGTTTTTCGCGGGCAAGGTTCAGCTCGGCCGGCCGTGTGGAGCGATGCCAGCTTCGCAGCAGGTAGTCCTCAAGCCCGAGGACATAAGCGCTATAGCGTGAACGCATCAGGGCTTCGGCAGTCGGTGCCGGTTCGCCCGCGTGCAGCGGGCCGCAGCAGCTGTCGTAGGCCAGGTCAGAACCGCAGGGGCAGTCGGCGAGCGCGTTCATTGAGGGGTTTAGGCGAATGCGGCGCGCATTCTCGCCGCAATCGCAGCCACTTCACAAAGGCAATCTCAAGCCGGGCGGGCACCGAGCAGCCGGGCCGGCAGGAATAGCAGCGCGCGCAGGAACTCGAACACCGCCGACAGCGTGATGCCAATGAGCCGGAACGGCAGGCTCAGTAGCCAGACCAGCGGATAGGCCACAAGCGCAAGCAGTGCCAGCGGCCAGCACACGGCGAGCAACAATAACCAGAGCAGAAACTTCAGCATGACAGGCAGCGACTCCGGGTAAGTCACGCTCAGGATCGCTGCGTACGCAGGCGCCTGCGTGTGCCAGAAGTCGCAGGCCCCGCGCTTCGGTCGCCGGCAGCGGGTGCCGGCTGGGCACCTCACCGACACGGTCCGCTGCTACAGCGACCCGCCGCCGCTTCAGCGGGGCGGCGCACCCAGCTCGCGTGCGTCGAGAAAGCCGTTGCGATTGGTGTCCTGGCGCCGGAACACCTCGCCCAGCCGTGCGCGGTGGCGCGCCAGGGAAATCGGGCGCGTATTCGGCCCGATCACAGCTGGATCGAATTCATCGAGATCGACCACGCCGTTGCGATTCGTGTCCATCTGCTGGAATACGTCGCTGAGCTTGTCCTGGTATTCACTCAGACTTACCCGGCCATCGCCGTTGCGGTCGAACTCGGCGAGGTAATCCTGGGTCGTCGTCGCGAACTGGGCCAGCACTGGCGTGGCTGCCATTGTCAGTGTCGCGCAGAGCCAGCGGATTCCGCGCCGCTTCATGGCCGCACAGCGCCAGCCGTGGTGGTGCTCATGCGCGCATGCGTCGCCCTCCAGGCGAGCCCGAACGCAGCGGCGAGCATCAGGGCGGCGACGAGAAATGCTGCACCCGGCAGATGCAGCGGCGAATCCGGCGCAATGCTCCAGCCGAAGATCTGGGAATAGAGCCCAGGGCCGATGATGCCGGCGAGACTGGTGAGGCCAGCGAGTGCACCTTGCAGACGGCCTTGTTCGCTGGGGTCGACCTGGCGCGTGACCAGCGCCTGCGTTGACGGTCCGGCGAACCCCCAGAGCGCCAGCAAGGGTATCGCGGCAAGCGAAACCCAGCCCGTAGCGGCGAATCCCTGCCAGGCGAAACCGAGCATGCCGAACGCAAGCCCGGCAAAGATGGCGCGGCGCTCGCCGAAGCGGCGCACCACCTGCGCGACCAGCAGGGCCTGCACTATGCCGTTGCAGACGCCGACGAAACCCAGCGTATAGCCGACTTCCTGGGGACCCCAGCCATAGCGGTAGTCCGCGTACAGCACGAACGTCGTGTTCAGGACGTAGTGGGCGAGCTGCGACAGGAATACAACAAAAGCCAATAAATACACTTGAGGATAACGGCGCAACAGCAGCAGGGCGCCGACAGGGTTGGCGCGCCGCCAGTCGAAACAGGCGGTGCGCCGCTGCGGCGGCAGCGACTCCGGCAACACGAAATAGCCGTAGCAAAAATTCGCGAGCGCGAGTCCAGCGGCAAGCCAGAACGGAAAACGCAGGTCGATGGCGCCCAGCGTGCCGCCGAGCGCCGGCCCCAGCACGAAACCGATGCCAAACGCGGCACCGAGGGCTCC
Organism: Rhodanobacteraceae bacterium; assembly: GCA_016790075.1. Classification (GTDB taxonomy): domain Bacteria; phylum Pseudomonadota; class Gammaproteobacteria; order Xanthomonadales; family Rhodanobacteraceae; genus Tahibacter. The sequence continues at coordinate 198,606 of JAEUPP010000069.1, read as the reverse complement.
AAACGCGCCGGCGCGCTTTTCCGCCGGCACCACGTCGGCAATATAGGCGTTGGCCGTACTGAAGCTGGCTGAGGTCATGCCCGAAATCACGCGTGCCACGACCAGCCAGGGCAGGGTCTGCACCACGGCCATCAGGATGAAATCGAGGCCCAGCCCCAGATTCGACAACAGGATCACTGGACGGCGCCCGTAGCGGTCAGACAGTGCGCCCTGGATCGGCGTGCAGACGAACTGCACGATCGCGAACACGGTACCGATAATGCCAACCCAGTCCGCAGCGGCGACCATGTCGCCCCCCGCCATCTGTTTGATCAGACGCGGCAGCACAGGAATGATGATGCCGAACGCAAGAATGTCGAGCAGGACCGTTACAAAGACAAAAGCCAGCGCGGCCTGGCGCGCGGGGGCAGCGGAAGCGGGGCTTGGCACGGAAGTTCCTGCGGATTTCGGCGGCGCGCAGTCTAGCAGGCGACGGCAGCCTGCCGTTTGTACACATCCTGGCGCTGCAGGAGCTCGCTTCGGCGCGCCGCGCGCCGTGCGGGTGCAATCTTGCACACGCGGTTGCGGTCCTTCTCTACCGCGTCTCATCCCCGGCAAGCAGCGGAGTTCCGATGTTGTCTCGTTCGTTACACCGTCTGCTGGCCATGCTCGCCTTCCTGCTCGCCGCTGCGGCATCGGCCGCTGAGGTCGAGACTGAGCATCTGAAGGTAGAGCTCGTCACCGAGAGACAGGCCCTGGTAGCGGGCAGCGCCAACTGGGTGGGGTTGCGCCTCGAACACGAGCCGCACTGGCATACGTATTGGGCCAATGCCGGTGACAGCGGTTTGCCGACGCGGCTTGAGTGGATCCTGCCGCCGGGATGGAGCGCAGCGCCGGTGGACTGGCCCGCGCCGGAACGGCTGCGGGTGGGCGAGTTGTTCAACTTCGGCTACTCCGGCACTACGGTCCTGCCGGTCGCGATCACGCTGCCGGCCGGCGCGGCCGATGCTGCAACCGCGCAGCTGAGACTGCAGGCCAGCTGGCTGGTCTGCCGGGAAGAGTGCGTTCCGGGCAAGGCCTCACTTGAGCTCACGTTGCCCATTGCCGCTGCCGGTGCCGAGCCGGCCCTCACCAGCGCAGCGCCCGCGCTGCGCGCTGCACTGGCCCAGCGCCCGGTCTCTACTGATTGGGATGCCGCGTTAAGCGAAAACGGCGACATGATCGAAGTCCAGCTGCGGGGGAGTTCGTTGCCCGACACTGCTGGGCTCGATGCGTTTGCCTTGCAGCCGCAGATTCTGTCGAATGCGCCACCGCGGCTTGTCCGCGAGGGCTCCGTACTGAAGCTGTCGGCGACGCGCAGCGACTACTTTACGACCGTGCCGGCGGCACTCGAACTTGTTCTGGTGCAGCGCCACGAGGGCGCGGTGCGCGCGTGGCGAACCAGCGCAGCGTGGCCGGGCTCGGCGGCGGCTGGTACTGGCGGTCACGCACAGATCGTGACAGTCAGCGGCACCGTTAGTGGTGCCGGCATTGCGCTGCTGTTCGCCCTGCTGGGTGGTCTCGCGCTGAATCTGATGCCCTGCGTCTTTCCGGTGCTGTCGCTGAAAGCGCTGGGCCTGGTTGAATCGGCGCACTCGCCGCAGCGCGCGCGGCGTGACGGTTTCGCTTATCTGGCTGGCGCCGTCACGGGCTTCGTGGTGCTCGCCGCCGTACTGCTGGCCTTGCGTGCGGCCGGGCAGGGGCTGGGCTGGGGTTTCCAGCTGCAGTCACCGCTGCTGGTCGCACTGCTGGCTTATCTGATGGTCGCGATGGGGCTGAGTTTGTCGGGCGTTTTCGTCATCGGGGCAAGGCTGGCCGGCGTGGGCCAGCCCCTCGCCGCGGGTGCTGGTCCACGCGCTGCTTTCTTCACTGGTCTGCTCGCCTGTGTCGTGGCCAGTCCCTGCACGGCGCCTTTCATGGGGCCGGCGCTGGGCTATGCATTGACGCAACCTGCCGGGATGGCGCTGGCGGTATTCGCCACGCTCGGCATCGGTCTGGCCTTGCCTATCGCCGTGCTTGGCCTGGTGCCGGCGCTCGCCCGCTGGTTGCCGCGGCCCGGTGCCTGGATGAATACGTTCAAGCAGATTCTGGCCTGGCCGCTCTACGTGACGGCGGTCTGGCTGGTCTGGGTGCTGATGCGTCAGGCGGGCGCCGATGCAGCCGCGCTCACCTTGCTGGGCATCCTGGCTCTGGTTGCTGCCCTGTTGGTATTCGGCAGCCATCAATTGCGCCCTGTGCCGGCTTGGCCTCAGCAGCTCGCGTTCGGCCTGCTGCTGTTGCTCGCTCTGGCGCCGCTGCCGACGGTGAGCTCGCTTTCGGCGGCCCCGGTTGCTACCGACAATGGGCTTTGGCAGGCCTGGACGCCGCAGCGTCTTGCCGAGCTGCGCCGTAACGGTGAGCCGGTGTTCGTCAACATGACGGCGGCCTGGTGCATCACCTGCCTCGCGAACGAGCGTGTCGCATTGTCCTCGGAGAATTTTGCCGCACGCCTGCGCAGCAGCGGCATCCATTACCTCAAAGGCGACTGGACCCGGCAGGACGCTTCGATCAGCACCTATCTGGCCAGCTTCGAGCGCAGCGGCGTACCGCTATACGTGGTTTATCCGCGCGGAAGTGGCGCACCTGAAGTATTGCCGCAATTGCTGACCCCTGGCCTGGTCGACGCTGCACTCGCAAGGGCAGCGTCGACTCCAACCTTCCCCGCAACCCGGAGTTCTCCATGAAACTGATGTCCGCACTGCTCGCCGCAGCCCTGTCGTTGACCGCTGCTCCATTGCTGGCCAAGGTCGAAATCGGCCAACCGGCCCCCGCATTCCGCCTGAGTGACAGCAATGGCAAGACGCGCACACTCGATGAGTTCAAGGGCAAGACGGTAGTCCTGGAATGGACCAACGCCGAGTGTCCGTTCGTAAGGAAGCATTACGAAAGCGGCAACATGCAGGCGCAGCAGAAGGAAGCGACCAAGGCCGGCGTGGTCTGGCTGTCGATCAATTCCGGTGCTCGCGGCAAGCAGGGCGACATCGACGGCGAGGCTGCCAACGAACTGATCCGGGACAACGGCAGTGCGCAGACTGCCTATCTGCTCGATCCGGAGGGTGAGACCGGCCGTGCTTACGGCGCCTCGGTGACGCCGCATATGTACATCATCGACGGCGAGGGAGTCCTGCGCTATCGAGGTGGCATAGATTCGATACTGAGTGCCGACCAGGCCGATATCCCCAAGGCGACGCAGTATGTCCGGCAGGCGCTGGCGGAACTCGCCGGCGGCAAGCCGGTCAGCGTACCGGTATCCCAGCCTTACGGTTGCTCGATCAAATACGCGGCCAAGAGCTGAGCACTGGCCAGCAGGAACCCGCCCGGCGGGTTCCTGCCTCCAAATGTCTGTTAGTTGAAGTTGTCCGCGAAGATCTGATCCGTCGTAATCCGCTGGACCTGGCCGTTTGATCGCGTGATGTAGATATTGCCGTCTACGTCTTCGCCGAAACCATAGATAGAGCCGGTACCCAGCCCGGTGAGACGATTGACGCCACCGGAGTCCCAGGTGCTGCCGGTCGATTCCGACCACCACAGGTCGCTGCTGCAGGAGTCGCCGTAGAAATAGGTGCCGCGCATGGGCACATAGGGGCCGCGATAGACGAAGCCGCCGGTTACGGCACAGGCCGAGGCGTGGCCATATTCGATTGCCGGTGCGACGGTCGAGGTGACCGCCGGGCAGTTGGTACCGCTGCCGGAGGTCGAGTAGTAATGGCGGCCCTCGCAACGGCTCCAGCCATGATCCAGACCGCCAACACCGTCGCCACTGACCGTGATTTCCTCGTAGGCCCCCTGGCCTACATCGCCAATGATGAGGCGGCCGTCCTGCCGGTCGAAGCTGAAGCGCCAGGGGTTGCGGAAACCTTTGGCCCAGATCTCGTCACAGGTATTGCTCGTGCCCACATGCGGGTTGGTACCCGGAATCGAGTACTGAGCCGGCGAAATACCTGCGGAACCGCACATGTCGCTGGACGCGGTGCCGCCGCGATTGTCGACATCAATACGCAGCATATGGCCGAGCATGAAGTACTGGGTGCCTGACGGATTCGTACCACAGGAATTGGGATTGCTGTCGGCCGGCTTTTTCCACAGGCATTCGGCAAAGCCATGCGGGTTGCCCTGGTCGCCGCTGTCACCCGACGAAATGTAGAGGTAACCGTCGCGGCCGAAATGAATGTCACCGCCATTGTGGTTGCCCGCAAGATCGGGCAGGCGCAATACGATGGTGCCGGTAGCGTTGGCGACATCGGAGCCCAGGCTGGGCACGGTATAGCGCGCAACGACCTGGTCCGGCGTGGTGCCCAGGCGCGGATCGCCGCTGGGCCGGGTATAGAAAATGTAGAACTCGTCGTTGCGCGGAAGGCCGACCTTGCCGAAGTTCGGATGGAAGGCGAGGCCCAGCAGGCCGCTCTCGCTGGCGGTAGTAACGCTGACGGTGAGGAACGGCGTTCCCAGCAGCGCACCATTCTTGATCACCCGGATATTGCCGCCTTTCTCGACCACGAACAGGCGGCCACTGCCATCGTTGGGCGCGCGCAACGCGACCGGGGTCGAGAATGTTGTGCTGGCGTTCGGTACACGGGTGAGAAACAGACCGGCCGGTGGCGCAGCGGCGGCCGGAAGTGTCACGGCGGTCAGCAGCGCGGCCGCGAGGACAGAAGCAAGGCGCATGTAAATCTCCTCCCAGAACAGACTGCCTGTTTTACGCCGTAGGCTGAAACGATGCCAGCCCGGACTCGCGCGGCCGTGACGCCGCGCACACCCAGGTCAGGCCTGCGGCCGCTTCAGACGGATCAACGCGGAAATATCGTCGTCGGAGTGGCCGCGCGCCATCAGTTCCGCATAGTCGGCCAATGACTTGTCGATGACGCTGCGGTCGGTGCCGGCGGCCAGCGCGAGCTCTCGCACGATACCGAGATCCTTGTGCAGCAGGCCCAGCTTGAAGCCGACGCTGAACTGGTTGGCCAGCATGCTCGCCCCGCGCTTGTCGAGGAACCAGTTGCCGGCCGCGCCGGCCGCAAGGGTAGGCAGCAGTGCCGCCGGTTCCAGTCCCAGCGCCTCGCCCAGCGCCAGCCCCTCGGTCACGGCCTGGGCGATACCAGCGATCAGCACCTGATTTACCGCCTTGGTGTTCTGTCCCGCCCCGACCGGGCCCATGTGTGTGATGCGCGCTGCATAAGCTTCAAGTACGGGTTGTACCCGTGCCAGCGTTTCTGCAGCGCCACCGGCCATGATAGAGAGCTTGCCGTTCTTCGCGCCTTCCACGCCGCCGGAAACCGGTGCATCGACGAAGTCGCTGCCGGCAGCCTGCAACAGTGCCGCGGCCGTGACGGCAGTGGTGGACGACACGGTCGAGTGATCGATGACCACGCTGCCAGCGGCAGCGCTCGCTGCCAGCCGACGGCTGAGGTCGAGCACGTCGGCGTCGGCACTGACACAAAGCACGATGACGTTGCAATATTGTGCAATTGTATCCACGGTCGCGGCGGTGACGCCTGCGTGTTCGCCGGCGAAGCGCTGCGCCTTCTCGGCGCTGCGGTTGGCGACGGCGGCGAGCAGGCCGCGCTGATGCAGATGTGCGGCCATGAACCAGCCCATGGCGCCGAGGCCGACAAAGCCGGCACGGATAGTTTGCATAGGAATTCGCTGCAGAACGGGGCGGGGGATATTAACAAAGCGCAGGCAGCAGCTCCGCTGCAAGGTCCACCGCTGCGGCGCAGGGTCGCGGCGGATTCAGGCCGGTGCGGAACCGAGCCGTCCGGCAGCCCAGCGCGCCAGTGTCTCGCGCCCAATCTTCGCGTTATGGCGGATATCGACCGGAAAGCGCGGATGGAACAGCACCTGCGTGATGGTGCGCAGATGGGCAAAGGCCGCAGCGAGATTGCGCGCTTCGGCCTCTATGCGCTCGGCCGCGTCGGCGGCATCGGCTTCAAGCTCCAGTACGATTACCGGCTGCTGCGCACCCGGTGTACCGACCCCGACCAGGGCGCTGCGGCGCACGCCGGCGATTGCGTTGAAGATCGGCTCGGCCTGTTCGGTATAAAGATCGCCCTGGGCCGTGCGCACACGCTGTGACTTGCGGCCGCAGAACCAGAGACGACCCTGGGCATCGAAATAGCCGAGGTCGCCCATGCGGTGGACGATGCGTGCGCCGTCGCGGATTTTCGCCAGCGCCGTCGCGGCGGGCCGCGCGTGATAAGCCTCCGTCGTCGTCGGACCAGCCACCGTGATTTCGCCGATCTCGCCGACCGGCAACTCGCGCACGCTGCCCCAGTCAACGATAGGCTCGTCGCCAATGGCAATGATGCGCACCGTGTTGGCGGCCAGCGGACGGCCAACACAAGTACCAGCGCCGCGCTCGGTCGCCGCCCTTGTGTGCTGCAGCAGCTCGGCGCTCTCGATAACCGCCAGCGGCAGGCATTCCGTCGCCCCGTAAGGGGTATAGATCTCGGCCGCGGGATCAAGCCAGGGCCGCAGGCGCGCGAGGATGGCCGGAGCCACTGGAGCACCCGCAGAAATCACGCGCCGCAAGCTGCCCAGACGTACACCGTACCGCTCGCAGTGCCTCGACAGCGTATCGAGCAGCGCCGGTGAGCCGAACAACATATCAACGCCATAACGCTCGATCGCAGCGACGAGCTTGCGCGGATCGGCGCTGGCCGGGCGCGTGGGGTCCATGTCCGGGATCACCGAGGTCGAGCCCAACGCAGGGTCAAACAAGGCAAAAGGTGGAAAAGTGGGCATGTTCACGTGCCCAGGCTGCAGCGCAAACGCCTCGCGCAGCAGCTCCACCTGGGCCAGGAAATGCCGGTGCAGATATTCCACACCCTTGGGCACACCGGTGGAGCCGGAGGTGAACAGGATCGCGGCCAGCTCGTCCGGGCGCGTCGGCACTGGTGCGAACGGTTGCTTCGGCACGCGCTCGCGCAGCTGCTGCAGCCGCTGCCCGCCCCAGCGGAACGGACCGCCGACCGTAACCACGATACGCACCGACCGGCGCGCCCAGCCCAGCACGATGCGCGCCACCTGGGCGAGCGGGATGCCGACGAAGGCCTCCGGCGCCGCCTCGTCCAGACACTGCCGCAACGCACGTTTGGCTATGCCGGGATCAATCAGCACCGGCACCGCACCGAGCTTGAACAGGGCGAACATCAGCACGAACAGCTCACGGCCCGGCCGCACCATCAGCGCCGTCTTCATGCCGCGCGTGATGCCCGCTGCGGCCAGGGCAGCGGCGCTGTGGTCGCTGGCCGCATCCAGTTCGGCATAACCGATATCGTGGTAGGGCGGCAGCTCGCTGCTGCGCGACGCCTGCTGCGGCACACGCAGCGCTACCGCCTCGGGACGCAACTGCGCCATCGCGCGCAGCGCACTGGCGATGTTGGCAACGTCACTCATCAGCGGCCGGGTGCGCTTGCCGCTGCGGCCGGCCGCCGATAGGCCAGCCGCAGCGTGAGCGCCAGCATCACCAGCGAAATTGTGGCCCAGACCACGGTCCAGACCACGGCGGGAACGCCGGTCGCCTGTGCCATGCTCAAGGCATCAGTCTGCACGTTGCTTCCCGCCGACAGGCGCAGCAAGGTGAACAAGCTGTTGAATCCGTCCAGTACGAGCTGCAGGGCAAGAACCAGCAGCACGCCGTCACTCCAGGGTGGGCGCAGGCGATAGCCGGCCAGGAACATGGCGGCCGCCAGCGCCAGTCCGGTCGAAATGCCAAACAGATTGCGCACGAACAACAGGCACAGCAGGCCCAGCGCCAGTCCCAGCACCATCAGCAGTATGCGCGAGGCGACGCCGCGAGCCGCCAGCAGTATCAGGACGCCGCCGAACACGGCGCTGCCGATATAGCCCGCACTTGAAATGGCCCAGCGCCAGCCGCCGGCCGACCAGGCCAGCCCCGACAGGTCCGGGCTTACCGTAAAGCGCTGGAAATCACCACCCGTGGCCAGTGCAGCGAGTCCATGACTGATCTCGTGCACGAACGTGCCGAACAGGCGAAACGGATAGACCACAAGGCCTACACCGGGAATTTGCCAGAGCACCAGCAGGGCCAGGGTCAGCGCGGCAAGGCCCGCGAGTTCGCTCCAGCGCCATCCATCCGAGAATCCGCTCATCGCAACCCCTCCGAGTGAGACTTCAGCCCGTGCGCTGCAGGAATGCCCGCACCGCCGGGATCAAGGCTTCGTGCGCATCCTCCAGCAGGTAATGCCCGGCTTGTGCGTATTCATGCGCCTCGGCGCCCGGAAAGCGGCGGCGCCATTCGTCGAGAAACGACTTGTCAAAGACGAAGTCGCGCAGGCCCCAGGCAATCAGCATGGGACGGTCACCAAACTGCCGGAGTTCTCGGCCGGTGCGTTGCACCAGATCCCAGGCACGATCCGTAGCGCCCAGTGGTATGTCCTGTACGAAACGCAGAGTCGCCAGGCGGTGCGCAGGGGAATCGTAAGGATGCAGGAAGGCGTCCCGCACCTCCGGCAGCAGGGGCCGTTTGACGCCCCAGCGAGCGGCACCCCGCGCAAACGCGTTGTGCTGCAGGATCAGCCACTCGCCAAGTCGGGAATCGCGCCCCAGCCGCAGTGTGGCCGGCAAACGTTGCCCCTTCGGATTGGGAAATGCCGCTGTGTTGGTGATGACCAGCCGCGAGACGCGTTCGGGCCGGCGGCAGGCCCAGGCCATGCCTATCATGCCGCCCCAGTCGTGCACAGCGACGGTCCAGCCGTGCTCCGGCGCGCCCTCGTTACGAATCAGGTGCTCGACCAGCGCATCAAGGTCATCGACGCGCGACTGCAAGGTATAGGCGTAACGGCTGTCGTCGGGTTTGTCGGACAAACCCATGCCGATATGGTCCGGCACGATGCAGCGATGAGTGTCGCGCAAACCGAGCACCAGCCGGCGCCAGTAGTACGACCAGGACGGATTGCCATGCAGCATCAGCACGGGTGGCGCATTGCGCGCACCTTCGTCCAGGTAATGCTGACTCAGGCCGCTGGCCTGGGTGAAACGCAGTCCGCGGAATGGATAGTCGGGTAGCACGGGCATGCGCAGCATCGGCGTTCGTTACGCGGCAGACGCCGCGGCGGCTGGATCATAGCCGAGCTCGGAACGGTTTCCCGCAGGAGCCGGCACCGATACGGACCTACCAGACGACTTCGGCCATGGAACAATTGAGGCCCGAGCCGATACCCAGCAGCGCCACGCGCTTGCCCTTCTGCAGACGGCCCATTTCCTTGAGCTTGGACAGCACGATAGGCACCGAAGCCGGACCGATGTTGCCGTGCTCGGGAAAGATCGCGTGCACCTTCTTGGGGTCGATACCGAGCAGGCGGCAGAATTCTTCCGTATGCACGCGGCTGATCTGGTGGATCACGAACTCATCGAGTTCGTCGATGACCCAACCCAGTGCCGCACGTGCGGCCTGGAAGGTCTTGCCGGCAAGCTTCAGCCCTTCAATGAGCAGGCTGCGGGTATCGGTGATCATGCGATCGAGATTGCCGCGGCACAGGTGCGAGAACTCGGTGGCTGCCCGCGTGACCGAGCCGAGGAACTGGTGTCCGTCCGGCAGCAGTTCGGAACGCCCCATGACCATGGCTGCCGCACCAGAGCCCAGCGTCAGCGATGCGAACTCGTTGCGGAACTCGCGCTCGTCGATGTCCGCGGCGAGCATGCGTTCTATCGTGCGCTCGGTAATCAGGTTGGAGGTTTCGCCGTCGACGATCAGTGCGTACTCGATATCGCCGCGCTCGATCATGCGGGCGGCGATGTCCATGCCGTTGAGGAACCCAAGGCAGGCGTTGCCCACATCGAAGTTCTGGCAGGTATCCGCCAGGCCGAGATTGCCGTGGATGATGCTGGCCGTCGACGGTTCAAGGTAGTCGCGGCAGACCGAGGTGTTGATCAGGATGCCGATCTTTTCGTGCGGTACGCCGGATTCGGCCAGGGCTTTCTGAGCCGCAGCGGTCGCGGCTTCGGACGGATGCATTTCCCGGTCCCAGATGCGCCGGGCACGGATGCCGGCGATATCTTCCAGCACGTTGTCACGGATGCCCAGCCGCTGGATCGTGGGCCGCAGGCGCTCATTGAGTTCCGCCGAAGTCAGGCTAACAGGCGCGTCGATATGAGCAACGCTGGCGATGGCGACGTGCTTGAAGAGCATGGGAGGTGCCGCAATGGGGTGGCCGCGAAGGCTATAGGCTTAGTCTGGAACCCGCAACCAAGGCAAAATCCGTAGCGCGGACCAGCCTCCCCGCGAGCAGCGCAGCATACCCGGGGCCGCGTCCCGAACGCCCCGCAACCGCCGTAGAAAATCAAGCAGGCACAATAGCTTGCAGCCTCAGTCCTGGGTATGGCGAACACATCGGTGGAGGCTGGGCGCCGGCCCGGTCCGGGCAGCCTTGGCGGCGAAACCCTGTGTTCAGAGTGTGCTGGTTATGGTTCGGCGTTGCCGTCGGAGGGGAGGGGAAGCCATGGAAGCCGTCAAGGAATTCGCTGTCGCGTGCCTGCTGGCACTGGGTCTGACCACGCCAGTACAGGCAGTCCGCGAGCTGCGCGGACAAGGGCCTTCGGGGGCGTACTACCGCATTGCCGTTCCCGATGGCTGGACGCCGGGCGGCAGCCTGGTGCTGTATCAACATGGTCTTAATTTCTCGCCCGATTCCGATCCGGGCCTCGGTCCGCTGCGCGACATCGCGCTTGAGCAGGGCTATGCAATCGCCGCCTCCGGTTTCAGCTCACGCGGTTGGGCGCTGCTGCGTGCGGTCGACGAGAACAAGGAACTGCTCGATATCTTCCGCCGCGACGTCGGCAACCCGGGGGAACTGGTGCCGTTCGGCGGTTCCATGGGGGGCCTGATCGCCCTCAAGATCGCCGAAGACCGGGAACTGAATCCCCTTGTGAAAAGTGCACTGGCCCTGTGTCCGCCGGTCGCGGCTTCGCGCGCCTGGGACCGCGGCCTGGATGTGCGCCTCGCCTATGATGTGGTCTGTGCCGATATCAACCGCGGCCAGCTCAAGACCGGTGCCGAACCCTACCCCTGGGCCTACAACCTCGACGACATTCCCGCCGATCTGGACGATCTGCAATTCGATCCCGACGTGCGCAGTGCCCTGCTCAGCGTAACGGTCTGTACCGGCATTACCTTGCCGCAGAACATTCGCACCAACGGCATGCGGGAACGGCTTGCCCGCCTGCAACGTATCACCGGTATCCAGGACGAACGCTTCCTGCTGACCAATATCGCCTATTCCACGTTCGTGCTCAGCGATGTGCTGCGTGCGCCGGACAAGATGGGCGGGCGCAATCCCTTCGGCAATCTGGGCGCCCGCTATGCCGACTCGGATCTCGACAGCCGGATCCGCCGCGCCGCCGGGCAACCTGCGGCCGGCGTCGAATTCAATTGGCATTCGGACTACCGCGGCGATATCGGCGCGGCAAAGATACTGTCGCTGCATACCAGTGGCGACGAGCTCGTGATTCCCCAGCATCAGTACGTGCTGAGGCAGAAAACACCGGCGACGCAGCTTGTCAGCGCCGTGGTACGCGAGACGGCTCCCAGCCACTGTGGCTTTTCCGAGGCCGAGGGGCTCGCCGCCTGGGAGGCGCTGCGGCGCTGGAAAAACGGCGGCGCAAAACCGACAGTGGCGCAACTGCAGCAGAACTGTCTGGGCGTCGCAGCAGCTGCCGACTGCCGTTTCGACGACAGCTATGTACCAGCGACGTTTGACTCGATCGTGCCGCCACGCACGCCGCCGTTGCAGGTCGACGGACGTTTCAACGGCAGCTGGTTCGATCCAGCGCGCAGCGGCGAAGGCATAGCGCTGGAAGTGCTGAACGGCGGACGCGCCATTGTCTACTTTTTCACTTACTCTCCGGCTGGCGGTGCAACACCGCAGGCCTGGCTGCTCGGTGACGGCAAGGTCGTCCCCGGTGGTATCGCATTCGACACGGTCTATCACCGCCCTAGCTTGCCTGGTGGTGGCGCGGTATCGCCCAATCCAACTGACTGGGGCCGTCTGTTTATCGGCTTTTCCGACTGCAACCGCGGCGAGCTGCGCTGGGAAGGCGCACCGGGCTGGGGCCGCAAGACCGTGCCGATCACACGGCTGACCGCACTCAAGGGCCTGGGCTGCGACGGCAACGGCAGCGCACCTGCCCAAGCCAGCGGCTCCTGGTTCGACCCTGGCCGTGGCGGCTCGGGTTTCCACGTCGAGCAACTCGACGGCAATCGTTTTCTCGTCATGTACTACGGCGCACCCGGCAGCAGCGATTTCGTTGGCTGGGCCAGCGGCGTTGCGACTGGCGATCTTGCAGCGGGCGTCAACCTCGATCTGGCGACGGTAACCGGGCCGGTTTTCGGTGACGCATTCGATCCGGCCGCCGTGGTCAATCATCCGGGCGCGCTGAGTCTGCAGATCCGGCTAGGCTGCGTCAGCGGCACGGCTACCCTGACTCAAGCCGGTGGCACACCCGTTGCGCTGAATTTACAGCGCCTCACCATTCCCAATGGCATTGCTGCCTGCAAGTCCAACTGATTGCAGTCGGCCTTTGCCTGTCTCCACAGCCCAATAATTTGAGGTCGGTCAATCAGCCATGAGAACCGTAACACTTGCGATCACCGCCGCACTCGTCCTGCTGAATGGTTGCACTTGGGTCAAGCTTGACGCTGCCGGCGCTGACGTGCGCGTCGCCTATGACGGCCGCGCCGACGGCTGCGACAAGGCCGGCGAAATCAGCGTATCGGTCAAGGATCGTGTCGGTTTTTACGAACGCAACGACCTCAAGGTCAAGGACGAACTTGAAACGCTGGCGCGCAATCAAGCCGTCAGCCTGCCCGCCGACACCCTTGTCGCCCGCGCAGCTCCTCACAACGGCGAACAGGTTTTCGATGCTTATCGCTGCGGCCGTCGCGCTGCGGCAACACGCGACGCGGCGCCTGCCCGCAACGATGCACGCAACAACAAGGCAGAAGCGCAAACATTTCCAGTGCGCTAACCCAACGCCGTCGCCCTGTCCTGTAGTACTGGGCGACGGCTTTTGACTGCAGGCAAAAAATCGGCGCGCCTGGGTTAACGCCGGACAATTCCTGGATCCCGGCCCAGCCGTGGCGCTAGCGCACAGTCTTTCCGTCCGCGTCGAGGATCTTGACCTCGCCGATATTCAGCGCCCGCAGGCCGGCCTCGATCTTGGACAAGTCCCCAACTACGAGCCAGGTCAGGGCGTCGGGGCGCACGACTTCCTTCGCGGCGGCGTGGATCGCACTTTCCTGCTGCCCCTCCACACGCTGCTTGAAGGTCTGCACATAGTCGTCAGGGCGATCGTTGCGCACGATGTCGATAACCGCGGCCAGCACGGCACCGGTGGTTTCAAAGCGGCCCGGCAGCTCGCGCACGTCGTTGTTGCGCACCTTGGCAATCTCTTCAAGCGTGATCGGGCGCTCAGCGTTGATCGCCTGCGTTTCCTTCAGCAACTCCTTGACGGACTCGGCGGTCCTGTCCGTCTGTACCGGAGCGTAGAGCAGGAATAACCCTGGTCCTTCGGCACGTTGCAGCAGGCTGTACACACCGTAGGACCAGTGCTTGTCCTCGCGCAGGTTCATATTGAGCCGCGACGTAAAGTTGCCGCCAAGCACGGAATTCATCGTGCCAATTTCGAGATAGTTCTTCGCCCGCGACGACGGCGCAGTTTCACCGGCGAGAATCAGCGACTGCTGCGCGCCGGGTCTGTCCATCAGGAATACGCGAGGCTTGAGCGGTTGCGCAACACTGCCGACCACGGGTTTCTTCAGTTCGATGGACGGAGCCTTCCAGTCGCCGAATACTGCATCGAGTTCGCGCGTGATTTCTTCGAGTGTGGTATCGCCTGCAACCATGATGCGCACGTTGTCAGGGCGGAAATAGCTGCGGTGATATTCGCGCAGATCCTGCGGCGTCAGCGTGCCAATCGACGCAACGGTACCGGTGCCTGTGAACGGAATCGCATAAGGGTGTCCTTCGCCATAGACCAGCGGAGGCAGCAGGCGCAATGCGATCGACACCGGCTGCGTGCGCTCCTGGGCAATGCTGGAGAGCCAAAGGCCGCGTACGCGCTCGATATCGGCCGAGGCGAAAGCCGGATTGCGCACGATATCGGCGAACAGTGCCAGCGAGGGCTTGAGCTGTGCCTTGAGCGCATTCATTGACACATGATTGGCGTCCAGATCAGCACCTGAACTGATGCCTACGCCAAGTTCCTCCTGCCGTTTGGCAATCGCCAGCGCATCCAGCGACCGAGTGCCTTCGTCGAGCAGGGCCATGGTGAACGAAGCCGTGCCGAGCTTGCGCCCCTGGTCGGAGGCATAGCCACCTGCGAACAGCAGGCTTAACTGCACGACAGGCAGGGAACTGCGCCGTGCCAGTACGACTTCGATGCCGTTGCGCAGCTTGCCGCGTTCGATAGCCGGAAAACTCAAGTCGGGAAAACTCTCGACACCAGGTAATCCCTTGCTGCGGTCGACCACCTCCGCGGTTGCGGCGTAGTCCGGGAATGGTTCAACGACCAGGGTGAAATCACCACGTCCGATCCAGTCCACTGCCGCCTGCTTGATGTCGGCGACTGTAGCGGCGTCCATGCGTGCCAGCGCCTTCTTGTAGGCGCCCGGATCACCCGCGAAAACCTGGCCTTCGGCGAGCGTGCGCGCCTTGCCGGAGCCGCCGACTTTCTCGATGCTGCGCACCAGTCCGGCCAGGATCGAGGTCTTTACGCGTGCCAGCTCTTCCGCCGTCGGCCCATGCTGGAGAAAGCGCTGCCACTCCTCGGCGACGATCTGCTCGACGCGTGCCGGATCGACGCCTGACTTCACGTCGATCTCAAGCGTGAACAGGCTTGCGAGCTCCATGGCGTCGACGCTCACGCTGACCGAGTCTGCAAGCTGTTCGCGATAGATCAACCGCTCGTACAGGCGCGAAGTCTTGCCGCCGCCAAGCACCGCAGCGGCGAGCTGCAGCCGCGTGAGTTCCGTACTCTGGCGCGGCGGTACGTTCCAGCTACGGTAAATACGTACTTGCGCAACACGGTCCTGCGCCACGTCGCGCGTCGACTCGGTACGCGGTGCAATCCAGACTTCACGCCGTGCGAGCGGCGGGCCGGCGCCGATCGCGCCGAAGTACTTTTGTACTTTTTCCTTGGCTGTCGCCACATCGATATCGCCGGCGAGCACGATGGTGGTGTTGGCCGCTCCGTAGTAGTCGCGGAACCACTGCTTGACGTCATCAAGGCTCGCCGCGTTGAGGTCATCCATCGAGCCTATGGTGTCCCAGCGGTACGGATGCCCTTCGGGAAAACTCGCCCGCAGAATGCGTTCGTAAGCCAGTCCATAGGGTTCGTTGTCGCCCTGGCGTTTTTCGTTCTGCACGACGCCGCGTTGTTCGTCGAGCCGCTTCTGGTCGATCGCGCCCAGCAGATGCCCCATGCGGTCGGACTCCAGCCACAGCGTCATGTCCAGCGCCGTGGTTGGTACGGTCTCGAAATAGTTCGTGCGGTCGGCGTTTGTCGTGCCGTTGGTGTCCGTTGCGCCGATCTGCTCCAGCGGCAGGAAGAACTCGCCGTGAAAGTTCTCCGAACCCTGGAACATCAGGTGCTCAAACAGGTGCGCGAAGCCCGTCTTGCCGGGACGTTCATCCTTGGAACCGACGTGATACCAGATGCCGACGGCGACGACTGGCGCCTTGCGGTCTTCGTGCACGACTACGGTAAGGCCGTTGGCCAGCTGGAACTTCTCGAACGGAATATCGATGGTGTCGGCGGCTCCGGCTAGGGCGCGGCCGGCGACCAGCAGCAGACCGACAGTCAGGGCGAGCATTTTGCGCATGGAGTGTTCCAGCAGAATAGGGCGTCGATCCAGCCACGTTAGCGGACGGCCGCTGCAGCGTGCAACGGCACGCCAGCCACAGCACGTGCGTGAAGTCATCGTGCAGCATTGAGTTGCGCTGCACGGCAAGGCTGAAGCAGCATGCGCCGACGAACCGCTTGAGCCGGGAGCCCGCATGTCCATCGCGATCGTCAGCGGCGCCAGCCGCGGCCTGGGACTGGAACTGGTCGCCCAGTTACTTGCACGCCGCTGGCGTGTGATTGCCGGTTGCCGCAAGACCCAAGTGCTACGCCTGACCGAGCTTGCCGGAGCCCGCCCCGGGCGCTTGCACGTGATGCCGTTGGACGTAGCCAGCGAGCGCTCGATTGCCGCCTTCGCCGGCGAAGCCAGCATCGTGACTGATCATGTCGATCTGCTGATCAACAACGCAGGCGTACTTCATTCCGGCGAGCGCTACGGCCAGCTCGTGGCAAAAACGCTGGTCGAGAGCTTCACTGTCAATGCGGCCGGTGCTTTGCTGTTGACTCAGGCTTGCACGGGTTTGCTGCGGCAGGCTCAGGCCGCGCGCGTCGTGAACGTATCCACGGTCATGGCCTCCATGGCCAGAACCGAGACCTTCCGCACACCGAGCTACGCCATGAGCAAAGCCGCGCTCAACATGGCGACGCGCTTGCTTGCGGCCGAACTCGGGCCGCAGGGTATCTGCGTGGCGAGCGTCCACCCAGGCTGGGTGCAGACCGACATGGGCGGAACCGCCGCGCCGCTGAGCGTGGAAGCAGCCGCCACGGCGCTGCTGGATCGTGCCGTCACACTGGGGCTGGACGACAGCGGCCGCTTTATTGCGAGCGACGAAGGAGCCCTGCTGCCCTGGTGAGGCGACTCCCGGTGCAACGGCAGCGCTGAACGGTGCCCGAAAAAACAAAGCGCAGCAGCCTGATGCCATCGGGCCAACGGATGGTGATAATTCCCCGATGCTCCATGTCGTCCTCTATCAGCCAGAAATCCCGCCGAATACCGGTAACGTGATCAGGCTTTGCGCCAACAGCGGTGCGCGCCTGCATCTGATCCGGCCGCTGGGTTTTGACATCGACGACGCACGACTGCGTCGCGCCGGCCTGGACTATCACGAATACGCCGATCTGAACGTATACGACGATTTCCCCTCGTTTCTTGCGCGGGTCAAGCCGGCGCGCGTGTTCGCCTTGTCGACGCGCGGAACCGTGCGGCCGCATGACGTGGGCTTCGTGCGGGGTGACGCCGTTGTTTTCGGTTCCGAAACGCGTGGTTTGCCACAGGCGTTTCTCGATGCACTGCCGCCGCCGCAGTGCTTGCGCCTGCCGATGCGGCCGGGTAATCGCAGCCTCAATCTGTCCAACGCGGTGGCCGTGGTGGTCTACGAGGCCTGGCGTCAGTTTGGTTTTGAAGGATCACTCTGACTTTCAATTGACGATCGGATCGCTCGCGCAATCCCGGCGTGCCGGCTTTGCGCTGTTTGATCAATCCCGCGCAAGAAGCGCGGAGCGCGTTCTTGCTGTCTGCAGAGGTGCCTGACCCGGTACCGGTGCTCGGGGGGGGGGGGAGGGACCGGTACCGGGCAGGCTGGGGGAAACTGGATGCCGCTGGACAAGAGGCACGTGCCGTATGCCCCATAACCCAGATACATCCGATATTTGATACGTCCTTGTCTGCTGCAAGTTTGTTTATCGGTCAGACGAAATCACGAAAGTGGGCGAATCGCTAGGCTCGTACGAAAACGCCCTGCGGTATCAGCCCGCTCTTGCGCAGTAGGTGTCGAAGGATATTTGGCTTGACACCTCTGCTGTTGAATTGGTGTGCTGATTTTTCGCGACAAGCTATTGCTTCGGCGTATTTAGTACCACAGCAAACAGTGGCTAGCTGTAAAGAAAGTTGTCTGTGACCGTATTTCCTGTTCCAGCAAAGCCGAAACCCGACAAGGAACGAGAGAATTCAATGAAATGAGCAATCATTTCGTCAATATGGCAGGCCCGTTTACAGGGTTCTCGAGTTGCTCAACTACGCCGGACACCGGGTGACAGCAGATACTCAGCGCCCCCGAACCCCAACGTACGGATGTTTGGGACGGTTTCGACTACAAGCCTGATCATCTAGCGCATCAAGTATTACCCGAAGCAACGAAAGACTCCGCCAGGATCATCCGGTTCCCGCTTTATGCCACTACGGCCAGGCCTGGCAGGAAAACACCGGATGCCCAGGGATACTTTCCATACGCAGCCGCTGGCGTACGGACAGACGCTGCCGACCTGATCCGGCAATAGCGGCAACAGGGAGGGTGGCGAAGGATTCTGTGGCGTTGCGGCCTACTCTGAGCAACTGCCATCGCTTCGGCGAGGCGGGCGACGGATAGCGCCGTTGTCAGAAGTGTACTTTTGACTTTCTGTGTTCAGTCTGGCCGTCAGGGCAAGATGCCTGGCCCGGTACCGGCGATCGGGGGGGGGGAGGAGGGAGTCGGCCGGTACCGGGCAGGCAAGGAACCCGGGCAGTGCGGGACATAGGGTGCATACTGCACGACTTCAAGTCAAAGTCAGGGCACCAACAATGCCTGTTGCGAGTTTCCCTGACCCGTCCACCAGGCAACGGAGGGCAGGGAGGAGCACGGACAGCCGGGCCAGGGGATTCTACAGCGGCCATCCCTTGCCGCATTGCCGGTCAACCGCCAGTTGCACACTTTTATGCTGTACTGCAGCAAGTCAAGCCATTGCCGCCGTACCTGGATTGACCGATGAACTGTGATTATTGTGGTCGCGATGCGACCAAAGAATAGGACGATAGTCGTAGTACTTTGGACATAGTCGCCTCATTTTGTGCGGAACACCTGCTTGTTCCGCCGGAAGTGACAAATTTTGCGAAGGCTGAAATCGCTCCCTGCGCTGGCTACGAGGAACATACGCCGCAGCAGGCAGTCGGAATTCAGTGCGGCCGTTCCTTGAGGTGAAGCACCAAGTCGGAGGGGTGGTCGACATCCTGCGCCAGCGCTTCATTGACGACGATCTGGACCTCGCTCTTGCGTCTGCGCAGTAGATCGCGCGCGCCGTGATCGCCGTCCAATGTCAGCGTGCTCAGCCATGGACGCGGCAACAGCGCCGGCACCCCCCAGGTATCCGCGTAACCGCTTGCGACCGCACTACCTGGTTGCTTCTGCCAGCGTGTGAGCATGGCTCGCAGATGCGTCGCATCCAGCGCCGGCTGGTCACAAACCAGCACCAGGACGCCTTCGCAGGACGCACTCAGGGCCTTGAGGCCGCAAGCCAGTGAAGCTCCCATGCCGCCGCCCGTCGCCGGCGCTTCAACACAGCGCGTGGCGAGATCGGCAATGGCGGAGACAGAGCCTGTTGCGGCATGACCGAGTACAGCAACGAGGTCCAGCGGTTGCGTCGCCATTGCGAGGCGCACTGTGCGATGCAACAGGGTTTCACCCTCGATCTGTAGCAGCTGTTTGGGTTGGCCGAGGCGCCGCGAGGCGCCCGCCGCAAGGACGATGACCCCGTGCCGCGCGATCACGCGCTCAGGCCCTGGCTTTGCAGCGCGGCGATGATAGCCAGCGCAATCGCCTCGGGCCCATCGCCGCCAAGGCGCAGGCCAACCGGTGCCTGCAGGCGCGGCAGCAAGCGCTCGCGCGCCGATGCGTCGAGCTCGGCCAGCAATGCATCTCGCCGCGCGATAGGGCCGAGCAGGCCTATCCAGGGGATCGTGCTGGCAGCGCAGTAGCCAAGGAAGTCGCGATCGCGCGAATAGTGGTGGCTCATGACGACAGCGGCATCGAACCGCGGTTGCCGGGTTAGCGCATCGAGGTCCGTATGGTGGGTGTCGGCTGCGACGAGTGTGGCGAACCAGCGTGCGCGAGTTTCCACAACATCGGTGCGCCAGCCCAGCAAACGCGTCAGCTGCAGCAATGGCCGCGTTTCCGGACCCGCACCGAGCAGCAGCAGCCGGCGCGGTGCGGCCAGGTATAGCGACCAGCTCGTCGCAGATGGCGGCGCAGTTGCAGCCCAGCGCCACTGCAGTGCGCCATTGGTTGCTTCTCCGCTACCGTCGGCGCGCATACTGAGTTGCAATCCCCCGCCCTGGTCGAGGCTGCGCAGCGCGGCGAGCAATGGCGCCGCTTCCGCCAGCGGCAGCAGCAGCAATTCGGCAACGCCACGGCAGCCCGAGGCCGAGCCAAAAATCAGGTCATCGTCGCCGCGTGTATCAAACCGCAGATGGCGCGCCCTGCCCTCGGCCGCGACGTCGGCCGCAGCCTGTTCGAGTTCGGCTTCCAGGCATCCCCCCGAGAGCCAGCCAATGCGCGCACCTTGCTGTGGCAGCAATATCAACGCGCCGGTCTTGCGATAGGTCGAGCCGGCCGTGGCGACGACGACGGCGAGTGTGCATCCAGTTGCCAGTGGTGCTCGCAATGCGCCCAGGATGGCGCGAAGACCACCTTCATCACCGATAAGAACAGAACTGTCGGGCATGGTCGTGAACTGTTGCAGAGCGGCTGCCATTCTACGTAGCCGCGACCGTCGCGGCGCGCGGTTCGGCGGGTCGTCAGGTCACTACGGCGCAGCAGCTAGCCGGTGCGCCTGGCGACGACTACGGGTCGCGCATGACCAAACAGCGACGCCCGCGGCGGGGCAACGATGCATGCTTGGGTAAAGCCTGCGGCGCGCAGCCGGTCCACGATATCGCGACCATAGTCGCGCTGCACGAGTACGGTCGCGCCGCGATAGCGGTCGGCGTGATATGCCGGCGGCAACACCGCGACACGGACTCCGTCACGTAGCGCGAAGCGTTCCTGGGTATACGCACTGTCGTGCAGGGGCACGGTGAAAATCAGGCGTCCGCCCGGCCGCAGCACACGATGCAGTTCGCGAAACCCGGCGGCATCGTCCTCCACATGCTCGAACACTTCGCTTGAGGTGCACAGATCGAAGCTCGCGTCCGCAAAGGTGAGCTGCTCCACGTTCTGGCACAACACGCCGTTGTGAAAAGCGCCTGGATCAACACCGTCGAGCAGCTCGCTGGTCGTCAGCGCAGTGCCCTGTCGGCGCAGAAAGGCAACCAGCGGACCCTGCGCTGACATCTCGTAGACACTGGCCGCTGCCAGTGCCGGCATTTCCGCGTGAATGACCGCAGCCAGTGATTGCGTCACTGCACTCGCCCCGCAGCGCAGACAGCGCACGCCGAGTTCGTTGCGCGCAAGGCGCAGTAACCAGCCAAAGCCACAGGCTGCGCAGTGTTCGCGTGCGAGTCCGAGCTCAAGCGGACGCAGCGTCTGCAGCAGGCGAACAACACGCGATGCACTCATGACTGGCCGTCAGCTAACGATTCGACGGCACAGTGTAGTCGGCGAGGACCGTGCGGGTACGCCGGCGCTGACGACGAGGCCTTGCCTAGCCCGCCTTTCTCACACCCCTTCTACTGCGGCGGCCGATACGAACGGGTGTGAGAAATGCAGGCTAGCGCAACACGCCGGTCAACGCCGGTACCCAGGCTTGCTCGGCTAGCGCACGGAATCCGGCTGGTGTCGGGTGGATTTCGTTGTCCCACTGGGCCTTGCTCTTGAGCACGTCCAGCGAATCAACCAGACGCAGATTGCGATGCTGTGAGACGAACTCTCTCAACACACGCCGGAATTGCTGCAGCAGCCAGTTGGTCAGATTGCGCTGTTCGGCCGCGTCGGTCAGCCCGACTGCAAGCAGCGCGGGTCGCACCCAAGGTCCTTTCAGTTTGCCTTTGAAGCCGCGTCCATCGGGGTAGATGTAGTCGTAGGTGTGCACATAGACGATGCTCTGCGCGGAAAACAGGTCGCGGCATTGCACCACCTGACCCAGATCCTTCATCGCGTAGCGCAGCGCGTGCTCGAATGTTTCGAGCCGGACGTAGTCGCGCACCACTGGAGGCAGCCAGCCCCAGTCGGTGGATCCGAGCGACTGGGGCTGGTCCGGTGTCTTCAGGAATTCCGTGAGTTCGTCGCCGACGACGTCGTTGCCGCCACCGGACAGAAGAATCGCGTCAAACCGATAGTCTGCAATCGCACGTTGTACCTGAGGCAGGCCAATCTTCCAGCTCGCGCTGTCGCGACCGGCGACGCTCTGGTTAAGAAACAGCGTGCGCTTGAAATGACGTGCGAGTTGTTTGTTGAGATCTACCGCCTGGAACGGATACTGGAACCACGAGTCGCCAAAGCATAACGCCCGGGGGGCACCCGGGTTGGCGTTGACGGCTTTGTCAAAGCGTGGCAGCTGATCGAAATTATTAGAGCCGGAAATTGCCATGC
The DNA here is from genome assembly GCA_016790075.1 of Rhodanobacteraceae bacterium. Taxonomy (GTDB): domain Bacteria; phylum Pseudomonadota; class Gammaproteobacteria; order Xanthomonadales; family Rhodanobacteraceae; genus Tahibacter. The sequence continues at coordinate 176,416 of JAEUPP010000069.1, read as the reverse complement.
TGACCTCCGTAATGATGTAAACAGGAAAATTTGCGCCAACCACGTGTTCACATGGTTTCCTTGTGGTGTGTGGGCGCGTTTTCTCTCAGCAGTGTCGCCTTGCAGTGTGCGCGTTCCGCGCCGCGCACGCTCGTTCACATTGATCCGTTCGCTGCAAATTCGCCATTTCCGGTGTAGGCTGCCGGCGGCGGTGCAGGCGAGGGAATGGACCATGGTCTCTACCGGAGCGCAGGCGGCTCACTCAGCGCGCGGAACCGCGCCCGAACAGCGGGTCGACGGCGAATCGCTGCGCCGTGCCGAACTCGACTTCATCCTTGGACGGCGCGCTGGTGAAACCCGCGACGATGAGCCGGCACCCTGGGGCCTGGCCTTGTCCGGCGGCGGCATCCGCAGCGCAACGTTTGCGCTGGGCGTGCTGCAGGCACTTGCCCGGCACAACCTGCTGCGCTGTTTTCATTACCAGTCCACCATTTCGGGCGGCGGTTATATCGGCGGCTTTCTGCAAGGTCTGATCCGCCGCCGCGGTTTCGATGCCACCTTCGCGGCCCTGCGTTCGACCTTGCGCGCGCGGGCGTGCAGGCCGGACCCGGCCGCAGCAGACGACCCGCAACAGCCGATCCAGCATCTGCGCGAATACAGCAACTACCTGAGTCCGCGAAAGTCCGCATTGTCCGGCGACACGCTGGGCATGATCGGCACCTTTGTCCGCAACGTGCTGCTCGTGCAGGTGCAACTGTGTGCGTTGCTGCTCGCGCTAAGCCTGCTGCCTTTGCTGTTGTTCCACATCGTGAACCGCTGGGCCGGCGCCGTGCCTGGCGTATCGCTGTCGATAGCCGGCCTGCTCTGCGTGTCGGCGGCAGCGCTGCTGGGCTGGATCGGTACGCAGACCCATCGGCCTCTGCAGGACGGCGCGGATGAGCGCCCGCGTACCGGCGTCACGCTGGCCGCGCTGGCCGTGGTCGTGTCACTCACGACAGGCTCGTTTCTTGGCGCAATAGGTCTGGGCAAGCTCGCGCAGCTGCCGGAACCCTGGGAGGCCGTTTCACTCGCGCTGCTGCCAAGCGCTGCGCTTCCGGCCCGGCTTGCGGTGATGACGGCAGCGCTGTACCTGGTGATCTGGCTGGTCTGGGTGGGCTTCGATTCGCTGCTGTCGGCATTACGCCGCAATGATGAGTGGCGCTCGCCGCTGCAGCGGCACCGGTTGCGTTTCCTCGCCGCCAGCCTAGGTGCCGCGGCGTTCAGCGGCTTGGCAATCTTCGTTGCATTGCGCGTGCTCGCCCCCTGGAGTGTGAGTGAAGCCGCCCTGTGGCACCGCATGATTCTCGGCCCCGCGGTCACTCTGGCGGCCGTGACGCTGACCGGTGTGGTCCATGTCGGGCTCGCCGGCACGGCGCTCAGCGACCTGCAGCGCGAAGTCTGGGCGCGGGTCGGCGGCAAGACGGCGGGACTGGTACTGGTCGGCCTGGTGCTGGCGCTCTCGCTCGCCATCTACGGCCCCTGGCTGCTGCTGAGGCTCTCCTATCTCATCGGCGACGAATGGCGCGCCATGTCGGGCTGGGCCGGTATCAGCGCCTGGCTGTTCACCTCGGGATCCGGCGTCATGCTGGCGTACAGCCAGCATAGCGGTGGCCACAAGCAGCGCTCGAACCTGGTTGAACACCTGGTGCGTCTGGCGCCGATAGTCTTCGTGCTGGGGCTGCTGGTAGGCATCAGCCTCGGAGCGCAGGCCTTGCTGGTACTGGGCGGCTGGGAATCGCGGCCCGTCGAAGCATTGATCAGCCTGGACGCGTATCTCGACTATCTGGCCAAGGGCGCCGACGCCCATGTCCTCACGGTAACCGTTGTCGCTGCGGCCGCGCTCGGTATCTGGCTGCTGTTCGGCCTTACCGTCAATGTGAACGAGTTCAGCATGAACGCGTTCTATCGCAACCGGCTCGTACGCTGTTATCTCGGGGCCAGCAACACGCAGCGCCAGCCCGAGCCGATTACAAATTTTGATCCGTATGACGATCTCGTGCTGGCCGATGTGGTCGAAGTCGAGCGCGATGCGGGTTGCCGGCCGCTTTATCCCATCATAGGCACGGCACTGAACCTGGTCGCAGCCAAGCAGCTCGACTGGCAAGACCGCAAAGCCGCCTCGTTCTGTCTGACCCCGGGCTACTGCGGCTACATACCACCGCCGTCGCGGTCAGGTGCAGCCGCCATTGGCGATCCGAACGTGCACGCAGGGGCTACCGCGCTGCCAGGGTCGGCTCCTGATCCACTCGCCGCAGCGCTGACGCTGGGAAGCGCGGTTTCGATCTCCGGTGCGGCGGTCAGCCCCAACATGGGCTATCACAGCTCGCCGGTGGTGACTTTTCTGCTGACCTTGTTCGATGCAAGGCTGGGCTGGTGGATAGCCAATCCCAGTCATTCGACCAGGCCGCGTGCCGACAGCGCGCCGTACTCGGCGGGTTGGCTGCTCGCGGAGATGTTGGGCCTCACCCGTGGTGGCGGCCGTTACGTCTATCTGTCCGACGGCGGCCATTTCGAGAATCTCGCGCTCTACGAACTGGTGCGTCGCCGCTGCCGTTTCGTGCTTTGCGTCGATGCCGGCGCTGATCCACAACACACCTTTGCCGACCTCGGCAATGCGGTGCACAAGTGCCGGGTCGACTTCGGCGCTGATATCCGCATCGATGTCAGTGCGCTGCGCCGTGGCAACGACGGCTACAGTGCGCGCAGCTGTGCGGTAGGCAGCATTGTCTACGCCGATGGCAGCACCGGCACACTGTTGTATCTGAAACCGACGTTGACGGGCACCGAACCCACCGACGTTGCGCACTACGCAACGGCACACCCGAGCTTCCCGCACGAATCCACGGCGGATCAGTTCTTCGACGAAGCGCAGTTTGAAAGTTACCGCCGTCTCGGTGATTTCGTCGCAAGCTCGGCAATCGCCCCTGCACTCGAACGCGCCGGCGCAGACCTCGCTGGCGCTTCGGCGGATGGGCTCAGCGTGCGCGATTCCGGGCTCAAGGAACGCATCCTGGTCGAGCTGCGGCACCAGTGGGTAGCGCCCATCAGCGGACTGCCGCAGCGCTTTGCCGAGCACGGCAAAGCCATGGCTGCGCTGTTTGACACCTTGCGCTGCACGCCCGCCCTGGCGGTGCTGGATGCACAGATCTACCCCGTGTGGACTGATCTGGTCGCCGCCGATACGGGCGTCGCTCCCGAAGCAAGCACTCCACACCAGCGCCGCTCACGTTTGCCTACCGGTGGGGATTTCCGCGCCTGCTTCTATTTCTGTCAGGAACTCATGCAACTGATGGAATCGGTCTATCACGACCTCGATCTGGAGCGGACCTGGGAACATCCCGACAACCGCGGCTGGATGAACACGTTTCGCCACTGGAGCTGGGCACCGATGTTCCGCATTGCCTGGGCCGCGAGTGCACCGACCTATGGCGCGCGCTTCGTCACATTCTGCGAGATGCGTCTGGATCTGCCGCGTATCAACGATGCGGTGCGGGTCGACGAATGTCCGCCGCCAGCGGAAATGCACTGGCGCGAACATGTAACTGCACTCGCACGCAGCGGCACGATCAACCATGTCGAACAGGGCATATTGCTGTCCGACCCTCTGGGCGCCGTCGCAGAGGCGGCAGCGCCACAACTGTTCGTACTGCGGCTCAACTGGAAACCCGTGCTGTCACGCACGGCCGAACGGATCAGCGACAGCACGCTGGGCATCGCCCTCGTCGAAGGCGGCGTGCTGCGGGCGCTGCGAGTGCAGGACCATCTGCGCAAACTCGGCCTTGGTACCGAATTCATGCGGCTGCTGCTGGCGCGTGTCCAGGTAAGCCGTGTCGAGATTCGGCCAGGACACTACGGCCCAGTCGGCATAGTCAGCACACGCGAGGCCAAGGCATTGCAGGAAGAAGTCAGCGCGTTGTGGCAGCAGGCTTTGCGGCATAGGCGGGCGATGAACTGAGGCCAGGCGTCACCCGCTAATGCACTGGTGTGCAGGTACTGGCGGCCTGTGGTGCAGTCCTAGGCGATCAGATGGTGGCCGCGGTCAGATGTAGCGTTTGTTGCCGCCGGTGGAGGTGTGCTGCGGGCTGTGGTCGGCGTGGTGACCACGGTCTTTGCCGGTTGTCTGGATTGCCCTATGTGGCAAGGCTGGTGTCGCGCGCGAGCCAGCGCCTATGGCGGAAGCCCCCGAGTGTGCATTCACAGTCCCGCGCCAGCGGCTATGATGCCCACCCGCCCGCGCCCATCCGATCATGGCCAAGCTCTACTTCTACTACTCGGCCATGAATGCCGGGAAGACCACGACCCTGTTGCAGAGCGCGCATAACTACCACGAACGTGGCATGCGTACGCTGATCTATACGCCGCGGCTCGATAACCGTTTCGGCGCAGGTGTGGTGGCCTCGCGCATAGGTCTGAAGGCCGACGGCCGCATCTTCGAGCGCGACGACGATCTGCTTGCAATGACACGTGCGGACACCGCGGCTCAGGGCGCGCTGCATTGTGTGCTCGTCGACGAAGCGCAGTTCCTGACCAAGGCGCAGGTCTGGCAGCTCACGGAAATCGTCGACGCGCTCAATGTTCCGGTGCTTGCCTATGGCTTGCGTACCGATTTCCGCGGCGAACTGTTTGAAGGCAGCCAATACCTGCTCGCCTGGGCGGATTCGTTTTCCGAGATCAAGACGATTTGTCACACCGGCCGCAAGGCCACCATGGTCGTGCGCGTCGACGACCACGGCCGTGCGGTGACACAAGGCCCGCAGGTCGAGATCGGCGGCAACGACCGCTATGTATCGGTCAGCCGTGCCGAGTTCAAGAAGATCACCAACGGCGAAGGCCGCATTGAACTCAAGCAGGCGGAGTTGCCGCTGTAGGTGTTACTGCTTGATGAGCTCGACGCGCCGGTTCTTCGCGCGCCCTGCTTCATCGGCGTTGCCCGCTATCGGTGCGGCGCTACCCATGCCCTGTGCGACTAGCCGTTCCGCGTCGATGCCGTAGTTGGATACCAGCGCCGCAACGACGGCGTTTGCGCGCTTATTGGACAATTCCAGATTGTAGGCTGCTCCGCCCTGGTTGTCGGTGTGTCCGGCGACGATGAGTTTCAGCCCTCCGTCGGCACGCAGCAGTGCGCCGATTTCGTCGAGTTGTGCTTTCGATTCTGGCTTCAGTTCCGCCTTGTCGAAATCAAAGAAAATGCCGTAGAGCGCGATCTTTCCACTGTTGGCTATGGTGCGCGCCAGCTCATCGGCCTTGAGCGTGACCATCTTCTGTTCGCGTGCCTTGGCTTCGAGCGTGACGACGATCGCGATCGTGCGCTCATTCAGCGCTTTGCAATAGAGATCGTCCTTGGCGGTATAGGCCAGTACGGCGACATGGGTGTCGGTTTGGTTGGTGCTGAACTTCGCAACGCCGTAGCGAAGGTCGGCCAGGCGCATGTCCACCGCGCAGGCTGCATTGCTGAAGCTCTTTTCGCTGACGGCGCTTTTCGGGAACACATAGTTCATCACGCCCTGCTGGCCGCCGCCGTGGGTTGCCCCGGAAGTCACATCGCCACCGCAGGTGTCGCCCTTGCATTCGTATAACGACTGGCCGCCTCTTTCCTGTATCAGTTGCTGATAGTTGCGCAGTACTTCGAGCGGGCTGCGTCCTTGCGGCAAGAGGTAGACCGTGCGCGTGAGCTTGCCTTCAAGGGTGAGTGACGACTCGCTGCGCATCAGGCGATTGTTCATGCCGTCATGCTTGTCTGGGTCGGGGTCGGGGGTCAGTGCGGACAGCGGCAAGGTAATTTCGTCGTAGGCCTTGGCCTGTTGTTCGACGATAAGCGCGCCTTCGTAACGGCCCAGGCCGGCGGGATCAGCCGAACCGCTCATATCAGCGCTGGGCACGGTGGCATCTGCGTAGGCAATGGATGTACTCAGGCTCAGCGCGGTTACGAAAACGCGATGCAGGAACATGTGGCACCTCGAATGTGGCGACCACCCGGCGTGGCCTCTAGATGGATCAACACGCGATACGGCGTCAAAACCTGAAATGCGCGCGCATCAGCGCTGGCAGCGCGGGCAGAAGAAAGTACTACGCTGGCCCAGGGCTATGGAACGGACTGGTGTCGCGCAACGTTTGCACGCTTCGCCAGCCCTGCCGTAGACGAATAGCTCCTGCTCGAAATAGCCCGGCAGCCCATCGGGGCTGATGAAGTCGCGCAAGGTCGTGCCGCCGCGGTCTATTGCATAGTTCAGGATCTGACGCACGGCATCGGCGAGTGCGCGATAGCGCGCCAGCGACACCTTGCCCGCCGCGCGTGCGGGATGGATGCCGGCGGCGAACAGGGCTTCGGCCGCATAGATATTGCCGACGCCGACAACGATCTTCTGATCCATGAGGAACAGCTTGACGCCGCTACGGCGTCCGCGCGAGCGCTGCCAGAGGTAGTCGCCGTCGAAGGCGTCCGACAGCGGCTCGGGTCCAAGCCCGGCCAGCAGCGCATGCACTTGCCCCGGATTCTGCCAAAGCTGGCAACCAAAGCGCCGCGGGTCGGTATAACGCAGCACCTGGCCAGAATCGAGATGCCAGTCGACATGATCGTGTGCGCCGGCCGGGGTTGCTTCGGGCAGTACACGCAATGAACCGGACATGCCCAAGTGCAGCAGCGCGCTACCCGCCCGGGTATGCACAAGCAGGTATTTTGCGCGCCGTTCTATCTGTTCCAGCTGCTGGCCTGGAAGGTGCTCGCGCAGTCCGGCCGCGATCGGCCAGCGCAGTTGGAGCTGGCGTATGGTCAGTCTTTGCACGCGCCGGCCGAGCAGATGTGGTGCAAGGCCGCGGCGCGTGGTTTCTACTTCAGGCAGCTCAGGCATCAGCGGGGCGGGTTCACGGTGTCAGTGGAGGCCGGCAGCAGCAACTGCATCTGGTGCTCTTCCAGCGGATAGGCAAGCGCTGGTTCCGAACGGATTGCGAGGTAGCGGCCGTCGTCACGGCGGCGGATGGTATAGCCGATACGCTTGCCGGCGACATCGACCAGTTCGACGGCGATAGCCGCGCTGCCGGCCCCCTGGATTGCCTCCGCTGCGATCACCTGGCTGGTGGTCACGCGCTCCCAGGCGGTGGCGAGTTCAGGCCGCGCTACCCCGGCGACAAGAACCTGCGCGAGCTTTTGCAGCGGTTCGGCGAGGCGGTGATCCACTTCCGATTCGGCGGGAGCAAGCAGCCAACTGCTGAACCGGTCCGGCATCAGCGCGATGTCGTCCGCTGTGCGTACATACCGGTCGCCGTGGATGGCTTCGGTCGTGCCGAATTCCAGTCGCAGCGCATCAAGTTCAAGTAAGGCCTGGGGCGGCGAGAGGCCTATCCGTGCCGGATCGAACCGGTCGCGTGCGTGGCGCGAGCGGGTCGGTGCGGATGCAATGGCGACAAGGCGCGCTACGGCGTCCGCATGCGCCGGCAGGGAATAGGGCTCGCTCATCCACCAGCGTCCGTCGCGGCGCTCGAAACGGCGTGCTGCCGTGGCGCCGGCGCTGACACGCAGTGAGGTGATCTGTGCAGGGTCGAGCGTGGTCAGCCGGGCAAGTCCCGCCTGCTCCCTGGCGACTACCAGCCACGTGATTACCACAAGCACGCCCAGTGCAGCGGCGAGCAGCAGGTTCTGGCGCCGGTGACGGCGCATGATCAATGCCGCCGCCGGCGGCGCCAGGCCATCAGACTGCCATACAGCACGAGCGCCAGCGGCAGACCGACAAGAAAACCAAGACCCGTCAGGCTCAATCGGGTCTGGGTCAGCGTGATCAGACGGTCCGGTGCGCCACGCTCGGCGATCTCGATCAGCGCGTCGTCGGCAAGCAGCCAGTTGAAGAGGCGCTGGCCGAGTTCGCGATTGCCACCATTGCCGAGAAACTGGTTCGACAGGAAGTCGGCGTCACCGACGACCAGTGCGCGCTGCTCGCGCCGGTCCGGGCGTGGCGACAGACGCGAGAGCGCAAAGGCGAGGTCCAGCGGGCCGCGCATCTCCTCGGTGTTCGGGTCGAAGCGAATGGTCGCGGCGGACTCGCCCGCCCGGGGTATGGCGCCAGTTTCGCTCCAGCTCTGTGCGCTGCTGCGCAGCAGCGGCTGGACCTGCCAGCGTGGTGTGGTCAACTGCGCCAGCGCGGCGGCTTGTGGAAACAACGTAGTCAAGGCAAAACCACGAGCGATCGCGTGATCGGGGTACTGGCTCAGTACGACAAAACTGGGGTCACCCAGACCGACGCTGGCTCCGCTGCCGTCGACCAGCAGTCCGGGCAATACACGCACGGACAAGGCATTGGCGAGCCCGGCCAGATCTGCGTTCTCACCGGGTTCGAGCAGCCACAGCAGCGCACCGCCACGCTCGACCCAGTCGACGATTTCCGCCGCTACGGGCGCGGCGATTGGAGTGCGAGGATCGGCAATTACCAGCAAGTCAGTGTTGTCCGGAATGCGTGCACCGCTGCCGAGCACCAGCGGCACACAGCGCACGCCCTGCGCGAGCAGCAAGGCCGTGAACTGGCCGAGATCGGCATTGGCTGCGCCGTCGGGCTTGCGTTCGCCGTCGCCGGACAGGAACGCGACCATGCGCTCCTGACTGCGCGAAAGACGCAGCAGCGCCGTGGACAGCTCGCGCTCGTTGAGCCGCTGCAAGCGCTCGCTGCGGCCGCGATAGCGCAGTTCGATTTCGCCGTCGATGGTAACGCCCAGACGGCGCATGGCGGCGGGATCCGCTGCCGGATCGACGAAAGTGAGCGCGATATCGGCCTTGTATGCCTGGTAGCGCGCGACAAACGCCGCGATGCCCCGACGCAAGCTGCCGCTGCTGCTGGCATAGGAAACGACTTCGACCGGTGCGTCCAGGCGGGCGAGCAATGCCACACTTTGCGGCGCGAGGGATGTGTGCTGCGCCTCGCTCCAGTCGTGGCGAAAACCAAAGCGTGTGCTCAGAAAGCCGAGCAGCCCGGCGATGGCGAAGACGAGCAGCGTGTGCAGTAGTCGGCCCAGGCTGCCGCGCATCAGTCGGCACCCCGTAGTGCGGCGAGCTGGCGTGTGGCGAGTGCAAGGAAGATTCCGCTGATCAGCGCGAACCAGACCAGGTCCACGCTGGCGACGACCCCGTCACTGAGCGGGCCGAAATGCGAAGGCAAGGCGAGCCAGTTGATAAGGCTGTTGCTGACGCCGGCTTCGCGTGCGCCCAGATCCACAACACAGAGCAGCAGGTTGATGAGCAGCGCGACAGCGGCAGCCAATACGGGCTGCGCCGTGAGGCTGGAGGCGTACAGCGCGATAGCGGCCAGCATTGCTGCCTGCAATACCAGGGCGAGCAGATTGGCGGCGAGCCGGCCCAGATCGAGCTCGGTGGTACCGAACAGGCTCAGGGGCATCAGCGCAGTCAAGGCAATCAGCAGCAACAGCCATAGACACAGACCCAGCCATTTCCCGCTGACGATGGCCACATCGCTGATGCCGGCCGCGAGCAGCAGGTTCAGAGAATGCACGCGGCGCTCGCCGGCGATCGCGCGAGAGCCCAGCAGCGGCACCAGCACGATCAGCAGGATCGCGAGCCAGCCCAGTACCGGTGCCGCGACTTGGGCCGTCGCGCCCACATGCGCTGCATTGCCCGTGCTTTCCTGCAGGCGCAGGTAGGTGTCGAGCCGATCGAGAAACAACCAGGCCAGCAGGGCAAGCACAGCGGCGAGCAGCAGCCAGGGCCAGGCCTGTACGCGCAGGCGGCGCCACTCGTGGCCGGCGATGACCAGACTCGTCTTCATAGGTCAGTCCCGGGTTCCAGATCTGCCGCAATGCGCAGGAACTGCTGTTCCAGTCGCGCAGTTTCCCCTTGACTCACGCGGCAGCTGTGGCGCAACACGCCGCGATGCAGGATGGCTATATGGTCACAGCAGGCTTCCGCTTCGGCCAGCAGGTGAGTCGACAGCAGCACGGCGTGATTGGCGCGCAGCTCGGTGATGAGTTCACGCATGCGCAGCGACTGCACCGGGTCGAGACCCGAGGCCGGCTCGTCCAGTACAACCAGCGTTGGCTTATGCACCAATGCCTGGGCAATGCCGACGCGTTGCTGGAACCCCTTGGACAGATGGCCAATCAGGCGGTGCTGTACCTCGCCGAGATCGCAGCGTTCGATTTCACGGCGTACCGCCACGCGTGCTTCGCCCCGCGACAGGCCGTGCAGGCGGGCGCAGAACAGCAGGAATTCGCTAACGTCGAGTTCCGCGTGTAGCGGTGCGCGCTCCGGCAGATAACCTATGCCGCGTCGGGCCAGTTCCGGGTTTTCGTAGAGGTCGGCGCCGCCAAGCAGCACCTGACCGCTGTCGGGCGAGAGCACGCCGGCGATCATGCGCAGCGTGGTGGACTTGCCGGCGCCGTTGACACCAAGCAGGCCCAACACCTCACCGCACGCAACCTCAAGGCTTAGCGCGTTCACCACGGCGCGGCCCGCGAGCGTGCGCGAGATGCGGTCGATGCGTAGCGTGGGGATGGTGTCGGCGGAAGTCACAGACCGGGGATTGTGGCCAAGTCCTTGCGTATGCCACAAGCGGCGCCACAAGCGGCGGCGTTCAGAAGCGGTGGAAAAACGAACGTTTGCGCAGGTGGCACTTGGATTGCTTCACGTAGTCCCCAATAACGGCGTCGCGTATAGTCCCCGCCTTGTCTTTACAATTTGCCGGCCACTTAACCTATGTTTAACGCTGCGATCGAATTTCTGACCGGAGGATTGACCCAGGCGAACTGGCCTTGGCTAATCGCCTACTTCGTGCTTGTCACACAACTGACAATCTTCTCCGTGACGCTCTATCTGCATCGCAGCCAGGCTCATCGCGGCGTCGACTTTCATCCGGTGCTGAATCACTTCTTCCGATTCTGGACCTGGTTCTCCACCGCCATGGTTACCAAGGAATGGGTCGCGATTCATCGCAAGCACCACGCCAAATGCGAGACCGACGAAGATCCGCACAGTCCGGTCATCTACGGCATCCGCAAAGTACTTTGGGACGGTGTTGACCTGTACCGTCAGGCGCGGCGCAACCGCGAGACCATGGACAAGTACGGCCTGGGCACGCCGAACGACTGGCTGGAGCGGCGCGTCTACACGCCCATGCCCGAGGTCGGCCCGACCCTGATGCTGTTCCTCAACTTTGCCCTGTTCGGTCTCTGGGGCGTCGTGATCTGGGCTTGCCAGATGATCTGGATTCCGTTCTGGGCTGCGGGCGTCGTCAACGGCCTTGGTCACTGGTGGGGCTATCGGAACTTCGAGAGCAACGACACCGCGACGAACCTGAGTCCCTGGGGGCTGATCATCGGCGGCGAGGAACTGCACAACAATCACCACGCGTTCCCCAGCTCGTCGAAGTTCGCGCTGCGCAAATGGGAGCTTGATATCGGCTGGGTCGCGATCAAGGCGTTTGAGTTCGTGCGCCTGGCCAAGGTGCTCCGGGTTGCGCCTACGCTCGACGTGCGCCCGAACATGAACCTGCCCGACACCGATACGATCAAGGCGCTGATCGCGCACAAGTTCCAGGTCATGACCGATTACTTCGGCGGCGTCATCCTGCCTACCCTGCGCGAGGAGGCGGCGCAGGCCGGAAACAACCTCAAGGAATTGCCGCGTCGCCTGCGCAAGTCCCTGGCCAGTGGCGGGCGCTGGCTCGATAGCGAAGCGCGTGAGCGCCTCAGCCTATGGGTCAGCCAGCGTCCAGCCATTGCCACGGTGATGGAGTATCGCAGCCGCCTGCACGAGCTCATGGAAGACCGCAACGGTGAGGCGATGCTGGAAGGCCTCAAGCAGTGGTGCCGTGAGGCCGAAGCCAGTGGCATTCGCGCGTTGCAGGAGTTCGCCGCAAGGCTCAAAGGCTATTCACTTGCGAACGCACATTGAATAGCTGGCGGACATTGTTCAATTAGCGACGAAGGCGCCCCGGTGGCGCCTTTGTTGTTCCAGGGCCGCTGCCTCGAGGTGTAAGCCCATTGCGCAGCCGGCGAAATCGGCTGGACAATCGCCGGGCGCATACCGCGCCACAAGGGGAATCACGTGAACAAGCTTTCCAGTTTGCTGCTGGTGTTTGTTGCTGCCTTCGCCGTAACCGGCCTAGCTTCGGCGGAATCGTCGGATTCCAAGATCGTCATCAAGAACAAGTCTGCCTGGGCTATCCATCAGCTGTTCCTGTCACCTACCGACGAGCGTGAATGGGGTGAGGACCAGCTTGGCCAGCACACGGTGAATACCGGCGACAGCTTCACCCTGACCGGTGTGCCTTGCCGTGCCTACGATGTGCGCCTCGTCGATGAAGACGGCGATGAGTGCATAGTGGAGGACGTCGGTATCTGCGCTAGCGACAACACCTGGGTCATCGACAACGAAGATCTTGTCGGTTGCCAGGTTCTTACCCAAGGCGAATGAGGCCAGGTATCGGCACTGTGAAACGGTGCCGATACCTTGCTGTCACGGCTGCCGGGGCTATCGCCGCTACACTCCGGCGTTTGCCAGTGAGGGTGTGGTGTGAACTCTGAGCCTGCCGAATCGGCCGAAGCACAAGCAGCTAGAGAGCAGCGGGTTGGGTTCGAGAGTCTGCGCGAGCGCACTGACGAACTCGAGCTCATCATCTCCGGCATAAGCTTGCTCGCGTTGCTCGCCCTGCCGGGTTGGTTGTTTGAACGCTGGGTGCAGGTCGAGCTGCATGCAGAAGGCCAGCGCCATCAATTGCTGACGCTGGCTTTTCAGCTGGCCAGCGGCTTGAGCATGACGCTTGCCGGCGCCTTTCTGCTGCACCTTGCCGTACGCGCCTACTGGGTTGGTCTGATCGGACTTAAGGCTGCGTTTCCGGCGGGGATCCGCTGGGACGCCATTCGCAGCATTGGCCCGCTGACACGTGATTACCATAGGCGCACCCTGGTCGATCTCGATACGGCCATTGATGCAGCTGACCGAGTGGCGTCGATCGTTTTTGCCCTGGTTAGCCTCGTCGCTCTTTCCGTGCTCTGGATTGGTGCTCTGCTGGTCGTACTGATTCTGCTTGTGATGGGGGTCGGGTTGTTGCTGGGGCGCGACCTGGAGCCAGGAGGCAGTGTAGGCATGCTGCTGTTTGCCGGCTTGATGCTCGGCATATTGCTTCCCGTGCTGCTGCTTGACAGTGCCTGGCTGGCCCGCTGGCAGCCCGCCCCATCGCCCACGTCCGAGTGGCGGCGCCGGCTGGTAGAGAAGCTCGTGCGGGTGCAGAGCATTCTCTTTCCGCAGCGTCTCATCATGCCGGTGCAGCTTTCGCTGGAAAGTAATCTGCCGAGCCGCTCTTTCACGATGCTGTTCCTGCTGCTGATCACGTCCACCGTGGTATTCGGCGATCTGCAGGAACGCGCTGTGCGGGAATTTGCGCTGGTGTCCAGCTATGCATATTTCGGTGATGCCGATGCGGATCGAGGGCTGCGTAGTGCGCACTACGAGAATCTGCGTGGCACGCGCGATGTGCTGGCCCGCGTCCCGCTGATTCCGGCCGATATGATTGCGGACGGCCATTTGCGCCTGTTTCTGCCCTATGTGCCCGAGCGGGACAACGCGGTCCTGCGCGGGTTGTGTCCGCAGGTTGGCGAACCGGCGCAACGCCGCGCCTGCCTGGTGCGGCTGTGGGAAGTCAGCCTTGATGCGCGGCCAGCCGACCTCGCCACCTTCATGCAGGCCGAGCGGCGTGACCTGGAGCAGCGCGGCCTGCAGGGTTATCTGAATCTGGCCGGTCTGGCGCCGGGTGAGCACGTATTGCAGGTGCGCTGGAACGCAGCAAGTGGCCGGCCGGCCGAATTCCGCATTCCGTTCTGGTTCTCACCGCCCTATCAGCAGGATCTGGCTCCGGCTAAACCCTGAAAGCAGGCTGGAAAAAAAAGAACCCGCCGTAGGGCGGGTTCTTCAGAGGCGGCGGGATTACTTGATCTTCGCTTCTTTGTACGCCACGTGCTTGCGCACGACGGGATCATATTTCTTGATCTCCATCTTGTCGGGCGTGTTCTTCTTGTTCTTGTCGGTGGTATAGAAGTGGCCGGTGCCGGCGGTGGAGATCAGGCGGATCTTGTCACGCTTGGATGCCATGGTTTAGTTCTCCTCAGATCTTCTCGCCACGAGCGCGGAGCTCGGCGACGACGACCTCGATACCTTTCTTGTCGATGGTACGCAGGGCGTGGTTGGAAAGGCGCAGCTTGATCCAGCGGTTCTCGCTCGGCACCCAGAAGCGGCGCTCGTGCAGGTTGGGCAGCCAGCGGCGGCGGGTCTTGTTGTTGGCGTGCGAGACGTTGTTGCCGCTCAGCGCACCTTTGCCGGTAACTTGGCATTTACGGGCCATACGTACCTCATCATGATGTTGGTGCCGCCCTTGGCCAGGGCGGTATCGGCCAGCGGCACGTTGCTGTGCCACGCGTAGCTGGAAGCCGCCTGCGTCAGCGAAGACTGCGCGAAAGATCCGGAACGCGTGCCGGATTTCCTGGCCCTTATGGTCGGGCGCCGCAAAGCGAGCCGCGCTTTATAGCAGGGCGGGCTGCCTGCGGCAAGCGACCGCGGCTGCAGCGGCCTGCCTCTGGTGCTGACCGGCCGATAGCGAGTTATGGGATACTCCCGCTCCTTTTGATCCATACCTTACGCATCCGGAGTCGACATGTCCGATAACACCGCCAACGGTCAGGCCGCCGCGCAGGCGCAGCTGTCCGTCCAGAAGATCTACATCAAGGATTCCTCGTTTGAAGCGCCGGCTGCTCCGCATATCTTCCAGGAGCAGGGTCAGCCGCAGATCCAGCTGCAGCTTGGCCAGCAGGTCAATGCACTGGCACCGGATGTATTTGAAGTCCTGCTCAGCGTCACCGTGACCTGCAAGCTGGGCGAAAAGACGGCTTATCTGTGTGAAGTGCAGCAGGCAGGTATCTTCGGCGTTGCCGGCTTCGACGATGCCAACCGCGACGCGGTGCTCGGCAGCTACTGCCCCAACGTGCTGTTCCCGTATGCCCGGCAGGCGGTGTCGGACATGGTCCAGGGTGGCGGCTTCCCGCCGTTCTTCCTGCAGCCGATCAATTTCGACGCACTTTATGCCGAAGCCGTTGCACGCCGTGCGGAAGGCACTGCGGCACCCACGCTGAACGCCTGATCGCATGAGTGCACAACCCCGGGTTGCCGTCCTGGGTGCCGGCTCCTGGGGCACGGCGCTGGCCAGCTTGCTGGCGCGGCATGGCGTCCACACTACCTTGTGGGGGCGTGACGCTGCGGCCATGCGTGACATGGCCGCGACCGGCCGCAACACACGCTACCTGCCGCAGAGTGTGTTGCCGCCGACGCTGAACTACAGTGCCGACCTGGCCGCGAGCGTGGTCGACGCGGACTGGGTGCTGGTCGTTACGCCCAGCCATGCGTTCCGTGAACTCATTGAAGCGCTGGCGCGGCAGCCATCGCGTTTCCGTGGACTGGCCTGGGCGACCAAGGGTTTCGAGCCGGGAACCGGGCGATTCCTGCACGAACTCGTTGCGGAAGTCCTGCCGCAGCAGCCGGCCGCCATAGTGACCGGCCCATCGTTCGCGCGCGAAGTCGTCGATGGCCTGCCAACCGCGGTTACCGTGCACTCGGACGACGCCGGATTCGCGCAAACAGTCGCCGCACAGCTGCACGGTCCTACGTTTCGCGCGTACACCGGTACCGACATGCTTGGCGCTGAACTTGGCGGCGCGATGAAGAATGTTCTCGCCGTTGCGACTGGTGTCGCCGACGGCATGCAGCTGGGTCTCAACGCACGTGCCGGCCTGATCACGCGTGGCCTCAACGAGATGCTGCGCCTGGGCGTTGCGCTGGGCGCGCGTGCGGAGACGCTGATGGGGCTTGCCGGCCTTGGCGATCTGGTGCTGACCTGCACCGGCGATCTCTCGCGCAATCGCCGTCTGGGGCTCGCCCTGGGGCGCGGCACGCCGCTGCGTCAGGCCGTGGCCGAGATCGGCCAGGTTGTCGAAAGCGTGCAAACGGCCGACGAAGTGATCCGCCTCGCCGCGCGGCACGGCATTGAGCTGCCGATTGCACATTGCGTGCAGCGGGTGTTGCACGAACAGATCACGCCAGCCGAAGGCTTGCGTCTGCTGCTGTCGCGTGAACAGAAGCCAGAGTACCCTGGGCCGCTGGCCTAGTCCGGCCCGGCATCGTTGGATGTACGACAGAAAAGCCGATTGCACCCGGCCGATCCAGCCGGTTGAGTAGTCACGGCTGGCAGAATCGGCGATTCCGAACGACAGCCTTGCTCCCTTCTGGAGCAAGGCATTGCGTCATCAGAAGTCTTGCTGTCGAGTGTTTGTTACGGGTTCTTCTTTTTTGCACCGTCCAATTTTGATTGGACAGATGCCGTCGTGATCGGGTGATAGCCTGGGCGCGCTTTTGCAAACACCCCTTCCGCAAAGGCCAGGCCTTCCGGTGTCGCCATCAGCGCTTCCCAGGTCGGCATGACGAGTTTGCGCCGACCTATACCGATCAGGAAGGCTTCTATCGCGGGGCGCGCCTTCGTATAGGCGCTGCGCACGGTCAGCGGATACCAGCGCTGGGCGATCTCCCCATTTGCGGTTCCGTTGAAGTGGAAGGCAGCATCGAGTTCGTCCAGCTGCTTTGCTTCGAGTTTTTCCGGCAGGCCCTCAAGGAAGTGCACCGTTTCCTGCGTGCCCCATTTGGCTGCGGCCAGCGAAGCCGCGTCGCGCTTGCCGGCTTGCCAGTCCGAGCGGGCCGCTACGACCTTGTCGAACCGCGCGGACTTGGCCGGTTCGGCCGTATCGGGCAGGCCAGGCTGCTTTAGCCAGGCTTCGATTTCGGCCGGCTTGACCTTGCCAGGGTGCTTGTCGATCAGATTCTTCTGCAGATAGGCGACGAACGTGTCGCTGTCGACGCTCTGGAAGGCGTGCTGGTCAAACCAGCCGCGCAGGAATTTGTCGAACACCGCCCTACCGTAGCGTTTTTCGAGGAAGCTCAGGAACCAGGCGCCCTTGATATAGGCTACGTCGGTCAGTGCCTCATCCGGATCACGGCCGGTCAGCGGAGCAAGCATCAGCAGCTGATCGTTTGCTGCCAGCTCCGCCATTTCCTGCCTCAGCCCGAACTGGCTGATCACGTCTTCCATATCAGCCTGTTCGCGGCCGTAGACGGCTTCGATGATGCGGGTTTCGACATAGCTGGTGAAACCCTCGTTGAGCCAGATGTCCTTCCAGCTTGAGTTCGTGACCAGATTGCCCGACCAGGAATGCGCCAGCTCGTGCGCGACGAGCGAGGTCAGGCTCTTGTCACCGACGATGACCGTCGGGGTCGCGAACGTCATGCGTGGATTTTCCATGCCGCCAAACGGAAAACTTGGCGGTAATACGAGGATGTCATAGCGGCCCCAGCGATAGTCGCCATAAAGTTTCTCGGTCGCGACGATCATCTTTTCCGTGTCTTCAAACTCCTTGGCGGCTTTTTCGACCATGCTTGGCTCGGCATAGACCGCCGTGCGCGGGCCGGTCGATTTCACCGCGATATCGCCCACTGCAATGGCGAGCAGATAGGAAGGAATGGGTTTATCCATCTCAAAACGGAATAGGCCCGTTTCGAGCGAGGCGTCCGGACTATTGTTGGCACTCATGACCGCCCGCAGCGGCTTGGGCACATGGATGTCGGCGCTGTAGGTGAAGCGCACTGCGGGTGTGTCCTGCAGCGGCACCCAGGAGCGCGCATGTATCGCCTGGGACTGGGAAAACAGGAACGGGTGTTTCTTGCCAGCGGTCTGCGTTTCGCTGAGCCACTGCAGCCCTGATGCTTCCGGATGGGTGGCATAGGAGACGCGTATTTTTGGTGCCTGTGCATCGAACTTCACGATCAGCGGCGCGCCGAGAATCTTGTCGGCAGCGCCCAGTGAGAACGAAGCGGGCGAGGCTTTGCCGGAGGCGTCGAGAATTTCCACCGTCGCAATCGAAAGGCTGCGGGTATCGAGCTTGAGTTCGCGTGCATTCTTGTCGCGCCAGTCGAGGCTGAGTTCGGCCTTGCCGAGGATCTGGCGCGACTTGAAGCCGACATGGAGGTCCAGCGCGAGATTCGTAACGCGGACCTTGTCGGTTTCGGCGTAGGAATTGGGGTCGTTCGCCGCCTGTGCGGTGACGGCGAACAGGGCGAGCGCGGGCAACAGGGCAGGGATGGAAGGCATGACGGACCAAGCGATAGGCAGAAAGCCCGAGTATGCCATCGCCGGCGCGGACTGCCAGTTGCAGAAGTCAGGCAGTGGCGGCGTGTTGTGCGTCGCGGCTATACCCGGTAGCCGCGATGGATGGCGACGATGCCCGCACTCAGATTTCGTACAGTCACGTTGGCAAAACCAGCTTGTTGCAGCATGCCGCGCAGTGTTTCCTGGTTGGGATGCTTGCGGATCGATTCAGCAAGATAGCGATAGCTGTCGGAATCCTGCGCGAACAGCCGGCCGAGTCTTGGCAAGACCTGGAAGGAGTGAAAGTCATACAGCGGCTTTAACCAGTCCTGGCGCACAACTGAGAACTCCAGGATCAGCGCGCGGCCGCCGATCCTGAGCACGCGATGCATTTCCTCCAGCGCGCGCTGCTTGTCGGTGACGTTGCGCAAGCCGAACGCTATGGTGACGGCGTCGAAACTGCGGTCGGGGAACGGCAGTGCTTCGGCGTTGAGCTGCGCATACCGCAGGCCCTGCACGAAGCCGCGATCGGTCAGGCGGTCGCGGCCCACGCGCAACATCGCGTTGTTGATGTCGCCGATGACGATTTCACCTTCGTCGCCGACCTCCGGCCGCATCAGCGCGGCGATATCACCGGTGCCACCGGCGAGATCGAGCACGCGATCACCGCGGCGCAGTCCGCTGCTGGCGACAAAATGCCGTTTCCAGAGCCGGTGGATGCCGAACGACATGAGGTCGTTCATGAGGTCGTAATTCTCGGCCACGGACGTAAACACGTGGCCGACGAGTTTCTGCTTCTCCGCGACAGGCACGTCGCGGTAGCCAAAATGCGTGGTGGGCTGATCGCTCATAGGGCGCTGATGCTAGCGCAGGCGGACCGCAAGTATCACGCATGCGGCGGGATGTCGCGCGTCACCGCCTCTGTAGGTCTGGCTGGGCTAACGCTGCAGGCCGGCCTGCTCCAGCGCAGCGAGATAAGCTGCCCAGTTTGCTTCCTGGTTGCGGCCCAGCTCATGCAGCACGCTCCAGGAAAAAATGCCGGTCTGGTGGCCGTCGTCGAAGCGCAGCAGTACGGCGTAGTGGCCCACGGGCTCAATCGCGTCGATATTGACATGGCGTTTACCCGGCACCAGCACGCGCTGTCCCGGACCATGGCCTTGCACTTCGGCGCTGGGCGAATGCGTACGCAGGTATTCGCAGGGCAGCCGGAACACCTCGCCCGAATCGAAACCGACCTCAAGCAGATGTGAGGCACGATGCAAGGTGATGCCGGTAGGGCGCGGCGCGGCGCTCATGTACTTGCCTCAGCGTGGATCGGTGCTGTGCAGGCGCGGCTCCTGCGGCGGGCCGCTGGGTTCGCCGGCTACGCGATACAGCGTATGCATGTAGGACGTGCCAAACCCGATGGAACCGATGTCGCTGTACTCGTAATCGCCCGCGTCCGGATACCAGCGCGCGTTGGGGTCGATCTCGCGCAGGGTCAGCACCTCAGGGCCTGCACTTTCGAGTTTGCCGATGTAGCTGGCTTCGCCGGATTCTTCGTCCAGCATGTTGATGGAGATGACCGGAGCGAGCCCGGCTGCGGCGCGAGCGATGCTGGCCCAGTTGTCCAGCGGAAAGCAGCCCGGTGCATTCAGGGTTTCCTGGTTGAGCACCAGCGCCTTTTCGACGAATTCGCGCGAGGGGTCTTCTTCGGCGTGGCTGACGTCGCCCAGCGCAATGACAAGAAAACCGTCGTAGCGCATGGAATCGGAAATCTCCGCAATCAGCACGAATTCGGCGGAAACATCCACGATCATGCCGTGAACCCAACTTGGGTCTATGCCTTCGCGCTTGACCCGTACGGGGATACGCTGCTCCTGGGCTTCCCGCAGGTAGGCGCGCGGGCCACGCACCTTGAATTTCACGATATTGGTCATGGGGCCGATTGTAGCCGACCCGGTGCAGGGCCGGGTTTACGGCGTGTTATCTGGGGTCATGCCACTGCCAAAAACCGTACCGCCAAGTACGGCCGGACCCGGCGCAGCGGCCGGATCCGGCGCACTTATCTCCTCCCCAGGAGATCCGCATGGGAGCGGGCAATGCGAGCCTGGTCTGCGTCTACATACTGCGGTGCAGATTTCAGCCTAGGGCGCCAGTGTTCAGCGCCCTGCGCCCGTTCAGGCGGCGTGGCGGTTACCGTGAAACTGCTCTTCCTCGGTGGAGCCCTTGAGCGCCGTGGTCGATGACTGGCCATTCTGGATAGTCTGCGTGACCGCATCGAAGTAACCGGTGCCGACTTCGCGTTGGTGCTTGACCGCGGTGAAGCCGCGATCGGCTGCGGCAAACTCGGCTTCCTGCAGTTCCACGAAGGCACTCATCTGGTGGCGTGCATAGCCGTAGGCCAGATTGAACATCGAGTAGTTCAGTGAGTGGAAACCGGCCAAAGTGATGAATTGGAACTTGTATCCATAGCTCGCAATTTCTTTTTGGAACTTGGCAATCGTCGCGTCGTCGAGATTCTTTTTCCAGTTGAAGCTGGGGCTGCAGTTGTAGGCCAGCAGTTTGCCCGGGTATTTCGCATGGATGGCTTGCGCAAATTTCTTCGCGAAAGCCAGGTCGGGCTTGCCGGTTTCGCACCAGACCAGGTCCGCATAGGGTGCGTAGGCCAAGCCGCGGCTGATGGCCTGATCGATGCCCGGGCGCGTCTTGAAAAAGCCCTCCACGGTGCGCTCACCGGTGCAAAATGGCTTGTCGTTGTCGTCGATGTCGGAAGTGAGAAGGTCGGCGGCTTCTGCATCGGTGCGAGCGACGAGGATAGTTGGCACACCCATGACATCGGCCGCAAGGCGCGCTGCGCTGAGTTTCTCGATCGCCTCGCGTGTCGGCACGAGTACCTTGCCACCCATGTGGCCGCATTTTTTGACGCTGGCCAGCTGGTCTTCGAAGTGCACTCCGGCGGCCCCGGCTTCGATCATCGCCTTCATGAGCTCGAAGGCGTTGAGCACGCCGCCGAAGCCGGCTTCGGCGTCAGCCACGATAGGCTGCAGCCAGTCGATCTCGTTCTTGCCTTCGGCGTGATGCAGCTGGTCGGCGCGCAACAAGGTGCTGTTGATGCGCTTGACGACCTGCGGTACGGAGTTTGCGGGATACAGCGACTGATCCGGATACATCTCACCGGCGAGGTTGGCGTCTGCCGCCACCTGCCAACCGGACAGATAAATCGCCTTGAGTCCGGCCTTGACCTGCTGCATGGCCTGGTTGCCGGTCAGTGCACCTAGCGCATTGACGAAAGGCTCCCGGTGCAGGTGGCTCCAGAGCTTTTCCGCGCCGAGGCGAGCGAGTGAATGCTCGATGGGTACCGAGCCGCGCAGGCGCACCACATCGGCAGCGCCATAGTTGCGCGTGACGCCGGCCCAGCGTGGATTGTTCTGCCAGTCCTGCTGCAGCTGCTCGGCGGTCGCAAAAGTGCTCTTCATGGTCATCAACCTTGCTGTTGGTGTTGCGAGGGAGGTACAAATTCGAGATCAGGGCAGCAGCGCATAGGCTGGCAGCGTCAGAAAGTCGGCGAGCTGCCGTGCGTGAGTCAGTTCGGCCAGCATCCAGGCGGCCTGTGGCACGCGGTCCTGTCCTGGCAGGCCGGATTTCGGCAGGCGCTCGGCAATGGTCTGGATAGCGCCATCAAACAGCGCGAAGTCCAGCGGCGTGCCGTCATCGAGTTTCAGGCCTTCATGGTGTAGCCAATGCCAGAGCTGTGCGCGTGAAATCTCGGCTGTCGCGGCGTCTTCCATCAGATGGTGGATGGGCACGCAGCCCAGGCCGTCCAGCCAGGCGGCGAGATAGCGCACGCAGACATCGATATTGTTGAGGAAGCCAGCGCGGCTTATCGTGCCTGGTGGCGCAAGGATCAGGTCGTCCCGACTCACCCTGACGTCGTCGCGTAGCCGGTCCAGCTGGTTAGGTGCCGGCATGGCCGCATCGAATTCTGCCAGTGCGACAGGAATCAGCCCCGGATGGGCTACCCAGGTGCCATCATGGCCAGCGCGCGCTTCGCGTTGCTTGTCGGCGCGAACACGCGCCAGCGCGTTTTCGTTGGCTTGTGCATCGCCGGAAATCGGAATCTGCGCCGCCATGCCGCCCATCGCGAAAGCGCCACGGCGATGGCAGGTCTGAATCAGAAGTTCCGAATAGGCCTTCAGAAAAGGCACGCTCATGCTGACCTGGCTGCGTTCCGGCAGGATATGGCTGCGGTGCGCACGGAAGGTCTTGATATAGGAAAAAATATAATCCCAGCGACCGCAATTCAGGCCGACAACGCGGCTTCTGAGCGCGTGCAGGATCTCATGCATCTCGAACACGGCTGGCAGCGTTTCGATCAGCACGGTTGCTTTCATGCAGCCGGCCGGCAAGTGCAGCTCGGCCTCCGTGAACGCCATGACCTCGTCCCAGAGTGCAGCCTCGCGATGGCTTTCCAACTTGGGCAGATAGAAATAGGGGCCACGGTCGCGGCCCTGCAGGGCGCGCGCGTTGTGGAACGCGTAGAGGCCGAAGTCGAACAACGCGCCGGACATGTCTTCGCCGTCGACACGCACATGTTTTTCAGGCAGATGCCAGCCGCGCGGACGCACGATGAGGACGGCGGTTTCAGGCTTGAGACGATATTCCCGGCCATCCGCTGCGCGATAGTCGATAGACCCGGAGACCGCGTCGCGCAGATTGATCTGGCCATCGAGCATCGCCTCCCAGGTGGGGGCCGAAGAGTCCTCGAAGTCAGCCATGAACACTTTTGCGCCGGAGTTGAGCGCATTGATGATCATCTTGCGTTCGACCGGCCCGGTGATTTCGACCCGGCGGTCACGTAGCGCGGCGGGAATCGGGGCAACGGTCCAGTCCGATTCGCGGATCCCGCGGGTCTCCGGCAGGAAGTCCGGCAGTTCTCCCGAATCGAATCGCGCCTGGCGCGCCTGGCGCGCGCCCAGCAGCTCACAACGGCGCGCGTTAAAACGACGCTGCAGTGCAGCGAGAAAGCTCAATGCGGACGGCGTCAGTATCTGCTCGTAACCGGGTTTGAGCGCCGCCCGGATTTCGACCGGCGCCGCATGGAACTGATCTGCCGCCACTGCCATCGCCCTCTCCGTCCGACCCGTTACATGGGCCCTGAGCCTATGCGTGCAGTGCAGCATTTGACAAACCAAACATTTCAATTCATTTCTTTAACACTGTTAAATAACGTCCAAGTGATTGAAATCATGACGACATCAAACGAACGTTTGAACTCGAAACGATCGCGTGGCAATGCTGCAGCCAGGCCGGACGGCCGGCGCAAGAACAAGCCGCGTGACGTGCCGGAAAGCACCCCCCGGTTCTACTACAAAGGCAACCGAGTCAAGCAGTTGCGTGCGTTCTGCCATGTCGTCAAGTTCGGCACGCTGGCACGCGCCGGTGAAGCGCTGTTTCTGTCCCAGGCCTCCATCAGCTTGCAGCTGTCGGCGCTGGAAACCGAGCTCGGCGTGCGCCTGCTGGAGCGGGCTCGGCCACGTTTTGTACTGACCCGCGAGGGGCAAATGCTCTACGAGCTCGCCCGGCCGCTGGTGGAAGGGCTGGAAGGGCTGGATCAGCAGTTCCGCAGCAAGCTCCAGGGCCTCGATGCCGGGGAAGTGCTTATCGCGGCGGGTTCGTCAACGATTCAATACCTGCTGCCGCCGTTGGTCCGCGCGTTCCGCGAGGAACATCCGGGCGTGCGCCTGCAGCTCTACAACGTCACCGGCAAGGACGGGCTTGCCTTGCTGCGTCAGGATCAGGTCGATTTCGCCTTTGGTTCCATGCTCGATGTGCCCCACGACCTGTCGTATGAGCCGGTGCAATGGTTCGACCCCATGCTGATCCTGCCCCGTGACCATGTTCTGGCCGACAAGCCCGATATCCGGCTCGAGGATCTGTCTCCCTATGGCCTGATCCTGCCGCCGCAGCGCCTGACCACGTATCGCCTGGTCGATCTCGTGTTCCAGCAGCGTCGCGTGCCGTATCGGGTTGCGATCGAGGTTGGCGGCTGGGAAGTCATCAAGGAATATGTCGCCATGGGGCTGGGTATCTCCATCGTGACCGGCATCTGCCTGACCGAGCATGACAAGACCCGGCTGCACGTGCGCAATCTGCGCCAGTATTTTCCACAACGCAGCTACGGCGTTGTCATGCGCAAAGGGAAATACCTGTCGACACAGGCGCGTGCCTTCGTCGACCTGATACGGCCAGGCCTGTTTGCCCGCGGCGAATACGACGAGGCCGGCCATTCGGAGCGCTGAGGCATGCCACCCGCTTGCCGCAGTTCGCCGCAACTGGCGGCCCTTCTGGCGCATGGCCACCCAGCTTACGGCACGCGCTGGCGCAGGATTGTCCGGTTCAGACTGAAGGAATTGACCGGGAGGATGCGATGAGACTCAGATTCTTGCTGGGCGCACTGCTGTTTGGCATCGGTGCAGCCGTCGCGGCGGCCGAACAGGTCGAACGCAGTGACGTCATAACCATGGGTGCCAAGGCGGGTTTTCACGAGGCGCGCTATGCCGACGACGGCAGCATTCGTGTGCACTACGAATTCAACGACCGGGGTCGTGGCCCCAAGCTTGATTCCGAATACCATGTCGCCGCCGACGGTCTGGTGAGCGCGGCCACGAACAAGGGCAATGACTACTTCAAGGGCCCGGTCGACGAGACGCTGACCCGTGAAGGGAATAGCGTCAGCTGGAAGAACGCATCGGAAAGCGAAACGCGTAGTGTCGAGCAGCCGGCGTTCTACCTGAGCCTCAACGGCACACCCGAAGAAAGCGTGCTGCTGGCTCGCGCCCTGCTCAAATCGCCGCAGCAGAGGCTGGCCATATTGCCGGCCGGCGAAGCGCGTATTGAGAAACTCACCGAGCTGCAGGTCAAGGGCAAGCCCGGCAAGAAGAAGGTCGCGCTGTATGCGATTCACGGTCTTGATCTGACGCCAGGCTATCTTTGGCTTGATGAGCAGCAGCGCTTTTTTGCGGATTATTCGAGCTGGTCGTCGCTGATCCGCGAAGGTTATGCCGATGTGCTGCCGCTGTTGGGCAAGACCCAGGACGCGCAGCAGCAACAGCAGGCGCAGCAGCGTGCCAAGGCGCTGACCGAAACACTCAAGCGTCCACTGCTGATTCGCAATGTACGTGCCTTCGATCCCGCTACGGGCGTCGTGCTGGAGGACGCCGCCGTGCTGGTCGACAAGGGCCGTATCGCGGCGAGCGGCAAAGCGGCGGAGGTGGCTACACCGGCCGATGCAGAAATACTCGATGGTGGTGGCAAGTTCCTGATGCCCGGTCTCTGGGACATGCACGCGCATTTCTTCGGCCAGGCCGACGGTGTGCTCGACATCGCCGGAGGTGTTACGACAGTACGCGACCTCGCCAACAATCCGCCGGTGCTGGCCGAGCGCATTGCAGCGATTGAAGCCGGGCGCGATATAGGACCGCGCATCATCAAGGCCGGCATCATCGATGGCCCGGGGCCGTTTGCCGGGCCGACCAAGGCGCTGGCCGACAATGAAGCCGATGCCCAACGCATCGTCGACGAATACGCCGCGAGCGGTCATGAACAAATTAAAATTTACAGTTCCATAAAGCCCGAGCTGATGCCGGTGATCGCGCGCATGGCGCATGCAAAGGGCTTGCGCGTCAGCGGTCATGTGCCCGCCTACATGACCGCGCGCCAGTTCGTCGAGAACGGCGCCGAAGAGATACAGCATGCCAACATGCTGATGCTGAACTTCCTTTACGACAAGGTGCAGGACACGCGCACACCGGCGCGCTTCACCGCTATCGGCGAGTACGGCGCGGGTATTGATCTGGGCACGCCGGCGGTACGCGACTTTGTGACCCTGCTCAAGCAGCGCAACATCGTGATCGATCCAACCCTGAGCACGTTCGAGGACATGTTCCTGGGCCGGCCCGGCCTGCCCGGCCCGGGTTTTGCCGCGATCATGACGCGCCTGCCGCTGACCTGGCAGCGTGGCATCCGTTCCGGCGGCGGCGGCCTGCCGATCAAACCTGGCCAGGAAGCGGCCTATCGCGACGGCTATCAGCGCATGATCGATTTCGTAGGCCTGCTGCATCGCAGCGGCGTGCGCATCGTTGCTGGCACCGACGGTTCCGGCGGTCTGCAGATTCCGCGCGAGCTTGAGCTCTATGTCGCTGCCGGCATTTCGCCCAAGGACGCGCTGCGCACGGCGACCTACGATTCGGCGTTGGTCATGAAGCGCGACAAGGAATACGGCCGCTTGGCGCCCGGTTACGTCGCCGACCTGATCCTGGTCGACGGCGACCCGACCCTGAACATGGCGGACATCCGCAAGGTGCGCACAGTGATCCGCGGCGACCGCCGCTATGACAGCGCCAAGCTGTTCAGCGCCATCGGCATTACGCCCGCACCGTAACGCGAAGGATCAGGCTGGTGCGGCGCCGTGCAGGCGCCGCACCGTTGCTTTCCGGGCGATACGGTGACAGTTGCCACATTGCCGTTTTCGTCGGCGTCTGGTGCTTCCGATGCGGCGCAGGCGCTGACGAGGATCAAGCGCCACCCGACGTCGACAAGCGCGCCCGGAGCTGTGGATTTTTTTGAGTCATCGCGCGAGCGAGCGCAACGTTCCTCCATCGACGCAGGACCAGGTGCGAGCGGCGAACCGATCTCTGCGCACACGTGAGGCGACTGATCTGGCGGGGTCTACGTCCCCATCCGAACGGTTCTCCGCCAGGAAAAATCACCAGCAGTCACCCCTCGCCCGATCCATTTCACCCAGCCATGACTACGTGCCGCCGACGCCAGGTGCCGTGGGCTGCACTCAGGTCGAAATGCCGGCGGTGGGCGCGGCCTCCGTGCGACGCTTGTCGACCAGCGCAACGATGGACTCGGCCAGTGCCTCGGCATCCTGGTTGGTGGCGAACAGCCGCTCGCTTTGAATGTCGGCGAACCAGTTGGGAACGGTCACCTGGGGTTTCAGTTTTACGGGAATGACATGCAAGCTCTGGTTGTCGCGTCGCGCGATAATTTCGCGCGCTTCGTGCTCGCAATTGCCACTCTTGAAGTAGTCATCCGATATCAGCGGGATCGCCACCGAGGATGTCGCCAGTTGATCGAAAATCTGCGCCAGCCATGGGCTGCCGGGCTCGATCGACGTGCCGTCCTTGTAGTTGAATACCTTCTGGAACCGCTTTACCAATGACTCGCTGATGCGGGCGGCGACGTTGCTGTCGCGGCCGCAGTAGCTGAGGAAGATGTTTACCGGTCGCTTGCTGCTGCGTACGAAGTACTCGTTGGCCTGCGCGGCCGTGGAGATGCGTCTGGGCGGCAGGTCGATCACCTGGATGCGAGCGCGGATGCCGGCGTCGAGTTCTTCCTTCCTCGACCAGCGGACCACGTCCTTGAGATAGCCGGCGGTCACCGAGCCAAACAGGATGTGTTCGAGCTGCGAGACTTGAGGCGCGTCTGCGTCCAGGCGTCGCAGCCTCAGCGCCGGAATGAAGCGACCATGCAGGAACGACACCGTGGCGGCGGAAATCGGATCATCACCGACGTCCACCACGAGGAAATCGAGCTCCGCGCATTCCGTCAGCAGTTCACGGCCCAGCACGGGCGGCCAGCGCATCCGCACCGGCATGTAGTCGCTGTCGCTCAGCGCCTCCTCGATCGAGCGGATATGTTCGTCGGTATATCCGCCGGGACTCTCGGCTTGCGGCAAGAGGACGCCGACGCGTCCGCTGCGAGCGGACGCGCTGCTCAGCGTACGGTAGGACATCGAGGCGCTGACGCGCGTGCAGAAGTCTGCGAATACCTTGTCGAACGCCGCGGAACTAGGCGTCTGCTGGCCTGGTACGGCCTCCTGCGCGTCGAAGCTGTGCGACAACACGCCAGAGGGGCAAGCCAGTTGCGCCTTGTAGCGTTGGTCGAAGAACACAAGCGCTGGCTTGCGGGCGCGCAGCGCCAGATCGAGCTCGAGGCGGAAGTAGCGCGACTCCAGTTTCAGTTGATCCGGATTCGGCGAATCGGTCGCGTTCACGGAGATCGGATAGATGCCGATGAACGCATCCGCGGCGCGCACAATGCGTTCGAGCCGTGTCACGTTGGTGGGAATGCCCTGCACGGCGCCGCCGGCGCTCTTTGGCAGATACGTCACGCCATCGTCGACCTCGAACTGCAACAGAGCCTGTCGCGCGAACAACTCGAAGAAAAAGCGGTTGACGTCGGGCGACCTGTAGCGGTGACTCAGGAAGACCTTGAACGTCGGCAAAGTCATGCGTGCCTCAGATGAGCCGCTTGGGATCAAGCGCGCGGATGATGTCATCCAACCAGGGTTCGTGCTCGCCACGCGTCTGGCGCGCCTCGCGGATCAGCATCAGGTTATTGGCCGTGGTTTCGCCTTCCCAGGCCTCCCGCATGTTGGCGCGGGCGTCAGCCAGGTGTTCGCAGGCGGCGTCTGCGTCGCGTTCAAGTACGGCAAGTTCGAGCAGCGTAGCGCGATCCCAGTAGTCCGACTTGCCTGAACGCACTCGCTTCAGCACCGCGAATCGCACCACTGGCAGCAGCTCCGCCTTCTTCTCCTGAGCGGCGCTTGTTCCCCGGATGTCGAGCAGCGTTACCGCATTGATACCCGGAAATGCGTCACGCGAATCCGCCTCGAAGCCACGCGAGTACGCCTCGATGGCCTTGCTCAGGTTGTCCAGTGCCAATGCCTCGTCGCCTGCATTCTTCGCATCTCCCCAAAGGTCTTTGTATACACGGCCGATGAGGCCGCAGGTCTCCGAGCTCGCGCCGTGCTGTGCCTCGACCTCGCCGAGCACGCGTAACGCGTCCGGGCGATGTGCCAGGCGGTTGAGAGCAAAGCCTAGTTGCTCGCGCACCAGCACCACGGATTGCAGAGACTTGGGCATGCGTGCATACAGGTCGACCATTCGCTGCCAGGCGGAGACAGCCCGATACGATAGATAGAGGTCGACAAGAACGCCGGCCTCCACGCCGTCCAGCGCGCCGAGACTCCGTTCGACGCGTGCGAGTTCGTCTGTATCCCGCTTCTCCCGGGCTGCGGCCAACGCGACTTTGGCGCTGGCCGCGTACTGGATGCGATCGCGGAACGTGTCGGTCTTGAGCCTTGCTATGTCGGGGGGGGCGTAGTCGCTCAGCAACTGGAACAGCGGGCTGTCGGTGACTGCGGTACCCACGGCCAGCTCACGCATTTCGGTCAATCGCTGTGCCAGCGCATCACGCACGCCCTGCGCCACCGCGTTGGTGAAGGCGTTGCCCGCTCCCAGGTCGTAGGGCATGCCCCGCACGTAGTTCACATCGAACGGCGGCATGTGCCCCTTGCCGAAGATCACCACCGTGGTCGAAGGCCGTACGGCATGGCGCACGCCAAGCTCGTAGAAAACGTTTGCGTTGGCGCAGGTCAGATCGGCGACAGCGAATTCACATAGCAGCAATCGCTCGAACATGGCCTTGTGGATAATCCCGCCGGTCCGCTCCTCGTCCGCGCGGATCGGGTCGAGGCCTGCTTGCTCTATGGCGGGGCGAATTCCCGTTTCGTAGACGCGATCAAAGTTGATCGGTGGGCCACCCAGGGGGTCGGGCTTGTCACCGAAAGGCATGAGCACGAAACACAGCGGACTGGCCATTCGCCAGAGCATACACGAGGCCACTCACCGGTGCGCCGCAATGTATGTTGCGATGCAAAAAGTACATCATTGCTCAAATGACCGGGGTGGTTCGACGCCGCCCGCAGTTTCTCTCCGGTCTTGTTGTGATAAAAAACGATCCGTGTTTCAACGATGTCTTGATTGCAAACAATTGACAAACTGGAGGTTGTCATGCCAAAGAGACGCAGCGCGGTCGTATTTGTGCATGGCCTGGCGAAGAAGCCACCTCCCGACAAGCTGCTTGAGCTGTGGCTCATGGGAATCAGCCGTGACAACCCGCGTCCTGACGTGTTCGCCCCGCCCAACAAGGGCATCAATCTCTATACCAAGGGCGTGCCACACGAGCTCAACTATTACGCCGACGTCTTTTACGCGGACGACTACGAGACCGACTTCTCCTCGTACTTCGAAGCGGAGGGCCGCGGTGCTGATGCCGAGATCCTGGCCGACAAGCTCGATGAGCCGGCACCAGTAGCGCCCATTCCCGTAACCCCCGAGGAGCAGGCATTCCTGGCAAGGTTCGAGGCGGAGCTCAGTTCCCAGCTGATCACCGAGCCGCCAGTAGCCCCGGGGATCAACCCGGCGGCGCTCGCGGGAGCGGAAATCGCCGGACTGCTGCCCGCAGCCTGGCGCGAGGCCATCATCAAGAAAGCAGCCATGGAGGCGTACTACTTCCTCTTCGACAAAGAGTACACGCGCAAGGATGGCGTCAACTTCCAGGTGCGATCCGAACTGCGCAGGCGCCTGGTCGACAAGCTCAAGGCCGCAGCGGAGAAAGGCGAGAAACTCGTGGTGGTCTCGCACAGCATGGGCACCATGGTCGCCTATGATGTGCTGCGCAATTGCGCGGATTGTCCAAAAGTGGAAACCCTGATCACGTTGGGTTCGCCGCTAGGCATCAAGGAAGTACAGGTCGAGTTGCGCGCTCCAGGACTGCAGAAGAACGACTTCCCGGCAGCCACTACTTCACGCTGGATCAACATCTACGACCCGCTGGATCCCATCTGTGGCGCCGACCCAAAATTCGCCAACGACTTTGAGCCGGTCGACGGCAAGAGCGTCGAGGACATTAAGGAGTCGAACTGGAGCAAGTGGCGACACACGATCACGCACTACTTTGCGGGGCTCCAGTTCCGGGCGAAGCTCACGGAAGCGCTAGACCTCTGAAGCATGACACCCACCACGGCACAGGCGGTAGCGCACGATCTGAAGGCTGGCCGGTTTCCGGTCGTCAGTGACTGGCTGCTGGCCAAAGGTGCGCAGCTCATCGTCGATGAGATCCAGCAGGGCGCTGTCGCGCTCGGTGTCCAACAGGCTCGCAATGCCGCCGCCCGACTTAACGACAATTGCTACTTCGAGCTGACCCGTGCCATTGCCAAGGCGTGGTACGGGCGCAAGGGCTTCGATCCTGTGCTGCAGAAGCGGCGTGTACAGGCGCTGATCAACACGACGCTGCTGGACGAAGCGCAGAGCATGGCGACCGAGGCTATCGCTGTGTGCGAGAAACACCCAGGCGATATTGTCTACCGTCGGGAGTTGCTAGAGTTCCGTGGTCTGTTGGGGCGGATCGCCAAACAGCGTTACGTAAATAACACCGATGACCTTGACAGCCTGGTCGACGCCACCAACCGCTATTTGGCCCAGTACCTCAGTGCCCCTGAAAGCTACTGGCATGGCATCAATGCGCTGGCCTGCCTCAATCTCGAGCTCCATCAGAGCGGCGGAATCCCGCGACCGGCGTTGCCCGACTTCAATGATCTCGCCAGGAAGATCCTCGAGACTGTCGTCGAAAGCTGTCGCTCGAAACCGGACCCCTGGGCCTACGCCACTGCTTCCGAGGCCTGCCTGGCCTTGGGACGTTGCGACGACGCGGAGCTATGGCTGTATCGGATGTTGTCGTCGAAGGACACCACGAGATTCCAGTTGGACAGCTACTCGCGGCAGCTGCGTGAGATCTGGCGCGGGGATCCAACGTCGCCGGTGGTCTGCGCCGGTCGCCTGCTGAGCATCATTGCCAACTTCTGCGCCCAACGGCAGGCGCGCATCACGTTGGTTCCTTCGCAAGTACCGGCGATCCAGGCGGCGCTCGCGAACGACGAACGAGGCCTGGAGAAAAACTTCCTAGGCGAGTCGAGCTTCAGCGTGGACTCGATCCGATCACTGCTGTCGGCCTTCAGGTCGGTGGGCTGCGTCATGAACGACATCGGAGAACGCCTGGGCACCGGGTTCTTGCTCAGTGGCGCCTGGCTCAAGCCCGTGTATGGCGCTGGTCCGGTGTTTCTCACCAACGCGCACGTGATCAGCGATACGGTCACCAATGCCATCCCCACAGGCAAAGCCCGCGTGACGTTCGAGCTCGATACGCCGGTTGCCGGCAACCTGACGCGCTACGCCGTGAGCGAAGTTCTGTTCACGTCGGAACCCGGCCCGGTCGGCGCACGCAACGACGAGTTGAAGATGCTCGATTGCACAATCGTCCGCCTCCGAGACCTACCGGGCGATGCGCCGGTGCTACAAGCCACACGCGATCTTCCCCTTCTTGGTCCTAAGGCCAGGGCGTTCGTCGCCGGACATCCGCGCGGCGCGGGCCTGCAGATCGCCCTTCACGACAGCTTGCTGCTGGACATTGACGACCAGGAGCGCCTTGTGCACTACCGGACACCCACGGATCCCGGCAGTTCGGGCAGTCCTGTGTTCAATGCGGATTGGGAAGTCATGGCCCTGCATCACGCGGGGTTGGCAGAAGCGCCGCGGCTCAATGGCGAGGGAACTTATGAAGCCAACGAGGGGGTGTCGATGAGCGCTATCCGGCGCAGGTTGCGCAGCTGAGGCGGTGGACGGGCTGGTCCGCTGTTCGTGCAACGTCCAACTATGCGCGTGGTGATAGACGCGGGAACGAGATCATGCGCAGGGCGCACACTTCGGGCGTTCCACGAGTTCTTTGCACGAACCAGCTATGCCGATCGCTCACTGCGGTTACCGGGGAACTCCCAGGTTGATCCGAACACGCCTCAACCGTGGGTCAAGTCCCAAGGGCTGTCCGTCTGGAGTTAAGCGCCAGTACTGGCCCGAGTAACTGCCGCGCTACGCCAACTGGAGCTTTGGGCACTCACTCGGGTTTGCTGAACTCGCCGACGGGCTCTGCCGACCTGGCGTGCACAGCGTCCAGCACGCTCTCCAGGCGCATCAATTCGGCCTTCGCCTGCGGGCCCAGATCGCCGCCTTTCCGCGCCCCCGCTATCAGGAAGCGCCCGCGCGTGGCGAGTTTGTCGTCCCAGGCGAGCGGCGCGGTGCGCGACAGGAAATACAGCGCGTTGATGCGGCCGCTAACCGACGGGCCAGGCTGCGACTCCAGCATTTCGAGCACCTCTTCAATGGCACGCGGCGAAGCTGTGTAACGGTCTTGCAAAGCTTGCCCGGCGGCTTTGCGCGTATCCACGGAGCCGTCGTCCAGTTGCGCTACCAGCGCCCTGATCGAGCTTGCATTTTCGACTGGCAGCCAAAGCTCGAACTGCTTGAGTTTGGTCTCCGCTGCGTAGCCAGCGATCAAGCGCGCACGCACCTTGCCGAGTCCCCAGCGTTCGAGTTGGCGAACGATGGTCAAGGCCTCCGCGGCGTCGGACTCGCGGAAGTAGCGCAATTCCGCCGCCGCTGGCGCTGCTTTCACCTGCTCAACACCGGGCGCGAAATAGCCCGCTGCCTGCAACTGCGCGCGCAGGCGTTCGGCTGCGCTGCGCTGGTTGGCATCGGCGACCTGCAGATAGATCAGCGACTTTTCCTGCACAGCATTGGCCACTGCTGCGCGCACTTGCGGCGTGTTCCTGGTCGCGTCTTCGTACGCGCGTTCGTAGGTCTCCTGGGCATCTTTGGCGCGGCGCTCCGCGGCAAGCGCGTTCTCGGCGCGCTCCTGACTGGCGCGTGCTTTGCCCGCCTCAATTTCAGCCCGCTGCGACTGCCGCTCCGCTTCGAGATACATCCACAGCACGGTGCCCACCGCAAAGGACAGGAATGCAACCAGTGGTACGCCCCACACCAGCAACCGGTGCGTGCGGCGTTGCTGCTCCATCTGTTTTGCCTGCTCGGCACGTTCGCGCGCTTCGCTGCTCAGTTCCTCGCGGTAGGCGCGTTCGCTGCGCTCGAGAAACCTCAGCGCATCCGCAAAGCCGCTGCGATAGCGCACCGCCCAGGTCTCGTTCGGTTTTTCGCGCTCACGCCAGGCGGCCGTGAACTGCAAGTCCGGAGGGCGCAGCAAGCCGGCTTTGCCCGCGGTGTGCAGCTCTGTCGTTTCAGCGAGGCGCCGGTAGGTCTGCGCGGATTGCGCTTCGAGGTCGACCCACATGCGCAGGCGTTGCCATACGCGCATCAAGCTCTCGTGCGAGATGTCGATGGGCGTGTCCGGGCCGAGTGCGCGGCCAGCGGGCGGCATCAGGAATGAACGCGACGGTTCGCGAAACACCTCGACTATCGCTGTCAGTTCGGCAAGCGTGGCGCCGCTGATCGCAAGCAATGTGTCGACGCGGGTCGGTCGCCGCGTGCCGCGTGCATCGGTGCCCTTGTCCGTGATTGCACGAAACAGCGTTTCGCAGAGCCTGCGTTGCGCATCATCCGCCAGCGAGGCGAACGCATCGTCGGCGTGCGTGTCGAGGGCGTTCGCCATGGTGCCAACGCGATCGTAGTGGCGCATGGCCACCGGGCCGGAGGCACCGTCGCGCTGCCACTCGGCCCAGGTGCGGTTCAATGCGTGCTGCAAGATCGACAGCTGGTCCGGGTCGTCACCGACATCGTTGATCAGGCGCGTCAGCAGCACCGGCTCGATCCCAGCGCCGGCCACACCAGCCGGCCCGGAGATGGCGTCCCGCCGCTCGTCGCGCGTCATGCGCGGCACCAGGTATTGGCCGCGGCTGACTGCTTCCGGCAGGCCGAAGAACTGTGCGCACTCGCCGAGGAAGTCAGAGCGCATGGTCAGCACCACGTACACCGGCAATTCCCGCTGCGCGGCGGCTTCGAGCAGCAAATTCACGAACGCGGTGCGGTCGCTGTCCGCGCGCGCTGCGACCGCGGTGCGCGCCGCGTCATCGGCGGTATCGGTCAATGCGCGGTAACGGAACAGTTCCTCGAACTGATCGACGACCAGCAGCAAGTTCTGCCGCGTTTGCGCCATCTCGTACGCGTCGAGCACACCGAGCTTGCTCATGCGCAGCGTCGCTTCGGTCAGCTCGGCGGGGGTGAAGAACGACTCGTCACCACCATTGGCGGTTGCCGCGGCACCCGGTACGTCGTTTGCTAAGGCGTCCGCCGGAGCAGCTGACGGCATGGACGGGTCAGCCAACGCTGCAGCGAGGGTGGCTGCGAGCGCCGCGATCGGACGGTTGCCGGGCCGCAGCACTGCCACGCGCCAGGCGCTGCCAGCGCTCGCCAGCAGGCCGCGATACAACGCGGGTATCAACCCGCAATTGACCAGCGACGACTTGCCGGACCCGGAACTACCGACTACGGCCAGCAAGCGTGTATCGGCGAAGCGGTCGATCATGGTGTCGACCTGCGCTTCGCGGCCGAAGAACAGGTGCTCCTCGTCTTCGCGGAATGGACGCAGGCCCGGAAACGGATTGGCGGGCATGCCCGCGGGCGTGCTCATGGCAGTCCTCCACCTGGCGCGAGCACAGCCCACAGCGGCGCGAGTGTGGCGTCGTCAAAGCCGCTGCTGGCATCGATGGTGTTCGCTTCTGCGAGTGCCTGAATCAGCGCTTTGTCTGGCGTCTGTGGCGGTGCGAGCAACAGAACGTCGCGCCGCGGCCTGACGCGTTGCAGCGTGGCGGCCTGCTTGCGCAAGTCGTTTTGCTGGTGAAACTTCCACATTTCGTCGCCGTCGCCGTAGAACAGCAGCAGCACGTCGCAGTCCGCGGTCAGTTGCGCGTTCGCCTGGCGCAGCGCTGCCGCATCGCCTACGAACACCGGGATCGTCACTCGCACACCGCGTGCCCGCAGCATCTTGATCAGCGGGACCGCTGCGGTGCGGTCGGCTTCGCTCATTTGCAGATGCACGACCTGCACACCATCGTCGGCAGGCTGCACCTTGGTCGCGGCGTCCCGGCACACGCGCTGCAGCGCGGCGTGCGCCGCATGTTTCAGCGCCTCGACGTCGCCGCGCAGCAAATCTGCGCCGAACTGCAGCCTGGCGTCGGACTGCAGGGCGTCGATGAAGGCTTGCTGCTCGTCGCGTTCGCCGCGCACGCCGTCCGGCAGCCAGATCACGCGGCGTAGTCCGCGCTCCCGGCTGCAGGCGGCGGCCAGATCGTTTTCGAGCATTACCGCGGAGCGCTCATCCGGCCCATCCGGGATCGGCCCCGCGCTTTGCCCGATCAAGTGGATAGACAGCGACGCGCGTTCGAGCAGCGTGCGTACTTCGCGCGATAGCCCGTCGGCTGTCACCGGCAACTGTTGCACTGGCAGCACCTCGTAGCCGTGCCTGCGCAAGTCCGTGGCGAGTTGCTCGCGAACCGCATGCAGATCGCGCCCGCAACTGGCGATGTACACGGCGCCCTTGCCTGCATCGTCGCGGATGGTCGCGCCAGTCTTGCCCGCGGCTGCCGTCACATCGGCCGCTTCGGCCAGCAACTTCAGGCTCTTCGCCATCTGCCACGCAAGACTGCTCAGCTTGCCGAGGAACTGCTGGCGTGCCTGCTCGCCGAACGCCGGGTCGAGTTCCTTCAGTTCGCCGTCGTCGCCCGCACGTTCGAAGAATTCGTAGCCGAGTGTGCGCTGCGCTTCCTCCGGCAGCGTCAACGCAGCAGAGTCGACAGGCGTCTTTACAACTTTGAACAACCGGCTCTTGTTGTTGACGGTCACACCGCCGGTCGCAGCCGCGGCGTCGAGAAAAGCGCGCAGTTCGCGCGTGCACCAGTCCGACTTCAGGTAGCGCGGACTCAGCACCGACACCAGCATCGCCGTTTTCGCGAATTGGTCGAGGATCTCGTCGCTGAATGCGTCGTTG
Organism: Rhodanobacteraceae bacterium; assembly: GCA_016790075.1. Lineage (GTDB taxonomy): Bacteria > Pseudomonadota > Gammaproteobacteria > Xanthomonadales > Rhodanobacteraceae > Tahibacter. Next base: position 139,562 of record JAEUPP010000069.1, on the reverse strand, counting down.
CCGTCAAGTTTGTCGTCACGCCAGATACGCGCCTTCTCGCCGAGGCGCTGGCTCAGCATGGTTGCAAGGGTCGCGTGGAACTGCGTCACCCAGCCTTTCTGATCCGGTGTCAGCGGCTGATTGTCGATGTGCGCATAGCTGATGAAAGCGTGCTGCTCGAAGGTCATCGGCGCGTCCTCTCGCAGGGCCGTCATTGCGGCGAGTGACCAGTCTGCCAGAGCTTGCAGCCCACGGGTACGGCGCGGCTATGGACAACTGAACCGATCAGGGCCTGCGAGCGCCAGCCATGACCGGCATCCGCTTGCGCTTGCTCGGCGAGGCCGTGTTGCAGGAAACACCCCGTTGCCGACGCAGCGACAGCGCCGAGATACCCTTCTTGTTCTGGGTAAGCAGACAGATCGCCAGAAACCAGATTCGGAGAGCAAGTTTTTGATGTCAGCGGAAATCGTGCCGCTCAGGCCCGGTTTGCGAAACGGGCTGACTCGACCGTTGGAAATTCGCCGTCGCGAGTGATTGCCACCGAGCGCGCTGAACGGTTGGACATCGCGCAGATTGACCAGCAAGAATTAGTGCAGGTCGGGCGGGGACGGATACGTCATGCGACTCCGCCGCGAAAAGAGGCGAGCAGGAGCGGGCCCGCTACGCGTCACAGCGCCGCTTGAACTCGCCCCCTGTCGGATGCTGACTGGAGCCACTGATCACATGTCCTACGATTTTTTCCTGACACTTCCCAAGATCCCCGAGAACTCGGGTAACACAGGCAAACAGGCAACAATCGATCGCGTTGCCAGGGCGGTCGCGATACTGCGCCAGCACGAACCAGATATCGAGATCGAGCCTCATTCGAACGGCGTTACCGCGCTGAGTGAGCATTTTGGCGATGTCGACATCACACCCGAGGAGATTCGCCTGAGTCTGTCCATGAGCAGCGGTGCGCGCGTGGTCTACGGCAAGCTCCATAGGCTGATGGCGCAATTTTCCGGCGAGGGTTACCAAGGGGACGACCCGCAGCTGTCACGCGGCACGGTCGATCACTACCCGGATTTCGTCGAGTTCATGGCGCAGTACCGCGAGCATTTTGAATGCAGCGACGCGGAGTTCGCGCAATGGTGTCGCGCCGCGGATCAAAGCGACGCAAGTCAGGAACTCGGCCGCGCTGAGTATGAGCGCCGCGCAAGCCAGCTGCCGCGCGGCGTACCGCTGCCGCACGCGGAACAACGGGCGCTGAGTCCAGAAGCGCTCTGGAACCACCTTCAGGAGATCGTTGCTCAGAACGATGCCGCGATCGCTGCGCTCGGCCTTCAGCCCTATTTCGACATGCTTGCTGCAGAGCTGAAAGCGCGCCATCCCTGTTATCGACCGCCACGCAGCTTTCCGGGGCGGTGGTACGAGAGCCTGTTCTTTGCGCCCTGGTTTCAGGGCTCATTGCTTCACTACGAGACGCAGACCCTGAACCTGCTGTATTACCGCAATCACCCCGCAGCCATGGCGATTTGCCCTCAGCGGTACACCCTCGCCACGCCGACTCCCGATGGCAGCACGCCCGACGACTGGAAAACGCTGATCAACAGCATCACGCCACGGCTTCGTGATCAGGGCTTGCTCCATCGGCCACCGCAGGCGCTGGTCATTGGCCTCAGTCCGAGCGTGACCTTCGATGGCGACGATGTCGATGCAATACATCGCGTCGCCTGGCCCATCGTCGTCACATCAGCACGCTACATCGAGGCCACACTGCGTCGAGGCATAGAAGGTGCGCCGGAAAATGTAGTGGTGCATGCCGGGAAGGCGGGCGGATAACTTGCAGGGACGCGCTGCACGCAGTTGACGCCATCGGGGCGCGGCAAGCGGCCTGCGACCGACCCGAGCCCCAACCGGCACCTGCACGACCGCTGCCTGCCCGCCAGATTGCCAAAAATGGACTTTTGAATTTCCTGTACCCACCCTTTCACACCCGTTGTCTATCCTGTCGGAGCAATAACCGTTCTGACGCCGGGGGCTCCGGGTATCGCGGCGTCGAACGCCGCGCCGAAGATGACATCGGGCCCGGACCACGTGCCGGTGTCTGGTCAGTCCAGCAGGACTAGTGACCGTAGGGTGAATACCCCTTGGTTGGGCGTTGGTTGGGCGTGAAATGAAAAGTGGATGTCCCGGTTTCGCGACCCGGTTTCGCCGGGGGCCGAGTGTCCGTCCGCGGGCAGATGACGGTTGCTTTCCTGCCCCATCCGGCTGGCTGCTTCGGTCGCCTATGCAGGTCAAAAAGGCAGCGTCTTGAATCGCCGCACCGCAAGGTGCAGCGACGCACTGGCAATGTCCCAGTGCGCCTTGCTATGGGAATTTACGGGCAAGGTGGATTGTTGAGAACAATCCGGCGTGGTGCTGCGCCGTGCCAAAATTCACCGAGCAAATCGCGATAGGTTCCGCTGTCGGGCGAACCCGCGAGAAACCGGTTGCTCGCGGTCAGCGTGTGATAGACCTCGCCACTGCTGAATAACCAGGGTGCTGCGCTCAGTGCCTCCGTCATCTCACAGCGCCACACCTGGCGTGCGGGGTCGTTGGTCAACGTCAGGTGCAGGCGCTTGATGGCGGCATAGTCCAGCGTGCTGTTCTGAACTAGCACGGCAAGACCCAGTCCGTTCGGCGGCCGCGCCGTCAGATAGGTGTAGTCGATCGAGAGGAACGTGCACAGCGAAGGGTGGCGACCTGCCGCGCTGATTTTTTCCTCACAGAACGTTTCATAAGCGGCGCGCCAGAATCGCCAGTTCTGCAGTGCTACCTTGTCAGCCGACGTGACATTGCTGTCACCAATGTAATGCCTGGGTACGTTCCATCCGTCCAGCACAAATGCGCCGTCGAGAACGAAGCGCAGGCCATCCGCAGCGTAGGTGTTTGGCAGCAGCGCAGTCATTGCTTCGGCATTCGCCGCAAGCCCGAATCCGCCGGCCGAGGTTCCGACGAACAGCACGCGCTGGCTGCCGTCATCGCGCAGACCATGATCGCGGCGCAGCGACTCGATGGCTCGCCGTGCATTCGCACGTCCGGAGAAGAACCAGCCGCAATCCGCCTCGTTGGTACATTGCGGGGTTGCCGAGGTTATTCGCCGCTGCGACGTTGCGCCTGACCATTGATCGCTGGAGCAATAGTGCAGCTGCACCATGTTGGCCGAATGAAAGTCCGGGTTCACGTTGGCGCGCGGATTCAGTACGCCTTCGCGCGCAGCCCGTGTCCATTGGCCGTTTCCAGCGATTGAGGTTGTTGTCAGATTCGTGCTGCGTTGTGCGCAGGACAAAGTAAGGTCGTCGCAGCTGCCGCCGCCTTCAAACAGAATCACCCATTCGTTGGATCTCGTTGGCGACGGCCGGAAATCGTAGCCACCGGGTGTGCCGTCGTTGCAGCGGGCGTCTGCCCAGCGGGTGTCGACCAAGGCCGGTTTTACCGTTTGCCAACAGTCCAATTCGCCAGGCGTACATGGTTCCAATTGTGTTGCGGTGGCTTCCCTGTCGTCTGCCCGGGCGGCGAGGGTGCTGCCAAGCGCCACAGCCAGCGACAGACCTAAGCCAGCCAGCCCCTGCGTGAGTGTCGGCATAACTACTCCTTGATGATTGGCCGCACTCCAGTAGTGCGAGCTCGGCGCGCAGTCAACGCAATGGATGTGAATCGGTTGACAGTGGCCTCTACGCCGATCGTGTGATCGGGAAAACAATCTGGCTGAGACCTGTATCCGGTGAGCAGTCTGCACCACGTCGCGACGGATAGCGGCGGCCTGCGGGTTGCATCATCCTTGGCGGCAATGCCTGACCATCGGCCAAGGCCGTAACTGAGTTGGATTTGCCGATACTGAGCCTCGCCCAGGCCCATGCCGAACATCCTGTGCCAGTACAGTCAGTGCGCGTCGCCGGGATGAGCCCGCGGCTATTGTTGTTCGGGGTGTAAAAGCCTGTACTGCCGGTCCGCATGGCGAGCTTTGCGGAAGTGGAAGTATCCTTCTGCCCGCAGCGCCGGTTTTTTGTGTGCCTGTTGCATTTGACGGCTGCGTATGGAGCAAAGCGCAGCGCTTTGGCTGGCGGTTGGCAGGAAACTTGTCGGACATGCCCCATCGTCACCCACCGATGCAGGCTTTGTAATTGACACTTAACGAGAATTCGGTGTTCAAGCTATCGCGTTGGCTCGCCGCAACGGCATTGAGTGTTCTGCCATTTTTTGCCATTGCCGCAACGCCAGATGAGGAACTGGCCGAGCGGGCCGTCACCCCGGCACAAGACTATTCCGATGAGTTCATACGCCAGCGCTACGGCGTGGCGGCATTGGGGCCGTCGCTGTTTGGCGACAGCACCGGGTTGAGCACGGGCGCGACGGAGTTCGTCACTACGGACATCCGTGTGCCGGGCAACTCGGCGTTGCCGGTTAACCTCACGCGCCGCTATCGCGTGGACTACCGCACCGCGCCCATGGGCGCCCGCTCGCCAGGCTTGTTCATCGACTGGGAACTGGACTTGCCGCACCTGCACGGCACGTTTGCCCGCACCGAGGGCAATGCGGCCTCCGGCTGGCAGGTATCCACGCCGGGACAGGCAAATCAGCGCTGTTCGGTGGATTCCAACAACCCGGCGCAGGGACAGCCGCCGTCCGTGATGGGCAGCGGCAACCACTGGTCGTTCGCCAGTTACGAGTACTGGCATGGCAACAGCCTGTATATCCCAGGCCAGGGTGACCAGACCCTGATGGTGATCGCACCCGGCAATGCCAACCGGCCGGTGGACGGACGCAGCTACCGCTGGGCAGCCGGCAATAACTGGGTGGCCGCCTGTCTGCCGTCAACCGCCAATGGCGTTCCCGGCGAAGGGTTTCTCGTAGTGTCGCCCGAGGGCACGAAGTACTTCTTCGACTGGTTTGCCAAGGTTTATGCCACTCCGGTCAGTGCCGCCGGCGGTGTGTTTCCCAACAACTGGGTGTCGTACCTGGAGCGCGAGGAACAGTACATCTTCCCCACGCGCATCGAAGACCGCTTTGGCAACTGGGTGACCTACACGTTTGATCCGGCCAACCCGCTGCGTCTGCAGGCCATCCGCGCCAGTGACGGCCGTTCCATCGATTTGACCTATAACCCGGCCGGACGCATTGCCACTGCCAGCACCACGTCACGCACCTGGACCTACGAATACGACGCGGACAATCGCCTGCGCCGCGTGATTCTGCCCGACAGCACGTTCTGGGAATTCGACCTCGCCCCCACCATCGGTGGCGGCGCACTGGGCTGGCGCAACTGCGCCGATATCAATACGCCGCCGTCGGGTTCGGTGATCAAGACGATTACCCATCCTTCCGGGGCGCGTGGCGAGTTCACCTTCCGCACCGTGCGCCATGGCCGCTCCTATGTGCCGTTCAGCTGCATGTCCGTTGGTGATGCCACATCGCCGCACGAATCGAAATTCGCCGATGTGGTAGCGCTGATGCGCAAGCAGATCACCGGGCCGGGCCTGAGTGCACCGCTGGTCTGGTCGTTCGACTACGGCCCACTGAATGCGAGCTGGACGTCGGAGTGCACCGGTGCGCCGTGTCCCACCACCCGCACCGTGACCGTCACCGAACCGGACGGCGCCTGGACGCGTTATCAATTCAGCAACCGCTACAACGCCGAGGAAGGCCTGCTGCTGGCCAGCGAGGTGAGCACGCCACAGTCCGAAATCCTCAGAAGCGACGTCATCGACTACCAGCGCAATCCAGCGGGCCAGCCGTATCCGGCCGAATGGGGCAAGAAGCCGTGCTACTACTGCGACCGCAGCGGTGAAGTGCCGATTCCGCAGCGCAGCCGGGTCATCACACAGCGCAACGTGACGTTCTCGCGCACGGTCACCGCGTTTGACCGCTATACCAACCCCACCAGCGTCACGCGGGCGAGCAGCCTGGGGCATTCGCGCAGCGAGACCACCCAGTACCACCACAACACCACACGCTGGGTCATCGGCCAGGTAGGCACCGTGACCGAAGCCGGCGGCGGCGCCGTGATGCGATCCAACAGCTACGACCCCGTCACGGCCACATTGAGCAGCACGCGCGAATTCGGCCAGCCGGCGACCACGTTCACCTATCACCCCGATGGGACCGTATGGACGCAGGCCGACGGCGCCAACCAGACCACGACGTTCACCAATTACCGGCGCGGTATCGCGCAGAACATCGCACTCCCGGACAACAACGCGCAGAGCGCCATCGTCAATGACGAGGGCGAGATCACATCGGTCACGAATGCGGCCGGCTACACCACGCAGTACCGCTACGATCTGGGCGGGCGACTGGCGCGCATCATCCACCCCAGCGGCGATACGCCAGCCTGGAACGACACCACGCTCACCTTCGTGCCCATCACCAACACCGAATACGGCATTGCGGCCAATCATTGGAAGCAGACCGTCAGCACCGGCAACGCACGCACGGAAACCTATTACGACGCGCTCTGGCGGCCAGTGCTGTCGCGCAGCTATGACACGGCCAGTCTGGCCGGCACGCAGCGCATGGTGCTGCGCCGCTTCGATGCCCAGGGGCGTGAGACCTTTGCCTCCTATCCCAAGGCAAACATCGGGTCGATCACCGACCCGGTGGACGGCACGACCACGCAGTACGACGCACTGGGTCGCATCACCGACGTAAGGGCCGCGTCCGAACTCGGCACGCTGACCACGTCCATCCGCTATCGGGACGGTTTCCAGACTGAGGTCAGCAACCCGCGCCGGTACGTGACCACGACCACGTTCCAGGTGTTCGACGAACCCAGCGAGGCCGCCCCCGTCACGATCCAGGCACCGCTGGGTATCACGACGACCATCGCCCGCGATGTCTTCGGCAAGCCGACCGCCATCACCCGCAGCGGGCTCTACAACGGCGTGATGAACAGTGCAACGCGGTCCTTCGTCTATGACGCCAACCAGCGTCTGTGCAAGACGATAGAACCCGAGCGCGGCGCCACCGTGCAGGATTACGATGCAGCGAACAACCGCTGGTGGAGCGCCAGCGGACAGAATCTGCCGAGTACGGCAGCCTGTGATCGCGGCAGTGTGGCGGCCAGTCAGAAGACGGTATTCGGCTACGACACGCTCAACCGGCTGAAGACCACGACCTTTGGCGACGGCAGCCCGCCGATTGACCGAACCTATACGCCGGACGGTTTGCTGGAAACGATCAGTGCTGACAACAGTACCTGGACGACGGTCTACAACCGCCGCCGCCTGATGCGCAGCGAGACGCTGAGGCTGGGCACGACGGACTATCCACTAAGCTACACATATACACCGAACGGCCACGTGGCCAGCCTGAGTTATCCCGATGGCGTGGCTGTTGCCTACGCGCCGAATGCGCTGGGTGAAGCCACCCAGGTCGGCAACTACGCCAGCGGCATTACACGCCATGCCAACGGCGCACTGGCCAATCTGAGCTATGGCAACGGCATCGCGCATACCACGCAGCAGAACACGCGCGGACTGCCCAGCCGCAGCACCGATGCGGGCGTGCTTGATGACGGCTACACCTACGACGAAAACGCCAATGTCGCGGTCATCACCGATCACCTGAACGGTGATTTCACGCGCACGATGATCTATGACGGCCGCGACCGGCTCACCAGTGCAACGAACACAGCGCGGTGGGACGGCGCGCACACCTTCGTCTATGACCCGCTCGACAACCTGCGCCGCAGCACGACGCAGAAATACGGCGACTGGACTCACGAGTACAACGCGGTCACGCAGCGGCTGGACCGCATTGCCTTCACCGGCCCCGGCGGCGCGTCCATCATCACCTACGGCTACGACACCCGCGGCCGCGCCAATGCACGCTCCACCAGCGGCGATGCGCAGACCTTTACCGTCGATCAGGCCGACCGCGTCACTGGGGTAACGGGGGTGCAGTCAGCGAGCTACAGCTACGACGGCCATGGGCATCGCACCCGCATCACGAAATCCGGCATCACCACGGTGCAGGTCTACAGCCAGGCCGGGCAGCTGATGTACCAGAGCAGCCCCGCCAGCAACGGCATCTTCCGCAGCGGCTTCCAGACCAGCGACACCCCATATTCCGCGTCCACTGGCGGCAACAAGCGTTATGTCTATCTAGGCCGCCATCTGATCGCCGAAGACGGCACCACGGGCCGCCGGTACATCCATACCGATGCGCTGGGCTCCCCCATAAACACCAGCAACAGCACCGGCGCAGTCAGTGCGCGCAACGACTACAAGCCCTATGGCTGGGGTCCATCCCCGCAATCCACGCCCTCGTTTACCGGCCATGTCGCCGATGCGGAGACCGGCCTGATTTATATGCAGGCCCGCTACTACGATCCGTATGCGGGTCGGTTTATGGCCACCGATCCGGTCGGGGCCAGTCCCGATTCGTTCAATCGGTATTGGTATGCGAATAACAATCCGTACAGGAACGTTGATCCTGATGGGCGAGAAACGGCGAGCGTGACACTCAGACTCCCGTGGAACGACTCCGGTGGAACGCTCGGGGAGAAATTGGGTGCAGCAGTGGGGCTCGCAACACTGGGCGTTGCCTCAATATCGGGAGGCGCGTTCGTTGCCACGTTCGCAGCCACCACTTCCAGTGTTGGCCTGACCGGGGCGGCCATTGTGCATACGCCGGAAATCGTGACTATTGGGACCATTGGGGCAGAAGCAACGGCGGCGGTTAGTGGTGTTCAGGGGCCGACAACGGTTGATTTACCAGCGGCAGGGGCGGCAGTTCCAAAGTTAATTAGAACAAACCCGAAAAATTTAATCCCCACTCAAACCAAGAACGAAATTTCCGGGTCACTAGTAAAGCGCCTGGCTAGTGACATGAAAAAGAATGGTTTCGATCAATCAAAGCCGATAGATGCTGTTCGCAACGAGAGAGGACGCTTGGAAATCATAGACGGCCATCATCGAACCGAAGCGGCAAAGAAAGCAGGGATTGATGAAATTCCGGTTAACGTATGGGATAGGTGATTTCCATGCACGGTAAATATAAATCTTATTTTGTTATTCCTACCGAAGCTAGTCGCGTCCTGAAAGACTACGGATGGGAATTCCATTCGACAAAGAGGATCCCTAGAGAATTAGTGGATTCGATATTGTTAAGTCTCAGGATGGAAAAAATTTCCGTTGAATCTGACATGGAGAGATTTTCAGGGAAAGACGCTGACGCGACGGTTTTTTTTGATAAAACAGGTGAAGTAGAGCAAATCTATCTGCGTGCTTACAGAGAGCGAGACGTAGGTAAGGAATTGCAAGAATTGCTAGTCGGAAACCTATCGGGACTTGAAATTTTCAACCCACGCACAGTGATTTAGCAGTCTACCTAAAGTAAGCGTTAAATCCGCAGCGTCCTTCCCCTCTCGCGCGAAGCCCCGAAAATGGGCACCGGCACGACGGGTGTCGAGGCGAGCGGAGAAGAGGTATGGCGAGCAGGGCGTCAGGAATTCGGATTCGGCGCAATCAATCGCAGTGGCGAGAGGTGTTGTCGCGCTGGGAACGCAGCGGACTTTCCGTTGCGGCGTTCTGCGAGCGCGAAGGGATCGGTGCGGCGAGTGTGTATCGTTGGCGTGGCTTGCTGGCCGATTCGGAGCGCTCAGCGGTTTCATCGTGTAAGTCGCCCTTCGTGGATTTTGGCGTTGTCGAAGCCAGCGCCGCATTGGCGCCGATTTCGGGAGCGGGCCTGCACACGGAGATCCGGCTGGATCTGGGAGGTGGCCTGGTGATTCATGTGGTGCGCGGCTGATGTTCTATCCGGAAGGCCAGATCCGCGTGCAGCTGTATGGTCATCCGACGGATATGCGCATTTGCCGGCACACTGACGAATCGGATCAACACACTGGCGAACGAACTGGACTGGCTCAAGCGCCAGATATTCGGCCAGAAGAGTGAGCGCCGTTTGATCGACAATCCGGCACAGATGGCGCTTGATGCCGTGCTGGCCGATCCGGCAACCATTGCGCCATCGCCGGCATCGCCACAGGTCGTGTCCGCCCATGTGCGGCGCAAACCAGGTACCGATGCGGCGCAGAGCGAGAGTGTGTCGTTCTTCGACGCATCACTTGTACCGATGTATACGGTGGTCGTCACCACGCCGCGGATGGATGCGCTCGCGCCGGAAGCGTATGAGGTCTTTCATGCGGAACCGATGTCCGTCCGCGCTGCTGGGTGCAGGCAGGACGCGGAGTGCACGCTCGTGCCGCAGGTGTACACGCTCGCGCCTTGTTGAAGTGCGGCGTCGGAGCAGGCACCAGGGGCCGCTACGCACCGTGATCGCGAAGGAGGGGCCGCGGTCTCTGGGGTCTCTGGTGGGTCTCTGGGACATGCACGCGCATTTCTTCGGTCAGGCCGACAGCGTGCTCGACATTGCTGTAGGCGTCACCACCGTGCGGGACCTCGCCAACAATCCGCCGGTGCTTGGCCGAACGCATTGCTGCGACTGAAGCCGGGCGCGACATAGGGCCGCGCATCATCAATGCCGGCATTGCACTGTCCAAAATGCGGCTTTTGAGTTTCCTATACTCTCGCGGCGGCGTGTTCGGAGCACCCGGCTTGCATCACCTGCAAATCTGATTCGGCGTGATTTCCACAAGCGGCTGCGGTCCACCAGTCGGGGGCGATCTTGGCGCCCTGCAGCACCGGCGCACCTTCACGCCGGCCGGCTAGAGCGAATGACAGCGATACGCGCGGCCTGTGTCCGGGCCTGTGTCCAGGGCGCGGCGGCAACGTCGCGCCGAGCACTCATCGCGTCGGCAGCGGATGCCTGGGGCAGCCACTCGCGAACCTGGTCGACGACCTGCGCCGACGTGTCTTCCCGAGCCGAGCATCGTGCGCGAAAAGCCGGAGTTTCGGTCGGGAGCCGCGATATCCCACGGGATTCGTCGCCTGATGGCGGCAGGCGCGAATGGCACCGAAGCGTTATGCAAATTGCCGCTGATACCTCCGGCGGGCAAGTGCCCGCGGTGGAGAAAGCCGCCCTCGTGAACCTGGTCGGATATTCGCTGGTGATCGAGCTTGATTGCGGAATCCGTCGAACCCATGTCGCTCGCAGCACGCCGCGGCTCACGCGGCGGCGACCTTCTATCCACGACTCGTAGGCGCCCATGAGATGAGACCGATATCCAGACTCCCGATGCGATTGTGTTTGCAGGCGTTGACCCTTGTGGCTGGCATTGCTCTGGGTTTCTGCGCCTTCGCCGGGGCCGCCGGCAGCAAGGACTCTCGCCCCGACGACCCGATCTCTGCACAGTTGGTGCGCGAGTCGGTGGTCGGCACGGTCGAGCTCATGAACAAGATCTATGTTTATCCGGAAACTGCGCGCAGGGTCGGAACCGAGATGCTTCGGCGCCTCGATGCCGGCGCATACGACCACATCGCGAGCAAGCAGGAGTTCGCCAATCGCATCAGTGCGGAACTCGTCGAGCTGACCGGGGACGGTCACATGGGTGTGATGGTTGCCGAAGGCAAGGCGCCACCGACCCACGTGCTGCAGGAAACCGTTGACCGCTTCCGGCTGAACTATGGGTTCCAGCGGGTGGAGGTTCTTGACGGCAACATCGGCTACCTGAAGCTCAACAAGTTTCACCAGGACGAGCAAGCAGAACGGGTCGCCGACCATGCGCTTGCATTCCTGGGCGACACGGCTGCGCTGATCATCGACCTGACCGAGTGCAAAGGCGGCTCGCCCGAGCTGGTTCGTCACCTGCTGAGTCATTTCTTCGCCGACGGGACATCGCTGTGGAGCATCGTCAACCGCGATGGCGAGGTCGTTCACGCGGCTGTTGCAAAGAAGGGTATCGGTTCCGGGCGATTCAAGCGCGACTATCCGCTGTTCGTCCTTACCGGTCCGGACACTGCCAGCGCGGCTGAGCTGTTCGCCTACACGCTGCAGAGCTCTGGAAAGGCGAAAACAGTCGGACAGGGAACGACAGGTATCGCGCACCTGGTGGGCGCGCAGGCCATCAACGAGCACTTCACCGGGCGCTTCTCTACGTATCGGAACACCAATCCCGTGACCGGTTCCGACTGGGAACGCGTCGGCATCAAGCCGGACAATCCCGCCGCGCCGGAGGACCGCCTGGCCACTGCCACCCGGATGGCAGTCGAGGCGATAGCGAGACAGTGAAGAGCGATCTCACTTTCCAACCGCGGCCAGTAGGCGCTGTTCGCTGTCTTATACAAGTGGAAAAAATAGCATAGGAGGCGTCCAGACGAGACGCGTCACTCGCGCCGTGCGTGCAAATCCATCAGGACACAAATGCCTTCAAACCATGTCCCGACCAAGCTGCACCGATCAGTAGTCCGATCACGGCAATGCGGTGTATTGCCGGCGCAGGGTGAGTTAGAAGCGGCAACGCGACCAGCTTCGTAGCCAGCGTGATGAAAATGTCCCAGGCCAGATCCAACCCGGGTTGAACGGAATTCGGCCCGGCCAGGAGATATCGACGTACGGCGTTGTCGATGGCAGTTTTCGCCGTCCACGAAAGCGACCCACTCACCAGCCCGCATTTCACACACTCCTTTCTACTGCGGCCGCCGATACGCCTGCCCTGACGCGCGCTGCTCCCTCGTGTCGGCTCGACGTAGTGTCGGCTATGCGTTCGCCGTCACTCAGTCCGCGGCACGCATCAGGGCGGTGTCTCAGCGGCCTCGCGACGAACGGATGTGAGAAATGCGGGCTGGCTCCCACGACGAGCCAAGACCCAGCCTCTATGCCGACTTCAGCCCCGCTATTCGCCGTCGTGGTTGTATGCGCCGGTGGCCTCTATCTGTTTGCGCTGTTCGCGAAACAGCTCGAACTCCGCCGTGCTGACTTGGCGGGATCAGGCTCACTGCCCGGTCACATCAGCGACTGAACCTGGCCTCGGCAGAATCCGAACTGCGGGTGTTTCAGTACAACGAAGGTTCCGATACCTCGACGTGATCCGTCGACGCGTTCTCGCTGGCGCCTGCCGTGACGGGGACGAATACGCCACGATTCGGGTCGTACACGAGGGATTGGCTCGTCACCGAGCCGCCAAAGGTTACTCGCGTCGTCGGGCCGGAAAGGTTACCGATGAAGGTACCGCTGCCGAACATCGACTGCAGCCAGACATAGATTGTCGATGAGGGGGTCAGCACGGCGGACATCTGGGGCAGCAACTGTATCGCCGAAGTTGCCTGGAACGGCGTGCCGGCTCCGTTGACCACGGCCGCCTGTGTGAGGCCGAAGGTCAGCATTTGAAACGAAGAGGGCGGCGCTGTGTTTTGGATGCCATAGGATCCGGCCGGTACCCCGCCCTGCATCGGATTACCGAAGTACATCGACGGGAGGAACGGATAAATCGAGGCTTCGCGGGCAGGGGGCTCGACGGCCGACAGCGGATAGATCGATGCACCGTTCACGAGGTTCACTGTCGACGCGTAGAGCCCATACGCCTCTTCCCAGCTAATGGTGTTGCTTATGAACGGATTGAACGCGAGCCAGGCCAGGTTCGGCGAACCGCCGTTGACCGAACGCCCGATCGTGATGCGTTGACCTGCGGCACGCAGCATCGCCACTGATTGCGAGTCGATCTGAAGATTCAATTCATAGCGGGGCATGCTCGTCTCCTGGTAAGGGTGTTGTTACGGTACGCGACGCGCGCTGGATTCCTGTCCGCGTGCTCGGGCAGGCCATGCGGCCTGGTGAACGATGCGGCATTGTCGACAGTTAGCGCAATCTCGCCAGCACGACCATCATCACATGACGTTCGGTAGCCGTTACGTCGCGCGGCATCGTGCCGACGCCGCGCGCGGCTTCATGAGTCAGCAGTTCCGGCAGATTGGCTTGGGTGCCCTCGATCTGGGCGCTGTTCACCGCTTCGCGTCGTGCGGTCAAAAGCCCACAGACTGCATCCACCGAAGAATAAAGACTCTGAACAACGGAGAGTCTCAAGCGCAACTGCGCAGTTTTTCCGCAATGAACCGGAAGCTTGGTTCAGATTCTGCCCATTCCGGTGGAAACACAGCGCCTGCGGGTGGTTACGGCGCTGTGCGGCGATGTGTCCAAAACAGGCGAGAAAACATCCGCTATCGGAATCGAACTTCGTCAAACCAGAAATCTTTCGGGAATTCGCGGGTGCGGTTGGCGTCCATGATACGCAGACTGACGGCTTGCCCCGCTGGCTCAGCTTCTCTCCGCCAGAAGTAGCCATGGTTCAAATAGACACGGTACAGCGAATTGCGCTTTGGCTTCCTGTCGAAGAACACCGAGATCGGCACGACTTCCGTCCGAGTTTCGCCAGGAGCCAATCGGTGACTCTGCAGCACATCCCTGGCGCCGGATTCCTGCACTCCGGCGCCCGGCAGCTCGGATTTGGTCTTGGCTTCCGGGCCCAGGTAAGCCACCAGGATGTGGGCGAGCAATGGCTCGGTTGGCAGTTCCAGCACGATAGCCTGGTCAGCCTTATTCTGAAATTGGACCCGCAATTCGGTGACCACCTCATGTTCTGCCCTGCTGGCCTTCGGTGCCCACAAGCAGGATTCGATCGCGAGAGTCTGCAGAGAAACGCTGCGGGCAGTCTGCACGCAGGCCGCCCAAACCGGATCGGCAAGCATCAGCGACATCGACATTGCCAAGGCGAGATAGGTGCGCATGATCGGAGTCTCGGCAGTCTTGGCAGGACATCGGCAGGCGTGCCGGGGCGACGCGAGTATTGCTGGATTTTCATCGGGCCACACGCTCGCGCATCTAAAAGTCACGGCCCTGGTACTGGCTGGCGCGATGCCAGTCGCGGTGGAAAAGCACTTCAGCGCTCAGCTTTCCCTGCGCTGACGCTGTGGCGATCACATGCAGCGAGCGAAGTGGTTGGTCACAGCGTCGAGTCGATCCGTGCCCGGTCGTTTTCCCGTATGGGAGGAAAACCACCGGAGACACGACATGTTTGTCCGCTATTGCCTTGGTTTTCTTGTCTTGCTGTTGACCGCCGTCGTCAATGTGGCGGCCCAGACCGTACAGAATCCAGATCCGTTTGCGATAGCCCCCGCTTCGGGCGCCTCGCCGAGCAGCACACTGGATGCCGCCGACGTCGCGGCGTTGTCCGCGGCACTGGACCGCATGCAGCTCCAGTCCCGTCCCACGCCTGAATCCACCCGCCGATTTGCTCAGGCGCGGGCCGATCTTGCGCGTGTGTCGACGCTGACCGGTGCCGCGGCCGCTGCACTCTCACGCAGCGTGGTCGACCAGCTCAATGTTCTCGCCGCTGAGGTGTCGCCGTTGGGTGCTGCGCCTGAAGTGTTCGGCGTGCGCTCCGAGCAGACGCTGGGTACGCCGGAATGTCCCAAGGCCGACATGGCCGCGGCACGCTGCAATCCCGGGGAATGGCTGAGCACCGATGCCAGGCAGTTCCATACGATCAAGAAGCGCGTCTATCTGCGTGGCAGCTCCGAAAACACCACGACGACAAACGTGTCCGCATCCTTCGTAGCCGACGCGGACAATACCAACGTGGCCATCGTGTTTACCGCCGAGGCGTATATGCACGACGGTGCCGAACCGGGCGAGCAGCGCATGTTCGTGCGCGCGCTGCTCGATGGCGTGCCCGCCCAGCCTGGCGACGTGGTTTTCGCGACCACGGCGGGCCGCAGTCCGCGCTCCTTCGTGTTCACCGCGAATGTGGATGCCGGCATCCATACCGTGGAGATGCAATGGCACGTCGATCAGGGCAGCGTGGGTTACCTGCGCGACGCTGCGCTGCTGATCCGGACCGGCAGCGACGGCACATCGGCGCAGGGGTCGCTGGTGGTCAAGACGCCGGCCAGCGGTGCGCAGGTGACCACGACCGACGCGTTCTGGAAAAACGTTCCGGATATGAGTGACTGGATCTATGTGCCGCCGGGCGCTGTGCTCACCGCCACGATCAGCGCCGAAAGCTATGCGAGCAACGGCAAGCGCATTGCGCTGCGTGCCTTCGTCGACAATGCGCTGCTGCTGCCGGCCGATGTGGTGTTCGCGAAGGGTGCCACGCCGCAGTCGCGCATGGCGACGTTCGCAGCGTCGAGCGTTTCCTCAGGCTGGCACAAGGTGACCTTCCAGTGGCTGGGCGAAAACGGTGGCACTGCCGTCTTCGGTGATCGTTCGCTGGCGCTTGCCGCCTATCCCTCGTCGTCGGCCAGGCCGCGTTTCCCTGCCGTCGTTGCACCCAGTGGCCCCAGTGTCGTAACGCCGTCGGATGGCGGTCTGGTCGCCATTCCCCACATGAAGGCCAACATTCATGTGCCTGCCAAAGGCAATGGCGAGGTCGCGGTGCAGTTCAGTGCCGAGATCGGTACCCAGGGCGGGGCGCAGGCGGGCGTGGTGTTCGCCGTCGACGGCAAGGTCAAGCAGTTCGTCACCTTCAGCGATGGCCTGGATGGGGCGCAGCTGCGCAGCTGGGTGTTTGAAGCCAAGCAACTCAATGCCGGCATGCATGAGCTCGAACTGTTCTGGTACGGCGGTGCGGGAGCAGGCTTCGGTGCCTACATGGGCGACCGCATCATGGCGGTGCTCAGCGAAACCGGTTTTATCCCCGATCTTGCCGAAGCACCGCGCTTTGGTGGCGGCCATATCGGCGTGGACAGTGACCATATCGGCGGCATCGAAGCCCTGGTCGGCAAGCGCAATGTGCTGGCGATTCTCTGGGATCCACATTCCTGCGACGCAGGCGGCACTCTGCCCCCGGAGTGCTATGACCAGACCACGGTGCCCAAGGGCAAGGTCGAGAGCGCGTTGTACGGACTGCCTCAGGGCGGTGGTGGCGGCGTCGCCATGTTTGAGCCGAACAACGTCAGGAGCTATTTCCATAGCAACTCCAATGATCGCTTCACCATGGTCAATGCCGGTGTGCTTGGCTGGTACAACGCCAGCGAGGCGCCCGACTACTATCAGAACCACCCAGGCGAATGCGTCGACGGCTTCGAGGAAGCCAGCCTGGCAGCCTTCAAGGATGCGGTGCTGCAAGCCGACGCGCATTTCAACTACGCCGCCTACGACATCGACAGCAATGGGCGCCTGGATAACAGCGAACTGGCCATCGTGGTGATCATTCCCAGGCCCAGCACGGCCGGTAGTCAAATCGTCGAGCTGATCGACAACGATTGCGATGGAGGCGGCCGCGTACAGGCCGACAATGTCTGGTTGCCGCAGCACATCGCCAAGGTGAACATCAATCTGGACGAGAACACCGCGCCGAATCAGTTTTCCGTCATCGCCCATGAGCTGATGCATCTCTTGGGTGGTTTGGACGACCTGTACTTCAATACCGACACCGCAGTCTATCCGCGCGACAACAGTCTGATGGCGAACAATCCGGGCGGGTCTTCGCACCTGGACCCCATGTACAAGCTGGCGCTGGGATGGGTCACCCCAAAATTGATCACCCGTAGCGGAGACCTCTCGGTGGCTGACATCAAGCTCGGTGACACTGTCTACATCATGCCGCGCTACAACAACCCCTACGAAGAGGAGTACTTCATCATTGAGAACCGGCAGAAAAACCTGGGCGCGGGTTTCTTCGATGCCGAGATCGACGACGAAGGCATCGCCGTATGGCACGTGGTCTCTGATCGTACGCAGAACATCAAAGCGCCAGTAGGCGTCACCACGGACACCTGGGAAGATCTGCATTTCACCAGCAGTCCGGCCGGCTCCAAGGGGCAGATGGGCCGCAACGGAATACGCCTGATCCGACCCTTCCAGGCAATGACGCCCGACGGCACCGCGATCTTTGCGAACGCTGCCGCCAAGGACAATGTGTTCTGGGACAACAACGAGTGGAGCCTGCTCAGCAACACCTGTGCCATCGGCCCGACCACCCTCACCTGGTCCGACTGCACTGCCAGTGGCTATAGCCTGGATTTCCACAGCCCCTCGTCAAACGACATGAGCATTACCGCCACAGTGGAATGAGCAGAGGCGCCGCGCCCTATCGGCTGAGTAGGGCGCGGTGTCCAACGGCAGTGCGCTGGCTCTATCGGGAAGTCGAGTGGGATGCTGCGGTCGCTTCGTTCCGGGTCAGCTGCGACTCTGGCGGGATGTTGAGAAAGTGCTTTCCTGCACTTGCTGCATCACATCCAGGTGCTGCGCCCATACGGACCGGTTTCGCCGTCCGCACGCGTTCCAGCGCAGGTCCGGACTTGCTCGCGTCAAACAGGCACTGCGTGCTTGTTCGACGGGCGATCCATCCTTGGGTCGCACGGGCAGGCTGTTTCTCGTCAACCTGCTAGAGGACAAGTGTCGCTCGGCGATCTCGGCGCAACGGCTCAAGCGTGCCCCCTACATCCCCGAAATCCCTCGCGCAGATGTCCGATCCGAGCCCAAAGTGGTGCTAGTGCCGCGGACGCCCACGCATCGGCGGCCGCAGTAGAAGGGGTGTGAGAAATGCGGGCTAGAGGAACGGCTGGAACAGGTGATGGGTGCCGCGATCGAGCAGGGTGACGCGGACTGGCGCGCCGCGCAGGGTGCGGGTGGCCCGCAGTCCGGCGAAACCCCTGTCGACGATGACGATGTGCGGGAGCGCGGAAAACGCGGAGGGCATGGTCTGAATCTCAGTAAAGGATCGGCGGCGCCGGCTGCGACGGGTCCGGGCAGGCTCGCAATGGCGATCGTGCGTCGATAGCGGCGGCAGTGGCGCAGGGGTGCGTCGCGATGTCGGTCGCGCGATGCGGTCGACGGCGTGGGACAGGATCGACGCCCACCGGTGTCGGCCTGCGGCCGAGCAGGATCGGCAGTCGGTTCTCCTGCGGTCGGTTGTCGTACCGCAGCAGTTCCCAGTGACCGAAGGAAAACGGGGTCACATGCAGCAGATCGCACAGATGCGCGATGGCGCGGGTGAACAGGTCGGGAAGCGGCAGCACGCGTGCGGGGGTTGCGATAGTGCGTGCGCGCAGTGCGGCCAGAAGGTCCGCGAGCGGACGCGCGGTGTCGCCGCCGAGGTCGTGTTCGCGTCGCTGTGCGGCTTCCGCGGCCGGCATTAGCGCCAGGGTCGCGATGGCCTCGCCGAGATCGCCGGCATCGAGCGCAGCGATGCGACCGGTCGCGCCACGCGGCAGCGGATGCAGGGGCCAGCGTGCGACCCGACGCAGCCAGCGCGCGCCAAAACCGCCGTCGCCGTCGAGTAGCGACGGTCGCACGATGTGCCAGTCCGCGCCACTGGCGCGCAGCGCCTGCTCGCCGTCGCGCTTGGAGCGAAGGAAGCGGCTGCGCACCGGATGCTCGAGTCCCAGCGCCGAGATATGGATCAACCGCAGCCCGCGCGCCGCGCAGGCTGCGGCGATCGCGGCCGGGGCGCGATGATGTACGCGGTCGTAGGTCTCGCGCCCGCGCTGACGCAGGATGCCAACGCAGTTGATCACGCCGTCGCAATCGGCGAGTGGATCGCGCCAGTCAGCGGGGTCGAGCATGCGTTCGAGGTGCAGGACGCGGTGGCGCTGGGCATCGGGCGGCGCCGCGGGCAGCGATGTATCGGGTGGAGGGGCTTCGCGGCGCCGACGTTCCGGATGGCGGCTGCCTACGATCACCCGGCAGCCCCGGCGGAGCAGCGCGGTGGTGATATGCCGACCGAGGAAGCCCGCGCCGCCGAGGACGAGAAAAACAGGTGAGGCGGATGCCGCTGATGGCGACGGACGACCCGGGCGGGACGCGGCCGAGGCGTGCCCGGAGATCCTGTCTTCCGGCCCGGGGAAGTTGCCGGCGCCGTGGTTCTGATCGAGCGCGCCCATGCGCGTCTCCAGTTGACTGTCTTGTCGGTTATTTCTGTCTTGACAGAAATATATGACGCACCTAGGCTGCGGGCAAGCCCGTTCGACGCCGTGCCGCATGAGTCCGTCCAGTCCCCCAGCCGATGTCACCGCCGGCGCTGCGGTCCCGTTGTCGCCGCTCAGCCGCCGTTTCGTGCTGCACTGGGGCGAGATGGGCTCGCGCTGGGGTGTGAATCGCACTGTGGCCCAGATCCATGCGCTGTTGTTCCTCGCGGGTCGGCCGATGCATGCCGAGGAGATCGTCGAGCAGCTCTCGGTCGCGCGCTCCAACGTCAGCACGAGCCTGCGCGAGTTGATGAACTTCAATCTCGTGCGCGTGGTACACCAGCTCGGCGACCGACGCGACTATTTCGAAACGAGCAAGGATGTGTGGACACTGTTCCGCACCGTAATCCGCGAGCGTAAGTCGCGCGAGTTCGATCCGACCGTGGCGATGCTGAGGGAACTGACGGCGGAGCCGGGATTTGGCGACGAACCGGCCGACGCGCGCGCACGAATGCGCGAGACGCTCGTACTGATGGTCGCGCTGTCGGCCTGGGGCGAGGAAATGCTGCGGCTGGAGCCGGCGACACTGATGAAGCTGATGAAGCTCGGCAGTCGGATCCAGAAGCTGTTGCGCGATCCGGGGACCTCCGGGTGATCGGGGGGCCGCGCGCCGGGGATGGTGCGCTCGCGACCATTGCGGGCATAACGGCGAACCCGGACAGTGGGTGCGGCGCGAAGCGGTGGGTCGTCAGGCCCACTAACGATCGATCCTGCCGGCGCGAGGCCTGCACGTTCCGGCGTTGCGCCGTCTTGGCAATGCTGATTACCGGGATTCGCCGCCCGGCGCCACGGAACTCGCGCGCATGTTCGTGTGGCGATTCGACGCCGGACTGGTCACCGGCGCGCACCAGGTCCTGTTTTCGTGCCAGCCGGACCATCGTTGACCAACGCGGAACATTCGGCACGCCGGACCGACGCCGTATCATGCATCTGACGCGTGTCGGCGGGTACGGACGCCGCGTTCGCGGCGCGCATAATCCTCCTACATTCAGGGGCTCGACATGCTGCATGGTGAACGACATCGCACCGACCGCATCGGCTGGCTGCGTGCCGCAGTGCTCGGTGCGAACGACGGCATTGTCTCGACGGCCAGCCTCGTGGTCGGCGTGGCGGCCGCCGGCGGCGGTGTGCGCGAGGTGATGGTGGCGGGCGCGGCCGGTCTGGTCGCAGGCGCGATGTCCATGGCCGCAGGCGAGTACGTCTCGGTCAGCTCACAGTCGGACACCGAGCGTGCCGACCTCGAACGCGAGCGCCACGAACTGGCCACCGATGCCGCCGCCGAGTTGCAGGAGCTGGTCGGCATCTACATCAAGCGTGGGCTCGACCCCGCGCTGGCCCGACAGGTGGCCGAACAGCTGACCGCGAAGGATGCGCTCGCGGCACACGCGCGCGACGAGCTGGGCATCCACGCAGCACTCGCCGCCCGCCCTGTCCAGGCTGCACTCGCGTCCGCCGCCATGTTTTCGGTGGGCGCGCTGTTGCCACTGGCCATGGCCTGGTTGGCGCCGAGCGGCCGGGTGGTTCCTATGGTGTCGGTCACTGCGCTGGTGTTCCTGGCCGTGCTTGGTGGACTGGCGGCAGGCGCCGGCGGCGCCCCCGCATTCCGGGGCGCTGCCCGGGTCACGCTCTGGGGGGCGCTTGCCATGGGCCTGACAGCCGCCGTGGGCTCCCTGTTCGGCGTGCAGGCCTGAACGTCCACCCGGCGTTCCCGGTTTCTCCCCCAAGACCCAGACGGGGCACGCACGCATCGCCCCCTGCGCCTCAGTTTCTGTCAAGGGCATGCGTGCCTTAAACCTGCGACCAAACCCGCACTCAACGCATCAGGGCCCTGACCAATGCGCATCCGCGCACTACGGGGAAGCTGGCATGACCTACCTGTTTCAGTTCAAGAGCGTTGCAAAAAGCCTACTGCTGGCCTGTGCATTTGCACTCTACATTCCGGCCGCACGCAGCCTGGCCAACGACGAACCAGACACAACCGAGATGTGGTTGGTGACGACAGTTCGCTGGGGCAACCCGATGTATCACACGATGACACTTGATATCAGCGGGAAAACCCTAAACGGAAATCTTGACGGCGAAAAGCTCGTAGGAACCCGCATCAATTCCACCATCGAGTTCTTGGTAAGAGACAACAACACCGTACATTCCTACAAAGGCAACATCGAAGGCAACAGCATCAGCGGCACTAGCTACACGATCGACACAGACAATGCACAGGACCGTGTATTGCACAATTTCACCGCAAGGCTAATTCCGAGGAAGCCACCGGGACCGGCTCGTCTTCACGAATTCAAGCCAACTGACTATTCCAATACATTCGATCCACACCGCCTGCCTGTTCTCACAATTTGGCCCGGAGACACCGTAAGAACAGCGACATTGGACTCCGGTGGCGTGGATGAAAATGGAAAAACGAAAGCGCTCTTCGGCAATCCGCAAGTCGGCCCTTTTTTCATTGCAACGGCAGAACCTGGGGATACGCTTGCAGTCAAACTCAATCGCGTGCGAACCAACCGCGACTATGCCGACAGCCTTGATTCCATTGTCGGTCGTGCGCTCGGTGCTAACTTCGCGTCGCAGGCTGGTGAGTTGGGAAACCCTGTGCGCTGGAAACTGGATCGTGTCAAAAATGTCGCGACCCTTGAAAAGCCAAGCGACAAACTGAAAAACATTTCCCTTCCCATGCGCCCCATGCTCGGCGGTCTGGCTGTTGCACCGGGCAACGGCATGCCGGCCATTTCCACTGGAGACACGGGAAGGTTCGGCGGCAATATGGATTCGCCGGATGTTATCGAAGGCAACACCGTCTATCTGAACGTGCAACAGCCCGGCGCATTGCTGTATATCGGCGACGGCCACGCGCTGCAGGGTGATGGTGAAACCTCGCAGTACGGACTGGAAACGTCATTGGCGGTTGAATTTACCGTCGACGTTATCAAAGGCAAGGCGATTTCCGCACCGCGCATCGAATCCCCGACGCAGTTGATCACGCTGGGCCAAGCAGGTTCGCTCGATGACGCACTCAAATCGGCAACTTCCGCCCTAGTTCAATGGCTGCAGCAGGACTACGATCTCAGTCTGTCGGAGTGTGGGATTATCCTCGGCAGTTCCGTGCGCTACTCTGTACCGAATCTAGCCGGCCGGAATGTTGGTGTCGCCGCCAAGTTGGACAAATCGGTGCTCTCCGGCATTCCACGAAAAAATTGACTCTATTCGTTCGGTCGCCGTTCCTATCCTGGTTTCCTGCTATTCGAATCGAGTGGCGAGTAAGCCTTTGATGACACGAAAATCACCATTCCAGACACGCCTAGCACTAGCAAAAGTGGCCGTATTGATTGCATTGCCGCCGCTACTGTTGTTGGGTGTGATGATTTGGCGAGGGCAGTCTGATCCCAGTCCCTGTCGTCATCAGTTTCCGACTGGCGGGGGCGAAAGCCTTCGACTGTCGGCCTGGTCAGAGAGCGAGGCCAAGCTGCGAATTGATTCGCCGCCTGCGCCCGGAAATCAATGGTTGCGCGGTGCCTGGCTGGAGCCGCCGCCGGGCGCAACCTGGCATCAGGTGGTATCCGCTCGTCGTGACCTGACTTATGTTCGATGCAGCAACGATCCGAGTGAGCGCGCAGCGTTCCTGTGGTTCTCGGAATTTGATCGCGCTAAGTTGCACGCTTGGTTGAACGAGTCGCCGGATACGTTGAGCCAGTCGCCCTGGCGATTTGTACCTGTTGGTTCTGCAGCGGATCCTTTCGCTGAACGTCGGCTTTCCCTGGTGCGGGCATTGTTGGAGGTCCACGCGATCAGAGCGCCTGAACTGTTTCCTGATTGGGTTGATCCCAAGGCGCTGGCCAAATTGCCAGTTCTCGGTTGGCTGGATGGAGGTGTCTTGCTGCAGGCTCCTGACCCGGATCGGCTGTTGCTCGTCAATCGCGCCGCCGGTATGGCGGCGGAAGCGATGCCGGCTTGTTCCGTGGAGGCGCGTGATCCAGACGCCTGCGACATGGCACAAGCCCAGATTCTCGCGGCGCCCACCATCGCCTGGCTGATGCAGCGCGAGCCACAAGGTGCTCTGGAAGCGGCGCGTACCGCAACAGCTTTGAACCAGAAGACAGCAAGCCAGGACAAGCTGGGACGACTGTTGTTGGATCGACTACGGCGCGACCCAGTCATGCGCCAGAGCTGCCTGGACTTGGTGAACCGGCTCGACGGTGTCGCGAAGGCCGAAGAGTCCAGGCAAGCGGAACAGCTTGCGGCGGTGCTGGTGGCTGCGACTTGCGCCCGTCAGGATCCTGCCGCCTCAGTGCTCTAGGAGCCGAGGCTGTGGGAAGCGTCAAGATCCTGAGCATCTGTTCAACCAGGGCAGATGACGTCGCCGATCAAGATCAACTATCAAGCGACAACGCGGCGTAGGTAGCCACAGCGGCCAATGCAGAAATACTTGATTCAATCAGCGCAACATCGCAATTGATCCGGTCCTGAACAGGGCGGACATCCGCGAGTTAGGCACGGTGATCCGAAGCAACCGCTGTCATGACAGCGCCAGGCGGTTCAGCGCCATTGGCGTTACCCCCGTACCGTAACGTGAAAGCCCCGGCGGGTGCGGCGCCGTGCAGGCGCCGCACCGTCACGTTCAGAACGATACCGTGGCAGTTGCCGCATTGTTGCTTTCGTCGGGATCTGGCGCGTTCGAGGCGACGTCGGCGCTGACGACGACTTGCGACAAGCGGCTCAGCGCGAAGCGCAGGGTCGCGCTGCCGCCCGCCGACAGCGCTGCGGTCGTGCAGCGGTAGCTGTACACGCGTTCGAGGCTGGGTTGTGCAATGCAGCTGCTGGGTGCATTGATGCGACTGGAGCGAGTCGTGCGGAACTCGACCAGTACGTCAGCAACAACATTCGCCGCGCCGGCGCGGTGATTTACGTCGATTGCCACTGTCCTGTGTGCTTCTCCGCGAATCGCAACAGCGAGGTCGGCTGTAGGCGCACAATCATGGCCCGAGAGCGTGACCACGCCGTCGCTGTTGAGTGCAACGGCGGCATCCGTGCAGCCATCGCCATTGAGGTCGCCGAACGCGAGGCCCTGCTGGTTGTAGTGCGACTGATACGGAATAGCCACAAGCTGTTCGGGCTCAAGACCGGCCTCGCCCTGCAGATAGAAACCTAGGCGGGACCAGCCGCTGTGCAGCACGGCGAGATCATCGCGGCCATCCTGATCGAGATCGGTGCTTTCGACGGTACTGGGAACTTGATAGCTTGCGAGGTTGGGGGCTGCCTGTAGCTGGCCGCTCGCGTCCTGCTGGTAGCGCCACAGCCAGGTCGGCGAGTTGTAGCCGCGCGACATCACGGCATCGTCCCGTCCATCGTTGTTGAAATCGCCGATGGCAAGTCCTCGCGTCAGTTCGCTGGTGCCGACAACGTAGCTCAAGGGCGCGAGCCAGCCGCTGATTCCGTCGTGTCGATGCACGGTCAGGTTCGGCAGCAAACCTTGTCCCGACATGACGGCAAGATCGTCGATGCCGTCGCCATTGAGGTCGCCGATCTCCAGATCGTTCCAGCCGCCGGCTTGCGTAGCCAGCGCTTGCTGGCTCGCGATGCCGCCAAGACCATCGCTGAGGTAAATCCTCGCCGGGTCGCTGTAGCTAAGGCCAATGATGTCAGCGACGCCGTTGCGGTCTACATCAAGGCTGGTGAGCACGCTACCGTTGTCGCTTGTCGCGACGTTGCGCAGGTTGAAACCGCCAGCGCCATCGCGACGCAGCAGCGCCAGGCCACCGCCGTAGCCGGCAACGATGTCGAGTACGCCGTCGTCGTCGATATCCGCGAGTACCAGCCCGCGCCCGCCGCCGTAAGTTGTGGTGTACGGCAGCGCCTGCGGCGGCGCGAGCGTGCCGTCCGCCTGTTGTGCGTAGATCAGCACGTGGTTGGACCAACTGTTGGTGAAATATGCGTTCGTGACAACGACAAGGTCATCGCGGCCATCGCCGCTGACATCGCCGATAGCGACGGATTCGGCATCGCCATAGGTCGGTAGGGAAACTGGCGCGGCAAAGCCGAATGGTGCGGCGTCAGCAGTAGCGCAGAAAAGCAGGGCGAGCGCGAGCGCTGCGCCAAGACGGTGCTTGGGCATGGAGGATCTCCAGTGAGTGGCGGGGACTGCCCGACCTCGTGTCGGACGCTGCGTCCGTGCGCGTATTGCCGGCGCCTAAAGGCGGTGGCACAGGCGATTGGAGCAGGTCGACAGTGTCGGCTGTGCCTACCTCAGGGACTGAGACGTCGTGCGCCGGCTATCGGCGACGAAAGGTTGTTGCGTGTTATTCCTTGCGCCGCCTGGCGCGTGGATGCGCCGCATCGTAGACGCGAGCGAGATGCTGAAAATCCAGGTGTGTATAAATTTGCGTTGTAGAAATATCGGCATGACCGAGCAGCTCCTGCACGGCACGCAGGTCGCCGGATGATTCCAGCAGATGGCTCGCGAACGAATGCCGTAGCAGATGCGGATACACGCGTTTCCAGACTCCCTGGCTCTGCGCCCAGCCCTTGAGCCGCTTGCGCACGCTGGTGGGCGAGATGGGGCGTCCACCGCGGCCGCGGAATATGTGCGAGTCGGCTTCCGGTCGAACCTGCTCGTGCAATGCGTGCAAGGCTTCGATCGCCTTGCTGCCGATCGGCACGACACGTGTCTTGGAGCCTTTGCCCAGTACACGCACCAGTGCCTGCGCCAGATCGATGTCACGCCAGACCAGGCCGGTCAGCTCGGACAGGCGCAGGCCGCTGGAATAGAACAGCTCCAGCATGGCCCGATCCTGCACCGCATCGGGCGTGTCGGTAGGAATCTCGACCAGCGCTGCGGTCTCGTCCACATCGAGCACCTGCGGCAGCTTGCGCCGCAGCTTGGGTGCGCGCACGTCGAGTGCGGGATCCTGCGCGATCACGCCCTCGCGCAGCAGCCAGCGGAAAAAACTGCGGCAGGCCGACAGCAGGTGATGCAGGCTGCCGGGTTCGCGCCCGCGCCGGTGTTCGCGCGCGACAAGGCTGCGCAGTGGCTCGGCGCGCAGTTCACGCCAGTGCACAAGCCCCAGTGATTGCGCATAAGTCTCGAGCAGTGCCAGTTCGCGCGCGTAGTTCACAACAGTGCCGGACGCGTAGCGTTTCTCCACGCGCAGATAGTCGAGATAGCGCGCGATGTCGGCGCCCAGTCCGCTCATGACCGCAGCGCCGGCAAGGCTAGGCCTTAGCGCAGGGGATAGCGTGTGACCGAAGCCGTGATGGCCTCGGCGATAAGCTTGAGGAACACGGTGCCCATGCCCGGATGGAAGCGGTCCATGTCGTGGCTGCCGATGGCGAGCATGCCCAGACCGTTGACTGGCATCAGCACGGCCGAGAGGACTTCCCCGGCACGTGCGCCGAACAGCGCGGCGAGCTTGTCGGGCTGCAGCCGGCCGCAGAGCGGCTCGTTGCGCTGCAGGAATTCGGCGAACGCGGGCAGCGCCGCCTTGCCGCCGGGTTCGAGGATCAGCCAGTCAGCCACCGGCAACACGTCGTTGCGTCCGAACAGCACGATGCGCACGAGGTCGGTATGGAAATCTTCGGTCAGTCCGGCAACGACACGGCTCAGACTGTCGCCGAGTGAGGTCGCGCGCATCAGCGTCAGGGTCAGCGTATGCACGCGGATCATGAGCTGTTCGTTCTCGTGG
The DNA here is from genome assembly GCA_016790075.1 of Rhodanobacteraceae bacterium. GTDB lineage: Bacteria > Pseudomonadota > Gammaproteobacteria > Xanthomonadales > Rhodanobacteraceae > Tahibacter. Next base: position 112,069 of record JAEUPP010000069.1, on the reverse strand, counting down.
GCGATTTCGATGAGCTCGCGCAGACGCCGTGTGAGTTCGCGGTTCTTGTCACGCAGCACATCGAGCTGATAGCTCGCCAGCGATGCCGCGGCACCTTCGTCGCGCGGCAGGCGTAACGCCATGGCGAGGTCCGGAAACTCGTTGAGGAACTCGGGGTGCCGACGCAGATAGCTCGCGACTTCCATCGCGGTAAGACCGTCCTTCAGGCTCATGTCGCTCATACGAAATAGTTTCCTTCAAAGACGAAAGCGGCCGGGCCTGTCATCCAGACCGGTTGCTCTGGTCCGGCCCAGCCAATCTGCAGTACGCCGCCGGGCAGGTGTACCTCAACGTCCGCGGCTACCCGGCCGCGCTGCGCCAGTACGGCGACGGCGGCACAGGCGCCACTGCCGCAGGCCTGGGTTTCACCTACGCCGCGCTCCCAGACACGCAGGTGGACTTGCCGCGGCGAGACCACCTGCACGAAGCCTATGTTGGCGCGATCGGGAAAGTCCGCGTGGGTTTCGAGCTGCGGCCCCCAGCTTGCAACCGGTGCCCCCGCCAAGTCGGCGACTTCGATCACGGCATGGGGATTGCCCAGGGAAACGGCACCGAACTCGATCTCAGCGGCGCCCAGCCGGCGCTGGTACGTCGGTGCCGCGCTGCTTTCGCGTAACGGAATCGCGGCTGGGGCGAACTGGGGCACTCCCATGTCGACACGCACGCGGCCGTCGCGCAGCATCTCCACGCTGACCGGGCCGCTGGGGCTCTCCAGCCGCGTGAGGCCTTCAGCGAGTGCACCCGCGCGGCGCAGCCAGGCGGCCACACAGCGTACGCCGTTGCCACACTGCCCGGCCGGGCTGCCGTCGCGATTGTAGATGCCGTAGCGAAATGCGCAGCCCAGGTCGCGGGAGGGCTCTATGGTCAGCAACTGGTCGAACCCCACGCCGATGTGCCGGTCGCCGAGCCTCGCAATTGCCGCCGCGGACAGCGGCAGTGGGCGGCTACGGCAGTCGATCACGACGAAGTCGTTTCCGATTCCGTGCATTTTTGTAAAAGTTAAAGATTCCATGATGCGCGAAACCGCGAATATCACTTCGCCGCATCAGTCTTGGTCGGTGCCGGCGTCGTGCCGGGTTTGACCAGATCGCCCTTGTTGCCGCAGGCGGCGAGCAGGCTGATCAGGCAGAGCAGGAACAACGAGCGCAGAATCTGGGGCATGGTGGAGACCGTCGTAGTGCGGGGATCGCGCGATCCCGGATGCGGGGTAGAGGGACGATGCAGTATAACGAGACGCGTCCCTGCTACGGCGATCTGCGATGCTGCCCGACATACCTGCCCTGCTGCCCGCGATTGCGGCAGCTGTATTCGGTCTTGCTGCACTGGCGCAGAGTTTTGCCGTGCGCCGCCGCTGGCGCCAGCGGCGGCGTCTGTCGGCCTGCCATCGCGGCGCCTGGCTGCTGGTGCTGCTGAGTCTGGCCTTGATGCTGTGTGTGTTGGCCCTGTCGCTCGGTGGCTATCAGCGCCTCGTGGCAGAACAGCCAGTTGCGCGCATCGGCGTGCGCGCCTTCGCGCCACAGCAATGGGCGCTGCGAGTCGATCTCGCCGATGGCACACACGAAAGCGTGCAGCTGGCCGGCGACGACTGGCAGCTCGATGCCCGCGTGATCAAGTGGACGCCGCGTGCGGTCAGCCTTGGCGCGCAGCCGCTGTACCGGGTCGAACGGATCAGCGGTCGCTGGCGCGATACTGCCAAGGCGCAGACCACACCGCCTGGCGTCGCAGCCATCGGTACCGACGGTGTATTGGACCTCTGGCAGCTCAAGCGTCGCTATCCGGCCTGGCTTCCCTGGGTCGATGCCGACTTCGGCAGTGCCACCTACATGCCGCTGTTCGACGGCGCACGCTACGAAGTAACCATCGCCGCCGCCGGTGGACTCATTGCGCGGCCCATGGATGCGGAGACCAGGAGCAAGCTTGATGCCCTGGATTGGTAGTCCCGCCGCAACCGGCCAGTTACCGCGGACCGCGTCGCGGGTCCGCCATGCCGGCCCACTAGCTCAACGATTCGACCTGCCCTTGCAGACCGAAGAAACCACATCATGAATAACCTGATCCTGCTGGTTGAGAACGAAAGTTCCTGGTCGCCCCTGGTCTGGGCGGTGGAGCGCGGTGGTGAGGTCATGGAGGACGGCCGCGTTGTCATCGACAATTCACAGGGCTGGCTGGCGATTCATCACGATCAGAGTGTGCTCGATGATTTCGACAACGAGGAGAAGGCGCAGGCGCTGGCCGCCCTCGTGGCTCCGGCTATTTTTGTCGTCGAATGGCAGGGTGACGCACTGATAGAAACCTTCGTCAAGGCCGTGCCGTCAGACTGCCGTGCGTTCGTCGATAACGATCGCGCGGCATTTGCACCGATCGCGTTGCTGCAGAGCCTTCCATTCCCCGCCTGGGCGCGTGCGGTCGCCTGGCCATAGCAGGCCTCAGGCGCAGCCTGCGGCAACGATGGGCTCGTGGTGAAAGGCGTGGCCTGGGCTGTGGTCGGAGCGCGGTAACGCGGCAAGCCTCATTTGCGCTTGAACCGCAGCGCCATGGCCTGGCCGGTACTGGCATCCAGTGCGTGTACGTCTTCGCCGTGGCAGGATTTCACGTCCGTCACGGTGTAGATCGCGTCGGGATCGAGTTCGTGCACCAGACGCAGCAGTTCGGGCATACGGCGGCGCTTGTCGACCACGTAGAGCACCTGCACCGAAGTCTGGCCGCGATGGCGGCCGGCGAGTTCGACCACGGAATAGCCGCGCTGGGTCAATTGCTCGGCCAGGTTGCAGGTACTGCAGTAGGAGATGATGCGCACGAGTTCGCGGCCGACGCCGAGGCGTCTTTCCAGCGTGATGCCGACGAAGTTGCCGGTCGCGTAGCCAGCGGCGTAGGCGACCACGAGATACCAGTGATCGAGATGGCCTATGACCTTGCTCGCCGCGATAACCCAGATCGCCGCCTCGCAAAAACCAATCAGCGCGGCGAGCAGGCGGTAGCCGCGAAAGCCGACGAGAATACGCACGGTGCCGAAGGAGACATCGACGATGCGCGCCAGAAAGATCGCAATGGCGAGCAGTGCGGGATAGGCATCAATCAGTTGGGCAAGCGTCATCAGGGCCTCGCGCTCGGTTTAGCGCATAGTCTTGCGTTGTACATCCTGCTTCACCGAATCGGCTTCGATCGTGATCCAGACAAACCGGCGTTGCGCATCCGCAGCCATCAGCTTGCGCATTTCACTGAGCGACGTACCGCAGGGGCCGCACCAGGCCGCCCAGTACAGGAACACGACGACATCGGCTCCGGCGGCATCGGGCCTGGGAATAGGATTACCGTTCCCGTCGGTCAGGAAACCGGCAAGCTCGTCGACGCTAAGGCCGCCCGGTAGCCCCTTGCGCTCGGCCAGTGCCGCGTTGAAGCGCCAGGGTATGCGGTAGTCCCAGCCGACGCTGTGCATCACGTGACGGCCGTCGGTGGTAAACACGTCCATACGCGGCAGGCGCAGACCGCCGAGTGCCTCAAGCTGGTGCAGGCGCCGGCGCGACAGCACGGTTTCAATCAGCTGCACGTTCGGCGGCATCTGGTCGGCTGCAGGAGGACGGCTGCGCTTTGCGGCGTCGGTGACATCCGCTGCGACTCGGGCCTCGGCCTGCTGTGCCGGATCGGCCGTCTGCAGCCAGGCGAAAGCGCTCAGCAGCACAAGTAACGGCGTCACGAGCCGGCCTGCAGAGGTTTTTCATAGCGCCAGGCGGCGGCGCCGTCGTCGTAATAGCTGTCGAGCGCAGCGATACGGCGATAGCCCTGAGTTTCATAAAGCTGCACGGCGGCGGCATTGTCCTGCCGCACCTCAAGCCGCAAGCGGTTGCAGCCGCGCGCGCGCGCGCCGGCTTCGGCCGCGGCGAGCAGCGCCCTGCCGATGCCGCGACCGCGTGCAGCGGTGGCCGTCGCCAGCGAATACAGCCGCGCCAGCGAAGAGTGCTCACGAAAGAACAGCAGCGCCGAGCCGAGCAGGGCTGGCGTGTCGTCGGCGACCAGCAACAGGGCGGAAGGACTGTCCAGGTGTCGGCGAAATTGGCGGGCGCTCATACGGTCATAGCTGAAGCTGGCGTTCTCTAGGGCGAGCAGTGCCGGCAGGTCGGCAGGCACGGCGCGGCGCAGGCGGAAGTCGGCGGTCATGGGCAGGCGGAGCCTAGCAGGCTGCGGCCCTGTGTGGTGTGCCGCTGGCCGCGGGCTGGCGCTGCGATCCTGCGCCCCGGCGCAGGGGCTGAACTGCAGCTGCACGGCTGTGTGACAAGACTTGCAGCGTGACTGGGCGCAGGTGCTGCACTCACAGCGCTGTGTCACACTCGCGCCGCTCGCAATCCTGCCCTCATCGTCTCCTCATGCCCGACCACGATTCCGTAGCTGCGGCCAGTGTCCACGCCACTTCCGCGCATTCCGTCTCATGAGCCGCCTCGTCATCGTCGTCGAAAAGGCGTCGGACTGGGGTTCCTACTACCCGTCGGACAACGTGCTCACTGCCAAGGACTACCTGCGGGAATCACTGAGCGCGGACGAAGAGCGCACCCAGGTCATCAACCTTTGCCGCAGCTACAAGTACCTCGGCACTGGTTACTACGTATCGCTGCTGGCCGAAGCGCGCGGCCACAAAGTCATCCCCTCGGTACGCACCATCAACGACCTGCGCCGGCGCTCGCTCTACGGCCTGGACATTGAAGACCTGGAGCAGCGCATCAGCCGCTTCCTGCCGGATTCGCGCGATACGACGGATTTCGGCCTGCAGGTGTATTTCGGCGAAACCAGCTATTCACCATTGCAGGATCTGGCACGCCAGGTTTTTGAAATGTTTCCCTGTCCCATTTTGCGCATAGAGTTCGAGCGCGAGCGCGAATGGGGCATTTCCGCGATCAAGCCGGCTGGCCTGCATACGCTCAACGATCCGCAGGAAGATGCGTTCGCCGACGCGCTGGACCGCTTTTCCAAGAAGCTGTGGCGCAAGCCGCGCGCACGGCGCAAGTTCCGCTATGACATCGCGATGCTGCACGATCCGGCCGAGGCGATGCCGCCGTCGAACAAGCGGGCGCTGAAGTCCTTCATCGATGCGGGCAAGGATCTTGGTATCGAAGTCGATCCGATCACGCGCAACGACTACACGCGGCTGGCCGAGTATGACGGGCTGTTCATCCGCGAGACCACGGCGCTGGACAATCACACCTACCGCTTCGCCAACAAGGCGGAGAAGGAGGGCATGGTGGTCATGGATGATCCCACGTCCATACTGCGCTGTACCAACAAGATCTACCTGCACGATCTGCTGCGCTCGCGCAAGCTGCCGACGCCGAAAAGCGAAATCCTGTTTCGTGACGACACCAAGAAGCTTGCTGAGCTGCCGGGCGTGCTGGGTTTTCCCATTGTGCTCAAGATTCCCGATGGCTCGTTCTCGCGCGGCATCGTCAAGGTCGAAAACGCCGAGGAACTGAAGAAGGGGGCCGAAGATCTGTTCCAGCACACGGCGCTCGTAATCGCACAGGAATACCTCTACACCGAATTCGACTGGCGTATCGGCGTGCTCAACAAAGATCCGCTGTACGCCTGCCAGTACTTCATGTCGCGCGGGCATTGGCAGATCTACAACCACGGCGCGCGCGGGACGGCAAAATCAGGCGGCTTCAAGACCTTGCCCGTGCGCGAGGCACCGTCCGAAGTGGTGCGGCTGGCGCTGAAGGCGACCAGCCTGATCGGCGACGGACTTTACGGCGTGGATCTCAAGCAGGTCGGCAATCGTGTCGTCGTGATCGAAGTCAACGACAACCCGTCAATCGATGCCGGGGTCGAGGACGAGTACCTTGGCGATGATCTGTACCGCCGCATCATGGAGGAGTTCCTGCGCCGTCTTGAGCGCAAGCGGCTAGGGCTGACCGACTGATCCGGCCGCTGTGGACAGCGTAGGGTGGGCCTTGGCCCACCATCGCACTGCTAGCGCAAACGCCCAAGCGGGTGGCGGAATTGTTGTTTTTGCAACAGAAGCAACGGCAAGTAACGTTGCCTCGACGCTAACTCGCGACATTCGACCGCGCTGCGCCACGTAGCCGGCGCGCCTGAGCTCTGACGTGACGCCATCCTTGGCGCCGGTCGAATGGACCTCCGGTCCCGGCCACGTCAGAACGGTGACGCAGGAGCGAGCCGACGAGGATGGCCCGCGCCTGTGTCGCCAACCGCTGGCGATGTTGCATCGCCCACATCAGGAGTGGTGCACCCACGAGCCAGTACGCAGGCCAGCCGAACGCGGTCGAGTGCGCTCGCGCGGCGGGCAGCAGCACTACGCCGGCAATGCCGAGGTAGAGCCAGATTTCGATGAAACGCGCGATCAGGGTGGAGTCGTGCGAACGATCGTCGGGCTGCTGCGATCCGGTCCGGGACATGGTGTTCTCTGCTCGTGGGTGCCAGCGCAGTTTGTGCGGTGTGAATCTCAAATCCTGCGAACGCGCAAAAAACCGCATGACATAATCAATGCTCTTACCGGGAGCCGGCGCGTGGAAACCCACACCATCCTGCACTACACCGTCGTGCTGCTCGCCGCGGCCGTCGTCGCGGTGCCTATAGCCCGGCGCCTTGAGCTCGGTGCCGTGCTCGGTTATCTGATTGCCGGTGCGGCCATAGGCCCTTCGGGTTTCAAGCTGCTGCAAAATCCGGAGCAGATCGCGCATATCTCCGAGCTCGGCGTCGTGCTGCTGCTGTTCGTGATTGGACTTGAGCTGTCGCCGCAGAGGCTCTGGGTCATGCGCCGGGCTGTGTTTGGCGCAGGGCTGGCGCAGGTGCTGGTCACCGCGGGCGTGATTGCTGTTATTGCGATCTTTGCCTTTGGCGCCGCGCCGAAAGCGGCGGTCATCATAGGGCTGGGGCTTGCGCTGTCGTCGACCGCGTTCGGCCTGCAACTGCTCGCTGAGCGCAAGGAACTGACCTCGCCGCATGGGCGCCAGGGCTTCGGTATTCTGCTGTTCCAGGATCTTGCCGCGATACCGATACTGGCCGTCGTGCCGGTACTTGCCGTTGGGCAGGGAGCGGCGGTCAATACCATTGCTGCGGGCAAGGTCGTGATCACGCTGGCGCTGGTCGTGCTGGCGGGGCGGTTTCTGTTGCGGCCCGTGTTCCGCATCGCGGTCAATACGCGTATTCCCGAAGTGTTCACTGCTACTGCGCTGCTTGTCGTCATCGGCACGGCCTGGCTTATGGAACTCGCCGGCATTTCCATGGCGCTGGGTGCTTTTCTTGCGGGGCTGCTGCTGGCCGACTCCGAATATCGGCATGAGCTTGAATCACAGATCGAGCCCTTCAAGGGCCTGTTGCTGGGCCTGTTCTTCGTCAGCGTCGGCATGGCGGTAGACCTTGCCCTGCTGCTACGGGAGCCCTGGCTGGTACTGGGCCTGACCGCGGCGCTGCTGATCGTCAAGGGCTGCGTGCTGTTTGCCGTAGGCAGCGGCATCGGCCGGCTGGATCGTTGGCAGTCGCTGTCGCTGGCGGCGGTGCTCGCCGCCGGCGGTGAATTTGCGTTCGTGGTGTTCCAGCTGGCAGTAGGTAACCAACTGATCGATGCCTACCGCTACAGCCTGCTGACCCTCGTGATCACCCTGTCGATGGCGATGACGCCGCCCCTGCTGCTGGCGCTGAACCCTCTGGTCGAAGCGCGCAAGCGCAAGCCTGAGCGCGAATTCGACCGTATCGACGGTGATCCGCCGCGCGTCATCATCGCGGGCTTTGGCCGCGTCGGACAAATCGTCGCGCGCGTGTTGCGTGCGCAGAAGATTCCCTTCACCGCGCTGGAGAATTCGATCGAGCAGGTCGATGCATCCCGGCGCTTCGGCAGCACGATCTATTTCGGTGATCCCAGCCGGCCCGAGCTGCTGCGTGCCGCGCGCGCCGATCGTGCCGAAATCTTCGTGCTGGCGACCGATGATCCGGAAGCGAACGTGCGGACCGCACGGCTGGTCAAGCGCACGTATCCGCATCTGAAGATCTTCGCGCGTGCGCGCAACCGGCAGCATGCATTCCGGCTCATGGATCTCAACGTTGACGGCGTCGTGCGCGAAACACTGGATGGTAGCCTCGATCTCACGCGTCAGGTGCTGGAAGCGCTGGGCCAGCCGCCGCGTGTCGCTGCTGACCGTATCGAGCGCTTCCGCGCACACGATGAAGCGCTGCTCAAGGTACAGCACCTGGTCTACGACGATGATGCGGCTCTGATTCAGACCGCGCAGGAAGCGTTGGTCGAACTCGAACAGATCTTCGCTGCGGATACCGACCAGGCGCAGGAACAGGCCTGGGCCGGCGGGGCGAATCGGGAGTGGTAGCAGGCGGCCGCTGCGGGCGGGCGGCCCCTGAGCAGCGGTGTCGCTACGTCAAGCCTTATCCATGTTTCGCCGGCTGGCGCAGCATCTGTGCGAGGCTGGGCACGCCCGCGTCGGCGCCGAGTTCGGCCGCGACATCAGCGTAGCCAAGTAACTCGGCGAGTTCGGCCGGCCGGCGCCCCAGGCAGTCACGGATATCGCGTTCGGCGCCACGTGCCAGTAGCTGGCGGGCGCAGCCGAGCAGGCCGTGTATGGCGCAGGCATGCAAGGCGCTGACGCCGCGCTCGTCCTGGGCGTCGAGGTCGGCGGCGAAATCGAGCAGCAGCGCGACCAGGTGGGCGACTTGTGCCGGGTTGCAGGGGGCTCCCGGGTCGGCGCGGCCGCCGACCAGCAGCAGTAATGGGGTCTGACCCTTGGCGTCGCGTGCATTCGGTGCGGCCCCTAGCCGCAACAATACTTCGAGCACGGCACGTGCACGCGTACCTGCATGTCCGAAAGCGTAGTGCGCAGCCGCGTGCAGGGCGGTCGCTCCTTTCTCGTCGGCGAGGTTCGGATCGGCGCCGGCTGCCAGCAGTTTTTCCGTCAGCTCAGGAAAGCCCAGTGCCGCGGCTATCATCAGCGGCGTGCCACCGCCGGGCAGCCGCTGATCGAGCGCGACACCACGCCCTAGCAGTTGTTCGACCACTGCATCGCGGCGCGCGCTGACTGCTGCGGACAGGCAGGTGGCGCCGCCGGTTGCGGCGTGTTCCGCATCGGCGCCGCGATCGAGCAGGCAGCGCACCACGTCGTCGTGACCCTGGCCGCAGGCGCGCAGCAGCGCGGTCGCCCCCTGGGTGTCGGTGCTCTCCAGCGGCAGGCCAAGATCGAGCAGGCGCTCGACTGCATAGGCGTCGCCACAGGTTGCCGCAGCGACGAGGTCGTCATTGCGCAAGCGTCGCCGCGGCAGCGGCCATACGTTCCAGTGCAGCCAGCGGTGCAAGGTCCTGTTACCAGCCAGGGCGCGGCCTAGTGCGGTTTCGCCGTCGTTGGCGGCGATTTCCGGGTCCGCACCATGGCGGATCAGCGAGCGCACGACATCGTCAAGCTGCGGCCCCGGCGCGGCTAGCGCGGCATGCAGGGGAGTGCGGCCATGCTGGTCTCGCGCATTCGGGTCGGCGCCGGCGTCAAGCAGGCGATCCAGTAAAGGTGCGGCGCCCAGCTGGGCGGCGAGATGGGTCGCTGTCTCACCCTGTTCATTGGCGGCGAATGCATCGGCACCGCGCTGCGCAAGATCGAGCGCGAGCGCGAGCAGTTGCTCGGCGCGGGCGCCAGTACCTACGCGGCGCGCGGCCTCGAGTACGCGCCGGACTACGCCGGCGCCGCCGTTGCCGGCGCCGGCCTGGATCAGCTCTGCCAGTGCATCGGCCGTGTCGGGCAGGCGATCAAGCACGGCCGCAAACAGGCTGCCGCGCGGCAGGCAGGCATCGGCGCGCAGGCCATGATTGAGCAGCCACTGGCGTGGCCGCGCATCGCTGTGGCTGCCGAGTTCGAGCCAGATGCCGGCGAGATCGGTCTGGGACCACCGTCCGACCTGCGGTAGCAAGCTTTCTGCAATGGTCCAGTGGCCGAAACGCAGCGCATCGAGCAGATGAGCTGGCGAATCGGTCGTGGCGCGCCCCGCGCCTTCGGCGACTGAACTGGGCAGTGCGTAGTCGGGATCCAGCAGCGCGACCAGATCCCAGCGCCCGCCGGCTATCGCATGATCGAGCGCGCGGCGGCCGTCGGCGCAAACACGCTGGCGGTCGATGCCCAGTGCCAGCAGCGCGCGCACCGCAGTGGCATTGGCCTGGCGCGATTGACAGGCGATCACCAAGGCGCTGCGGCCCAGTTGGTCGACGCGGTTCGGGTCGGGTTTGCGCGCGGCAAGCAGCGCGATCACTTCGGCAGCGCCGGCGCGCGCGGCCTCCATTAGCGCCGTAGTCCCATGGCTGTCGCCCAGGTCGACATTGGCACCGGCATCGAGCAGACAGCGTGTTATTGCCGCGTGTCCCGACAGCGCGGCGGTCATCAGCGCCGTGCGTCCCAGTGGCCCCTGTGCATCAACCCGTGCCTTGTGCTTGAGCAGCAGCTTGGCGCCGGTGGTGTCGTCGTCGGCGATAGCGGCGGCAGCGCTCAGCAACGGCTGGGCATGCTCGACATCGTTGCGCGCGCCGTGTTCGAGAAAGAAGCGCAACAATGTCCAATTTGCTGCCTGTGCGGACTGGCCTGGCGGCGTCAGTCCTTCCCGATTGATCGCAGTCAGGGATGCGCCCGCGTCGACGAGCATGGCGGCGACAGTGGGCTCGGCTGCCAGCGCTGCATAGTGCAGGGCGGAGTTGCCCTGCGCATCGGTGGCGGCGGGATCGGCACCATTGGCGAGCAGGGTCAGGACGGCGTCGGGGCGGCCCTGGTAGCTATCGCGAGTGGCCGCCAGCAGCGGGCTCAGGCCGGCATGACGGTGGTTGACGTCGGCGTGTTTGGCGATCAGTGCCCGCAACAGACGCACTTCCGGCAGGGTCGCCGCCAGCATCAGGACACTGCGTTGGTCGCGTTCGCCGGCGTCGGGTACGGTGTTCGGATCGGCGCCGCGCTCCAGTGCCGCGAGTGCCAGTTCGACCTGACCGCAGCGTGTGGCGCGCAGCAGTGCTGCATTGAGTTCGGCCTGGTTGAGACCACCGGGCAGTTCGCGCGGCAAATCACACTCGCTGGTCTGCGCTTCTTCGGCCGCGGCCTGTGGTTTTGCATAACGTGCGCGGCGCGCTGTCAGCAGCGCGCGCAGGCAGCGGTTGGCGATCAGCAACTGGGCCAGCGGCAGCGTTACCGCACAAACGCCCAGCGCGAGCATACGCAGTTCACTGGGCAGGGCCTGGCCCAAGCCAGCGATGCCAACGGCAAGCACGACAAGCACGAGCTGCGCCATGGCAACCGGCAGGCCGTGGCTGAAGAACAGCTCATGTTCGCCAGTCAGATGGCGGGCAAAACTGACGCTGCGTGATACCGCGGTCAGTATCCAGGAGCCGGGCTCGTCCTCGGGGTAGGCGTCGTCCCAGACCAGTACCAGGCCAAACGCCGGCCAGACTCGCCAGAGCAGCAACAAGGCGGCCACGACAGCAGCCGACAGGCACATGGTTGCCGCGAGTGAGCCGGCCTGCAGCAGCCAGGCCAATGGCCAGCCGAGCAGCAGCATGACCGCGGCGGAATACGCCGCGAGCAACACGAAATGCGCCGCGCCGCGGCGCAGCACGGTGTGCGTGAAACTGGTTTCCAGGCCGAAGCCAAGTCCATGGCAGACCGCCGCGAGCGCGAGTGAATTGGCGCCCAGCAGCAGAAACAGCGTGGCCGGATGCGCGACGAACGCGGCAATCAGCAGGCAGGCCGCCGCCGGCAGGAAATACGGCAGGCTGGCGATGAAGGCAGCGAGGCGCGTCGGCTTGGCTCGGGGCACGCGGAACTTCCGTACAGATCGGGCAGTGAAAGACAGGTCCTGCGATCCGTTGCCGGCTCGCCGGGGCCGCCGCCGTTTGGCGAGCGGCAAAACCCGCGCGAGTATATGCAGTTACTCGGGAGTACGCGGTAAAACGCGGTTCAGCTTGTGGCAGCGGCCTTGTTGCGCTGCGGCAGAACTTCAATGCGTGGTTTCGAGAGGTGGTGGGGGGAGCTGCAGGTGAAAGCCGGGTCCGCGCAGATTGGCCATCACGGTATCAACGTCCTCGCGTGCCAGCTTGCGTTTCGCCGACAGCGACAGCTCGATAACGAAATTGAGCGGACCCAGCGTCGCAGCCAGCGTGGCGGGAAGCAGCTCGAACGCGTCGCGCTCGCGCAGATAGATATAGGTTTCGGCGCGGCGTGCGCTTTTGTATACAAAGCACTGCATTGGGGTCTCCGCGGCTTTGGTGTTGAATCTTAAGCCTGCCCGCGCTGGCGGCGGGTTATCCACTCTGTCCGCATCAGTCGCCGAACCTGGTCGGCGCTGGCGGCGCCTGCAGGCGTGGCTTGGGTTCGGCCGGCAACTGTGCCAGCAGCAGGGCTACGGCCTTTTCTATGCTGGGATCCTTACCCGCGGCAATGAGCTCGGGCCGGTCTATGACTTCGATATCCGGCGCTACGCCCTCGTTCTCCACCGCCCATTGGCCGTCGGTGCCGAGGAAACGGAACGTTGCGGCGAGCACGCTGCCGCCGTCGGCGAGGCCGGGGTTGCCTTCGATGCCGATGAGGCCGCCCCAAGTGCGCGTGCCAATCAGCGGGCCCAGTTTCAATTTCCGGAAGTAGTACGGAAAGGCGTCGCCGCCCGAGCTCGACAGTCCATTGATCAGCATGGCCTTGGGGCCTTCGTGCGACACCAGCGGCGTCGGCGCCGGCTCGACCCCCCGGCGCTTCCAGTAGTTAAGCGGTGTCCGCGTCAGCAACTCGATCATGCGGTCGGGAATAAAGCCACCGCCGTTATAGCGGTCGTCGATGATCAGCGCTTCCTTGTCGTGGTAGGCAAGCAGGCCGCGATTGAGTTCGCGATTGCCCTCGATCGCGGTATTTGGCACATGGATGTAGCCGACACGGCCAGCGGACAGCTGGTCGACATAGGCGCGGCGCGAGGCGACCCAGTCGGCATAGCGCAGATTCTGTTCCGAGGTCAGGGTTTTCACCCGCACCGTGCGCGCGCCATTCGCGCTTGGGCGTGAATTCACACTCAGGCTTACGACCTGATCGCCGCGGCCCTGCAGCAGGGCATACGGATTCTTGACGCTGCGCGCGTCGACGCCGTCGACGGCAATCAGATAGTCGCCGGGCTTCACGTTGACGCCGGTCTCGGTCAATGGCGAGCGCAGGTCACGGTTCCAGTTCGCGCCGGCGAAAATGCGCGCGATGCGGAAATAGCCCGACCCGTCGGTTGCAAACTCGGCGCCGAGCAATCCGCCGGCACGGCGTTCGACCCTGGGCATGTCAGGCGAGGACTGCACATAGACATGGCCCGCGTTCATCTCGCCGGCAACTTCCTGCAGCAGGTAGTCCAGGTCGGCACGGCTGCCCAGATGCGGCACCCAGCTGGCGTAGCGCTCCCGTATCGTATTCCAGCGCTCCAGGCCGCCGTGCACGTTAGGGTCATAGAACCAGTCGCGCAGTATGCGCCAGGCATCGGTGAACTCCTGCTGCCACTCGACGCGCGGATCGACATAGAGCTCGAGCTTGTCGAGATTCAGCGCGCCGGCATTGAAGTCCTGGCCGGCGTCGGCCTTGACCAGCGCAAAACGCTCGCCCTGTCTGAGCAGCAGCTGGTTGCCGCTCGCGGACAGGCGATAGTCAGCGATGTTCGTTGCCACCGCCTTGTCCTGGTCCGCATCGAGCGCAAGCCGGCGCAGCTCCAGCGGCTGTTGCTGGCGCGGGTTGCCGGAAAGGAAATAGATCGCATCGGCTCCAGCCTGAAGGCTGCGGTAGTTGCCTGCAGCAGCCTTGAGCGCAACGGCCCGGTTCACCATGCCTTCTCGGTCGACGATGATTTCCTGCGTAACGATGCCCGGTTCCGGCCTGCGCTCGGATTCGGCCTTGCCGTTCGTGGGCGTTTCCGCCCCAGTGACCGGTTTTACCTCGTCACTGGGCAGCGGATAGGGCGCAGAGCCGTCCGCGGCCAAGGTAACTGCATACGGGCGAGTTGCGTTCGTATACAAATAATTTTCTTCAAATGCGCTGAAGGTCAGGTTGTAGTCGCGGTTGGAGAGGAAATACAGCCAGCGGCCCTTGGGGTCGAAGGCCGGGCTGAATGCATTGCTGGTCGCTTCGGTCACGGCGCCGGTATTGCCCTCACTCAGGGAGTACAGCCAGATCTGCGACAGCCCGTTGCCACTGACCTTGGTGTAGGCGAGCAGGCTTGAGTCCGGTGACCAGGTGTAGTCGGTAAGGTCGTCCAGCTGACTCTGGTCTACTTCGCGCTGCGCGCCGCTAGCCAGATCGATCAGGCGCAAGCGTTGCCGCTTGTCGGCATAGGCGAGTTTGCGCGAGTCCGGCGACCACACTGGTGGAAAGCGCCAGATGCCGCCGTCGCGCGTGACGCGGCGCGGCTCGCCGCTGCCGTCCTGCGCCCGCACATAGATTTCGTACTCGCCGCTGGCATCGGACAGGTAGGCAATGCTCTTGCCGTCGGGCGACCAGGAGGCGGCGATCTCGCGTGCGGCCGGAGACTTGCTCAGATTGCGGATTTCGCCCTGTTTCGCCGGCACGCTGAACAATTCGCCGCGTGCGCCGAACACGACACGCTCGCCCTGGGGCGAGAGGTCGAAGGACTCGATCTGTGGCGCGACCTTCTTCCAGTTCGGCAAGGCCTGAGGCTGGTCGCCGCTGACGCGAATATCGAGCTTGCCGACTTTCTGCGTCGACGGGTCGAATCGCCAGATCCAGCCACCTTGCTCGAATACGATCGCGTCCTTGCCGGCGCTGGGCCAGAGCACGTCGAAATCCTCGAAACGCGTCAGTTGACGCGCTTCTCCGCCGCTAGCAGGCAGCGCCCAGAGGTTCAGCGTGTGGCCGCGATCGGACACGAAATAGATCGTGTCGCCTATCCACATGGGCTGATGATCGGTCGCGCGGTGATCGGTCAGGCGCTGCGACGTGTTGTTGCCGAGATCGTAAGTCCAGATGTCCTGCGCACGGCCGCCGCGATAGCGCTTCCAGCTGCGGAAGTCGCGGTCGATCGGGGTGTAGACCACGGACTTGCCGTCGGGAGAGAACATGGCGCCACCGCTTTCCGGCATGGCCAGCGGCGTTTCGAGGCCGCCCTCGGCGGGGACCTGATAGAGCCGTCCGCCGCGCTCGTCATAGGGCACGCGGTTGGCTCGGAACAGCACGAACTTGCCGTCGGGGCTCCAGTCCAGCACGCGGTAGTCCGTGCCCCCGCGCGGCGGCAAGCTGCCCACATCGCTATACCAGGTCAGCTGGCGAGGCGTCCCGCCCTCGGCCGGTATGACATGAATCTGGCGCGTGCCGTCGTATTCGGCGGAAAACGCAATCCAGCGGCAATCGGGCGAGAACTTCGGATAGAGCTCGTTGCCCAGATGCGAGGTCAGCCGCTGGGCGATACCACCGCCGGCCGCAACCCGGTAGATGTCACCTGCCTGCACGAACGCGACGCTGTCACCGCAGATATCGGGAAAGCGCAGCACGCGGCTGGCGCCGGTATCTGCAGCGGCAGCGGCGACCAGCAGTGCGGCGGAAACGAACATCGGCATCGGCAAGTCCTGGCGGCGGTAGTCCCGCGCGATTGTAGGCAACGCGGACCAGTGCGCCCTGGGCCAAAAGGGCTAGTGGTCGTCCAGGACAGTTCAGTAGGACTGCCGCTTTCGCTCGTTGTTGCGGTTAAGACGCGATGAGGGCCAAGAGCCGTGCCTTGGCGTTGAGCGGCGGTCGAATAGTGTGCGCTCTGGGCGACGGCGGCTCGTCCAGGTACTCTCGGCTGCGGTGGTGCGCCTCGCGTTGAGGCAGATACATTCCTGTGGAGAAGCAATGTTTAGGCTGATCACGGTGGTGGGCTCGGTCTTGTGGGCTGCAGGCGCCTTGTCGGCGCAGCCTGCGCCTGGGCGCGAGGCGACGTCGCAGCGCTTCGAGTGCGCGGACACACTCGACCGAGCGGATGGGCAGCCGCGAAAGAGCGTGTTCTGCGACAAGCGCAGTGAGTACTGTTTCGAGGCTTCCGGCGGAACACCGTTGAGCCATGGTGCCAAGTGCCTGCCACTGCCCCGTCCGGGCGCCAGCTGCAAGGACCTTGTGCTTGAGCCGGGCAGCCAGTGCACCGGCGATGCGTCCTCAGGAATACGGGTGGATTTCGCGTTTCCATAGGGGCAGGCCAAGGGCGAGCGTTACTGCCGTTGAAGCGATCTTGGTTTCGCGGCGGAAGCCGGCGGGAGCGACAAGCGTTGGCGTGGCCGCCAGCCTGCTTGAAACAAGCGGCGCTAGGACAGCGAAGCCAGCTCCTGCCGCGCCGCATCGAGATGCGCCTGTTCTTTTTGCCGATAGTATTTTGGCGCCGCCTTGGCGCGCTTGAGCATGTCCTCGAATACCCGGCGCGCTTCTGCCTCGCGCTGCAGGGATTTCAGCAGCAGGCCGTAGCGCAGGCGCGGTTCCTCGCCGGGATAGCTGGTTGCTAGCACCGCGTATTCTTCCAGTGCGCGTGTGTTGTCACCCAGCGCTTCCAGGCAGCGCGCGTAAAGGAAGTGACCGTCCTCGGAGCGAAAGTCGGGATTGGCGCGGATCAGGGTGTCGAGGGTGTCGCGCGCGGCGGCGTACTGTTCCAGGCCTGCCTGTGCCCGTGCGAGGCCGAGCAGGAACACTGGGTCGGTGGCGTAGATGCCCTTGAGTATCGACTGGTACAGCTCAGCCGCGCTGGCGTGGTCGCCCAGCCGCAACGATTCCTCGGCCAGGCGCCGGCGATTCTCGACCGTGTCAGCGACATCGAGCTGCTGGGCTATGTGCCGGCGCTGGTGCTCGGGATCGATACGGTCGCGCACGTTGCGCACCAGGCGGCGGCTCGCCGGATCATTGCGCAGGTCCGGCAGGATCTGGGTGAAGACATACACGGCGACGCCCAGATAGGAGCCGAGCATGATGATCCAGATCCACCAGTACGGCCGGCCCGAACGCACCATATGAACGAGGCAGACGAACTGCAGCACAACGGAAGCGATCAGCAGGGCAGGCATGGCGGCGGTGCAGGTGAGTTCGGCGCATCTTGTCGCCGGTCCGCCTTACGTGCAAGCCGCGGGACTCAGACAGCCCCTGGACCGCGGCGGGCGCGTGGCGGCCGCGGTCCAGGGGGCTCAATGTTTACAAGTTACTTTTTTGAGGCGTCGCGCACCGCCTTGAATTCGCTGTCCGCGGCCCACTGCGGCCAGCTGGTCTCGTTCGCGAGCTTGCTGCCGACCTTGTACAGGGCTTCGAGATCGGCGACCGCACCAGCCACCGGCAGGTCGTCCTTGAACTCGTCACTGACCTGGTGGTAGCGGTTCTTGCCGTAATCGTCGAACGCGGCGCGGCCGGCGGTTTCCCCGCCCTCGAACAGATCGGTACCGCCCTTGGCATAGAGCGCAGGTACGCCCTTGCGCGCGAAGTTGAAGTGATCGGAACGGAAGAAAAAGCCCTTCTCGGGTGACTCCTCTGGGGTGATCACGCGGCCCTGCGCCGCGGCAGCTTCCTTGAGGTAGTTGTCGAGCTCCGACTGACCGTAGCCAACCACCGCGAAATTGCGTGCGGTCTTGGTCAGATACAACGCATCCATATTGATGTTTGCGACGGTCTTGTCCATGGCAATGGGCGGATGCGCGGCGTAGTAACGCGAGCCGAGCAGACCAGACTCCTCCAGCGTGACCGCGGCGAACACGATCGAGCGTTGCGGCGGCGGATTCTGCTTCGCGAAGGCTTCGGCGATCACGATGAGGCCGGCCACACCGGTGGCGTTGTCGACCGCGCCGTTGAAGATCTGATCGCCGCTGCGTGTCGTGTCCTTGCCCAGATGATCCCAGTGCGCGCTGTAGACAATGGCTTCATCCGGCCGGCTGCTGCCGGGCAGCAGGGCGACGACGTTTTCTGAAGTGCCGTTCTTGATCGTGCTCCTGAGTGTTGCGCTCAGCTTTGCGGGCAGGGACTGTGGCTTGAAGCCGCGGACGTCGGCGCTGCTGCGCAGCGCCGTGAAATCCAGACCAGCCTTGGTGAACAGGCGCTCGGCCGAGGACTTGGTGATCCAGCCGGCCAGGTCCAGTCGCGGCGCCGGGTCTTCGCTGGCGGGCAGGTCGAACTGCGGACCACTCCAGCTGTTCTCGACTACACCCCAGCCGTAGCCCGCGCCTTCGGTCTCATGCACGATCAGTGCGGCGGCGGCGCCCTGGCGTGCGGCTTCTTCAAACTTGTAGGTCCAGCGGCCGTAATACGTCATGGCGCGGCCCTTGAACAGCGTGGTGTCGTTATTGCCGAAACCCGGGTCATTGACCAGTACGATCACGGTCTTGCCCTTGACGTCGAGGCCGGCGTAATCGTCCCAGTTGTGTTCCGGGGCTTTGACGCCATAGCCGACGAATACGAGCTCGGAATCCTTGATCGCGACTTCGGGTTTGGCCGACAGATTGCCGACGACTACATCGGTCTTGTAGGCGAAGGTCTCCTTGCCACCCGCAACGTCGACGTCGAGGGTGAGGTCGGTGTTCTGCAAGGCGACCTCGACCGTCGGCACTGACTGGAACCAGGAGCCGTTATTGCCGGGTTTGAGGCCCATGCGTTCGAACTGGTCCTTGAGGTAGGCCGTGGTCGTACGCTCACCCAATGTGCCGGGCTCGCGCCCTTCAAATTCGTCGGAGGCCAGTTTCTTCAGCCGCTCGGTAAAATGAGCACCGCTGCCGGCGAAAGTGGATTGATAGCCAGCTGGCGCTGCAGCGGCTGGCGCGGACGTCGCAGCTGGCGGCGGTGCTTTGGAGCAGGCGGCGAGCATCAGCGTGGTGCTCGCAAGAATCAGTAGTGGGCGCATAAGGCCTCCGGTCGAACACAAAGGCCCGAGTGTAGGCGGCTGGCCGCGACCCCAGCTAGGCCGGAAGTCATGCTGGTGATGCGGCGGTGACCACGCAAGGCCGCCGCCGCGAAACACTCAAGGTGTCGCTCCGCTGAAGGACTTCGCGGTTGCGCCTTCAATCGGGCCCGTTTTTGCACTGGTGCTCACATACAACTCGACCTCGCGCCGGAATACGAGGCGCCCTTGAACGACCGCGTTCGGTCCAATGATCACCAGCGGCGGCTTGGGCTTGCCCCAGGACCAGCCAGTCTGCCGGTCAATCAGGATGCCGCCATCGATCCGCGAGTCGGCGCCAATTTCGATATTGCCGGAAACCGTCTCGATATCGCCGCCGACATGCGCCGACTCGGTCTGGATGAGCCCGTTGACATTGGACAGCTTGCCGCCGACTTCGGCGCCGCGTCCTAGTGTGATGGCGCCGTTGACCGATTCGGCATTGCGGCGGATTCGCGCGCGTTGGCCGAGCGAGATCGCACCGTTGACGGTCTCGGCCGAATCGAGCTCGGCGTCGTCGCCGAGCTCGATGGAGCCGTTGACAGTGCCGGCGGAGTCAGCCCTGGCACGGTCGCCCACGCGGATGGAGCCGTTGACCGTTTCGAGGTCACCGGCCAACTGGCCTGCATCAACGCGGATGGTCCCATTGACCTTGTCAATGTCCGGGCCCGTGCTGCCGGCCTGTACGGCGCTGGTCAAAAGAACGAGGCTGAGACTGAAAGCGAGCTTACGCATGGTCATGAATCGACTCCTTAGGAATGAGTCCGGCGACGGTGGTTGCACAGCGGGGCTGTGCACTGGTGAGCGTTTCGATGCGAAGTGCCGCGCAAAGGTTGCAGCCTGCAGGCCCACCCTGCCGTTAGTCATATCCTGTCGCGGCCCGGGCCTGGGGATTCCGCTACCATGCGTGTTCCGTTCCTGCCGCCGCTGCTGCCGTGACTCCACCCAAGCCTGTCCTTCTGCTGATCCTCGATGGCTGGGGCCATCGCACGGAAACCGACTACAACGCGATCGCGCTGGCCCGCTGCCCGAACTGGCGCAGGCTGCTGGCGACCTGCCCGCATGATCTCGTCGACACCCACGGCTTGCATGTCGGCCTGCCCGACGATCAGATGGGCAACTCTGAAGTCGGGCATATGAATATCGGCGCGGGCCGGGTGGTCTATCAGGATCTGACGCGTATCGATACGGATATTTCTACAGGTAGCTTTTTCAATAATTCAGCACTATTGCAGGCCTGTGCCGCGGCGAAGTCTGGTAGCGGCACCTTGCATGTGTTCGGTCTGGTGTCGCCGGGTGGTGTGCATAGCCATGAGAACCACATCTTTGCGCTGCTGGAACTCGCGGCGCGCAACCAGGTGCCGCGTATCGCCGTGCATGCTTTTCTCGACGGTCGCGATATGCCGCCCAAGAGTGCCGAGCCCTCCTTGCGTGCGCTGGAAGCACGATGCAGCGCGACACCGGGGGCCTTCGTCGCGACGGTGTCGGGCCGTTACTACGCCATGGACCGCGACCAGCGCTGGGACCGCGTGCAGCTCGCCTACGACGCCATCGCTGAGGCCAGGGCCGGGTTTCATGCGGCCAGCGCGGTTGGCGCATTGGCATCGGCCTATGCCCGCGGCGAGAACGACGAGTTCGTGAAGCCCACCGTAATCGGCGAGGGTGCGGCCGTGGGCGACGGTGATGCGGTCGTATTCATGAACTTTCGCGCCGATCGCGCGCGCCAGCTAAGCCAGGTATTCACGGATACTGCGTTCGACGGCTTCGTGCGCGATCGCCGCATTGCACTGTCCGCGTTCGTGACCCTGACCGAATACAGCGCCAGTCTGGCGGTCAGTGCCGTCGCCTATCGGCCGCAGTCAATGGCCAACACGCTGGGCGAATATCTGTCCGGGCTGGGCAAGACTCAGCTGCGTATTGCCGAGACGGAAAAATACGCCCACGTGACCTTCTTTTTTTCCGGCGGGCGCGAAGCGCCGTATCCGGGCGAGGAGCGTGTACTGATTCCAAGTCCCAAGGTAGCTACTTACGACCTGAAGCCCGAGATGAGCTGCCCGGAACTTACCGACCAACTGGTTGCAGCGATCGCCTCGGGCCGTTTTGATTTCATCGCCTGCAATATCGCGAATCCCGACATGGTCGGCCATACCGGCATGCTCGATGCGGCTGTTGCCGCGGTGGAGGCAGTCGATGTCGCGCTGGGGCGGGTCGAGACCGCGATACGGGCCAGTGGCGGGGCAATGCTGATTACCGCCGATCACGGCAACCTGGAGCAGATGCGGGACGAGAACGGCCAGCCGCATACCCAGCACACGGTGGGGCCGGTGCCGCTGGTCTACGTAGGCCCTGGCTATCCACGCCTGGTGCGTGGCGCATTGCGCGACCTCGCCCCGACTGCACTGACTCTGCTGGGCTTGCCGGTTCCAGCCGAGATGAGCGGCCGTTCGCTGCTGCGCTTTGAGGCCTGAGGTCAGGCGCGTGTGCAGATCGGCAGCGGGGAAGTTTGCCGGTGCGGTGGTGTTCGCGCTGGCCACGATCGCGCCGGCGATCGCGCAGGACGGCTCTACGGCTGCGGCGGTCGAATCTCAGGCGGCTACGGCGGCGGCGCCGGCCCCGCCCAGCGCCGAGGAGCGGGATGCGCAGCAGAAGCTCGACGCCACCCGCGAGGAGATCCGCAAGCTTGCCGAACAGCGCCGCCTGACCGAGGCTGAAAAGGGCGGCGTTGCGGTTGAATTGCGCGATCGTGAAACGCGCATTGCCGCGATCGCGCGCGAATTGCGCCAGCTCGATGAAAGACTGGCCGAGCAACAGCGTGTATTGGCCGAGCTGACGGCGCGCCAGCGTGTGCTGGAGGACAAACTCAAGACTCAGCGCGATGCACTCGCGGCGCTGCTGCGCTCGGCCTATGCCCTGGGCCGGCACGAGGAGTTGAAACTGATCCTGCAGCAGAACGAAGTCGCGACCACGTCACGCGTGCTCGCCTATCACCGCTACTTTCAGCGCGCGCGTATGGACCGCATCGGTGAGCTGCTCGCCGACCTCGCCGATCTGGCGAAGGTGCAGCAGGCGATAGCAGCCCAGGTTGCCGATATCACGGCGACACGCGATGCGCGCAATGCCGAAACTGTGCGTCTCGACGCCGAGCGCAGCGAGCGCAAGAGTGTGCTCGATGCACTGGATGCTAGCCTGCGTGATCAGGGAGCACGCCTGGCCGCATTGGGCAAGGATGAGGCTGCGCTGCTGCAGTTGCTTGAACGCCTGCGCGACGTGTTTGCCGATATTCCAAAGCAGCTACAGGCGGCCGAGCCCTTCGCAGCCCGGCGCGGCAGGCTGCCGTGGCCGCTGGCGGGCAAGATCGAGGTCGGTTTCGGATCCAGCGACGATTCGGGGCGAGCGATTTCGGGCATCGTCGTCGCCGCTGGTACAGGTGCCGAGGTACGCGCCGTTTCCCACGGCCGCGTCGCCTATGCGGACTGGCTCAAGGGTTATGGCCTGATCCTGATCCTCGACCACGGCGATGGCTATATGAGCCTCTACGGGTATAACGAGAGCCTGCTCAAGGACGTTGGCGACTGGGTCGATGCCGGCGAACCGATCGCGACGGCCGGTAGCAG
Source organism: Rhodanobacteraceae bacterium (assembly GCA_016790075.1). GTDB lineage: Bacteria > Pseudomonadota > Gammaproteobacteria > Xanthomonadales > Rhodanobacteraceae > Tahibacter. The sequence continues at coordinate 89,543 of JAEUPP010000069.1, read as the reverse complement.
CGGCGGCCGCCGTCATGCCGGGCTCTACTTCGAGCTGCGCGTGCGCGGCAAGCCACTGGACCCGCGCGGCTGGCTCAAGCCGGCCTCGTGAATGCAACCACGTGATCGCACTTCTGCCGCACACGCGGGTCAGACTCCATCCGTCATCGCGGTATAGTCGCCGCAAGTCCGCCGGAGTCGTTGCCATGTCGTCCCGTTCGCTGCTGTCAGTCGCCTTGCTGTCCTGCGCATTCGCCGCACGAGCGGATGCTCCGGCGGCGCCAGAAACCGCCGAGGCTGCCGCCGCCAAGGCTGGCGTCAGCATCAGCGACGTACGTACCTTCACGGCGGTATACAACCTGGTCAAGCAGGCCTATGTGGACGATGTCGGTGACAAGCGCCTGATGGAGGCGGCCATCAAGGGCTTGCTGGCCGGGCTTGATCCGCATAGCGAATACCTCGACTCGCGCGGCCTCAGCGACCTCACCGAAGGCACCAGCGGCGCCTATGATGGCCTCGGTCTGGAAGTGCTTACGATCGACGGCGTGTTGCGCGTCGTTGCACCGATAGACGACACCCCGGCCGAACGCGGCGGCATCAAGCCTGGCGACATCATCACGCGCATTGACGGCAAGACGGTATCGTCGGAAAACGTCAACGAATCGGTCGAACTGCTGCGCGGCAATCCCGGCAGCAGCGTCGTGCTGACGGTGCTGCACGAGGGCGAGTCCGTACCGGTCGAGATCACACTAAAGCGCGAGAAAATCAAGGTTGCCAGCGTGCGCGCGCGGTGGCTGGAGCCGGGCTATGCCTATCTGCGCGTAGCGCAATTCCAGGAAGACACCGGGGCTGAACTCAAGCGCAAGTTCGCCAAGCTCAAAGGCAACGACGCCGCCGTACGCGGTGTCGTGCTGGATCTGCGCAGCAATCCTGGCGGCCTGCTCACTGCCGCGGTGGAAGTGAGCGATACTTTTCTGGAAAGCGGCACGATAGTCACCACACGCGGCCGGCTGCACGATACCGACCTCAGTTTCAGCGCGACCAGCGGCGATCTCAGCGGCGGTGCGCCGCTGGCGATTCTGGTTGATCGCGGCACGGCTTCCGCGGCGGAAATCGTTGCCGGAGCTCTAAAGGACAATCATCGCGGCCTGATTCTCGGGCAGAAGACCTTTGGCAAAGGCTCGGTACAGACGGTGTTGCCGCTGGAAGACGGGCACGCAGTCAAGTTGACGACGGCGCGGTACTACACCCCCAGTGGCGTGTCGATCCAGGCCACAGGCATCATGCCGGACATCGAGCTGCGCGACCTCAAGCTCAGCGTGCGTGACGCCCCGCCCAGCCTGATCACCAGCGAGCGTGACTTGCCCAATCATCTGCGCGGCGAAAATGAAAAACCCGAAGCGGCGGCGGGCGATACCGAGGCGCCGCCGCTGGATGACTACGCGCTCAACGAAGCCATGCATGTGCTCAAGGCCATGGCTTTGCGCAAACCCGTGCCAGCTTCACCGGCCAAGGGCTGATGCAACTGCTGGCCGGTACTACTTCGGACGTGCCGGCGGAAACGGAAACGGCGTGATCTTCTCGCCGTTTGCCGCGTCGCGAATCGACGCTGGGCTGCGGCGCTCGACTTCCTCGACCTTCACGATGGCGTGCATGGGCAGGTGCAGGGTGCGCGTGTGCTGGAACTCCTCGCGCAGGCGCTCCTCGGTAGGATCGACCACGAGCCCTTCACCGCGCGGCTCGAACACGAGCTGGCCGACTTCGGTAAATCCCCAGAGGTGACTGGTGCCAACGTGGCGGGCATATATCTCGTAGCTTTTGCCATTATTTATAAAAGTTACTTTATATAAAGTATTCATTTGAATGATTATGGAATTGGGTGGCAAGCGTTCACTGCCGCAGGCGGCGCGCGATCGCCGGGCGTGAGATCAGTGCTATCAGCGCGCCGCTGACGAAACCTGCGATATGCGTCCACCAGACCACCGCGCCAAACGTGGGACCTACATAGGTAAACAGCAATTGCAGCAGCACCCAGAATCCGATCAGTGCCGGCGTTGGAACCTTGACGAATTCGAGGAACAGGCCTAGCGGCAGCACCAGCCCCAGGCGTGAGCGTGGAAACAGCGCCAGATACGCACCGACCACCGCCGATACGGCGCCGCTTGAACCGACTATCGGGGTGAATGCACTCGACAGCGTCGATGCGCCGACAAGATTGGCCACGGCGCCCCCGACGAGATAGAGCAGCAGGAACCGGCGCGAGCCGAGCAGGCGTTCTGCGGCAAGTCCGAAGATCATCAGAAACAGCAGATTGCCGGTCAGGTGAAGCCAGTTGGCATGTACCAGCAGCGCACTGAACAGGCGCAGCGCGCGCAGTTCAACGAGCTGGCGCAGCAGCGGCGCACTGGTGTCGAACAACTGCGCCGGAACCGTGCCCCAGCGCGCAAGCAGCGCGAGGCGCTCGTCGCTACCGGTTGCGGCAAGCCAGAAGAACGCGAGCACACTCAGCGTGACGATGCTGATGGTCGCCCAGGGCGGAGCGGGACGGCGGCGCGATTCGACCCGGATAAAGACCACGAAACCCCTCGCTGGCGCATCGTGCCGCGCCGATGGCGCGGCGAAACCGGACTAGGAGCCGCCGCGCGGCACGAGGAAACGCTGGCCGTGATAGCTCAGGACGACGCCGTCGGTGCGGATCTCGGCGACGTGCACCTCGCCGCCGATTTCGTCGCCTTCGACCTGACGATTGCCGTTGAGTACGACAAAACGTTGGGTTGGCGTAGCGCTATACACGTGCATCGACATTTTCAATTCGGGCAGTTCCTTGCGCACGTTGTACGGCAGTTGCCAGTAGGCGGGCAATTGCTCAAGCGCGGCCGCGGGCGGCGCCTGCTCCGCTGCTGCTCGTGCGACGGGCGGCGGGATCTTCTGCTCCGGCATCGCCAAGTCTGGCGCCGGCGCTGGGGATGATCCGGGAAGCTTGGCCGAGGGAGCAGGCGGGGCTGGCACCGCGGTACGCTCCTTGATAAACGGCGAGTGCCCGGCTTCGCTGCCGGCCGGCGTAGCGCTGGTAACGACAGTGGTTTCCTTGGCCGCCTGCCGGGCGGCGAGGCCCGTAGCATCGTTCGGTCCGGTTTCCGGCCGTGGTTCGCCGGGGGCGAGGGGATTCGCGCTCGGCGGAAGCGGTTCGGATTCGCGCTCGGCGACTTGCGGCATCGCTGGCGGCACCTGATGCTTGAGTTGCGGTGCAGCGTTCAGTGCGGAACCTGTGCCGGGATTGGATATCGCGCCTGGAACCGTACCCGCCGGGTGCTGGTCGGTGCTGTTGGTTGCTGTCACCGCAGGCGGCGTCGCCGCAGCAATCGTCGTGGCGGGGCCGGCATCGGCGGGAGCGGCCTTGCCAGTTCCGGGCTTTGCCGCTGTGACGTCATCGGATGTGTCAGGGCGCGACAGGTAAAAGCCAGCGGCGGCGGCGGCGACGATGGCGACCGCCAGATAAGGCAACACTGAGCGTCGGCGCGGCGGGCGAGAAAATGGCGTGCCAAAGCTCGGCGGTTCGCCAAGGCGACGCTGGTGTTCCGCCTTTTTTAGCGCTTCATTGATCAGGGACATGGCGAGGTCGAATCGTGGTCGTGTTGCGGTTAGTCGGCCGTGCGTGCGAGGCGCGGTCCGTCGCCGCCCAGGGAGGACAGCGCAAAAAGTGTTTCTTGCCCGACGATGCCGTCTGCGGTCAATCCGTAGGCGGTTTGCAGTTTGCGCACGCGCTCTTCCAGTGCGCTGTCGAAAAATGCAGGGCCCAGGCTGGCCTCAGCATTGCCATCCAGGCGGGCGATCTGTTGCTTGACCCAGCTCACGCCGTTGCCTGCGTCACCGATGCGCAACGGCGAAGGCATATCCGCTGGCACGCGCCAGGTCACTGCGAAGCCGCCGCGCCAGACACGCTGCAGCTCGCTGCGCGTAAGCCGGTGGCTGACCCCGGCGAAGTCTAGCCTAACCGCGTCGCCTGACACGCCGCGCAGCAGCGCCAGACCACGTTTGCCCTCGTATTCGAGTTCCAGCAACAGGGGCCGGTCAAAGCGCAGTAGCTGGTCCAGCGTCGCTAGTCCGCGCAGGCAGTCAAAACCCGCAAAGACATGCGCCTGGCACCGAGCCGCATCGGCAACGCCAACGTCCCGCGAACTGACCTGCCAGCGGGCAAGAAGTTGCGTCCAGGCCATCAGGTCAGCCCCGTCGATTGTGCCCAGCTTGGCACCAAGTTCTGCCGCTGCGTCGGCCGTAGGCGCGCTTGCCGGCGACGGCGCGGCTGGTGCGGGCGCGGGTGCTGCAGGGGGCGAGCGTTGCAGCCAGGCCAGCCCAGCGGCACCAGCGAGGAGGATGGCGCCCAGCGCCGCCCAGCGTCCGTAGCGCCGCAAGTAATAGCGCGCATGGCCCGGCAGGGTTTCATCGGCGGCGAGATCGACCAGGCGCTCGCCTATGCTGTCGGTATCGCGGGCGAAGCCAGCCATCAGCGCGCGGTCGCCAATCACATTGATAAGACGGGGAATGCCGCCCGAGCGCTGGTACAGCGCGCGCAGCCCTAGCCGTGAGAACGGCAGCTTGCGCGATCCGGCGACCGCCAGGCGATGCCGCACATAGGCTTCGCACTCTTCGGCGTTGAGTGGGGTCAGGTGGTAGCGTGCCGTGATGCGCTGCGCGAGCTGGCGCAGGTCCTCGCGTTCGAGCAGGCGGCGCAGTTCCGGTTGTCCCAGCAGGATGATCTGCAGCAGTTTCTGGGTCGGTGTTTCCAGATTGGTCAGCAGCCGCACCTGTTCCAGTGCATCGACCGACAGGTTCTGGGCTTCGTCGACGATGAGCACGACGCGCAACCCCTGCGCATACGCATCAAGCAGGAACGCATTAAGCGTGTCGACCAGCGCCTTGAGGCTGCCACGGCGGCTCTCGATGTCGAGCTTCAATTCCTCGCACACGGTCTCGACCAGTTCTACCGGTGAGACCTTGGGATTGAGCAGCAGCGCCACGCGCGTGTTTTCCGGCAGTTGTTCCAGCAGCAAGCGACACAGCGTGGTCTTGCCTGTGCCAACTTCGCCGGTTAGCTGCACAAAACCGCCGGAACCACCCTTGCCGATGCCGTAAAGCAGATGAGCGAGTGCGTCCCGGTGGCGCTCGCTCAGAAATACGTAGCGCGGGTCCGGGGTAATCGAGAACGGCGTTTCCTTGAGACCGTAATGCTCCAGATACATGCGGCCGGGGTTCCTCGACGGCGCCCGCCGACCGAGTTGGCGGGCGGGGCGGCAAGCTTAACCGATGCGCTTTGGCGTTCCGCGTTAAGAAAACGGTGAGGGCGGCAAATCGCCGCCGCCGGCCTCCGGCAAGGTCCATGCTTCCGACCGGCGATTGGTGCAGGACCAGGCCGGGCTGCGCGGCTACTGGACAGCCCGACTTGACGAATCTGCCAGTGATATCGCCCCGGAGCTGTGTGTAAACTGGGCCGGCTCCGATTCCTGGGGCAAGTCAGTCGTAGTCGTGCCAGGTTCGAGCCCGGTTTGCCAGCTGCCGGCGCTAGTGCCGACCCCATTCGTCTTTGAGGTCATCCATGGAATACACAGCCCAAACCTCGTTGGAAACCGGACTGGACAGTCGTCGTATCGGCTTTATTCGGTCGACTTATGTACATCTGGGCGGCGCGATCGTCGCGTTCACCCTGCTTTGTGCGGCGTTCTACCTATCCGGCGTCGGTGTCGCCATGCTCAAGTTCATGGGCGCGAGCAAGTGGGCCTGGATCGGCTTTCTCGGTGCGTTCATGGTCGTTGGCTGGCTGGCGACGAGTTGGGCGGACAATGCCGAGAGCAACAGCAAGCAACTGCTTGGGCTCGGCGTGTATGTTCTCGCTGAAGCGCTGATCTTCGCACCTATTCTCGCTATTGCCGGTCGCGTAGCCCCGGGTGCCATCGGCGCCGCGGCTTTCATCACGCTGCTGCTGGTCGGAGGACTCACCTACACGGCATTCACCCTGAAAAAGGACTTTTCGTTCCTCGGTGGCGTGCTCAAGATCGCCGGCTTTGTCGCGTTGGGCACGATACTGGCGAGCGCGATCTTCGGTTTCCAGCTCGGCATCTGGTTCTCGGCGATCATGATCATCTTCGCCGGCGGCTGCGTGCTGTACGACACCTCGAACATCATTCATCACTATCCGGAAGACCGGCCTGCCGGTGCCGCGTTGCACCTGTTTGCGTCGGTCGCGCTGATGTTCTGGTACGTGCTGCGCCTGTTGCTCTCTCTGGCCAGTAGCGACGACTGATACCAGGATTCTATTCAACGGCGGCCCACGGAAGGGCCGCTGGCTGGTCGCCGCGACGGCGCCGACTGGAAACAGGGAGTCGCAACGACTTCCTGTCAGGGATGAATAGCCGGCAGCTGGATCTGCCGGTTGCCACGGGGCGCGGGAGTCGCGCTCTGCTTGCAGCATCTTCCTCACTTTGTTTCCAACCGGACCCTGGCGCGTGGGCGCAGCGGGGTGCCTTCTATCGGGGGTATGACATGGGTTTTCTGAGCAAACTACGCGGCATTCTTATTTTGATCGCACTGCTGATTGGTGGTCCGACCATGCTGGTTGCGGGCTGGAACGAATCGAAAAACAGCAAGGCGCTGGCCGATCATGGCGTCGTGACAGATGCACTGGTTACCGAAGTAACCTGGAGCACCAAGCGCGGTCGTGATCGCAACTTCCACGCCAAGGTCACGTTTGTCACCCCGGACAAGCGCACTGTCAACGACGATGTCAGCGTGCCGGATGAGCTTGGCAAGCAGCTGCGTGACGCTCCCGATGACAAGCCGACTACGGTGTCCGTGCGCTACCTGCCTGAAGATCCCTCGACCGTTGCCTTGGCCGATCACAAGGACGAGTCGACTTTCCTCTACGGTATCGGCGCAGTCATGCTGCTGGCTGGCATCGGTATGCTGGTCTATCGCCTGCGCAAACCGGCGCAAGAGGCGGCGGCAGCCTGACCCGCATTTTCCACGCTTCTTTTTCTGCGGCCGCCGATTTGACACACGCTGCTCCTTGTTTCGGCTCGACGTGGTGTCGGCTATGCCTTCACTGCCACTCAGAGGCGTACAAATACCCGCGAACAGGGTGGGCTTTTGGCCCACCTTCGGTGACAGTTGCTCGGCTGCGGCGGTGATCAGCGCCCACGGTCGTGCGGTGCTTTGACTACTTTTGGCAGTGACGGATGCGTGCGATGGTTGGCTGAAGCCCACCCTATATTCCCGAACGGTGGGCTGAAGCCCAAACTACCCAAGCTGTTGCTTCGCATCCTCTCAGTCCGCGGCGCAAATCAGGGCGGTTTCTCGGCGGCCTCGCTACGAACGGTTCTGAGAAAAGCGGACTAGCCTGCGGCACCTTGCGCTGCGATGATGACCTGGTCCGGACAGGGGGATATCACGGGCATGCTATGGCGGTTGCTGATCCTGTTGCTTGTCGGGGTCGTCCGGGTAGCGAATGCCCAGGCAATACTGGTGCTCGATTCGCATACACCTGGGCACATAGAGCTACGCGACTATCTTGGTGTGTTGCGCGACCCCAGCGGTGCACTGGACGAGCGTGCCATTCGACTGCGGACGCAGGAGTTCCACGCGCTTTCGCAAGGCAGCGGCCTCAACCTCAGTTACACACGCGACGTGATCTGGCTGCGCCTGATGGTGCGCTCGGCCCTGGATGTTCCCAGCGAGTGGCGTCTGGAGCTTGACTATGCGTCGCTGGATCACGCCGACTTGTACGATCCTGCCGCTGCCGGGCCTCAGCTTGCTGGCGATCGCGTAGCCTTCGGTGCGCGCCCGTTGCCGCATCGCAATCCGCTGTTTGCTTTGACCTTGGCGCCTGGCGAGTCGCGTGAACTGCTGCTGAGCATACGTTCCGAGGGCAGTTTGACGCTCAATCCTACGCTGTGGCGTGCCGCGGCGTTTTATAGCCACAGTGAAAATACCTACGCGCTGCATGCGCTGTATTTCGGCATGCTGCTGGCGCTGGCGGGCTACAACTTATTGCTCTATCTGGCTCTGCGCGATCGCCTGTTTCTCTATTACGTGCTGTTCGTGATCAGCGTAGGCCTGGGTATCGCGTCGATATATGGACTTGCTGGTCAATACCTGTGGCCCGATGCGGTGGACTGGAGCAACCGTTCCCTCGTCGTGAGTTTTGCGATCTCCGGCATTGTCGGGCCGTTGTTCACGCAGATGTTTCTGGGAACCGCACGTTATGTGCCGGGTTGGGATCGCTGGCTGGTCGTAGGTATCTGGTCCAGTGTGGGCATGCTGGCCATTGGTCTATGGGCTTCGATGCGCCTGGGCATGCGTTTGATGTCCCTCAGTACGCTGCTCAACTGCGCCCTCATGCTCGGTTGCGGCATCCTCTGCATCTGGCGCCGCGTGCCGGGTGCGCGCTTGTACGTAGTGGCCTGGGCGGTGTTGTTGCTAGGCGGCGCGCTGATGGCATTACGCAATTTCGGCTTGCTGCCTACGCATTTTGTGACATTGCACGGTATGCAGATTGGTTCGGTGCTGGAGATGCTGTTGTTGTCGTTCGCTCTGGCCAACCGCTTCAACCAGATCAAGCAGGAGAAGGCCGCCGCTCAAGCGCAGGCGCTGGTGGCGCAGCAGGCCCTGGTTGCATCACTGCAGAAGCAGGAGCGCGAGCTGGAGCGGCGCGTGGCCGAACGCACCGACGCGCTCGAAGCGGCAAATCGCCGCCTGCACGAACTGGCGCTGCGCGACCCGTTGACCGGACTGGCCAATCGCGCTGCGCTCTATGCACAACTCGGTGAAGCACTGCAGACAGCTCATCTGCGCGCGGAACCGGTGTGCTTGCTGATGGTCGACCTCGACGGGTTCAAGGCCGTCAACGACCAGCACGGGCATGGCATTGGCGATCGCGTGCTGGTTCAGGTAGCTGATCGCTTGCGTGCGAGTGCACGCCCCACGGATCTGGTCGCGCGTCTGGGAGGGGATGAGTTTGTTGTCATGGCTCAAGGCCTGGACCTGCCTGCCGGCGCTCAGGATCTGGCCCAGCGCATGCTCTCGGCGATTGCCGAGCCCTTGAATTTCGACCGCAGCACCTGCGTAGGTGCAAGCATCGGCATAGCCATCAGCAGCTTCGTGGCGGAAGACCCCGATGAATTGCTGCGTCGTGCCGACGCCGCCATGTACAGCGCCAAGGCGAGTGGGCGAGGGGCGATTCGATGGGCCGGTGAAGATACAACGCGCGCCGGCTTCGCCAATGTGTGAAGGCGGTCGCTACGGCGATGTTTGCCGATGCCCAGCACGCCGCGGTGTCCTTCGGTGCAGCGCGAAGTGCTGGGCGAGGCTGTCGGGCCGCCGGCGTTTCGCTGGCGGCCCGACGCTGTTGTTTACTCGCCCAATGTCAGCAGCGAGGCATTGCCGCCGGCTGCGGTCGTGTTGATGGTAAGGGTGCGCTCGGTGACAAAACGGGCGAGGTAGTGCGGGCCGCCAGCTTTGGGGCCGGTGCCTGACAGACCTTCACCGCCGAAAGGCTGCACGCCGACGACTGCGCCGATCTGGTTGCGGTTGACGTAGCAATTGCCGACTTTGACACCTTTGGAAATTTGATCGATGGTGGAGTCGATGCGGCTGTGCACGCCGAGCGTAAGGCCGTAGCCGGTGGCGTTGATCTGGGCTATGACCTTGTCCAGCTCGCTCGCCTTCCAGCGCAGCACATGCAATACCGGGCCGAACACCTCGCGCTTGAGCTGGTCCAGCGAGGCGATTTCGTAGGCGCGCGGCGCGAAGAATGTACCGTGCTCGGTGCCGGCGCCGAGGCTCGCGACCTTGATCAGCTTGGCTTCCCGGTCCATGCGCTGCGCATGTTCGGTGAGCACCTTGCGGGCGTCTTCGTCAATGACGGGGCCGATGTCGGTCGACAGCAGGCGCGGCTCGCCCACCTTGAGCTCATCCATCGCACCGGCGAGCATGGCGACGACCTTGTCGGCTATGTCTTCCTGCACGAACAGGATGCGGGCGCAGGAACAGCGCTGGCCGGCCGAGTAGAAGGCGCTGCTGACCGCGTCCTTGACCACCTGCTCAGGCAGCGACGAGGAATCTGCGATCAGTGCGTTCTGGCCGCCGGTTTCGGCGATGAGTACGGCGATGGCTGCATCACGTGCGGCCAGCGAACGGTTGATCGCGCGCGCCGTCTCGGTGGAGCCGGTGAAGACGACGCCGGCGATACGTGGGTCCTTGCACAGTGCAGCGCCGACGGTCGCGCCGTCACCAGGCACGAACTGCAGCACCGCGGCCGGCACGCCAGCTTCGTGCAGCAGTTGGGTGGCACGGAACGCGACCAGGTTGGTCTGCTCGGCCGGCTTGGCAATCACTGCGTTGCCCGCGACCAGCGCAGCCACGACCTGGCCGATATAGATCGCCAGCGGGAAGTTCCAGGGGCTGATGGCGACAAATACACCGCGGCCGTGCAGGAATAGCTGGTTCGACTCACCCGTAGGGCCGGGCAGCATTTCGCCATGGGCGAGCATCTTGCGCGCTTGCGCCGCGTAGTAGCGGCAGAAGTCGACGGCTTCGCGTACCTCGGCGATGGCATCCGGAATGGTCTTGCCGGCTTCGCGTACGCACAGGGCGATCAGTTCGCCGCGGTGTGTCTCCATCAGGTCGGCGGTGTGCTCGAGAATCTTGGCGCGGCCGGCGGCCGGCGTGCGATCCCAGTCGGGCTGTGCGGCGACTGCGTTCGCGACGGCCCGGTCTACATCAGCGGCATCAGCCGGCTGCCAGCTGCCGACGTTGCGGCGGCGGTCGGCCGGGTCGGTGACCGGTACGGCGGCACCGGAAAGGTTGGCGCCGGGCACCAGTGGCTTGGCTGACCAGGTCTGCGGTGAAGCCGCGATCGCGTCGGCGAGCGCCTTGAGTTCGTTGTCGTTTCCGAGATTGATGCCCATGGAATTCTTCCGTTGTTCGCCAAACAGGCCGGCCGGCTGCGGAATGCGCGGATGTGGTTTGGTCGTGAATTGGCGCACGACCTCGACCGGGTCGGCGACGAGGTCGCGTATCGACAGGCTTTCGTCGACGATGCGATTGACAAAACTGGTATTTGCGCCGTTTTCCAGAAGGCGGCGGACCAGATAGGGCAGCAGGTCTTCGTGCGAGCCCACCGGCGCGTAGACGCGGCAGGGCATGTTGAGGTGGCGCTCGCCGACGACCTCGGCGTAGAGGTCGGCACCCATGCCGTGCAGGCGCTGGAATTCAAACGGCCGGCCGCGGGCCATATGGTGGATCGCGGCGATCGTGTGCGCGTTGTGGGTCGCAAACGCGGGATAGAACAGCTCGCCGTAGTCAAACAGGCGGCGTGCGCAGGCGAGATAGGACACATCGGTATTCGGCTTGCGTGTGAAGACCGGATAACCGGCATGGCCTCCTTCCTGGGCGCGTTTGACCTCCGAATCCCAATAGGCGCCCTTGACCAGCCGCACGCACCAGCGCTGTCCGTTGGCCTTGGCCTTTTCGGCCAGCCAGTCGATCACGAACGGCGCGCGTTTCTGGTAGGCCTGCACCGCCAGACCAAAGCCCTGCCAGCCCACGAGTGAGGGGTGGGCGTGTACTGCGGCAATGATGTCCAGGGATATTTCCAGGCGCTCGGACTCCTCGGCATCGACGGTCAGGCAGATGCCCTGGGTCTTGGCGAGTTGTGCAAGCTCCAGCAACTTTGGCTGCAGTTCCGCGATCACGCGCTCGCGCTTGGCGACCTCGTAGCGCGGATGCAGCGCCGACAACTTGATGGAGATCGACGGTGCATCGAGCACATTCGCAAACGGGCCGCGCGCGCCCAGGGCTTTGATCGCCTCGACATAAGCGCGGTGGTAGCGTTCACCGTCGGGCGTCGTCAGCGCGCCTTCGCCGAGCATGTCGTAGGAATAGCGATAGACGCGGTTTTCCTTTTCCTCGGCCCGATCGAGCGCCTCCTTGATCGTCCTGCCCATCACAAACTGATGACCCATGATGCGCATGGCCTGGCGCACCGCCAGGCGTATTACGGGTTCGCCCGCGCGACCGATCAGCCGCTTGAGCGCACCGAGGAAATTGCGCTGGGTCTCGTCGGCCAGCGTCACAAGCTTGCCGGTCAGCATCAGGCCCCAGGTGCCGGCGTTGACGAGTACGGAGTCGCTCTTGCCCAGATGCGACTCCCAGTTCGCGTCTCCCAGCTTGTCCGAGATCAGCTTGTCGGCGGTAATGCGGTCAGGGATGCGCAGCAGCGCTTCGGCCACGCACATCAGCAGCACGCCTTCTTCGGACGACAGGTCGTATTCCCGCATGAAGGATTCCACAGCCGATTTCTGATCGGCCTTGGCGCGCACCCGCGCCACGAGTTCGCTGGCGCGGGTCAGTACCAGGTCGCGTTCTGCTGGCGGCAATGCAGCCTGGGCGACGAGTTCGTTGACCGCCTCGGTTTCGTCGCGGCAGTACGCGGCGGTCATGCGCGCTCGTGCTGCATCGGCCGGCGCGGGCAATTCGGGTTTCAGGATGTCAGCACTCACGGAGGGTCTCGCTGGTGGGCTGCCGGCCTGGCCCTGGCCCGGCATGGGGAGGCTCGCGATTCTAGAGGGGGGGGCTAGCCGGTCAAGAACCAAATCGGCATGTAGGCGACAGTATCGGCCCTGCGGCAATTTACCGCAGCGCAGCGGGCGGTGCTGAGCGGGGCATTCCGCGGCAGCGTTTCGGTTTCCTTGCCCGTGCCCGGCCTAGCCACTATCATTTCGCGGTTCTACGCTTGGCGCTGCTGCCGGTGCGGCGACTTTGCCGCCACCGTCATGGTGCGACAGTGCCGATCATGCGGGACTGCCTGAAGCTGACTCTGCGCGACGCCTTTGGTTCGCGCTGCGGCATAACGGTGCTCCGCGGGCCCTCCAGCCGGGCCTGCGATCGGTGGCGCAATGGCATTCGGTGCGTGGCCGGACGCGGGTAGAGCTGACCGTTGCGACGGTGATGGCGACTCGCGTAAGGCGGCGACCCCAACGACTGGGATGGCTTTAGGGTGATGGCAATGAAGTCTCTGGCAACTACGCGTATCAGGCGCGCCGTTTCGGCAGCCGTGCTCGCGACGACAGCGGGAATGGTCCACGCCTCCAGCATGCCGGCGCGCTGGCAGCTGAACATGGGCGAGGGCGTCACCGAGACAGCGCGCAACGCTTACCGCATGCACATGATTGCGCTCTGGGTCTGTGTGGTCATCGGCGTCATCGTGTTCGGCGCCATGGCCTATGCGATGTTCAAGTTCCGCAAGTCCAAGGGTGCTGTCGCCGCACAGTGGAGCCATAACACCAAGGCCGAAGTGATCTGGACCGTCATCCCCATCCTGATCCTCGTCGTCATGGCCTGGCCAGCTACGCAGATGCTGGTGAAGCAGGCCGACACGTCCAACCCGGTTCTCACCGTCAAGGTCACGGGTTACCAGTGGAAGTGGCGCTACGAATACGTCGACTACGAAGGCAAGCCCACTGGCGTGAATTTCGTGTCCAAGCTCGACGCCGAAAGCGACAAGACGCGCCAGCTCAAGTCGGGCCTGGACCCGCACGCGGTCAAGGTCGGCGATGAGGCCACGTATCTGCTCAATGTCGACAAGCCGCTGGTGCTGCCGACCAACGCAAAGATCCGCTTCGTCGTCACCGCAGACGATGTGATCCACGCCTGGTGGGTGCCGGCGCTGGGCTGGAAGACCGACGCCATCCCCGACATCATCAACGATGCCTGGACCCTGATCGAACAGCCGGGTACCTACCGCGGCCAGTGCGCCGAGCTCTGCGGCCAGGATCACGGCTTCATGCCTATCGTGGTCGAAGCCAAGCCCAAGGCCGAATTCGACCGGTGGCTGGCCGCACAGCAGGCGGCTGCTACTCCCGCTACCGCTCCTGCCGCGCCGGCTCCCGCCGCCGCGCCGCAGGGTTAAGTCTTAGTACGAGGTCGAATCCATGGCTACGCACGCCGCCGCCGGTCATCACGCCGATCACCACGACGACCACGACCACAAGCCGCAAGGCTTCTGGGATCGCTGGGTCTTCACGACCAACCACAAGGACATCGGTACGCTGTACCTGGTCTTCGCCTTCATCATGTTCTGCATAGGCGGCGCCATGTCCGGCGTCATCCGTGCGGAGCTGATGACGCCGGGCCTGCAGTTTGTCGACCCGGGCTTCTTCAACCAGATGACCACGGTGCATGCCCTGGTCATGATTTTCGGCGGCGTCATGCCGGCCTTCGTCGGCCTGGCCAACTGGATGATCCCGCTGCAGATCGGCGCGCCCGACATGGCGTTGCCGCGCATGAACAACTGGTCCTTCTGGATCATGCCGTTTGCGTTCACGGTGCTGCTCTGCACGCTGTTCCTGCCGGGTGGTGCGCCGGCCGGCGGCTGGACGCTGTATCCGCCGCTGTCGCTGCAGGGCGGTTCGTCGGTCGCTTTTGCGATCTTCGCGATTCACATGATGGGCATCAGCTCGATCATGGGTGCGATCAACATCATCGCGACCATTCTCAACATGCGTGCGCCGGGCATGGATCTGCTCAAGATGCCGCTGTTCGTCTGGACCTGGCTTATCACGGCGTTCCTGCTGATCGCGGTGATGCCCGTGCTGGCCGGTGCTGTCACCATGCTCCTGACCGACAAGTTCTTCGGCACCAGCTTCTTCAATGCAGCCGGTGGCGGTGATCCGGTGATGTTCCAGCACATCTTCTGGTTCTTCGGTCACCCCGAGGTCTACATCATGATTCTGCCGGCCTTCGGCGTTGTGTCGGAGATCATCCCGACCTTCGCGCGCAAGCCGCTGTTTGGCTACCAGGCCATGGTGTACGCGACAGCCTCTATCGCGTTCCTGTCGTTCATCGTCTGGGCACATCACATGTTCACGGTCGGCATGCCGCTGGGTGGTGAACTGTTCTTCATGTACGCGACCATGATGATCGCCGTGCCCACGGGCGTTAAGGTGTTCAACTGGGTGTCCACGATGTGGAAGGGCTCGATGACGTTCGAGACGCCCATGCTCTGGGCAATCGGCTTCGTTATCCTGTTCACCATCGGTGGCTTTTCGGGCCTGATGCTCGCGATCGTGCCGGCCGACTTCCAGTACCACGACACCTATTTCGTCGTGGCGCATTTCCACTATGTGCTCGTGACCGGCGCGCTGTTCTCCATCATCGCTGCGGTCTACTACTGGTGGCCGAAGTGGACCGGCAGGATGTACTCCGAGAAATGGGGCAAATTCCATTTCTGGTGGACCATCGTATTCGTGAATCTGCTGTTCTTCCCGCAGCACTTCCTGGGTCTGGCTGGCATGCCGCGCCGTATTCCGGACTACAACGTCGCGTTTGCCGACTGGAATCTGATCAGCTCGATCGGCGCTTTCGGCATGCTTTGCACGCCGGTGTTCATGTTCCTGATCCTGTGGCATTCCAAGAAACACGGGGCTGCGGCTACGCAGCAGGTCTGGGAAGGTGCGCATGGTCTGGAATGGACCGTGCCTTCGCCCGCACCACACCATACCTTCACCGAACCGCCGGTGATTCGCGCGCAGGATCTGGCGCACGGCGATCCGACCCACTGAGGCCCAGTGCGCCATGCCTGCATGGCGCGCGTCTGATCCCATGACGACCGAACCCGCCCGCTTCGATCCGGTTACACGTCGTACGGCTGTGCGCCGTACGGTGTGGGTTGTCGTGGGTGTGGTCGCCCTGATCTATGGCGCGTTCTTTGTGCGCGCCGTGTTGCTCGCCCAGGGCGGAACCGGTCTGTGAGCGCCGTGAATCGCCGGTGGCAGAAGAAGGGTTGGCTTATTGCTGGCGGTTTCTTTGTATTTGGTTTCGCGCTGGTACCGCTGTACGAGATTGCCTGTGAGCATGTGCTGGGCATCAAGCTTGATCAGGGAGCGGTCGATGCGGAGGCCGCTGCGGCAATGGCGGTCGACGAGTCGCGGCTAGTGACGGTGCAGTTTCTTGCCAATACCAAGTCCAAGCTGCCCTGGGTATTCAGCGCGGAGAAAGTCAGTATGCAAGTGCATCCTGGGCAGCTTACCGAGGCCTGGTTCGATGCGACCAATGTTTCTGAGCGCGATATCGTCGGCAATGCCGTGCCGAGCGTCGCGCCGAATTCGGCCTCGTTGTATTTCAATAAGACCGAGTGCTTCTGCTTCACCGAGCAGTTGCTCAAGGCCGGCGAATCCAAGCGCATGCCCGTGCGCTTTGTCGTCGACCCGCGGCTGCCCAAAGACATCAGTACCTTGACGCTTGCCTATACGTTCCTGGAGAACGATGTGGCGACCAAGAAACTGGCCGAATCCAACCAGGCCGCCGCGCCGGCGTCCTGATCCAGCGTTTCTACCGGGGTTTTCACCATGGCGACAGCAGAAGGCAAGCACATCTACTACGTGCCGCATGGCAGCAAGTGGCCCGCGGTGGGCACGATAGGTCTGTTCACGACCATGATAGGCGCGGCCAACTGGCTCAATGAGGTCAGCTGGGGCAAGCCTGCGTTTTATGTCGGCGTTGCGATCCTGCTGTTCATGATGTGGGGTTGGTTCGGCGACGTGATCCGCGAGTCCATCAAGGGCATGTACAACTCCCAGGTGGACGTCTCGTTCCGCATGGGCATGATGTGGTTCATCTTCTCCGAGATCATGTTTTTCGCCGCTTTCTTCGGTGCACTGTTCTATGCCCGCATGTATTCCGTGCCCTGGCTGGGCGGCGAAGGGGATGGCGCGCTGACCAATTTCTACCTGCACCAGGGCTATGCGCCGGCCTGGCCGACAAACGGCCCGGAAGCTGTCGGAGGCGCCTTCCAGACCATTCCGGCCTGGGGTGTGCCACTGCTGAACACCCTGATCCTGCTGACCTCAGGCGTCACGATCACGATTGCACACCACGCACTGCGTGCCGGTCACCGCAAGCAGCTGCTCGTGTTCCTCGGCCTTACCGTAGCGCTGGGTGCCCTGTTCCTGTATTACCAGGCCGAGGAATACATCGAGGCCTATCAGCACCTGAACCTGACCCTGGGCTCGGGCGTCTACGGTTCGACCTTCTTCATGCTCACGGGCTTCCACGGCCTGCACGTGACCCTGGGCACGATCATGCTGCTGATCATCTGGTTCCGTTGCCTCAAGGGCCACTTCTCCAAGGACCACCACTTCGGTTTCGAGGCCGTCGCCTGGTACTGGCACTTTGTTGACGTGGTCTGGCTGGGCCTGTTCATGTTCGTCTACGTGCTCTGAACCACAGGCAGAAGCACACGCAGAAGCCGCGCACTGCGCGGCTTTTTCGTCTCTGGCGGTCGGGCGCCCCGATCGGCTAGGCTGGCCTCCGGTTGACGCCGCACCTGCCATGCCTGAATTCGACATCAGCTTGTTGCTGGATACCGGCACCCTGTCGGTACGGGATGTGTGTTGTCGCGGCGAATGTCGGCATCGCAGTGCCGAGGAATGCGCGGCGACCACGCATCTCGTGTTCCCGTACCGCGGCGTCTATGTGCGGCATGTCGGCAGCGACCTGGCCGTAGCGGATGCCAACCACGTGCTGTTCTTCAATCAGGGGCAGGCCTATCAGGTCAGCCATCCAGTCGACGGCGGAGATGCCTGCCTTGCGCTGGCCCTGCCGGAAGCACTGATCCAGGAACTCGCGCCCCCGGCACTGCTGCAGCGTGGCGCACCAGGGCTGTCGGTACAGAGCCTGCGTATCGACCCGCGAGCACAAGCGCTGGTCGCGTTGCTGCGGCATGGCCTCGTCGGCGCTCAGCTCGAACCGCTGCAGGCGGAAGGATTGCTACTGACCCTGGTCTGCCGCAGCCTGGGGCCGCGCACTGCGCGCGCGGCAGCCTCGACCCGGCAACGCCGCCGACTCGTGGATCGGGCGAAGTTGCTGCTCGCCAGTGACCTGTCGCGCCGCTGGACTCTGGCCGAGATCGCTGCTGACGTCGGCGGCTCGCCGGTCTATCTGACCCAGGCGTTCCAGCAGGTCGAAGGCTTGCCACTGTATCGCTACCAGCTGCGACTGCGTCTTGCCCGCGCCCTCGATCGCCTGCCCCGGGAGCAGAACCTTTCCGCATTGGCGCTGGAACTTGGCTTTTCCAGCCATAGCCACTTCGCTTCCGCATTCCGCCAGACCTATGGCCGTTCGCCGTCTGACTTCCAACGCACGCTGCGCGGCCGTGTCATGCAGGAAAGTCACTAAAGATTCCGACAGCGTGAGCAAAGCCGGGCCAGGACTATGTGCATCACCCGCTGTTGGGTGAAACCTGGAGACCGGTCATGGCGCCTCAAACCTGTGCGGCCTGCGATTACCCGCTGGATGACAATCGCATCAGCGTGAAAATTGGCAGCACGACAGTCGAAGTCTGTTGTGAAGAATGCGCGCAGAAGCTCAAGGAAGCGCAAGCTTCCGCGAGTAGCTGAGGGTGGTAATGAACGCGGCGACGGGGTTTACCGGCCCGCTGCCGCGTTCATCCGCCGATCAGCGCCGGCGTGCCGCGAGCAAACCGCGCAACTCGACTTTTTCTCCGTCGTCGAGACCTGACTCCGACTGCTTGGCAATGAGGTCATCGGCGCGTTGCCGCGCGGTCTGATTCGCCAGCACATTCAGTGCGTCGACGAATTCGCGTTGCAGCGCACCGGCGTCGCCATGCAGCGGCAGCATGGCCAGCTTGCGCAATGCTGCGCCCTCCTCGCGCTGTTCAAACTGCTGCAGCAGCATCGCGGTATTGGGCGCGCCACGGGCACGGCACAGTTCCAGGAGTTCAATCAGCAGGGCGATGCCTGGCCTGCGCAGTATCGCGAACGGATAGGGTGGTGGCGGTGCTGATTCGATGAAAGCAGGATGCTGCAGCAGCAGTGCCACGGCGTAGCGCACGACACTGCGCTGCGCGTCGGTTGAGGAAGCCGGCGGATTCGCGACGGTTCGGGTATCGGCGAGCTTTGTTGGTGCGCCGCGCAGTTGCGCCACACGTTCATCGAGCATCTCCTCGATGCCTTCGCGCATCTGCGGCGACAGGCTTGCGGAAAGTGACCAGCGAATCGCGGTCTTGTCCGTCAGCATTTCCTGCATACGGTCGCGGAACGCGCCTTCCGGAATAGATCCGATCAGCTCCTTGCAACGCTCGGCAAGCCGCGCGCGGCCATCGGCACTGCGCAGATCGGTGCCGCTCTCCTGGTGAGTGAAGAAGAACTCGCTGAGTGGTGTCGCCGCGCTCAGGCGTTGCTCAAAGCCAGAGCTGCCTTCCTGCCGGATCAGACTGTCGGGGTCTTCGCCGTCGGGAAGGAACAGGAAGTGCGCCTGGCGGCCGTCGCGCATGCGCGGCAACACGGACTCGGCGGCGCGCCATGCCGCCTGGCGCCCGGCCCGGTCGCCGTCGAAACAAAAAAATACATCAGAGCAATTTCTAAAAAGTATTTCGGCGTGTTCGCGTGTCGTCGCAGTACCCAGTGTCGCCACCGCCTGGGGCAGGCCGTACTGGTGCAGCGCGATTACATCCATGTAGCCCTCGACGACGAGGATGCGGCCGATCTTCTGCTGCGCCTGGCGTACCTGCCACAGCGCGAACAGCTCCCGCCCCTTGTGGAATAGCGGGGTTTCGGGCGAGTTCAGGTACTTCGGACCTTCGCCCTTGGTCAGCACGCGGCCACCGAAGGCGATGATGCGCCCGCGCCGGTCCTGGATCGGAAACATCACGCGGTCTCGGAAGCGGTCGTAGACGCCGCGATCGCCGCGCGCCAGCATGCCGCTCTTTTCCAGCAAGGCCAGCCGTTGCGCGCTGGTGCCCAGCGCGCTGCGCAGGGCATCGTAGGTATCCGGTGCATAACCCAGGCCGAAGGTCGTCAGCGTCGAAGCGTCGAGACCACGGCTGTCGAAATAGGCGCGCGCCGCGGTGCTTTCACCGAGCGCGCGCTGGTAATAGCGCGCTGCCTGATCCAGCACGGTGTAGAGGTCGGCGGCATCGCTCTGCGGAGCGCTCGGTGAGCGGCCGCCTTCGTAGGGAACCTTCAGGCCGACGCGGCCGGCCAGCTCTTCGATCGCATCCGGAAATTCCAGGCGATCGTAGTCCATGAGGAATTTGATCGCGCTGCCGTGCGCGCCACATCCGAAACAGTGAAAGAACTGCTTGTGTGGACTTACGGTGAACGAGGGCGAGCGCTCGTCATGAAACGGGCAGCGTGCCGTCCAGTCGCGCCCGGCTTTTTTCAGCGGAACACGCTCCTGGATGACGTCGACGATATCAATCCGCGCCAGCAGGTCGTCGATAAAGCTGTCGGGAATGCGGCCGGCCATCGGTATAGTGTGGCGCTTACCCGCGGTGTTGAATACCGGATCAGGCTTGACGGGATCGGGTAGCGATCCCGTTCGCGGTCTGTGCGGGTGTGCTGCTCAGCTCAGTGCGGCGAGTTTCTGTTTGACGCGTTCGGACAGCGCGCCCATGTCGGCACGGCCAGCGACCTTGGGGCGAACCAGGCCTATGACCTTGCCCATGTCCTTGGCGCTGGTTGCGCCAGCCTCGGCCACGCATGCGTCGATGATCGCGTCGATTTCGGCAGCGCTGAGCTGGGCCGGCAGATAGCCCTGCAGCACGCCGGTTTCATAGCGTTCAACCGCGGCCAGGTCTTCGCGGCCGGCGGCTTCATACTGGCTCAGGGAGTCCTTGCGCTGCTTGAGCATTTTCTCGATGACGGCGATGACCTGGGCGTCGTCTAGCGTGATGCGTTCGTCGACTTCGCGCTGTTTGATCGCCGCATTGATCAGGCGGATCACGCCGAGGCGATCCTTTTCACCGCTCTTCATCGCGGCTTTCATGTCGTCAGTAAGGCGTTGTTTCAGGGACATGGCTAATCTCGAATGACGGAAAGCACAAAGCCGGCGCCATTCGCATGGCACCGGCCGGCGGAGCGACCCGCAGAACGGGGATATCGAGGCGGGCTAGGCCTGCTCGATCACTCAGTAAAGGCGTTGACGCTTGGTCACGTCGCGGGAAACGCGACGGAGGTGACGCTTGACGGCCGCAGCGCGCTTGCGCTTGCGTTCCTGGGTGGGTTTTTCGTAGAACTCGCGCTTGCGCGTCTCGGCCAGGATGCCGGCCTTTTCACAGGTGCGCTTGAAGCGACGAAGGGCAAATTCAAAGGGTTCGTTTTCGCGAACTTTCACGTTAGGCATGGGTTCTCCGCTGTTACACTTGCGCCCCGTTCTTGGGCGAGCCGCAAAGTCTAGCGTGTCAGACCTATCGATTGCAAAGCCTGTATTGGGCATCGAGTCGTCCTGCGACGAGACCGGCGTGGCGGTCTATGACCTGGAGCGCGGTCTGCTGGCCCATCGCCTGTACAGCCAGATCCGCCTGCATGCCGAATATGGCGGCGTGGTACCCGAACTCGCGAGCCGTGACCACGTGCGCAAGTTGTTGCCGCTGGTGCGCGAAACGCTGGCTGCAGCCGGACTCGGGGTGAGCGATCTCGGTGGCATCGCTTATACCGCAGGGCCTGGGCTGATCGGGGCCTTGCTGGTCGGCGCGGCGGCGGCGCGGGCGCTGGCCTGGTCGCTAGAGCTGCCAGCCATCGGGGTGCACCATATGGAAGGGCACCTGCTTGCGCCGCTGCTCGAAGCGGACGCGCCCGAGGCGCCGTTTGTTGCGCTGCTGGTTTCGGGCGGCCATTCCATGCTTATCGCAGTCGATGCGATCGGCTCGTACCGCTTGCTCGGCGACACGCTGGACGATGCCGCCGGCGAAGCGTTCGACAAGACGGCCAAACTGATGGGGTTGCCCTACCCGGGGGGGCCGCAACTTGCCCGGCTGGCGGAAAGCGGGGTCCCAGGCCGCTATCGCTTTTCGCGGCCTATGACCGACAGGCCCGGTCTCGATTTCAGTTTTTCCGGGCTCAAGACCCAGGTATTGCTGGCCTGGCAGAACAGTGATCAGACTGACGCGACGCGGGCCGATATCGCCCGCGGTTTCGAGGAAGCCATGGTCGATACCTTGCGTATCAAGTGTCTGAGGGCTCTGGAGGTAACGGCGGCGCGTTCGCTGGTGATTGCCGGCGGCGTAGGCGCGAACAAGCGCCTGCGGGCGCAACTCGCGCAGGCGGGGCAGGACAAAGGTTTTCGCGTCTACTTTCCACGTCCGGAGTTCTGCACCGACAACGGCGCGATGATTGCGCTGGCTGGGGCGCTGCGGCTGCGGGCAGGGCAACTGGATGGTGCCGGGATTCAGGTCTTTCCGCGCTGGGACCTGGAATCACTGAGCCCGCTTGAGCCGGAATCTGATGCTGTTACGGAGAAGTACTGAACATGGATATCGTGTTTATCGAAGACCTGCGTATCGAAACCGTCATCGGCATCTATGACTGGGAGCGCCAGATCCGGCAGGTCGTCGCACTCGATCTCGACATGGCGTTCGACAATCGCAAGCCGGCGGCGAGTGACAAGATCGCGGACACGTTGGACTACAAGGCGGTGTCGAAACGGTTGATCGCGTTTGTCGAAGCGGCGCACTACGAACTCGTCGAGACCCTCGCCGAAGAGTGCGCACGCATCGTGCGCGAGGAGTTCGGCGTTGTCTGGTTGCGCCTGCGTCTGGCCAAACCGGGTGCCGTACGGGGTTCCAAGGCAGTCGGTGTGATCATCGAGCGCGGCATAAAGCCGGACTGATGCCATGCCTCTGGTTTATCTGAGCCTTGGTTCCAACCAGCACGCCGAAGCGAACCTGGCATCGGCAATGGCCGCCCTGCAGCAGCGCTTCGGCGCGGTGCGTGCTTCGGCAGCCTATCGATTCCCCGCGGTCGGGTTCGACGGCGCGGATTTCGTGAACTTGGCCGCCGTGATTGAAACCGATCTCTCACCCGACATGCTGAACGACTGGCTGCATGCGCTGGAAGACCGCCATGGTCGCCGCCGCGACGTGCCGCGTTTTTCCGACCGCACGCTGGACATCGATATCGTTCTCTACGGCGATCAGGTGATCAGCGGGTCTGGCAATCTGCAGGTGCCACGCAGCGAGCTCAAACACGCATTTGTCTTGCGTCCGCTGGCCGAGATCGCGCCGGATGTGATCGTGCCTCGGGATGGGCGCACGCTAGGTGAACTCTGGCAACTGCACGCGGACTACGGAAGCGAACACGAGCGTGTCGCGCTCGCCTGAGGCGGGGCTGGCTGAGTACTCAGATCGCGAGCGATCGCCCGCCGTCGATATGCACGACTTCGCCAGTCACGTAAGGCGATTGCAGCAGCCAGCGCACGGCGGCGGCAATGTCTTCCGGCGTGCCGCAGCGGCCCAGCGGAATGCGTGCCAGCAAAGCTTGTTGCTCAGTACTCGATTTGCCGTTTTCCGGCCAGAGGATGGCGCCTGGAGCAATCGCGTTGACGCGCACCTGCGGGGCGAGATCGAGCGCCAGCGCACGCGTCATCATCAGCAGCGAGGCTTTCGCCATGCAATAGAGAGCATGTCTCGCCAGCGGGCGTTCGGCGTAGATATCAGCGAGGTTGACGATGCAACCGCGTGCGCTGGCGAGCGCGCGCGCGGCGGCCTGGGCGAGGAAAAACGGCGCGCGCGCATTGCTGGCGAATAGATCGTCCCATTGGGCTGGCGTGGTCGTGCCCAACGGGGTTGGCTCGAAGGTCGAGGCATTGTTGATCAGGGCGTCGAGCCGGCCGAACCGCTCCAGCGCCGCGTCGATGAGATCTGGCAACATTTCCACATTGCCAAGATCTGCCTGCAGCACCAGCACACTGTGCGGGCGCTGCCGCTCCAGTGTCGCGGCGAGTTCATCGAGTTCGCTGCGCGAACGGCGGCAGTGCAGCGCCAGGTCGTAACCGGCTGCGTGCAGGTTGCGCGCAATTTCCGCGCCGACACGTTTTGCAGCGCCCGTTATCAGCGCCACGGAGCGGGTATCGGTCATTGGCGTTACCTCGGCTATGCTGGCGGCCCGGCGATTGCCGCATACCCTAGCCGCGAAATCCAGCCTTGCGCATTGATCTACCTGAACCTACCTCTGCCGAACGCGAGCATAGTGAAATGCTGGCCGGCTTCATCCGTAACGAAATCGCCGCCCACGGACCGATACCGTTTTCGCGCTTTATGGAGCTTGCGATGTACGCGCCGGGACTCGGCTATTACAGCGCCGGCAAGACCAAGTTCGGCGCCGCCGGCGATTTCATCACCGCGCCTGAGCTTGGCAGCCTGTTCGCGCGTTGCGTAGCGCGTGCGCTCGCGCCAACGCTGCAAGAGCTGGGCAGCAGCGCGCAGATCGTCGAACTCGGCGGCGGCAGCGGTGCTTTCGCCTTCGATTGCCTGACCGAACTGGCTGCACTGCGCGTGATGCCCGCGCGTTATGCGCTGCTCGAACCCAGTGCGGACTTGCGTGAGCGCCAGCGCGAGCGCCTGGGCGCCCTGCCGCCGGATCTGGCTGGAAGGGTGGTCTGGATCGATCGCCCGCCCGAACAGGACTGGCAGGGCGCACTGTTCGCGAACGAGGTGCTTGATGCGCTGCCAGCGACGCGATTCAGCATGCGTGATGGCGAAGTATTTGAAGAACATGTGATTGATGCCGGTGACGGTGGATTTGCCAGCATCGACCTGCCAGCCGACAGCTTCACCGCCAATGCAGTGCGGCATGTGGAGCGCGACCTGGGCCACGGCCTTGCGGATGGCTACCGTTCCGAAGTGCTGCCACAACTGCCGTACTGGATACAGGCGGTCTGCGGCGGCCTGCAGCGAGGTATGGCGTTGTTTGTCGATTATGGCTATGCGCGGCGCGAGTATTACCGTAGCGACCGACGCGACGGCACGCTGATCGCGATGTACCGCCATCGTGCGCATACCGATGTGCTCGCACGTGTGGGACTGCAGGATTTGACCGCCTTCGTCGATTTCAGCGCACTGGCCGAGGCGGGGAAAGGCGCGGGTCTGCGTCTGGCTGGGCTTGGCACGCAGGCCGAATTCCTGATGGCGAACGGTCTGGATCAGGTATTCGCCGAAGCGCATGCGAGCGCCGACAGCGAGACGGCGCGCTATCGCCTGGCGCAGGAGGTCAAGCGGCTAACCCTGCCGACCGAAATGGGCGACACGTTCAAAGTCATGGCGCTTGAGCGTTGAGGCTGCAGCGCAAGGCAGCGCAGCCGACTCGCCTGCCCGCTGATTGCCTCATCCTGGTCGGCGCCGTGTCAGTGGTGCTGGCTAGGTTAGCGTGGCCATCCGAACTACGAGCTTGCCAATGAGCTGGAATCCACGTCCCGTCCCCTGTCTGCGCCTATGGCGCGGCCTCGGCCACCTGCTGCTGGTGCTCGGGCTCGTCGTCGCCCTGTTGCCGGCGCTGCCGGGCGTAGGCCGAGTCGCGTTCGGCGACAAGATTCTGCATGCGGGTGCCTTCGCATTTCTGATGCTCTGGTACGCCCAGATCTATCCGTTCGGCCGAGAGCGCTGGCGCATAGCGGGCCGTCTGATCCTGTTCGGCGCCGGCATCGAAATTCTGCAAAGCCTGGTGCCGTACCGCAGTGCTGATGCCTGGGATCTCCTCGCTGATGCTGCTGGCGTAGCGCTGGGGGCCTTGCTCGCGCATACGCGGCTAGGCCACCTGCTCAGCCGGTTCGAGACCCAGGCGGCCGCGTAAGGGCTGCCACGGCAGCGATTCGGGCGCGTCTCAACGCTTCGCCTACGGCCGTTCCGGTCAGTCCGCGTTCGACGAATGGTTTTGCCGGAATTGCTGCGGCGGCGGCATACGCTTCGTGCAGCCAGTCAGCCTGCGGATACGGTGCATCGTTAAGGCCTAGTCGGCCGCGTTTGTCGGCGCTGCAGACCAGCAGGAATTGGGTCAAGCGTTCTGGCTTGCGAAACCCGTCCAGTTGCTCGAACAGCTCAAGGACGGTGGCCGGCCGCAACTCAAATGCCCGGTGCGCCGTGAGATGCAGGCGGCAGCACAGCAGGGCGAGTTCGACGAATTCGCTGGGTGGCCGATAACGCCGGGCAAGTTGTCGGATCGGTTCGACGCCGTTCGTTTCGTGGCCGACGTGCCGTGGCAACTGGTCGGCTGGCGTCAGCGCCTTGCCGAGGTCGTGCACCAGCGCGCACCAGCCTATGAGCGCATCACCGGGCGCGAGCCGCGCTGCCATGTCGACCACCATTTCGGTGTGCACGCCGGTGTCGATTTCGGGGTGATACTCGGCTCGCTGTGGTACGCCGTAGAGAGCGTCGATCTCCGGAAACAGCTTTGCCAGTGCTCCGCAGTCGCGCAGCACGTGCAGAAATGCCGAGGGCTGCGGCTCGGTCAGCGCGCGACGTGTTTCAGCCCAGACGCGCTCGGGCACGAGATGGTCGATCTCGCCGTTATCGACCATTGCACGCAGCAGCGCCTGGGTTTCCGGCGCCAACGTAAAGCCCAGCGACGCGTAGCGAGCAGCAAAGCGGGCGACACGCAGCAGGCGCACGGGGTCTTCGACAAAGGCGTCGGACACATGCCGCAGCAGACGCCTGGCGAGATCGTGCGCGCCGCCGAAGGGATCGATGAGCCGGCCCGACTCGTCTTCGGCCATGGCGTTGATGGTCAGATCGCGCCGGCGCAGATCGTCTTCCAGAGTCACGTTCGCACTGGTATCAAAGCTAAAGCCAGCATAACCGCGCCCGCTCTTGCGCTCGGTGCGCGCCAGCGCGTATTCCTCGCCGCTTTGCGGATGCAGGAATACCGGGAAGTCCTTGCCAACCGGCTTGTAGCCGCGTTCGGCCAGCTCCTGCGGGGTCGCGCCAACGACCACGTAGTCGCGGTCGCTGGCATTACGGCCCAACAGCCGGTCGCGCACGGCGCCGCCGACAAGGTAGATCTGCATGGCCCTAGGCCTCCTGGTTTCCGGTCGTCGAGCTTAGCAGCGCGCAGTGTGGGCGGTGTGGAGGCCGGCCTGCGCACCGGGCAGCTTGGGTTATGTAATGGCCAGCCCTAAACTCCGGTCGTCTGTCCATTCGTTCCCCGCAGGAGTTCGTCATGAAGATGCTGCTGCCCGGCTTGATAGCGATAGTGCTTGCTGCCTGCGCTGCTGTGCCGGAAAAGAAATCTGTGGACAGCAATGCTTTGTATAGTCGCCTCGGCGGGGCTGCCGGCGTGGAGGCTGTGGTCGACGCCGCGCTAAGGCGCATCCACGGCGACCTGCGTATCAATATTTTCTTCGAGAAATCCGACCTGGCCGATGTGAGGCGCCTGTTGATCGAGCAGATCTGCGCCGCGACCGGTGGCCCATGCACCTATTCCGGTCGCAGCATGGAAGAGGCGCATTCGGGCATGAACCTGACCGACCAGGATTTCGACATATTCGTCGAAGACCTGGTTGCGGCGATGACTGAAGTCAAGGTCAGTCCGGAGCTGCAACAGGAATTGCTGGCGCTGTTTGGTCCAATGCGGCCGCAGGTCGTCGGACAATAACCCGTAGCGCCGTCGACGCAGCCTGCTTCAGGCGCCGGGCGCTGACGCCGTTGCGTTCGGCGCGGTCTGTGCGGTGTTGGCGCTCGTGCGGGGGCAGACGATGGGCTTGCGCGGTGTATCGTGGCCGGGAGCGGAATAGTCTTGGCCATAACGCGGCAGGCGCGCAGCGACCGCAAGTGCCTTGCCGTGCAAGCGCCAATCGTAGATCACCGAAAACGCGAGCACCCGGGCGACGTACTCGCGTGTTTCCTTGTAGGGAATGCTGGCGATAAAGAAATCGGGCTCAAGCTGCCCGCGCTGGGCCAGCCAGCGTTCAACCGCGCCCGGGCCGGCGTTGTAGGCCGCGCTGGCAAGCCACGGCGCGCCGTTATAGCGGCTCGCCATCTGTGACAGATAACGTGTGCCGAGTGCGATATTGGTATCGCCGTGGAACAGGTCCTCTGCCCGGTTGTAGGCGATACCGGCTCCCTTGGCCACGCGTGCGGCCGTCGCTGGCAGCAGCTGCATGAGGCCGTACGCGTCCGCGCTGGAGCGCGCGTCCTCGATCCAGGCGCTCTCAGCGCGGATGATGGCGTAGGTCCAGGCTGGATCGAGGCCGGTGGCATGTGAGGCGCGCCGGACTTGCGGTTCGCGTGCCAGTGGGAAGCGCTGCTCGTAGTAGCGCAATTCATCACCCTTGCTGAGCGCAAACACGGCACGGTCGTACCAGCCTTCGCGGTAGGCGAGATCCGCGGCAAGTCGGCGCTGCTCCGTGGTAAGGCGGCCCAGTGTGTAATCCCATTCCCGGCGCGCCTCCCGGCCCTCGCCAAGGGCGCGCCATTCAAAGGCACGCGCCAGCCCGTAGCGGTCGAGCAGCTGCTGCTCCGCCTTGCGGTCAGACGCCAGGTCGGCCAAGCAGATAGCGTACGGCTGGTCGGTCCAGTCCGCGGCCAGAAAGCCGTAGAAATTGGCCTCGCCGGCCAGTGTGGCGAGCAGTGGTTCGGCCTCGCCGTCACGATCAAGCTTGCGCAGTACACGTGCGCGCAGGTAGCGCCATTCCTCGTCTTTTTGCTGCTGTTCGCTCAGTGCATCGAGCGCCTGCAGGGCGGCGGTCCAATCGGATGCGGCCAGTGCAACGCGCACGCGCCACTCGCGTGTGGCGTCGGTTTGTGCCGATGGTGGCAGATCAGCGAGGCGTTTGAGTGCATCCGCGTCGAACTCAGTCGCGCGATACAGCGCAAACGCAGCCGCGATTTCGCCACGTTCCGCTGCGCTCCAGTTGAAGTGCTTGCCGAGTAGGGCATAGGAGGTTTCGGCACCGGACGAATCGCGACGGGCCTGACGGGTCAAAGCGACTACCGCAGCACGCCGGTGGCGTTGATCGTCCGGCCAGGTTCCTGCTTGTTTCAGCGCTGGCGCTGGATCGCGCAGGGCAGCGGCAAGCCGATTGGCCGCCGGGCGTTCAGCCGCGGGCAGACGCTGCGCAAGTGGGGCTATCATGGCGAGCTTGCCCGCGGTCACTGCGCGATCGATGCGCTGCCAGAGCTTGGCCGTGTCCAGTAGCTTGTTCTGAATGGCCCAGTCCAGCGCAGCATCACAGGCTGCGGGCAGCGGGCGCTCCTCGTTCCATAGTGTCTCCAGATCTTCCTGCCAATTGATAGTGCCGCCAGCGGAGAGTCTGGCCTCCAAGGCGTGGCAGTGCAGTTCCCGATCCGAGCCAGCAACGTAGACCGCGAGGAAATCGCTCCACTGTTTTCTGGCTGCCCGATCCAGCAACCAGGCCTTGTGAAGTTCGACAGCGGGCAGTGTATCGGGCCACTGCGCGACGAAGGCTTGCAGCGCCTCAGGCTTGAGCTTGGCTATTTGTGCGGTCAGCTCTCGCGCTTGCAGTACCGGCAATAGCGGGTAGTCGCCGAGTTGGGCTGCTTCGGCCTTCCAGTCGCGGTGGTGTTCTATGGCCGCTAGTGCGCGGCGGAATGCCTGGCGCTCGGTCTCGCGCTCAACGGCGACGGCGGGCAGCGCTGCGGCGAAACATAGCAGCCAGCACGACCAAAGGCGGTGGCGAAAACGTAGATACGGACTTGCACGAGACATGCGCGGATCTTAGTGTCCTGGCGCTGAACTACCAACAGCAACATGGGCACTTTTCGCTTTTCCCTGCGATTCTGATGGGGTGCGGCTATCGATTGGCCACTGAAACATGTCGGATTCGGCTCTGGTTGCTGCTGGCGTCCAGAGTCGAGAGTGCAGCCCAAGGCTCGCGCCGCCGGTGTGGGGCCGTTGTGATGAGCCGCAGAATGCAGTCGGCTTGCTGCGAACATGGTGAGATCGTGCCTGGCGCGTGCCCGCGCGCCGATTCCAAGGATTTGCATGCTGCTTGATATCGCGCTCTACCTTGCGGTTGGTGCGGCCGCGGGCCTGCTGGCCGGGCTGCTCGGCGTCGGCGGTGGGCTTATCATCGTTGCGGCGCTCGCGTGGTTGCTGCCATTGCGCGGGTTTCCGGCGGACCATGTCATGCACGTCGCGCTCGCCACCTCGCTCGCCAGCATCATCTTCACGTCCCTCTCGTCGGCGCGGTCGCACTGGAAACGTGGCAGTGTGTTGTGGCCCAGCGTGAAAGCGCTGGTCCCGGGGCTGGTCATTGGCGGCCTTGCCGGCGCACAGTTTGCGAGTCTTTTGCCCAGCAATGTGCTGCGTTTCGTTGTGGCCGGCTATTGCCTCGTCGCGGCGGCGCAGTTGCGTTACGGCCAGGTGCGACCAGGTCATGCGGAAACGGGCGCGGCGCCGGCTGGCCCCAGATTGCTCGCGGCCGGCGTCGCCATCGGCGTTGTCTCGGCTCTGGTCGGCATTGGCGGTGGCAGCATGACGGTGCCGCTGCTGGTCTGGCTGGGAGTAGCGCCGGTGCGTGCCGTCGGCACGTCGGCGGCCTGTGGTTTCGCCATTGCGGTCGCGAGTGCGCTAGGTTTTGTATATGGCGGCCACGCCGCTGCGAGTGGCCTGCCAACGGGCAGTCTGGGTTTCGTCTATCTGCCTGCCGTAGCCGGCATCGCTCTGGCATCGATACTCGTTGCGCCATTGGGAGTGCGCCTGGCGCATGCGTTATCCGGTGCTGCCCTCAAGCAGGTATTCGCCGGGTTCCTGGTGCTTATGGGAATAGTCGTGGCCTTCAGCGGCTGAGTTCGGGGCGTCTTGCCTGTCCTGCGGATGAGCGGGCTCCGTACGCGGGCCGCTCTAGTCAAGTCCGGACAAAGTGTTTTACATTCCCTTAACTCCGCCTGCGGCTATCCGCAACGTGGAGACGTCACGGGGCTTTCGCCCCGGCCGAGTCGGAGGAACTACCGACCCCGGCAATGACGATCGGGATGGCGAAGTCACAGCGAGCGCTCACGCGCTGTGGGGCTCTGGCGTGCGCCGACCGGTAAATCCACTCGGTTTTCGGATCACCATAAGGAGTTACCGATGAAAGTGTTGCATCGTCATAAGCTCGCCCTGAGTATTCATGCCCTCACCGTGGCCCTGCTGGCCGGCCTTGCTCAGCCGGTGCTCGCACAGGGTGAGCGTTCCGGCGACGACACCACCAAGCTTGAAGCCGTCGAAGTGACGGGTTCGCGCATCAAGAAGGCCGAACTCGAAGGGCAGACGCCGGTGGTCACGATCACGGCGCGCGATATCGAAGCAACCGGCCTGGGCTCGATTGGTGATGTGATCCAGCGTCTGTCAGTCAGCGGTTCCTCGCTCAACACCAAATTCAATTCAGCCGGCAACTTCGGCTTCCCGGCAGACGGCGGTGGCGTCGGTTCGGGTTCAACCACGATTTCGCTGCGCAACATCGGCGCCAAGCGTGCGCTGGTACTGGTCGACGGACTGCGCTGGGTCAATGAGTCCTCAGGCTCGGGTGTTTCGGCTGCAGTAGACCTGAACACGATTCCAGCCAGTGCGGTCGAGCGCATTGAAATACTGACCGACGGCGCCTCGTCGCTGTACGGTTCCGACGCCATTTCCGGCGTAATCAACATCATCACCAAGCGCAAGTCAGAAGGTCTGGGCGCCAATTTCTCCTATGGCGACTATTCCAAGGACGGCGGTGAAACTGTCACCGGCAACTTGTCGCTGGGCGGCAGCACCGATCGCCTCGATTTCTTCCTCGACATCAGTCACTACGAACAAAAGGCGATCAGTTCGGGCGCGTGGGCACAGTCGTCGTTTCCGACGCCTGGAGCCGGCCTCGCCGGCGGCAGCTCTTACATTCCCTTCACGCGCAGCATTTTCTTCACGCCGAACGGTGAGACCTACGGCGGACTTTGCCCTAACGGCCGCTGCAATATCGCGGCGAACGCGACGACCAACGGCGTGCAGCCATTCCCCAGCGGATTCCACCGCTTCACGAATGCCGATCGCTTCAACTTCGCGCCATACAACCTGCTGCTGACCCCCAGCAAACGCGACGGTCTGTTCGGCCAGGCGCGCTACCGGATCAGCGACAGCATCAGCCTTTACCTCAAGGGCAGCTACACCACCCGTGAATCGATCAACCAGGCCGCACCGGAACCCATCGGCATAGGCTCGGCGCTCAATACCAGCGACCTCGGTCTGATTACCGGCGTCCACGTGACCAACCCCTTCAACCCGTTTGGCTTCACGCTGGATCCGTCCAGCAACCTGATCGGTCTCGGCCGCCGTCCGGTGGAAGGTGGGCCGCGCATCTTCACCCAGGACGTCGATACGCGTTATTTCGCCACCGGCCTCGAAGGCAGTTTCGGCACCGCCGATCGTGACTTCTACTGGGATATCAACTACGTCAGCAGCGACAACAAGGCGACCCAGACGGTACAGGGCACCTACAACATCGCGCATATCCGGCGCGCACTGGGCCCGGTGGCGGATTGCACCGCACCGTGCGTGCCGCTGAATATCTTCGGCGGCCCGGGCTCCATTACGCCGGCGATGCTGAACTACATCAGCTTCATCGAGCAGGACCGCAGCCAGAACTCACTGGAAACCTGGACCGCGAATATTTCCGGCGACATCGTCGAAATGCCTGCAGGTTCACTCGCGTTTGCCGCGGGCTATGAGTATCGCGAACAGGAAGGTTTCTATACGCCTGATGCCATCGTTGTCGCAGGTGAAGGCAACGGCGTGCCGTCGCTGCCGACCCGGGGCGAATACGATGTCAAGGAGTACTACCTCGAACTGAACGCGCCGCTGCTCAAGGATGTGGCTGGTGCCAAGAGTCTCGATCTGTCCGTGGCTTCGCGTTATTCCGACTACTCGACGTTCGGTGGCACGACCAACAACAAGTTCGGTCTGCGCTGGCAGCCCACGGATGACCTGACCCTGCGTGGTACCTGGGCGGAAGGTTTCCGTGCGCCGTCGATCGGCGAACTCTACGGTGCGCCTGCGCGCTTTGATGCAACCATCTCCGATCCCTGCAACGGGGCCACCGGTCAGGCTGCGACGAACTGCATCGCCCAGGGCGTGGCAAATCCGTCCACGTTCCAGCAGGCCAATACGCAGATCTCCACGCGTACCGGCGGCAACATCAACCTGACGCCGGAGACCTCGAAGTCGATTACGGCCGGCGTGGTCTACAGTCCGAGTTGGGCGGAGAACAGCGGCTGGTCGCAGAAGCTAGACCTTGAGCTGACCTACTGGAAGATCAAGGTTGAAGACGCGATCCAGGCTCCGGATGCACAGACCCAGCTTGACCGCTGCGTGGCAACGAACTCGCCGGCGTTCTGTACCGGTATCGTGCGTGGCATTTCCGGTGACATCATCAGCTTCAACAATACCCTGACCAATCTCGGCACGATCGACACTCAGGGTTATGACATCGGTCTGAACTGGATGAGCCCGGACTGGAGCTGGGGCACGTTCGGCGCTTCGCTGTCGACGACGTATGTCGACAAATATTCGGCGGTCGCCAACGATACCGGCCTGGCCGAGCCGCTGACCGTCGGCATCGAAACGACCGATCGCGCGATCAACAAGTGGCGTACAACCGCGAGCCTGAGCTGGGCGTCGGAATCCTGGAGTGCGCGCTGGACGGCACGCTATCTGTCGAGCCTGACGGAACTTTGCAATCCGGATCTGACCGAGGTTGGTGCCGTTTGCAGTAACCCGAACGCTGATCTGTCGGGTGGCACCAACCACCTTGGTGCGACCACGTTCCACGACTTGCGTGTGAACTGGAAGCTGCCGGTCAGCTTCGACTTCACGCTGTCAGCGGGCGTGAACAACCTGTTCGGCAAGGATCCGCCGGTTTGCGTGTCGTGCTCGCTCAACGGCTATGACGCGGGAACCTACGATCTGCCGGGTCGCTACAGTTACGTCCAGGCGGGTGTGCGCTTCTAAACGCGGCCGAGGATGGTGGGGGAATCGCCGGGTCGCGCAAGCGACCCGGTTTTTTTCTGCCCTGAGCTCGTGGCTATGCCCAGGATCTATTACCAACGGCCCTTGTCGTTGTTGCCGTTTGTGCTAATTTCGGCTCAAGCTTTCCCCCGGCAGTGCGGAGGTCGTTATGCGACCGTTGAAGCTGCAATTGTCTGCGTTAGCTCTGGCCTGTGCGTTTCCGCTGCTGGCCCCAGCGCAATCGGCCGCTCCGGCGGCGGCGAGTGCTGAAAGCGAAGTCTCGCTGGCCGTCGCTGACCTCGATATCTATCAGCGCGGCCTGCAACTTGAGATCAATACCCTGCGCGAGGTTCAGCGGAATCTGCAGAGCGCACGGGAAGCGCGCGATGCGGTCTCCGAAAGCGCCGCCCTGCAACCGGTATTGACGCGCCAGTATGAGCGCAATGTGGCCAAAGCGCTCGATGTCGATCTACGTCGGTATCGTGACGTCAAGCGCCGTCTCGGTGACATCCTCGTGCTCGGCGAGTATATCGACCAGCTCAACGCGCAACTCGATCAGCTGCATCAGAGCGGCATGAGCGCGAAGCAGCGCGCCGATCAGCGCAAGGCGATCGAAGAAGCTCGGGCGAAGGCTGTCGATCCCTATGCTGTCCTGGATGTCGCGTTGCGTGAGGCATTGAAACAGCGAGCGGACGCCTTGGTGCGGCTACGCATTAACAACCGTGACCTCGTGCATGAGTTGACGAGCCGATAGCGCAGCGGGCCGACTTGCACAACACTGGCAGTTGCGGCGATGCGGTCGCTTGTCAGGTGTTGCGATCTTGGTGAACAACGGCGGCCCAGGTAGCGACAGTTTGAGAGCTGCTGCGGCGCCCACGTCAGCAGCAGCTCCGCGTGCTTTCCGCAGTATTTCTGGTCGGTGGCGCTGGCTCGCAGTTCTCGCACTCGTTCGTACCGGCAGTCGCAGTGGAACGGGCGCGAGAACTGCGGGTTACGCGGCGCGGCGTAGTTTCCGCTGCAGGCAGCTTGGCAAGGTCACGCTTGCAGCAACCGGCAGATGGTCGGAGAAGGCCTGTGGCAATGTCCACAAGCTGTCTATCTGTAAATTTTCAGAAACGAGAATGTGATCGATGGCGCGGCGTGGACGCCAGCTGGGGAAGGTGGGTGGTGGTGCAAGCGGCGGTGCGAGCGAAGTCTTGCGATAGAGTTCGCGTAGCTCAGCACTGTCGGCGGCGCAATTCAGATCGCCCATAAGTATCGCGTGGGGCGCGTCGGCCAGCAGCTCGGCGATGAAGCCGAGCTGGCGCATGCGTGCCTCCGGCCCCAGTGACAGATGCGAGATCACGACGGTAAGTGCATCGTTGCCGTTGCCGAAGCGTGCGAGCAGCGCCCCGCGCCCCGGAATGCGGCCTGGCAGCGGATGATCGATGACCTCGCTGGGTTCGATGCGGCTGACAAGCCCGTTGGCCGATTGCGCCAGACGTGACACACGCCGATTCGGCTGATGACTCCAGTACGGGAAGCCGGCGACTTCTGCCAGATACTGCGTCTGGTTCATGAAGCCCGAGCGCAGGCTACCCGCATCGGCTTCCTGCAGGCCGACCAGATCAAAATCTTCCATCGAACGCGCGAGCGCCTCGAGGTTGGCGCGCTTGCCGGGATGGGGCAGCCAGCTGCGCGTGACGTAATCGCTGTAGCGGCCGACACTTGCGCCGGCGACGATATTGCAGCTGAGCAGGCGCAGTCGTTCGACGGTAGGACTGCGGCTGGGGGCTGACCTGGGCGCGGCGCTCATGGCCGGAGCCTATGCCGTGCGTGGCAGCCACCGCAAGCGGCATTGGTGGGGTAGGCGCCGAACTGACCGACGGTTGCGGGGAACGCACATCGAGCTGTCCGCTCCCCGCCTGGTGCTGCATCAATTACTTCTTCGCTGCGGCGAGTTCCTTGTTTACCAGCCACAGCGCGAGTTCGACCGCCTGGTTCTGGCCGCCGGCGGAGGCCGAGTCGAGACGGTACTTGCCGTTGATGACCAGGGTGGGCGTGCTTTCGATCTGATAGGCCATCGCGCGCTCGCGACCCTGGCTCAGATTGCCTTCGACCACGAAGGACTGGGCGGTGCTGATGAAGGTCTTGGGATCGACGCCGTGGCCCGCGTAGAAGCCGGCAAGATCTTCGATCGAGCGCAGCGGTTTGTGATCGCGATGCAAAGCGTCGAACAGGGCCTGATGCGTCTTGTCGAGCACACCGAGCGACTTGGCTACATAGTAAGCACGCGCCAGCGGCTCCCAGGACGGATTGAACACGACGGGCATGTAGCTGAAGGTAACGCCGGCGGGCAGCTTGCTCTTGAGCTGGTCTGCGTAGGGCTGAAAGTGAG
Organism: Rhodanobacteraceae bacterium; assembly: GCA_016790075.1. Classification (GTDB taxonomy): domain Bacteria; phylum Pseudomonadota; class Gammaproteobacteria; order Xanthomonadales; family Rhodanobacteraceae; genus Tahibacter. The sequence goes on along the minus strand of JAEUPP010000069.1, from coordinate 53,429 downwards.
CGCAGTGCGAACAGGCATAGGAAAACACCTCCGTGACCTCGACCTTGCCTGCCGTAGGCGTTGGTTTGGTCAGAACGATGTAGTGCTGGCCTTCCTTCCAGTCGGTTTTCGCGGCAGCAGTTTTGTTGTCCTGAGCGCCGCAGGCGCTGACAACGAGTACACCCGCCAACAGGAACATCAGTCGCTTGAGCATGGTGGAGATCTCCCTAGATTGGGTTACTTGGCTGGCGCCGATTCTTGCGCGACCAGATGCAGGATGATGGCTTCAAGATTGTCCCAGCTGCCGGCGGTCTGCCCGTTCAGACGGTACTTGCCGTTGACGACAAACGTCGGCGTCGAGTCGGCCTGCACGGCCTTGATGTAGGCATCGGCCTTCTTCATTTTGGTATTGACGGCGAAGGAGTTGGCCGCTCCGGTGAAGTCGGCCGCCTTCACGCCATATTTCTCGTAAAACTTCGCCACATCATCGAGTGTTGGAGCCGGTGTCTTGATCTTGCCATTGACGCTGACGGCCAGTGGACCACCGCCCCAGATGGCGACGAACATGTCGTCATGGGCCTTGTCCGCGACGCCCAGCGCCTCGGCGGCATAGTAAGCACGTTGGAACAGCGGCCACTGCTCGCCCTGATTCCATGACGCCGGTATGTATTTCATGACCGCATTGGCCGGCAGCTTGCCTTTGATGCTCTTGACCTTTGGCGCGGCCGAAAAGCAGGCCGGACAGCCGTAGGAGAACACTTCGGTAACCTCGATCTTGTCCGGTTGGGCCGTGGCCTGCGGCGGATCGATGCGGAAATAATGCTTGCCTTCCTGCCAAGGGCCGCCTTGCGCGGAAACGCCAGCCGCAGCCAAAAGGCTGGCCAGGCCGAGGACGAAACGTTGGAACATCCGGGTCTCCTGGTTAGTCGCGGCCATCTAAGCCGCGAGGATCTTCACGAACCCGGAGCGTATGCGGATTGGGCAGGCACCGGGACGACTGACAAGCACAGACACGTCGAACCGGGGCGAGTTCGCGCCGAGTAGCGTGCAATGCACCCGGCGCAACCTGCTCGGTCAGCGGTACTTACTTGGCGGTTGCCGCGGTGATGGGCTTGGCCGTATGCAGGCCTTCTGCATAGGAAGCCACCGCAATCACATCCTGCTCGGTCAAGCGTTTGGCGATATCCGGCATTACTTTGGCGCGGTCGTCGTCGCCCCAGGTCGTACCGTTCTGCCAATCCTTGAGCTTGGCGACGACATAGTCGGTCCATTGCCCGGCAATCTGTGGATAGCCAGAACCCGGGTTGCCGCGGCCCGAAGGGCCATGGCAGGACATGCAGGCTGGAATGCCGCGTTTGGCGTCGCCCGAGCGCCACAGTTGTTCGCCGCGTGCCTTCAGTGCTTCGTCGCCGTTACCGGCGGTAGCCTGCTTGGTGGCGAAGTGTGCACCCAGGTCGTGCATGTCCTGTTCCGACAGGCTGGATGCAAAACCGAGCATGATGGGGTTGTTGCGCTTGCTCGACTTGAACAGGGCGAGCTGGCGCGCGATGTAGTCGGCCTGCTGGCCGGCGATCTTGGGGTACTGCTTGTCAGTGGAATTGCCATCGCTGCCGTGGCAGGCGCCGCAGGCGGCAGCCTTGCTTTCGCCGGCCTTGGCATCACCGACGATGGCATGAGTAGCGGTAGTTTCCGCCTGGACCGAACCCACTGCGAGCAAGCCCGCCAGAGCAACTACGCGCCGAAAACTCATTACACTCGACTCCACTGAATGCTGGAAACGTGGCCATCCCCGGCAGAATCACATGGGCGGGGACAGAAAACCGCCGAATTGTACCAGCGCCCCCCAGACGGTCAAACGCCGATGTGCGTGCCGCGATCCGACTTTCCAGAACGGTAGCCATGTCCGACACCCTGTTTCGCCGCGCGCGCTTTCGTCTCGCCGCGCATGAGCTGCGCCAATTGCCTGCCGACCAGGGCGCCGAAGTTGCGTTCGCCGGCCGTTCCAACGCCGGCAAGTCGAGCGCACTGAATCGCATTTGCGATCAGGTTGGCCTGGCGCGCACCTCCAAGACACCCGGCCGCACGCAGCAGCTGGTGGTGTTCGAGCTCGAAGGCGATCGGCGCCTGATCGACTTGCCCGGCTATGGCTATGCCAAGGTGCCGACGGCGCTGCGCGATCATTGGCGCGAACTCATCGATGCCTATCTGCGTGGGCGCCAGTCACTGCGCGGCGTTGTGCTCATCATGGACAGCCGACATCCGCTCAAGGACTTCGACCGGCTCATGCTGCAGTATTGCCGCGACATCGATTTGCCGTGTCATGTGCTGATGACCAAGGTCGACAAGCTCTCGCGCGGCGAGGCGGCACGTACCCTGCTGGCCACGCGCCGTGAAATGGCCACCTTGTGTCCCGGGGCGACGATCCAGGCGTTTTCCGCACTCGACAAGGTCGGCATCGACGAGGCGCGTGCCGCCATCAGCGTCTGGCTCGGCCGCGAAGCGGCCGGCGGTGAATCGCGCTGACCTCGTTGTGGCAAGGAGTGGATGCGCGCGGAGTCCCGGCGACGAGCAACCCAGGAGGTTTTCCCCATGGTGCGTGTGATCGTGAAAAGTATGCTGTACGGGATCACCGTGGCGCCGCTGCTGATGGCGTCGTCGGTGGCTGTTGCGATGCAAGTTCCGGCAAGGAAAACCGTGCTCGTGATTCATGGCGGAGCTGGCGTCACGCGTGCCAGCATGACCGAGGCCGAAGAAAAGTCTGCACGCGCGGCTCTGGAAGCGGCGCTGCGTGTCGGGCACGAGGTTCTGCTCGCCGGCAAACCAGCGCTTGACGCGGTTAGCGCCGCGATCGTCGTGCTGGAAGATGCACCGGAGTTCAATGCCGGCCGCGGCGCGGTGTTTACCCACGACGGCAGGAATGAGCTTGACGCGGCCATTATGGATGGCGCCAAACGGCGCGCTGGTGCCATCGCCGGCGTGCAGCGCATCAAGAATCCGATCACGCTGGCGCGGGCTGTCATGGAGCAGTCGCCGCACGTGATGATGACCGGTGCCGGCGCCGAGGCGTTTGCGCAAAGTCTGGGTATGGCCCTGGTTGAGCCCTCCTACTTTCGTACCGAAAAGCGCTGGCAGCAGCTGCAAAAAGCGCTGCAAGCGGAAAAAGACCACAAGACGCAGGCCAAAGCTGAAGCGGTGCAATATTTCGGCACCGTCGGTGCGGTTGCGCTTGATGCGCAGGGCCAACTCGCTGCCGGCACGTCTACCGGTGGCATGACCAACAAGCGCTACGGCCGTGTCGGCGACTCGCCCATTATCGGTGCCGGTACTTATGCCAACACGCGCTGCGCGGTGTCAGGCACGGGCTGGGGCGAGTACTACATCCGTGCCGTAGCGGCCTACGACATCTGCGCGCGCATCGAATATGCCGGGCAGAGTGCGCGCGAGGCCGGTGAAGCCGTGATCAATCGCGAAATCCCCAAGGCTGGCGGTGACGGCGGCGCCATCGTGCTGACCAGCGACGGCCGCTTTGCCCTGCCGTTCAATACGGAAGGCATGTACCGCGGCTGGATCGGTGCCGATGGCGTGCCGCATGTGGCCATTTACAAGAATGAAAAGCTTGCTGAGCCGGTGCCGTAAGGTGGGCGCTCCGGGTTTGCATCATCGGGATTGGTCGGCTGCGCCGTATCTGGCGCTGTTTCTGCTGCACGCCGCCTAGCCACCGTATGACCAAGCAATCGGCACCGGAATCTGCTTGAATCGGCCGACTATGACCCATGCTGATGTCTCATTCGCTGATTTCCTGGAGAGTCGTTATGCGCATCTGCTGGCGCGCTGTCGCGAAGCAGGGGTGCCGTTCTACGATGACGCCGGCGTAGCCGAGCAGCTACAGCGAGTATTGCTGGCCAGTGACTTCGCGTACGACTGCTTTTCGCGCGATCCGGCCCTGCTTGCCCCCAATGCGCTGATGCTGATGAGCGATCCGCGGCCCGCGGATGCCCGTGTCTGGCAGGTAGATCCCGGCGAGCGCGACGAGGCGCGGCAGATGGCCCTGTTGCGCCGCTTTCGCAAGCGTGAGGCTCTGCGCTTGATCTGGCGCGACGTCAACGGCCTGGATGAGGTTGCCGATACCCTCGATGGCTCGTCGGTGCTCGCTGAAACCTGCATCGAATCGGCCTTGCGCTATGCCGAGCAGTTGCTCGCTTCGCGTCATGGCCAGCCGCGTGACGGGCAGGGCCGGGCACATCGTTTGGTTGTGCTGGGGCTGGGCAAGCTAGGCGGTGGCGAACTGAATTTTTCTTCCGACGTCGACCTGATTCTGGCTTATGCCGAGAACGGGCAGACCGACGGCGCGCGCGTGATCGACAACGAAGCCTACTTCACCAAGCTTGGGCAGCAAATGGTAAAGCTGCTGGCCGAGGTCAGTGTGGACGGCTATGTCTATCGCGTCGATCTGCGCCTGCGTCCGTTCGGCAGCGCCGGCCGCGTTGCGTTGTCTTTTGCAGCGATGGAGCAGTACTACCAGCGCGAAGGGCGTAACTGGGAACGTTATGCCTGGATCAAGGCGCGTCCGGTAGCGGGGGACCTTGCGGCGGGCAAGCGTCTTTGTGAAACCCTGCGGCCCTTCGTCTATCGACGTTATCTCGACTACACCGCATTCGCGGGCTTGCGCGAGATGAAGGCGCTGATCGACGCCGAAGTCGCGCGCAAGGATCTGACCGACAACCTCAAGCTGGGTCCTGGCGGCATACGCGAGATCGAATTCATTGTGCAGTTGCTGCAGATGATTCGTGGCGGGCGCGAGCCGAGCTTGCGCGTACGCGGTTTGCTGCCGGCGCTGGCGGCCTGCGAACAATTGGGCGTAATGGAGAAAATTCGCGCGCGGCAGTTGCGCCGCAGTTACCTGTTCCTGCGCCGTGCTGAAAATCGGCTGCAGATGTTGCGGGATGAGCAGACCCATAGCCTGCCCGCCGACACCGTACTCGTCGAGCGTATCGCGCAGGCGCTGGGTTATGCCGGCACGTCGGCGTTTGCAGCGGCGCTGGCGACCGAACGCGAGCAGGTGGCGGAGGAGTTCCGCAATTTGCTCGCTCCGCTTGATCGCACTGCCACGCCGCAATTACCAGACAACTGGATACACCTCTGGCGCGCCATGGATCGTGATGGCGGCGATGCGCGCGAGCTCGCCGCCTTGGGTTTCGTGCCGGCAGATCCGGTGCGCGAAGCGCTGCTCGGCCTCATTCGATCGCCCGCTGTGCGCAGCATGGCCACGAGTTCGCGGGAACGCTTCGATCGCCTGATGCCGCAGCTCATGCAGGCTGCGGCTGCAAGCCGTGCGCCCGCCGCTTGCCTCGAACGTCTGGTGCGGCTGCTGCACGCGATCGTTCGCCGCGCGGCCTACCTCGTATTGCTCGACGAGCAACCTGGCGCGCGCAAGCGGCTTATTGCCCTGTTTGCGGATAGCGCCTGGCTTGCGGAACGCGTGATTGCGCATCCACTGCTTATCGACGATCTGTTCGATCCGCGCCTGGACGCGGTGCCGGTTGATCGCAGTGCGATCGCTACCGAAATAGCCCGCCGTGTTGCGACGCTTGAAGCCGGCGAGCCGGACCCCGAAGCTGAGATAGAGTTGCTGCAGGAACTCAAGCACAGCCTTGGTTTTCGCCTGGGACTCGCTTTTCTTGGCAAGCGCGCCGATGCAGTGGCTACCTCACGCCGTCTTGCCGTGCTCGCGGAAAGCATAGTCGCGGCCGTGCTCGCCTACGCCGAGCGCGATGCGATACGCCAGCACGGACACTTGCCGGGCCAGCTCGGCCAGGGCAGTGGACTGGCCATTGTTGGTTACGGTTCGCTGGGTGCGGCTGAACTCGGTTTTGCATCCGACCTCGACATCGTCTTTCTTTATGACGAAGCGCTGGGCCAGGTGGAAAGCAACGGCGCAAAACCATTGGACGGCCAGCGTTACTACGCACGCATAGCCCAGCGTGTCGTGCATCTGCTGACGACGATGACCCGAGCTGGCCGCCTTTATGAAGTCGACGTGCGCCTGCGCCCGGACGGCGGCAAGGGTCTGTTGGTGACTAGCGTCCAGGGCTTTGCCGACTATCAGCGCGAACGTGCCTGGACCTGGGAACACCAGGCGCTGGTGCGTTCACGTCTGCTCGCTGGTGATGGTCCGCTCGCACGCCGGTTCGCCGCAGCACGCGCCGCCGTGCTTGCGTTGCCGCGGGAACGTGCAGCGGTGTTCGAGCATGTGGCTACCATGCGCGCGCGCTGGCGGGCCGAGCGTGATCGCTCAACGCCGGATGAGCTGGATCTCAAGCAAGGTGCCGGCGCCCTGCTCGACATTGAGTTCCTGCTGCAGGCCCTGGTGCTGGCGCATGCGGCCGATATTCCGGAGCTGCTGCAGGCTAGCGACAGCGCCAGTCTGATTCGTATTGCGACTCGACACGCGCTGCTCAGCGAGCCGCAAGGTGAGGCGTTGGCGCAAGCCCACGCGACCTTGCTCGACGCGGCCCTGACCTGCACGCTTGATGCGCGACCACGCATTGCACGGCGCAATGAAGTGCTGCAGGCTGCGGCCGATAACGTGCTTGCACTCGCGCATGAGCTCGGTAAAGCGAATTAGCGCAAACCGGCCCTGGTTCTGTCCTTGAACTGTCGAGCCCTTGGCAAGTACGTTGCTCAACGCACGACCAGCACCGGTACAGGGCTGCTCGCAAGCAGCTTGCTTGCGACCGACCCTAGCAGCAGCTTGCGCAGTCCGCTGCGGCCATGTGTGCCCATGACGACGAGGTCAGCCGCGTGCTTCTTGATAGCACCGAGTATGACTTCTGCCGGATCACCGACGCTGCTATGCACCTCAGCCCTTACCCCGGCCGACTCCAGCTTGCTGCGCGCGGACTGCAGGGCTTTGGCCGCGTTGTCTGCGTGATACTCGCCGACGGCTGTGCTGCCGAGTGCGTTGCCGACATGGGGCGGCAGCGGCGGATCGCCGTGGCACAGCACCAGCTGCAGATCGGGATCGAATCGGTGCCAGTGGTCCAGCACGTAGTCCACGGCGCGATCGCTGTGTTCGCTGCCATCGACGGCGACAAGCAGTTTCATGGGGAATCCTTGCAGGAACTCAGGGGGTAACAAGTGACAGTATGACTATCGTGAGCGACAGCGCCAGGGGGTGGCTTGATCCGGATCAAACGGTCGCAACTAGCCGGTGGCATGGCCTGCCTGCGGCGGAATCCTGGTGCCCCGGCGCGCCGATAGAAGATCAACGCACTGCGGCGAACGTCAGCGCATCCTCCCGCCAGCGTGGCGTGGAGCGTATGCGTGGCAGCACTTCTTCCACTTCGTTGACCAGCGACCACATGTCGATGTGCTCGGGGTTCAGGAATCGTTCGGTGATGACGTTGCGCATGAACGCCTGCAGTGGATCGTAGAAGCCGCGCGTATTCAGCAGCACGATGGGATTGAAGTACAGCGCCAGCCGCTTCAGCGTAATGGCCTCGAACAGTTCTTCCAGCGTGCCGCAGCCGCCGGGCATGGCGATGACCGCGTCAGAATGCGTCAGCAGACGGTGCTTGCGCTCGCGCATGTCCTCGACGATTTCGAGATTTGCCACGCCGGGGTGCTGCCATTCCACCTCGATCATGAAGCGCGGAATGATGCCGACGACCGAGCCGCCTTCCGATAGCGCGCCGTCGGCAAGTGCGCCCATAAGGCCGCTGCCGCCACCGCCGTAGACAACGGTAGCTCCGGCGCGCGCAAGCGTGGCGCCGAGGTGAAAGGCGGTCTCACGATAGATCGGATCGACGCGTTCGCTGGACGCGCAGTAGACACAGATGCGCATGCGGGTTTCTCTGGCAAAGCGCCAAGTATGCAGCAAGCGCCGGAAGTCGGCAGGGCCGGGCAGGTAGATGGGAGATCAGGCAACCTGCCGCTTGGGACCGCAGGTTCCGATCGTCCTCAGTGTCGTGCGCCGCTGCCGGCGATGACGATCGCGCCGGGGAATTCCAGCGTCGCGGCGCACGGGTCGGCAACACAGAGGGTATGGCGGTCAAGCGCGCCTAAGGCGTCGAACCCCGATGCCAGGCGCCGCACCTCGACAAGTACTCGCACCAGGCGCGCAAAACTCTCGGCGAGCCGGCCGTACAGTTCGGCCAGGACATTGCGTGCTGCACTCGCAAGATCGGTGTAAGCCTGTGCCCCCAGCGCCAGAAAATAGTCGAGTCCGACCAGGCGGCGTTGTGCTTGCTGCGGATAGAGTCCGGCGATCAGGAGGCAGCGATCACCCACATCACGCAGCTTCTGTTCGCGCGGTGTGGGCGCATTCTGCAACGCTTCGAGGTAGTCCAGAGCCATGATGCGACCGCCGAGTTCTGCATCGCGTAGGTGGCGCATCAGCAGGAAAACCAGGTAGCTCTCGGCATCGTTGTCCAGTGGTGCGGCGCCGTTGTGCTCGGCCTCACGGACCAGTTCGTGCCACAGCGCGGTCGCTGCCGTATCAGTAAGGATTCTACTCATGGCATGGCCCTCCCTCCCTTGAGAACGAGCAAGTAACGCGCCACTGGACGGGGACGGGGAACAGAAGGCTGGAAATGGGAGACCAGTGGACGGCAGGCCGCAAGTGCGCTGCGGTGGGACGGTGGCTCTCACCCACCATCACCGCTTGTTCGCTCGTTATCCCTGAAAGGCGTTTGCGAAAATCCTGTCGGCGCACTCCATCACCTGCGCCGGATCGACAACAACGTTGAATTCCATGCCGATCTGCAGCGCCGAGTAACTGAAAATATTCCAGCGCCCGTTGGCTGTGCCGTAGTAAACGTCGAAGTTGCGTGGAACCGCCGTACCGTTGTGAAGGCGCGTCACGTTCAGGCGCGCGCAGGGCGTGTCATTGAGCAGCGGATGGTCCAGTGGGATGCTGTTGTTTGCGGTTACTGCGCGCACGCGGAATGCGTTCGGGCTGGCCTCCTGCGCGTAGACGTCGAAACCTGCGCCGATGGGCATCGTGCCACCGGATGCCTGGTCGATATTGACGATCAGCCACTCGCTGCCTACGTAGTCGATTCCGATCGGATGTGCGTTATACACCGAGCTGCCGGCGCTCCAGTTCTGTGTCACGAGAATGATGCGTTCGGGCAGATTGTTGACACTGCTGTTGTCTAGCCGCGTGGCATAGCCGCTGTTGTTGGTCGCACTGCTTACGTGGCGGAAAGCGCCGCTACCGGCTGCAGGCACGAACACGTTGTAGCCGGCATTGACCGGCATGGCGGATGACGTGTTCTGGTTGAACAGGCGCCATTTCCCGCTTGCATAGTAGATGCCGAGCGCATTGTCATTGGAGATGCCGCTGCCGCTGGCATTCCAGCTGGGTGTCGCGATTGGGTTGGCTGCTGCGTCGCCGTCGAGAATCGCGTTGTCGATACGTGTGATATGACCCGTGATATTCGGGCTGGCCGCGATATGCAGCACGCTGCGGTCGCCGTATTCATAGGCGCCGATGTCGGCGTCGCCGCCTACGCCCTTGTAGCGGCGCAGGCCATCGGCGTCATTGGTGGGCAGCGAATTGAAGATGATGCCCAGCCCGAGTGCTGTCTGATCGGCGGCGTCAATCGCGGGCGAACTCGCACGCAGCCGCGGTACGCTGAGGCCTACGAGTCGTGCATCGGCGGTAATCGTGTTCGGACCCGGCGTGGCGAGGTTTGACGCAACGTTGAGCAGGTTGTAGTCGTTGCTCAGCGACGCCGTGAGTGCTGAAGTGAAGGTCAGGCCGCGCTGGCCAACAATAAGATTGTTCTTCACGATGCCGCTTATCGACGCACCGGTGCCACCGCCGCTCCATTGGGTGGCACTGATGCCGCTGCTGCAGCGTGTGATCGTGTTGTTGATGGCCTGGCCGTCGATACGGCCATTGTTGACGGTGAAGCCGATGCCGGAGCCGCTGGTACTGCCGCCGCTGGTGTTGTCGGCACAGATGACGACGTTGCTGTACACGCGTGCGTTGAAATCGCTGGTGGCCGATGAGAACAGTCCTTCGGATACGAACAATCCGGCGCGGTAGTAGCCGCCACGCACGGTGTTGCCATGCAATTTGACTGTGCCACTGCCACCACCAGTCGTGTCAACGAAGACGCCGGCACCTTCGACCGCAATCGGTGAGCTGCTGTTTACCTCGTTGTAATAGGCTTGCGCATTGAACGTGCCGCCACCGTTGACCAGTTCAATCAGTCCTGCGTTGAGGTTTCGCGGCAGGCCAGTCAGCCGATTGTTATAAAGGCGCGCCTGCACCGTATTGCCGCTGCGGCCTTCCACATGCAGATAGACCGGCGTCGTGGTCTGCTCGAACACCAGTCCGGAGAAGTCATACGTTGCCGTGCCGACACCGGTATAGGTTGCGCTCAGATAGGAACTCTGCAGGCGCAGGTCGCGAATGGTGACGTTCTGATCGCCGAGTATTGACGCAGAACTCACGATGATCCAGTTCCCCGGTGCCAGCGTCGGCTTGCGGCCAGTGTTCGCAACCAGACTGAGGCTGCGATTGAAAAGATTGAGGCTCTCGTCAATGGTTGCGTCCGTGTCGATCACAACGCTGCCGCCGTTCGGGGTTGCGTCAATGCAGGCCTGCAAGGTCGTGTTGCAGGGAGCGGGACCTGGCCAGATCGACGTGGTGATGCCGGCCGCAGCGGGAAGTGGCGCCAGACTGGCGAGCAGAACAGACAGCCGAAACGACAACATGGTGCAACTCCGCAGCAAGGGGCGACCAGGTAAGCGCAGTTTCGTGGCGGCTCAGGACATCGCGTCTGGACCGATCAGCGCATTGGGGCGCTGCTCTGTTGAAAGCGGGTACGGCGTCGGGTTTCAGCGCGACAGCGCGGCAAGTTCGCTACGCAGGCGCCGAGGCAGATAGGGCAGGCGCGCGGCACTGGCACGCGCCGCATGGGCCAGCGTGGCGGCATCTGCCGGCCCTGCACAATGCACAGCCTGCAGCGCCTGGGCACTGGCGAGGTCGGGCAACAAGGCCATTCCGCCTTGGGCAAGGCTTGCTGCCGCCGCTTCGAGCTCGGCGCGTGCGGCGGAACAATTACCGTTGGCGAGCCTGACACGAAGTTGCACCAGTTCGAGTCGGGCACGGCGCGGATGACCGGCAGGCGGGTTGTCGGCCAGGTTCTTGACCACCGTGTCGATTTCGCGCCCCGCCGCTACTGCATCACCACTGGCCAGCAACGCATCGGCGTACGCGGCGCGTGACTGCAGCGAATCCGCATGGGCAGGGCCTAGCGTGGCATCGAGCACGCTCAGTGCATCGCGATAGGTTGCGAGTGCTGCAGCCACATCGCCGCGCTCGAACTGCGTGGCCGCAACGCCGACGCCAGCCACCCCGACAAGATAGTGTTTGTCGCCGAGCGCGCGGCGCGCGATCGCCAGGCTTTCCTCACTATGCACGAGCGCTGCATCCAGTTGGCCGCTGAAGCGCTCTAAGCCCGCGAGGCTGCTCAGCATGGTGGCAACGGTTGGATGGGCGTCGCCCTGGCTGCGGCGCGCTACGGCAAGTGCCTGGTTCATGTGATCGGTTGCACGCACGGCGTCGCCTTGGGACCAGGCCAGGACGGCGAGTGAATTGAGACTGCTGGCGATGTCGGGATGGTCGGGGCCCAGACTCACGCGCTGCACTGTCAGGGCGCGCTCATACAGAGTTGCGGCATTCGCCGCATCACCCAAGCGTTGCCGCGCGATGGCGAGGTTGAACAGGGTCTGGGCGTAGTCCGGATGGTTCTCGCCGAGCAGCTGTTTGCGCGTGATTTCCGCTGCGGCCAGCAATTCTGCGGCTTCGGCCGTGGCACCGCGCTGCAGCAGGACAACGCCTAGGTCATGACTGATGCGGGCGGTTTCGGTGTGTGTCTTGCCATGCGCTGTCAGGCTCAGGGCCAGCGCTTCGCGCAGGCTGTGTTCTGCGCCAGCAACATCTCCGGCAAGAAACTGTACCGGCCCCAATGCCGCGAAATCGCGCAGCTGTGTGGCGTCGCCTCCGGCGCTGCGTGTCTGCTCAAGCGCCGCCTGCAAGGCCTGTCGCGCGGCGTCGGGCTTGCCCTGGGCGACCAGCACTTCCGCAAGCCGGCGGCGTGCCTCGGTCTGCAAGGACCCCGCAATGCTGCCATCGGCGAGCACCTGATCAAGATCGCCCTTGGCCATGTCCAGATGTGCCAGAGCAAGCCGCACACGGGCTCGTTCGATACGCGCGGCAGCGGCAATATTGCCTTGCGTGGATGCAGCAACGGCGTCGTTGGCCAGCGCGTTCGCCCTGTCGAGTACGCCCAGCTGGCGATACGCGCCGGCCAGCGCGGTGGCCAGCTCGGCGCGCAGTTCCGGATGGACGGCGAGGGTTTCGCCTAGCCGTGCCTCACCGCGCGCAATCAGCTCGCGCGCGCTGACGACGCGACCCTTGCTCTCGTCAGGGCTGACTCCGGCGAACAGGGTCAGCACAAATTCCTTCACTGCTTCAGCGCGTTGGGCCTGGGCCGTGGCTTCGGTCGCGGCCTGGTTGGCGCGCTGCGATTCGTGCCAGGTTGCAGCTAGGCCAGCAACGGCGGTCAGCACGACAAGTGTCGCCGCCGCAACGCCAGCGCCATGCCGCAAAAGGAACTTTTTTGCACGATGCGCAGCGCTGGCCCGCCGCGCGGCAATGGGCCGGCGCTGCAGATGTGCACGCAGGTCATCGGCGAAAGCCGCGACACTTCGATAGCGCCGCGCCGGCTCTGCAGCCAGCGCAGTGGCGACAATAAGATCAAGGTCGCCACGCAGCGCCAGCGTCAGCTGGCGCGAGGTGCAGGCGCGAGCGGCCGCCACATGGTCCTGAATAATGAGTTGCGACAGGCGGCGCGGCGTATCGGGGCGGCGCAGATCGGGGCGCTGGCCGGTCAACAGTTCGTGCAGCAGCACGCCGAGGGCGTAGACATCGGTTGCCGTCGTGATCGCGCCACCGCCGAATTGCTCCGGTGCCGCATAGGCCGGTGTCAGCCGGCGCAAGCCCGTGCGCGTGTCGTCCTCGCGCTCGGAATCATCCAGCAGTTTCGCAATACCGAAATCCAGCAGGCGCGGCCGCCCCGCGGCATCGACCAGGATGTTCGCCGGCTTGATATCACGATGCACGATCAAGGCGTGGTGTGCGGCCTCGACCGCATCGCAAACGGCGAGGAACAGGGTCACGCGTTGATCAAGGCGTTGCCGGCGCGTATCGCACCAACGCACGATGGATTCACCTTCGATGTATTCGAGCGCGAACCAGGGCACTCCGTCAGGGGTGAATCCACCATCAATCAGTCGCGCGATCGAAGGGTGCTCCAGCCGCGCGAGGATGCGGCGTTCGCGCCGAAAACGTGCCTGCTCGTGCGGATCGCGCAGGCCGACGCGCAGCAGCTTCAGCGCAACCCGCTGGACGTAGCCGTCGACTTCACGCTCAGCACGATAGACGCTGCCGCTACCGCCTTCGCCGAGCAGATCGAGTACGCGATAGGGGCCAATCTGCTGCGGCTGGCCACTGCTTGTGTCGCCAATCAGTGTTTCGGCGTAGTCGGCGCTGTTGCCGTCGAGAAACCCCTGCGCAGCCTCGCGTGCGAGCAAGTCGCGAGCGAGCGAGCGCAGTTCCCCGTCGCTGACTTCCGCGAGCAGCGCATCACGCTGCCCGGTATCGAGATCGAGCAGTCGGTCAAGCAATGGTGCGAGTTCATGCCAGCGCGCCGCGACGGCTGGATTCACGGCGGGGTTTCCAGAGCATGATGCAAAAACAGGCGTGCCTTGTTCCAGTCGCGCACAATGCTGCGCGTGGTGACTCCGAGTACGGTGGCAACTTCCTCCACCGAGAGGCCGGCGAAAAAACGCAGTTCGACGACTTTCGCCAGGCGGCCATCAAGCGTGCCCAGGCCGGCCAGTGCCGCATCCAGCGCGACCATCTCCCCGGCGATGCAGTCGACGGGAATATCCGAGGACTGCCAGTCCAGCGCAAGCTGCCCGCCGCCGCGCTTCTGTGCCGCCTTGCGCCGCGCATGATCGACCAGGATGTGGCGCATTGCGGTCGCCGCATAGCCGAGGAAATGCGCGCGGTCCTGCCACACCGCATCGTGCTGATTCACCAGGCTCAGATAGGCCTCGTGCACCAATGCAGTCGTGCTCAGGGTCTGATGAAGGTTGCCTGACAGATAGCGGTGGGCGAGCTGGCGCAGACGTTCATAGACCTGCGGCAATAAATGATCGACAGCACGCTCGTCGCCGCGACGGGCCTGGACGAGCAGTGCGGTGATGTCGGTGGTCGCTAGCATGGTGCGACGATGGTAGCGCGCGGTTGCGTCCTGCAGCGTCGTACAGGTCGCAGGCACGGCGGAACTGATCGCTGGACCTGCTGTGCGCTGGATCTCATTTGGGCCGGACGTCAATTGCCGCGATGGCTTCAGTCTGTGTGCTACGTCCGAGCAGGTCGTTGATCGTCGCATGAAACGCGTCGGTGCCCGGCCAGCTGGTGATGCGGCCCAGGCGCTTGCCTTGGCGGAACACGAAGAAGGCAGGAATGCCATGCAGACCGAAACGCGTGGCCATGGCCGCGTCCTCGTACACGTTGTCGTGCAGCCAACGCACACCGGGCCAGATCATCTGCTGCGGCTGAGCAAGTATCGCGCGCTTGGCGATATCGCAGTTGGGGCAATCGCGTCCCCAGAGAAACAGCAGATCAAGTGCCGCAGAGCCATCGGTGAGCACGCCGTCGAGCGCATCGCTAAGCACGCGCCGCATCGGAAAGTGATCAAAGAAATCGGGGACGGTTGTATCGGTCATGGGGCACAGACGTGCTAGGTGACTTTCTTCCGTGGCCGCTGCCATCCCGGGAGTGTCTCCTGGCGCGCACGCGCGATCGTGAGCTTACCTTCGGGGGCGGCCTTTGTTATCACCGAGCCGGCGGCTATCGTCGCATCCGCGCCTATGGTTACCGGTGCGACCAGTGCGCTGTTGGAGCCTATGAAAGCGCCGTCGCCTATCGTCGTGGTCGATTTGTTCACCCCGTCGTAGTTGCAGGTGATGGTTCCGGCACCGATGTTGACCCCAGCGCCGATGATGCTGTCGCCGAGATAGCTCAGGTGATTGGCTTTGCTGCCTTGACCGAGCACCGCTTTCTTGGTTTCGACAAAGTTGCCGACATGGACGCCGGCAGCTAGTTCAGTGCCGGGGCGCAGGCGAGCGAACGGACCAATCAGACAGGGGCCATGGGTGACGATGCCGTCGAGATCACAGTGCGCGTGCACGCGCGTGCCGGCCGCCAGAGTCGAATCCTTGATACGGCAGAATGGGCCTATGCTGACCTCGTCGCCGAGTTGCACATTGCCCTCGAAGATCACGTCGACGTCGATGTCGATATCGCGGCCGAGCGTGACGCTGCCGCGCAGGTCAAAGCGTGCCGGGTCAGCCAGGCGTACGCCTGCGGTACACAGCGCGCGGGCTTGGCGTCGCTGGTAGTGACGTTCGAGTTCGGCCAGCTGCCAGGGGTCGTTGGCACCAAATGCTTCCTGTGCGTCGGTGCAGAGTGCGCAGGCAGCAGCTTCGCCTTCGTCGGCGGCGAGTGCGAACACGTCGGTCAGGTAGTATTCGCGCTGCGCATTGTTGTTGCCGACGCGCGCGAGCCACCGGCGCAGGTACAGCGCCGAGGCGGCCACGATGCCGGTGTTCACCAGGGAAATTGCGCGCTGCTCGGTACTCGCGTCTTTTTCTTCGATGATCGCTCGCACATGGCCGAGTCCGTCGCGCACGATGCGGCCATAGCCTGTGGGATCGATGAGTTCGGCAGCCAGTACCGCGAGGCTGGCATCCGACAGGGCGAGCGGGCGCAGCGTTGCTGCAGTAATCAGCGGCACATCGCCGTAAAGCACGAGTACACGCGCCTCGTCGGGAATGGCGGACAGTGCCAGTCCTACGGCATGACCGGTGCCCTGTTGTTGGGCCTGGAGCACCCAGTGCAGGTCGGATGCATTGGCGAAAGCGGCTTGAACCTGATCACCACGGTGGCCATAGACCATATGGATCGCCGCCGGGGCGAGCGCGCGCGCACTGTCGATTACATGGGCGAGCATGGGGCGCCCGGCGAGTGGCAGCAGAACCTTGGAGCGAGCGGATTTCATGCGCTTGCCCTCGCCGGCGGCGAGGACGATGACGTGTAGCGGTGCGGTCATGGGCTGCCTTGAAGTCGTAACGCGGCGATTATCGCAGGGCAACGGAGCGAATTTACCGTGCGGCGTAACGACCAGGGCGACTCCCGCGGCCGGGGTGCCGGCGGCGGGAGCGATCGGATAACGGCAGGCGTGCCGGCAGCGACTTACAGATAGTCGAGCACGGGTTCTTCGACGCGGTCCGCATCGGCATGAAGCAGGTCGCGCAGGATGGCCGTATGTCCGGAGCCGGCGATTACCAGAACCCGCTCGCCGGGTTGTGCAGCCTGTTGCACGTTGGCGTACATGCGGAAATTGCGCTGCCACCAGCGCGCTGCCATATCAGCACCGTGAAATAGCTTTTCCTTAGCGCCCACATCGTTGAGGGTCAGGTAGAAACCCTTATTGTGGCGATCATCGGCGGGGCTGTTGTCCGCTCGCAGCAGCGCGCGCAAGGTCTTTGTCGCATGGGCGTGCTGCAGGCGTTTGGACTCGACTTCGATGAGCGCCATCAGCCGCTGCTGCGCTTTGGGCACTTGCTCCAGATACCCCCAAAGTGAATCCTCCCCTGGAGCTTCCTCATCGAAACCGCTTACGCCAGTCAGGCCGCTTTGCTTCGCGACGCGGAAACCGATCTGGTAAATCTCGTTGCGTTCAAGCTCGAAGGTATTTGCGAGGTAATTCTGGTAGCGCTGATTGAACACCGCGTCACGTTCGCTGGGGTACTCCAACAGGATGCGAGTTGGCTTGAATCGCGCAATGCGTTCCGCCAGCGTCGTCAGATATTTCTGCGATGCCGGCGTCGTCACGTCGATCGGTGTGAACTTAACCGCGTCCAGCCCAGGGTTATCGAAGTGAAATACGCCCAGCAGCATGATTTTCGCCGGTGCGGTGTTTTCCGTTGTTTTGGCAGGTTTCGCCATTGCGGTTAGCGGTAGCGCAGCGGCTAGCAACATGGCGAGTAGCAGGCGTAACACAGGAAGCATTGAGAACTCCGGGAGGCAAGGGGCTGGTAGGGGCAATCGTCGGTTCCCGACGCAAGCTGTGATGCCGATTCACGTGCTGGCGTTTAATTTGAGGCGCGGGAAACGTGCAAGGCATGCTCTTGTCATTTGCAAGGGATGACGAGAGCGAGAGCGGGAACCTCAGCGGGGGCATGCTGCGAAAGTGGCGAGGCCACAGCGGAATGGTCGGTACCTGCAAGCCGGTCCTGCACCGGCATGCTGCTGGGGCTGCGTGTTCGGACGGCTTATCAGGAGTCGAAAAATTTGGGCTCGACGTATCAGGAATCGAAGCGGCTACGGAATATCGCGTCCGGCCGCGGCATGATGATCGACAGATGGTCAAGGACACCACCAGCCGGCGGTATCAGTGGCTGATGCGGCGTCGGGAAACAACTATTCAGCCCGCCGGAGAGAACCGAGAATGAGCAGGGGCCACCCGGATATATGACGCCTGCGGTGTTTCCATACACCGGCTGCGCTGATGCAAACAGGTAGTAACTGTCATGCGTTAGCCCGTCGATGCGGAAGTAGCCGCTTGCGTCGGTAAACACGGGTTTTCCTATGCGCAGCGCGGCGAGAGGTACGACGGCTACTGCATAGTTCGCGAGTGGCCGGTTGGTGGTTTCTTCAATGACGTGGCCACTTAAGGAGGCGCCACGGCCAAGAACGAAGTTGATGTCGGTCTGATGCGGGTGTTGGTCGAATGTAAGTGGCTCGTGCTGGGTTTCGCGTTCGCAGAACAGATTTGCTGCATCGCAGTCTTTGTTCTGCCACGCCTTGTCTAGCCAGCCCAGACCGTTCTGCCGTGTGCGCACCATGATTTCGGCCGCGTCGAAACCCTCCAGCATATAGTTGCCATTGGCATCGGTCAGTGCGCTTGCAGTACTGCGGAAGCCCCAGGTATTGCCTTGCGGTTCATGCAGGTTGCCGGCGGATACGCGCAGCCCGGCGATGGGGGCTCCATCACTGGCTGAGGTCACGCGACCGCGAACGCTGCGCAATGGCTGCACGTACATATCGGCCAGTGTGTGAATCCCATCGGTGGCCGGCACTTCGACTAGCGGAGCGTTGCTGAAGTCGCAGCCGCTGCTTGGACAACTCCGGTCCGGATAGATCATGTCGGCATAGGACTGGGGGTAGGCCGAATCCATCACGAGATACAACGGTCCAGGCAGTAGAGGACCTACTTCCACATAACCCTCGTCGTCGGCTGTCGTTCCCGACACGCCTGTGAGGGGAGCCGCGATTGCTCTTGCGGATGCCTGATGAACGACTGTCGGCATCCCGTTGCCAAGGCTGATGATGCGCGTACGTAAATAGCTACCACGGCGCAGGGGGATATCGAGATCGCGAGACTGACCCGCTGTCACGCTGATTAGGCCAGGAGCTACGCTGCTGCAGGGCTGTTGCACGTTGTCACAACTGATGTCCGGCCAGAAGAAACTTAGATACGTCCGTCGGTCGTTTGGCCACGGATCGACCGACGCGCTCGTAGCAAGTGTGTAGCTGCCTGCGGGGAGTGATTCCGCGCTGAAGCGCCCTTGGCTGTCAGTAGTCAGACTTGCGCCTAACTGACTTGACGTTGTCTGTCCGTTCCCACGAACTGAAACCCAGGCATGGCTGACTGGCTCGCCCGTGGCCGCATCGCGGACAATTCCGGAAATCCGTGCGGCGCGGCCCAGTGCGAAGTCCGTTGCCGTCTCGTTGCCGATAATCGAATAGAAGTCGTCGCGGCCTGCGCAGCTATAGGCTCCGGTACACGGCCTTCCATCGTGCGTACGTGCCGCGTAGCCAGCTGCCTCGGCAATCGCGCCGACGGGGAGGTCGTAGGAGAACTGAACGCTGTAGCGACCGTCGGGGCCGGTCGTTGTGCTGGCGATCTCGGTCGGAAGACCCATGATGAACCGCTGGTAGATGAAAACCTCGGCGCCGGCGATGGGCTGCTGAGTGGTCTCGTCGATAACGCGCCCCCTTACTGTGGCGGCAGCGGCCATGCTGGTCCAAAGCATGAGGCTGATGGCAGCGCAGATCCTGTACACGAAGGGGCCTCAAGTTTTTGGCGTGCCACAGTCAGTGGAAACGATTGTCGCCAATCGTACAGCGGCGCGACCAGGGGGGGCGTGATCGATCTGCAAAGAAAAACGCCGGCTGGCATCGACACAGGAATGAAGCGGAAAGGGCATCGGTGGCAAAAGCTGAGCCACCCAGTTATCGGAAATCGCTGACTCTTTTACCAGTGTTTCTCCGAGGTATGTGACATTTTCCGGTCGCTTTGGTCGGCGAGCGCGACGGGTCGATTGCAAAAGTGGAGCTGCCCCCTGCGACCGCAGTTCAGCAGAAAAAACGCCGGCTTGCGCCGGCGTGGGAGTGAAGCGAAACATGTGTCGGCGGCGATGGCGCCGATGGATTAGTGCTTGAGCGCTTTGCGCAGGCGTTCGAGCGCCTGTAGCTGGGCCATGGCCTGGGCGAGCTGGGCCTGGGCCTGGGCGATTTCGAGGGCGTCGGTGCGGTTGGCGAGCGCGCGTTCGGCGGCTTCCTTGGCCTTGTTCGCTGCGGCTTCGTCGAGATCCTTGGCGCGGATCGCGGTGTCAGCCAGTACCGTGACAACTTGTGGCTGCACTTCGAGAATGCCGCCGGAAACATAGAAGAACTGCTCGCTGCCGTTTTCCAGGATCACACGGACCTGGCCGGGCTTCAGACGCGTGATCAGCGGCGCGTGGCGCGGCGCAATGCCGAGTTCGCCCATTTCGCCGGTGGCCACGATCATCTGCGCGGCGCCATGGAAGATCTCTTCCTCGGCGCTGACGATGTCGCAACGGATGGTGCTAGTCATGTCTGCCTCGCTGGACTGCGCCGCTGCAGTGCTGCAGTGGCGCAGTGCCGTTGTCTATCGCAACCCGGATCAGGCCTTTTCGGCCATCTTCTTGGCCTTCTCGATCACTTCGTCGATGCCGCCGACCATGTAGAACGCCTGCTCCGGCAGGTGATCGCATTCGCCGTCGACGATCATCTTGAAGCCGCGGATGGTTTCCTTCAGCGAAACGTATTTGCCTGGGGAGCCGGTGAACACTTCGGCGACGTGGAAGGGCTGCGAGAAGAAGCGCTCGCACTTGCGCGCGCGGGCGACAACCTGCTTGTCTTCCTCGCTGAGCTCGTCCATGCCGAGAATCGCGATGATGTCCTTGAGTTCCTTGTAGCGCTGCAGTGTGCCCTGGACCTTGCGCGCGACTTCGTAGTGGTCGCTGCCGATCACGTTCGGGTCGAGCTGGCGGCTGGTCGAGTCGAGCGGATCAACGGCCGGGTAGATGCCGAGCGAAGCGATGTTGCGCGAGAGCACGACGGTCGCATCCAGATGCGCGAAGGTCGTTGCCGGCGACGGGTCGGTCAGGTCGTCCGCAGGCACGTAGACGGCCTGGATCGAGGTGATCGAACCGGTCTTGGTTGAGGTGATGCGCTCCTGCAGCACGCCCATTTCTGCAGCGAGCGTGGGCTGATAGCCCACCGCCGAAGGCATGCGGCCCAGCAGCGCCGACACTTCGGTACCGGCCAGGGTGTAGCGGTAGATGTTGTCGACGAACAGCAGCACGTCGCGGCCCTTGCCCGATGCGTCTTTTTCGTCGCGGAAGTATTCGGCCATGGTCAGGCCGGTCAGCGCAACGCGCAGACGGTTGCCCGGCGGCTCGTTCATCTGGCCGTACACCATCGTGACCTTGTCGAGCACGTTGGAGTCTTTCATCTCGTGGTAGAAGTCGTTGCCCTCGCGGGTACGTTCGCCCACGCCGGCGAACACGGACAGACCCGAGTGCGCCTTGGCGATGTTGTTGATGAGCTCCATCATGTTCACGGTCTTGCCGACGCCGGCGCCGCCGAACAGACCGACCTTGCCGCCCTTGGCGAAGGGGCATACGAGGTCGATGACCTTGATGCCGGTTTCCAGCAGTTCGTTGCTCGAAGCCTGATCGGCGTAGCTTGGTGCGCTGCGGTGAATGACCCAGCGCTCCTGCTCGCCGATAGGGCCTGCCTCGTCAATCGGGTTGCCGAGCACGTCCATGATGCGGCCCAGCGTCTTCACGCCGACCGGCACCTTGATGCCTTCGCCGGTATTGCGCGCGATCAGATTGCGCTTGAGGCCGTCGGTGGAGCCCAGGGCGATCGAGCGCACGATGCCATCGCCGAGCTGCTGCTGGACTTCCAGCGTGATTTCGGTGCCGTCGACCTTGAGTGCGTCATACACCTTCGGCACCTGGTCGCGTGGGAATTCGACGTCGACCACGGCGCCGATGATCTGAACAACTTTGCCCTGGCTCATAGGGAAACTCCGATGCTTTGAACTTGTTCGCCGCGCGCCGTTGAGCGGCGCCGCAGCCTGGATGGTTACGTTGCGCGGCCTAGACCGCTGCCGCGCCGCCGACGATTTCCGAGATTTCCTGCGTGATCGCAGCCTGACGGGCCTTGTTGTAGATCAGCGAAAGCGTCTCGATCGCCTTCGTCGCGTTGTCGCTGGCGGACTTCATCGCGACCATGCGCGCTGCGTGTTCGCTAGCGAGGTTTTCCAGCGTAGCCTGATAGACCAGCGACTCGATGTAGCGTGTCAGCACGTGATCGAGCACAACTTCGGGGCCTGGCTCGTAGATATAGTCCCAGTCGTGCGTCGCAGTCAGGCCATCTGCCGGCGGCAGCGGCAGCAAGGTGTCGATCGTCGGCTTCTGCGTCATGGTGTTGACGAAGTCGTTGTAGGCAAGCTTGAGCTGATCGATACGGCCGTCCGTATACGCGTCCAGCATGACCTTGATCACGCCGATCAGCGCCGCGACCTGCGGCTTTTCGCCGAGGTGGGTCGCGCTGCCCACCAGGTTGACTTTAAGGCGCTTGAAGAACGCGTTGGCCTTGGCGCCGATCGCCACGACATCGATCTGGACGCCGCGGTCGCTGAGCTCGCGGATCTCGCCGATGATGCGGCGGAACAGGTTGGAGTTCAGGCCGCCGCAGAGGCCGCGGTCAGTCGATACGACGATATAGCCGACGCGCTTGATTTCACTGCGGGCGACCATGAATGGGTGCTGGTATTCGGTGTTCGCCTTGGCGATGTGACCGATGACCTGACGCATGAGGCGCGCGTAGGGGCGCGAGGCCTTCATGAGGTCCTGCGCCTTGCGGATCTTCGAGGCCGAGACCATTTCGAGTGCACGCGTCACCTTGCGGGTGTTCTGCACGCTCTTGATCTTGGTTTTGATTTCTCTGCCGCCTGCCATTGTTTCACTCGCTTTGCTGGTTCAGTAGTTCGGGTTGCTGCCGATAGAAACGGAGCGCGTTGTTTCAACGCGCTCCGTGTGTATTACCAGCTACCCGTCTTCTTGAACTCGGCGATGCCGGCCTTGAAGGTCGCTTCGATATCGTTGTTCCAGTCGCCGCTTGCGACGATCTTCTTCACCAGCTCCGCGTGGTTCTGGTGGAAGAACGCGTGCAGGCCTTTTTCAAACGCGAGGATCTTGTTGACCGGCAGATCGTCGAGGTAGCCCTTTTCCGCTGCGTAGACTGACAGCGCCAGTTCCGCGATGGACAGCGGTGCGTACTGGTTCTGCTTCATCAGTTCGGTCACGCGCTGACCGCGCTCCAGCTGGGCACGCGTCGCAGCGTCGAGGTCGGAGGCGAACTGGGCGAATGCGGCTAGCTCACGGTACTGCGCCAGAGCGAGCTTCACACCGCCTGACAGCTTCTTCACGATCTTGGTCTGCGCGGCACCACCGACGCGCGACACCGAGATACCGGCGTTCACGGCCGGACGGATACCGGCGTTGAACAGGTCGGTTTCAAGGAAGATCTGACCGTCGGTAATCGAGATCACGTTGGTCGGCACGAAGGCGGACACGTCGCCGGCCTGGGTCTCAATGATCGGCAACGCGGTCAGCGAGCCGGTCTTGCCCTTCACTTCTCCGTTGGTGAACTTCTCCACGTATTCCTCGGAGACGCGCGAGGCGCGTTCCAGCAGGCGCGAATGGAGATAGAACACGTCGCCCGGATACGCTTCGCGGCCCGGCGGACGGCGCAGCAGCAGCGAGATCTGGCGATAAGCGACGGCCTGCTTGGACAGATCGTCATAGATGATCAGCGCGTCCTGACCGCGGTCACGGAAGTACTCGCCCATCGCGCAGCCTGAGTACGGTGCGATGTACTGCAGCGCGGCCGACTCCGAGGCCGAGGCGGCGACGATGATGGTGTGATCCAGCGCGCCGTTTTCCTCGAGCTTGCGCACGACATTCGCGATCGAGCTCTGCTTCTGGCCGATGGCGACGTAGATGCACTTAATGCCCGTGCCTTTCTGGTTGATGATCGCGTCGATCGCGAGCGCAGTCTTGCCGGTCTGGCGGTCGCCGATGATCAGCTCGCGCTGGCCGCGTCCGATCGGGATCATCGAGTCGACGGACTTGTAACCAGTCTGCACCGGTTCGTCGACGGACTTGCGCCAGATCACGCCTGGTGCAACCTTTTCGATGGGCGAAAGGATCTTGGCGTTGAGCGGACCCTTGCCGTCGATGGGATTGCCGAGTGCGTCGACGACGCGGCCCAGCAGTTCCGGACCGGTAGGCACTTCGAGAATGCGACCCGTGGTCTTGACCGTGTCGCCTTCGCGCAGGTGCTGGTATTCGCCCAGCACGACCGCGCCCACCGAATCGCGCTCAAGGTTCAGCGCAAGGGCGAAGGAATTGCCCGGCAGCTCGATCATTTCGCCCGACATCACGTCGGCGAGACCGTATATGCGCACGATGCCGTCGGACACGGACGTGATGGTGCCCTCGTTGCGTGCTTCGGCCGTGGCCTGGAACTGCTGGATGCGGCTCTTGATGAGCTCGCTGACTTCGGACGGGTTGAGCGTGGTTTGCATGGGTTTTCTCGCTTGAGGCGGATCAAAGACCCGCCGGCATGACGACAATTTTTTAGTGAGTCAGCGACTGCGCCAGTCGTTCCAGGCGGCCACGCACCGAACCGTCGATCACGGTATCGCCGGCGTCGATGATGGCGCCGCCGATGACCGACTCGTCGATCGTGCTGGTGATTTCGATCTGGCGGCCAAAGCGTTTGGCCAGCGCTGCCTTGAGGGCCTCGGACTGGCTGGCTTCAAGCGCAACCGCGGCGCGCACCGTCACCTTGAGCACGCCTTCGGCCGCGCGCTTGAGCGCGGCAAAGCCGTCGGCCACATCGGCCAGGATGGTCAGGCGGCGGTTCGCTGCCAGCGTCGCGACGAAATTCGCAAACGCGGAGTCCGCGTTTTCGCCCGGCGGCAGAAATACGCTGACGAGCTTGTCGCCGCCAAAGGCGGGGTTGCCGATCAGCACCTGCACTTGCGGGTTACGCACGACTGCGGCGGCGAATTCAAGCTTGGACGACCACTCGGCCAGCGCGTTGGACTCGCGCGCTAGGTCGAACGCAGCGCGAGCATACGGACGGGCAAGGCTTTCGGCGCTGCTCATGGATCAGATCTCTTTGGCCAGGGCGTCAAGCAGGTCGCGATGACGTGCCTGATCGATTTCACGCTTGAGGATCTTCTCGGCGCCGGACACGGCAAGCGCCGCAACCTGCTGGCGCAGAACTTCGCGTGCCTGGTGTGACAGCGAGTCGATCTCGGCTTGCGCAACGGCCTTCTGGCGGGCGCCTTCAGCGATCGCGTCGACCTTGGCCTTGTCGACGATCTGGTTGTACTGCTGATTTGCGCGCTCGACGATCTGCGTGGCTTCTTCGCGTGCCTTGCGGATCTCGTCGGCGACACGTGAGTCGGCGTCCTTGAGCTCCTGGCGTGCGCGTTCGGCGGCAGCGAGGCCGTCGGCGATGGTCTTCTGGCGCGATTCGATGGCCGCATTGAGGGGCGGCCAGATGAACTTCATCGTGAACCAGACAAGGATCCCAAATGAGATCATCTGGCCGAAGAAGGTCAAGTTGATATTCATCGTATGACTCCTCAGGCAATCGCTACGGATACGCCGCCACAGCGTGGCGGGCGTCGGCTGCGCACCTGGTTAAGGTGCGCAGCCCGGCAGGCGATTTGCAGAATTACTTCAGCGCGCTGAGCAGCGGGTTGCCGGTCGCGAAGTACAGGGCAACGGCCAGGCCGATAATGAATGCGGCGTCGATCAGGCCGGCCAGCAGGAACATGCGGCCCTGCAGCATCGGGACGAGTTCCGGCTGACGTGCAGCCGATTCCAGGAACTTGGAACCCATGATCGCGATACCCAAGCAGGCGCCCAGCGCACCCAGGCCGATGATGATGCCGATGGCGATGGCGGTCAGGCCCTGAACGTTGGCGATGAATTCCATGGTGAATCTCCTCAGAAGTCAGAAACGAATAGTCAGGAAAACGGGGTGCAGCGGCTAAAATCGATCAATGGCCTTCGCGGGCGCCGGCAATGTAGACGACCGTAAGAATCATGAAGATGAAGGCCTGCAGCAGAATGATCAGGATGTGGAAGATCGCCCAGGCGGTGTTGGCGATGATGCCCGGCACGAACGTGACCCAGCCGGCGAGCAGGCCGGCGATCAGCATGAAAACGAGTTCGCCGCCGTACATGTTGCCAAACAGTCGCATGGCCAGCGAAACCGGCTTGACCAGCCACTCGATGATGTTCATGAAGAGATTGACCGGTGCCAGCACGAAGGCCAGCGGGCCATGCGCATGGAACGGAGCGGTCAGAAGTTCCTTGCCGAAGCCGAAACCGCCTTTGGCGGCAAGGGCATGGCCGATGAGAATGAAGAACACGGAGACCGAAAGGGCCAGCGTCGTGTTGAGGTCAGCGGTCGGAACGAGGCGCCAATAGGTATGGTGAGCGGTTTCGGCACCAGCAACGGTGTGGACCAGCCAGCCGGGCAGATCGAGCGGGATCAGGTCCATCGTGTTCATGAACACGATCCACATGAAAATGGTCAGAGCAAGTGGCGTGACCGAGCGGCGGTCACCGTGAAACGTGTCTTTGACCTGGCCGTCGACAAACTCGACGATGATCTCGACGAAGGCCTGGCCCTTGCTCGGCACACCGGCAGTCGCCTTGCGCGCCTTCAGGCCGAACCACAGCACGAACAGCAGGCCCAGTACGAGGGATACCAGCCAGGTATCGAGATGGAAGCCCGTGCCCAGCTTGACCACGTTATGGGTCAAGTGATGGGTGATGTATTCGTTCAGACCGCCCGTTGCTGCCTCGGTGCTCACAAGAACTCCGCTAATCCTTGAACCGCAGTCCTGCCACATGTATCAGCAAGGCTGCAGTGAAACCCGTGATCACCGCCAGCGGCGGCAATCGCCATACGCCGAGCAGACTGATGAGGCCGCCTGCCAGCAAGATCCATTTCAACAGCGTGCCGAGCAGCAAGCCCCAGAACGCCGTTGGTCCGCTGATCGCATCGCTGCGGAACATGCGCGCCGCCAGCAAGATGGTGCCCGCTGTGACGAGCAAGCCGCCCGCTAGGGCGCCCGCCGCCGGACGCAATCCCTGCACCAGAAACAGCAATGCCATCAGAAGGGAAACTCCCGTCTGGGCGAACACGATCCGAGTGGCCAGTCGCCGGCCGGCGGCGATGGAATTTCTCACTGGATTGCCCTGACGGTTGCCCGGTCTACGCACCGCGCGGTACGCGCACCGGTCACTAAGCAGCGAGATTATATCAGCCGTTTTTGATGCGTCGCAACCAAAAACAGGGCCATTTCGGCCTTGCGCCGGACGGCCATCAGGGGCTAAGGGCGAAGCGGCAGAAGAAATTCCAAAGGTCGGCGAAATGGCCTGGTTCGTAGGTGTGACCACCGCCGAAAACGTAATAGCTGACCGTGTCGTACATGACCCAGCCCGCCGTTTCAAAGCGGGGTGGGTCGTCGACGGCGTTGTACGGCGGCCCGTACATGGGGTCGGCTGTGCCCAGATACAGGGCGAACGGCAGCTTGCGCGCCTGTGTATCAAGGCGCTGCTGGCACTGGGTTTCGCTGTCGCCAAGGCAGGCCAGCGAAAATAGCCGCCCGGCGCTGACGGCGTACGATGCTACGTGGAATTCGTCCAGGGCGGGCACGGCGCCGTTGACGAGCAGATCGTGTGCTACATGGCCGCCAGAGGAGAAGCCCCAGAGCTGTATCCGGCTGTCGTCAATGTTGTAGGCCGCGCGCAGGTCGGCGAGTACGGCGGCGAGAAAGGTGTAGTCATTGGGCATAGCGCTTGATCCGTCGCGCCAGGTGCCGTTCGCCCCATTGGCAACCGGCGCTGCGACGATGAAGCCGCGCGACACTGCAACACTTTGCCAGGTGTTGCGGACGTCCTGGGCATAGAGATCGGCGTTGACCGGATTGCCGGCAGTACCGTGCAATGCAATGACAAGTGGCGCCGGATGGATTGGGTTGTAGTTTGGCGGCAGATAGAGGTGGACTTTCTGCGTGCCGCTGCCCAGGCCGGCAATGGTGAGCGTGCGTAGCTGCTGACCTGGCGCGGCACCGCCACTGCCATGGCTGGGCGTAGACGGCACGAACTCGCCGTTTTGCAGGCCATGCCGGAAGATCCGGTCGCTGTTGCCATTGCAGGCCCAGGTCGGCAGGCGCACCGTTGTTGCGGCATCAGCCGGTGGACCAAGCCCTATCAGGAACAGCAGTAGATTGCCGGCAAGTCGCATGGCCGCGCATTTCCGCAGGGATCGACGTCAAGTATCGGCCCTCTGCCTCGGCACGAAAAGCGATCTGTTGCATAGTCGGCCAGTGAAGTGGTGCACGCTTCATACGGTGACGGGCATCTGCGGTTGCCGCTCAATTGAAGCGCTCGGCATAATCGAGCGACTACGCCGTCTCGGGCGGGAGAAGCATGACCAAGGCAACCGAGCACTACGTTGACGTTCCCGCAGGGCAGTACTTGTTTCGTGAAGGCGATGCGGGTACGGAAATGTACATCGTCGAATCTGGCAGCATGGCGATCCTGCGCAATGCTCGCGGTAGCGAGCCGATCGCTTTGCTTGAAGCTGGCGATTTTCTTGGCGAAATGGCTGTGCTGGAGGATCAGCCGCGCTTTGCTTCAGCGCTTGCGCGAACGGATTGCCGCTTGCTGCGGATCGAGCGGGCGGCGTTTGCCGAGCTATTGCGGCAAAATGTGGAAATTGCGGTGCGCATCATGCGTAAACTTTCGCTGCGCCAGCGCCGTACGGAGCAGCGTGTCAGCGAATTGCATCAGGAGTTGCAGCGCTTGCGCGACGCTGCACGTCAGGCGGTGGAGCCGAGCGCAGCAGTTCCAGTCCCCGTGTCACCGGCACCAGCCCCGGCATCAGTCGCGCCGGTAGCCGCTAAACCGGCAGCAGCAAGCACCCCTGCTGCGGTAATGGCGAGTACGCTCGCATTGCAACACCTGGCCAGCGGGCAGCGCTTTGCTCTGGAAGCAGGGCGCGACGAATTTCTTGTCGGCCGTGTTGATCCGGTCACCGGGATTACACCCGAGATCAACCTCGGGCCACTGGATGTGGCGCGTAGTCTTAGCCGCCGCCACGCCAAGCTGCTGCGTCAGGGGACGGAATTGTTCCTGCGCGAAGAGGTCGGAACTGCCAACGGCACGTTCGTCAACGGCCAGCGAATTGCCACGGGAGCGGCCGTGGCGATCAAGCCGGGCGATCGGCTACGTTTCGGCACTATCGACATAGAATTGGTCACCTCCTGAGTTGCGGTACGGAGAAAGTCATGAGTAACGAGCGGATCGCGGCACTGGAAGCCATTGATGTTAGCGCTGTTGATGCGCTCAAGACGCTGAAAGCCGAGCAGGACATTCTCACTGAGCGTCTGCAACAGCTCGAAGAAAAACGGGACGCGGTCGCCGAGCCGGTTTACCTGCGGGTGCGCGGCGACTATGAGACGCGCAATCGCGAACTCGACCACAAGGCAGCGCCACTGAAGCAGCAGGCGCGAATCCAGTTCCAGGCATTGGCTTCGCTGCTCGATCGCTATGCTGGTGACTACGAGGCGCTGACGCTTGATCGCCAGGAGATCGAGTTGCGCCATCAGCTAGGCGAATTTGACGCCGCCGAATTCAAGCGTCGCATTGCGGAGCTGGAAACCGAACTTGCCGCACGTTCCGGCGCGCTGGCGCGTGCCAAGGAATTGAGGGCGAGCTTTGTCGAGGCCTTC
This sequence comes from Rhodanobacteraceae bacterium, assembly GCA_016790075.1. Lineage (GTDB taxonomy): Bacteria > Pseudomonadota > Gammaproteobacteria > Xanthomonadales > Rhodanobacteraceae > Tahibacter. Next base: position 24,147 of record JAEUPP010000069.1, on the reverse strand, counting down.
CATTCCGAGGCCGAGCTGCAACTCGCCGCGCCGCCGATACCGGTGGCATCGGCGGCTGCAGTGCCAGCGGCAGCGCCGGCAGCGCCGACCGTGCCCGGTGGGTTTCGCACCCTGGAGACCGAGGTTGCCGGTGGTCAGACGCAGGTATTTTCTGCCATGCCGCCGTTGCCGCCACAGCCTGCCGTCCCGGCGACTCCGTCAGGGCCTGCCGCGGCAGTGCCGGCAGCCGGGGCGCCAGCTGCGAAACCTACCCGCGCCCCAAGTGAAACCCAGATGATGCCGGTGCTCGACATTCCACTGCCGACGCGCAACAGTGCAGTTCCTGCTGCTGCGTCGGGCGCTACGGTGGTGGTTCGTGCCGCTCGCCTCGTGCCGCAGAACCCTGAGGCGGGCAAGAATAGCGTCGTGCTCAACCTTAACGCGGTCAGCATTGGCGCCGATGCGAACAATGACGTGCGTGTCGGCGGTCCTGGCGTTGACCCGAAGCACGCGCAGCTCACCGTTAGCATGGCCGGCTATACGGTCGTCGATCTGGGTTCCCCGCACGGCACGCGGGTGAATGCGGAAAAGGTCCGCGAGCGCCTGTTGCGGGATCAGGACGTGATCCAGATCGGTGCGGCGCGTTGGGTGTTTCGCGAGGGCTGAGCGGTGGCCATAGAGCTTGCCTGCGGTCAGCAGGGGCAGGTGCATATCGTTGCACTGGGCGGGCGCCTTGATGCGGATGGCGCGGTTGATCTTGAACTGGGCTTGCAGGAGCTTGAGGCTCAGGGGGCGCGACACTTTGTTGTCGACGCGGCCGGCCTGACCTATGCGTCAAGCTCAGGTTTGAAGTCTCTGGCAGCATTTGCGACTCGCATTGCGCGAGCTAAAGGCTCCGTACGTCTTGGCGGCGTACCGCCCGCACTGCAAGCTGTATTCAAGGACGGGTTACCACAGCAGGTTCCGACCTATGTCAGCCGCGCGGCGGCGTTGGCGGCGCATCCGGCGATTGGTGTTGACGCGGGACTGTTGCAGGCTGTGACGCGGCTCGTTGGAGCCGATGCGATCGTTCCAAGCGGCGGCGAGGCGACTGAACTCGGTGAAGCCGCTGCGCGCTTGCTCGATGCGAAGGCACCACCGGGACAACCGGAAGTGCCGCGCCAGCCTCGCGCGCCAACACCTCTGCCTCCGTCACGAGAAGCCGAGCGTGACGCAGAGCCCGATCCGGGCAGTGAAGAAGGACTAGGCAGCAAACTACGCCGCCTGCTGGGGCCGAAATAGACCAAGCTGCTTAGTTCCGCGTCTATTTCCGGCCACTGTTCGGCATACACAAGGAGCTGGGCATGACGATCGCTATGTGGTGCATCCTGGTTGCAGCGCTGCTTCCGTTGGTATTTACAGTGATCGCCAAGTATGGCCACGAGGCTGGCATTCGCCGACTCAATCGTCAGCCGCGGGTGTATCAGGCTGAGTTGAGTGGGTATCGTGCGCGTGCGCACTGGGCTCACTTGAATGGTATTGAAGCGTTCCCGCCATTCGCCGCGGCCGTACTGGTCGCGCAATTTGTGCGAGCACCGCAGGGTTGGATCGATTCACTGGCGATTGCATTTGTAGCGTTGCGGCTGATCTACAGCGCGTTCTACCTTGCTGACAAGCCTCCGTTGCGGAGCTTGACTTGGTTTCTCGCGCTAGGCTGTGTCATTGGTTTGTACATGGTAGCGGCCGGTGTCTGAGCCAGCGGTACCGGGGTTCCAGGCAGGCGCTGGCCAGCGATCGCCAGGCGCTGTGCCTGTCTCAAGAACCTCTTATGTTCAGGGATCTCCGGAGACTCAATGTTAGCTGCCGCTGAAAGCTGAAGAGGGAGCAAAGAAAAAGACCGGATGACTTGCGTCATCCGGTCCAAAGCGGCGCTGCGACTACGGGGGAGGGGGAGGGTCGTCGCAGCGCGGCTTAATGCTCTTGCAATTGCGGCTTACTTGGCGGCGCTAGCAGCTTTCTTGAACGATTCCACATTGGTCTTGATGGTCTCGTTCGTCGCAGCGAAGTTGGTCTTGGCCAGTTCACCCAGCGCTTCGCCGGTCTTGACGGTAACGCCGAAGACTTCCTGGCTCGTTGCGTAAGCTTTTTCAGCCGATTCCTTGGCCAGGGTGACGCCCTTCGGCCAGATGGCCTTGAGGCCGTCGAAATCGCGGACTTCGAGCGCTTCGTTCACGAATGCTGCAGTGGCGGTGGCGCGGTTCTCGAAAGCCTTAAGTTGCAGGTCGGCAATCTTCTCGAAGTTCTGCAGAGCCAGGCCCTGCACCTTGAACGCGGCTTCGGCAATGCTCTTGCTGAAAGCCAGCACCTGGTTGTTGTACTGCTCGATCATTGGCTTGCCCTCGTCAGGCGTTTGGGGGTGACGGGGCGCACTCTATCCAGTTTTTTGTTGCGTTGCAACAGAATTTTCTTGGCCTTCGACCCATAAGGTCGAATTGCCTTCATACGAGATTGAATTTAAAGAATATTCTGGTCTGGTGCTGATTTTCCGCGACGCGTCAATTGTGGGCTAGTCCAGCCGACAAGGCGGTGCGAAAGTCGCGTGGTGCCTTGTCGCCTAGCCAGATTGACAACAGCGCTGTGTTGAATTCCACGCCCGCGAGCTGGCCGATGGGCTTGTTGTCAATGAAGACGCGCATGCCCGCGTCCGGAACGTAGTCAAACAGGATTGTCTGTCCGTGTTGCGCGACGCCAAACAGCTCCACGAAACGTTCAACACCTAGCTTGATGCGGCCCAGGCGTTCTGGCCCAGCCGCGTCTGCGAAGGCCTTGCGCCAGTACTCCTCAACTTGGGGCTCGGCGAGCAACGGAATCTGCCAGACAATGACCATACGATACGGACTCAAGCCGGATTGCAGTTGCTCCAGGTTGCGCACCGATGTGGGAAGGTAGAGCGCGGCAGCGTAGAAAGGCACGAAGTTGCGATCAAGTACGGCGACGCCGGACAGCCGCAGATTGTTACCCACGCCGGGCACGTTGATGCGATCGGCGAATTCGTGACCCGCTACGGTAACGGCGTTGGCGTTTGGCACCGCCAGCAACAGCAGCAAAACAAATCCGTATAAGGTTCGCATGCGCAACGTCCCCTTTGGAGCTGTGTGCGCAGTCTATCTCTCTACTGGCTGCTTCGGGCCGGAATAGCTGCAGCCGGAGGTGCAAGTTTCGTGAACCACTACCCGGCTTAGCAACGGCAGTGCAGGCTTTAGCTCGGACCAGATCCACGCAGCGAGGTTTTCGCTGGTCGGGTTTTCCAGGCCCGGTACGTCGTTGAGGTAGCGATGATCGAGGGCATCAAAGACGGGGGCGAACGCCCGCTTGATGTCGGCGAAGTCCATGACCCAGCCGAAATGAGGATCAACGGGTCCTGAAACGTGGATTTCAACACGGAACGAATGGCCGTGTATGCGCGAGCACTTATGGTCGGTCGGGACGGCCGGCAGGCGATGGGCAGCCTCGATCTGGAATGTCTTGAACAAATCCATGCGGGACTGCTGCCATGACTTGCCAGACCGGGCAAGCCGAAAGAAAGAAAGTGGTGGCTAGAGGCGGGATCGAACCGCCGACCTCAGCATTATGAGTGCCGCGCTCTGACCGGCTGAGCTACCTAGCCACTGGGGCGATTCTGCCCGAAGGGGCGGGGATTTTAGCGTTGATGCCGGGAGTGTCAAGCTGAAAGTGAACTTGCTGCCTTGCTGGTGTCGCGCGGCCTATGGAAGAATCAGTTCCAGCAAGTAATTTCTGGAGTCGGCCGGTGATTGATCCCGATGGCTACAGGCCTAACGTGGGCATAGTTCTGTTGCGGGACGACGGTCGATTGTTCTGGGCGCGCCGTATCAATCGCGATGGCTGGCAGTTCCCCCAGGGAGGCATGCGTAGCGACGAAACACCGCTGGAGGCCATGTACCGGGAGCTTCAGGAAGAGACCGGTTTGTTTCCCGAGCATGTCGAAGTCCTTGCGGTCACGCGGGGCTGGCTGCGCTACCGCCTGCCGCGGCGCTATCTGCGCCGCAATGAGCGTCCCGTCTGTATTGGTCAGAAGCAGGTCTGGTTTTTGCTGCGATTCCTTGGCGAAGAGCGCCACTTACGTCTGGACGCGAATGAGAAACCTGAGTTCGACGTCTGGCGTTGGGTCGATTTCTGGTATCCCGCACACAACGTTGTCACGTTCAAGCGGCAAGTCTATGAACGCGCGCTCCGGCAATTCGCTCCGACGGTAGAACGCGCCTGCCGCGTACGGCTTGACCCCCCACTGCTCGGATCTTCGCTGCACGCGAAGCTGGCAGTGCTCGCCGAAGCGGGCTAGTCGGATTCAGCAATCAAGCTTAAAACGGAAGGTTGTTGACACTCATTCGCATTTGCAGTCCAATGCCATCCACTGGAGGATCGCATGTACGTCTGCATCTGCAACGGCATTACGGACAAGACCATTCGAGCGGCCGCCGCCGACGGTGTCTCGTCGCTGGCTGAGTTGACCATGCGTACTGGCTGTGCCGCCACCTGCGGTGCCTGCGCGGAATTTGCGCAACAGGTGCTGTGCGAAGCCTTGCCACGCAACTCGCGTACGTTCGAGCTACCTGTCTTTGCGGCTGCCTGAGCCGTTGGCGCAGCGGTCAAGCCCCCGCTTTTGAAGTTCCGCGTGATGGCGCCGCTAGTTGCCTTGTACCCGGCATGCGGAGCGACTTTGCATCCAATTCGCATTTCTTCGTGGCGGCGGCGTGGGCGTTATAGTCTGCGCCGATTTCCCGAGGAGAACGGCCATGAAGGGCGACCCCAAGATCATCGAGCACCTGAACAAGGCGCTCTACAACGAACTTACCGCGATTAATCAGTATTTCCTGCATGCCCGCATGTTCAGGAACTGGGGCTTCAAGGATCTCGCCGACTACGAGTACAAGGAATCGATCGACGAGATGAAGCATGCGGACAAGCTTATCGAGCGCATCCTGTTCCTTGATGGCCTGCCAAATCTGCAGAACCTTGGCAAGCTAATGATTGGCGAGACACCGCGCGAATGCCTCGAATGCGACTTGAAGCTCGAGTACGCAGCAGTCCCGGATCTGCGTGCTGCTATCGCCGATGCCGAGAGAGCTGCCGACTATGTAAGCCGCGAGCTGTTCGAGCATATCCTGGAGTCTGAAGAAGAGCACATCGATTGGCTTGAAACACAGTTGAATCTGATGCAGCAGATTGGCGACGCGAACTATTTGCAAAGAAAAATCGGTAGCTGAAGCAACCAGTGAAGCGGGCCCCGAGCCCGCTTCGCCGTTTTATGCGCCGCTGCGTGCGAGCAAATTACGAAGCTCGGCGGATACGCGACCATATTCGCGTGTTAGGTCACGCACCAGCATGCCGGCGTCGGCGAGAGTGCCGCTACGCGCACCATGCTCGATACGCTTGGCGATTTCCGCCAGCGTCATCGCGCCGAGATTTGCGCTTGTTGACTTGAGCGAATGCGAAGGGGCGATCAGTCCGTTCGCGTCGTTACGTCCGGCAGCTGTTTCGAGCAGTGCGAGATTCTTCGGCGTGTCTTCGAGATAAACACCGACCAGTTCAGTGAACTCATCACCCATGACATCGAGCAGGTCGTGGATGATTTCCTGATCGAGGGCCGCGCCGTCGCGAGTGGCCAATGGGCTTGGGGTAGCTATGCCCTCACCGAATGCGGGGCCTGTGCCGCTCGCTGGTGCAAGCGGGGCACTGGCGACGGCATGTACGCCTGGTGTAACCGGGGCAGCGGCCCGAGGCGGGCCTGGAGCCGCGGCCTGAGCTGCGCCCTGTGCGCGGCTCTGTGCTTGTTTCGGCAGCCACTTGCGCAAGGTCGATTCGAGCAGTCCGCGGTTCATCGGTTTGGACAAGTACTCGTCCATGCCTGCGCCGATGCACTTTTCGCGGTCGCCGGCCATCGCGTTCGCGGTCATCGCGATGATGGGCATGCGGGGCAGACGGTTTTCGGCTTCACGCGTACGCCTTACGCGGGTCGCCGTGTATCCGTCCATGACCGGCATCTGGCAGTCCATCAGCACAAGGTCGAAACGACTGGCCTCGAGTTTTTCGAGCGCCTCCTTGCCGTTTTCAGCGAGTTCGAGACTCAGGCCGAGCAGGTTCAGGATGCGCTGCGCAACTTGCCGGTTGACGGGGTTGTCCTCGACGAGCAGGACATGGCCTCGTAGCGGTGTTGACGTTGCGTCGGCTGTTGCTAGCTGAACGCCAGGTTCCAGCAGCTCACCAGTAGTACCCGGCGCGGATTCTTCGCGTGTGGCTTGTTGAACGCCGAGCAATACGTTCAGCGCTGCGCGTAGCTCGGCGTCGGAATATCCGGCGGCGACAACAGTGGAACGAGCATCCTGGCGCAGCTCAGCCGGAACGTCATCGCCGCTTGCGACGAACGCAAATCGTACGCGTTCGAGCGTGGGCTCGCGTAGCACATTGCGCAGCAGCGCAGCCGGGTTGCCGCGCATGCTGCCTAGGTCGACGACAAGCAGATCGATCGCCCAGCTATCACCCATCTGCGCGGCGCTGCGCAGTTTCGCCAGTGCTTCAGCCGCAACGTTCGTGGTCGTAAACTGCACGCCCCAACTGGTTAGGTAGCCAGCAAGACGCCGCTGGGCGGAAGCTTCGTCGACGACGACCAGCGCCCGCGCGCCACCGAGATCCGTGCGGGCACCGGGGCCGTCACCGACCGCCTTTAGGAACGGCACGCTGAACCAGAATGTCGAACCGCGGCCCATTTCCGACTTCACGCCAATCTTGCCGCCCATCAGGTCGACAATGCGCTTGCAGATGACCAGCCCCAGGCCCGTGCCGCCGTGGATGCGGGTGGTGGAAGCATCCGCCTGGGAAAACGGCTGAAACAGTTTGTCGGCCACGTCAGGCGCTATGCCTACACCAGTGTCCTGCACCTGAAACATCACTTCGTTGTGGCTGCGCGTTTCGCCCTTGCGCGTGACGCGGATCGAAACGCTGCCGCGCTCAGTGAACTTGATCGCGTTGCTGACCAGGTTGGTCAGGATTTGGCGCAGGCGTACCGGGTCGCCGCGTGCCGCGAGGCGCACCGCAGGATCAATCGTCACCGACAGGGATAGGCCTTTGCTTTCGGCTGCTTTTTCCATCAGCCGCTTGACGGCCTCTAGCACCTCCCGCAGGTTGATACCGACCGATTCAAGTTCGAGTTTGTTGGCCTCAATCTTGGAATAGTCGAGGATGTCGTCAACGATGCGCAGCAGCTCCCGTGCCGAACGGTAGGCAGTCATGAGGTAGTCGCGCTGATCGGGCGCGAGCTTGGTCGACAAAACGATGTCGAGCAGCGGAATCACCCCGTTCAGCGGAGTGCGGATTTCATGGCTCATCGTCGCGAGGAACTCGCTCTTGGCCATCATGGCGGCTTCCGCATCCTGCTTGGCCTTCATGAGATCCTGCTGCACTTGGCGAAGTTCGTCGACCTCAGCCTGGAGGGCAGGCGCGGCGCCGGCTATCGGCGCTGCGGATGGTGGCGCAGGCGACGGGTGTGGCGCGACCGAACGCTCCGCGATCTGCGCTGAGCTGTCATCAGCACCGACGGGCTCAGCAAGAAATAGCAGAACGCCGCCGAGCAGCAGCAGCGGCGCCATCCAGAAATTGTTGGGCGGCGGTATGACGATCAGTCCGATCAGGCTGGCACTGACCACAACCGCGAGACCGCCCCAGCGCATTGCTCCGGCGAGTCGTTTCCAGTCCCCCATGCTCGTTCCTCGTCAGCAGCAGTTGCGACGCACGTACCACGGCTCGGCTTGTCACTACCTCTGGCAAGCTATCCGGCAGCAGCGCGGAAATCGTAGTCGAGATTCTGCGCTTCATGCTGCACGAAATTACCTTGAATGAAATCAACGCCGATGGTCCAGAGGGTTGCTGCGCTCTGCGCGTCTTCTATGCGCGGCGCAATGACCTGACGGCTATGGTCGTGCGCTGTATGGACCAGTCGGCGCAGCTCGTCACGCATACGCGGACTCCGATCGGCAATGCACTCGGGATCGATTTTGATGAAGTCGATCGGCAGGTGCTGGATCGCCGCTTCAGCAGCTTCACCAGGAACTGCGCCTGCCAGGCAAAGGCCAACCCCGATCTGATGCATGGCTGCAGCGAACCCCGAAATCAGCTCGCGATCAGCGGCTTTCTGTGGTAGACGGAGCTCGATTACGACGCGATTGCCAGGAATTCGGCGTGTTTCGAGCTGTTGCCGCAACCATGCCGCACGGCCCGGGTCGCGCGCCGCCGCGAGCGATTGACTCGCGAACAATCGCACCGGGCGGCCTTGGCGCGACCGTTCCGACAGCACCATAAGGCAGCGGCCAAGCACCCAGCGATCAATGTCGTCGATGAGGTTGGCCTGCTCGGCAGCAGGCACGATATGGCTGGCGGTAAGCACCTTGCCGTCGTCGCCATGGAGCCGCAGCAGCGCTTGGAACTGCTCTTCGGTTTCGCCATCGTCGTCGCTGGCCAGCGAGGCAATCGGCTGAAACACGAGGTGGAACGAATCGCTGCGCAGCGCTGCATGCAGATTGTCGATAAGGGTCTGGTCGCCGCTGGTCTTTTGACCATGCATACCAACCGAGCCGCGATCACGGCGGCGCGTATCGCTCATCGCGCGCTCTGCGGCGGTCAGCATCGAGCCAGCGTCACCGAGATTCGCGGAGAACGGGCAGACGCCGACGCGTAGCGCGATGCGAAAATGATGTCCGTCGATGTCGAACTGTTCGCGCACCACACGATCGAGCAGCGCACGGCTGCCCTCGGCAAGTTCGGTCGCACCGCGCTCCGGACTCAACACGATGAAGCTTGTGTCGCCAAAGCGGGTGACTAACTCACTCGCATCCAGGTGCGAGGCGAGAAACACGCCGATCTGGCCAAGCAGCTTGTCAAAGCCGATGAGGCCAACCTGCTCGCGCAGATTCGTCGCGTCGTCGAGATCGACATAGAGCAGCCCGCCGCGTTGCGCGACTATGTCATCAGCGGCCAGCTTCGCATTGATACGATCGAGCACGTGCGCGCGTTCATACATGCCCGTAACCGGATCGCGCGGATTCTGGTTCTGCGCGCGGCGCCGGATATGACGCGCCCGGCGCAGCCGATTCGTGACGGCGGAGATCAGATGCTTGGGGCGTATCGGCTTGGACAGGAAGTCATCGCCGCCTGCATTCAGGGCCTCGAAGTGCTTGTCGGTATCATTCTCACCTGACAGAAACACGATAGGTGTCGAAACGAAGGCCTCGCGTTCGCGGATGATCGAAGTCAGTTCCGTGCCTGAGCACCCAGGCATATAGAGATCCATCAGGATCAGATCCGGATTGAACGCGTCGATATCGTTGAGTACCGCGAGGGGGTCAGTAACCATCATCGTCTGCATGCCAGCCTTGCGCAGGATGGATTCAGCAAAAATGGCCTGGGAGCGATCGTCCTCGACGATCATGATGCGATACGGGTCGGTCTGGTCGGACTCAGTAAGTTCCGCAATGCGCGCCATGATGTCGCTGGTCTGCGCCGGGAGCGGAATGAATGCATCGGCACCGGCACGCATCGCGCGCAGGCGCACATCAAGGTCGCCATGCTCGGAAAGGGTGAGCATGGCGACCCGGTGGCTGGTGCGGCTGCGTGCTGATTTCAGCGTTTCGCCAAGACGATCGAGTTCGCTCAGGAAATGAGCGTCGACCACGACCAGATGCGGCGGAAACGTGCCTATCATCTCGATGACTTCGCCGACGTGATCGAGCAGCGAAAGCTCATAACCCGACAGTTCGAGCTTCTGGTCGATCTCGCAGGCCAGCGGGCTGCCGTCGGTCAGGTGATAGACCTTGCGTGCGCCCTGGCCATTTGCGGCACGCCGCGATGGCCCTGTGTCGACAGGGGGGGCGGCGGGTTCAAGCGGCTTCTCCGTAGCCTCCGCCACTGGTACGGCAGCTGGCGAGCCCGCTGTGGGGGGCAGCGGAACAGTCTTCGCAACAGCGGCTGCTGGGGAGGCAACCATCGGAAAGCGTTTCCAGTAGTCCGCTGGTGGCACGAGTTGCAGGGCGTAACCATTCTCGCTGCGGTCAAGATCAGCCGCCGCCACGCTGAGCCGGTTGTCGCCGGCGGGCGCGGTATGTGTGCTTGCGATCTCACGCAGTTCGTCAAATAGCGTGGCGACTGCGGCTGAGGTCGATGCATCCGGGACGCTGATTCGATCAAGACTGTCGGCGAGCGCCGACTCAATCGCGAACAGTTTTTCAGCGAGGTCGAGCAGGCCGTAGCGGCCACTGGCTCCGGCCAGCGTCTGCACTTCGCGGAAGATCAGGCTAAGGCTATTGATGTCCCAGCCATCCCTTGCTTGGCGCAGCCCGCGTCGGGTAAGTGTGTCGAGGCGCTTGGGCAGATGCCGCAGAAATGCTTGCCGCAATTCTGCGCATTGCTGGGAGTCGTCCTGCTTGAGCATTCGCGAGACCCGGAAATCCTAATGTCGCCGCAATATAGCACGCGCCCCTGCGCACTCGGGCCGATACGGTTGCGCATATGCCAAGGGCAATGGCACCAAGGTTTGCGCTGCCGTAGGTATCAGCTCTTGAACGGCTGGACGACGACGAGGATGGCGATGGCGATCAGCAGCAACGCGGGCAGTTCGTTGAAAATGCGCAACCAGCGTGACGAACGCGTGCAGCGGTCCTGCGCGAACTCCCGGGTGAGCTTGGCCAGATAGCCCTCATAGCCGTAGAGCAAAATCACGAATACAAGCTTGACATGTAGCCACGGATTGGCCTTGAAGTAACCGGGTACGTGCACTAGCCACCAGGTCAAGGTCGCAACGCCGAAGATAAGCGTCAGCGCTCCGCCTATTCGTGTCATGACCAGCAGCCGCCGCTCCATGACCTTAAGCCGCTCCCGGACCACGGCTTCGGTCTCCTCGGCGTGGTAGACGAACAGTCGCGGCAGGTAGAACAGACCGGCGAACCAGGTGACAACGGCGACGATGTGAAAGGCCTTGAGCCAGAGCATGGGCGGGGTATCGAGTCGGCAGGGCGCGCAGTATAGCCAGGCAGCCGTTCCGCTTGACCGTACTGGGGAGGGGGGCTATAAGGCCGGGCACCCTGACGTTCCCCTGCAGAGTCCGCTTTCCGTCGCTGGAGGGCGTACAGGCGTCTTCCTATGTCACGCAATACGGCACCGCGCTTCATTGTCCAGCAGCACGACCCGGCCGCCGCCAGGCGCCGTCTGCTGTTAGTGCTCGTGCTCTGGTTCCTGAGCCTTGCCCTTGCGGCGTTCGCCGGCTGGTTCATCTCACTTTCCCCGGCCAGCGGTCCTGATCCGGCGGAGTTCAAGCGCCTGCAGGCCGAGAATGAGTCATTAAAGCAGCGCGTCGCCGTGCTGGAGCGTGCCGACCAGGTGGATCGTGTCGCAAGCACGGATTTGCAGCAGACGTTGCGTGAACGAGAAGAGGAAATCGCCGGCCTGCGCACGGATCTCGGCTTCTACGCGCGTCTCGTCGGTGGTGGTGCGCGTCGCGAAGGCTTGTCGGTGCATTCGGTACATGTCGAGCCAATCAAGGATTCCAGCGCCTGGAACGTCATCGTCACACTGACACAGAATATGAAGCGTTCGCAGGCTAGCGAAGGGCGGTTGCAACTGATCGTGGAGGGCGTCGCGAACGGTCAGCTCAAGACCTTGAGCTGGAGCGAACTGGGCGCCGGTGACGCTGATGGTCTGGTGTTTTCGTTCAAGTATTTTCAGCGCGTATCGGGCACGGTGATGTTGCCTGCAGGGTTTACGCCGAATCGCATCAAGGTGGTTGCCGAAGCAACGGGGGGCGGTGGCCGGGTCGAACAAGGATTCGCCTGGAGCGAAGCTCAGGCAGCGGAGGAGAGCAGCAATGTTCAGCAGTAAGAAAGGCAGCGCCAAGTCCAGCTACAGCGCCACCACGCTGATCGCAAAGGGCACGATAATCCGGGGCGATCTGACATTCAGCGGCGCCATCTATCTTGAAGGGCGCATTGAAGGCACCTTGCGTGCGGACGGGACCGACGCCTGCCTGACGCTGAGCGACCAGGGTTCAGTGATTGGTGAAATCCACGCGCCGCGTGTTGTACTCAACGGCGAGGTCAAGGGCGACGTACATGCAGCCGAGCGTCTGGAACTGGCAGAGGCCGCACGCATCGAAGGGAATATCTACTACAAGGTGCTCGAAATGGCGGCCGGTGCCCAGATCAATGGCAAGATGGTGCATCAGAACGAAGCGCCCAAGCGTCTACCAGCGCCTGAAGCTGGCACTGCGGCAGCCAATGCCGAGCCCGCTTGATTGCGCACATCGGCACCCCGATCTAAGCCCCGCATTGTTTATTGCGAAGCCGTCATGAGCGAAACACCGAGTTACCAGACCACCCCCGATCAGCTACTCATCTTCAGCGACGCGGCTGCACATAAAGTGCGCGAGCTGATCTCCGAGGAGGGCAATCCGGCGCTGAAACTGCGGGTGGCTATCAGCGGTGGAGGCTGTTCGGGTTTCCAGTACGGCTTCAGTTTCGACGAGGAGCGTGGCGAGGACGATGTCGCGATCGAGAACGAAGGCGTCATGCTCGTCGTCGATCCCTTGTCGTTGCAATATCTCATGGGCGCAGAGATCGATTACACCGAGTCGCTGACCGGTGCACAGTTCGTCATCCGCAATCCGAACGCAAAGACGACCTGTGGCTGCGGTTCGTCGTTCACTGTCTGATACTGGCGTGAGTGCAAGCCGGCGTAGCAGTAGCAACGTGTTCGCTGCGCTGGCGCTTGAGCGCGCCGCGGAGCGGCGTGATGATGCGGACTGGCTATCGGCCCAGCGAGCGGAGGCCCGCGCCCGCTATATTGTGTTGAATCCAGACGGGCGTGGCCTCGCGCGGGCCGATCGCAGCGGCCTGCGCCACCTCAGTGAAGCGGAGCGGCGCCAGTTCTGGCCTGAGGATCCGGTCGCCTTCCTCGGTGCCACCCGTGAGGCGAACTACTTCGCGATCGCGGCGACCCAGCCACGTGGCGAGGAGGTAAGCGGTCCCCTACGGGCGCGCTGGCTTGATCTGCGTGCCGCAGGCCTCAGCCTGCCCGCATTCGATGCAGGCCTGTTTGCGTATGCACGGGCGCTGCTGTACTGGCAGACACGCGTGCGCTATTGCGGTGTCTGCGGACAGGCGACGACACTGGTTTCTGCAGGGCACAAGGCACTGTGCACCAATCGCGACTGCGGAATTGAACACTTTCCGCGCACTGACCCGGCCATCATCGTAATCGTCGGTTGGCGCGATGCCTGCCTGCTGGGCCGCCAGCCGGGCTGGCCAGAGGGGCGCTGGTCGACCTTGGCCGGCTTTGTCGAGCCTGGAGAGTCGCTGGAGGACGCCGTACGCCGTGAAGTGCGGGAGGAAGCGGGCGTTGAGGTTGAGGATTGCGACTATCACTCGTCGCAGCCCTGGCCTTTCCCGGCTTCGCTGATGCTCGGTTTCGTCGCGCGTGCTGGCGATCCGGCGATATGCGTCGGTGCCGAGCTGGCTGAGGCGCGCTGGTTTGAAGTCGACGATATCGTGCGTGGTCTCGCCGATCGCACGCTGGTGCTGCCTCCGCCGCTGTCGGTTTCCCATCGCCTGATCGAGCACTGGTTGCGCGAGGCCGGTGGACTGGAGCTTTCTGCATTGATGCACGACGAACCCTGGCTCAAACCAAAAACGACCTAACAGTGCGAGCCGGTTGAGCGCGGGCCGGCTACAATCGGCCCAACCTTACGAACGCCTGAGCCATGGCCATTCACCTGCTTGCCGTTCTCGTCGTCCTTGCCCTCGCCCAGGGCTTGCCCGACTTGTCCCGTCTGCGTGACTTCAGCCGCCTGCGTGTCTGGCTAGGCGTACTGGTCAGGGTTGGAGGTGGTACGCGCAGCGTGCTTGGCATATTTGTCCCGGTGTTGATTTGTTTACTGATCCAGCAATTGCTGCGCGGTTGGATGTTCGGCCTGCTGTCGTTCGCGTTCGCGGTCTGTGTACTTTGGTATAGCTGGGGGCCGCGGGATCTATCGGAAGACATTGATGCGGTGGTCAAGGCGCCCGATAGCGAGCGCCGCGTAGTCGCCGCACAGAATCTGCGCGCTGACGGTAACGAAAGCGCGCTGGCCTTTGAGGCTCCCGCGCTGGTAGACGCAGCTTTCCAGTCGGCGCTGAAGCGCTGGTTCGGTGTGCTGATCTGGTTTCTGCTGCTAGGTCCCTGTGGCGCCTTGCTCTATCGCCTGACCCAGTTGCTGGCCTGGTCTCCGGCCATGAGTGAGCTGCAAAGCGACGATGGGCGTCAGCTGGCGCGCAGGCTCAGCCAGCTGCTGGATTGGGCGCCGGCCCATTTGATGGCGCTGGCGCTTGCGGTTGCCTCGGATTTTGATGCCGTATTCCACACCTGGAAAAGCTGGCACGACCGTATGGGCAAGGGCTATTTCAGCCTGGATCTCGGCTTTCTTTCCGCGATAGCGCGGGCCAGCGTCGATGCCGACGTCATCGCCGGCGACGGTTATGCCGAGGACGTGAACGATCCGCTGATCGAACTTGCCGACGCACGCCATCTGCTCGTGCGCGTGCTTATCGTCTGGCTTGCCGTGGCTGGACTGCTGGTACTGGGCGGTTTCGTCTAGGTGCGGGCACGCCGGCCGGCGAAACGCTCAGCGCCGTTCCTCCGTGCCGTTGGTGAAGATCAGATCGACCTGCTTGTCGCGCCAACGCGCAAGCAATTGCCGCAGAGCCTGCGGTGTATTCGTCGCGGCTGGCGCTCCTGGGGTCGCTTGATTTTGCTGATTGACACCGTGGCAACCGTCGCAGGCGCGAATTTCACCAGGTGCAAAGCTGATCCAGTAGCGTTCGCGCACGACCGGTGTACCGTTTGGCGATGTCGAATGCCAGGCCAGGGCGCGCTGTGCGGGCACGAACGCGGCGACCGAGCCGTCACTCGCGATAGCGGTGCTGCCAGGGGGGGCGCCGATGTTGGCCGCGTTGGCCAGCAGCGCCGGTTTGTCGCGCAGCACCTGCGCCAACACGCGGCGTCCCACCGAGGGTGTTGCAACGCCGCCCATGCCGCGAATCTGGTCTCCCTGGAAAAACTGCATGTGCGCGATGTCATAGAGCTGGCCGCCACCATTCGATGTCGTCTGTGTGCCACCCGGTACACGTAGGTTGAAGGGTTGCTGACGGTCGGCGCTATCGCGTGTCGTTGCATTGCGCACGACGAGCAGTGCAAGTCCGTTGGCGCGCAAATAGGAGCGGAACGCGGCAACATCGACGTTTTCGGCTGTGAATGCGGCGAGCTCCGGAGCGTGTAGCTGCCAGCCCGTGGTCGGTGGCACGGGGCGGGCACGGACCTCGACCGGCGACAGTTCCCACAGTGGTCCGCTGTAGCTGACGGCGTAGTCCGGATCCCAGAAACTCACGCTCTTGCTGATGCCTGGGGTCAGGTTTTCGGCAGCGACGAAATGGCCGCCTGGCGCCGCGACCAGCCGCTTGAGCCGGAACTGATAACGCGGCTGTGGCGCTTCGCGCGTGCCGTCGTTGCCGGCCTGGCGCCATTCCGTCGCGTGCGCGGCGATAAGCTGGCCGTCGCTCAACGGCAGCGGGTTGCGGAAGCGTCCGGTGAATTCGGGAGGCTGTGGCAGCGGCGAGCCGTTGGGGCTGAAATTGACGTTGGCGCGCGGGTTGAGCCAGGTTGCTCGGATCAGCGCAGGATTGACGCCAGGAGCAGCATCGATGCGAATGAGCTGACCCGATGCATGGGTATTGAACTCCGGTGCATCGACAGCGTAATACCGGCCCGGTGTGGTCGGGTCTTCGCGTAGCTGCAGTACATTGAGGATGCGGTTATTGGTCTCGGTCGGGATAAATTCACTGAGTGCCGGATCCTGCAGGCTGCGATCGAAGTAGCTGTGCAGCTCATGCCGGCCTACGTGATTGAGCGTTTCTTCTTCGGTGCCGTCCTGGTTCACCATCCAGGGGAAGAAGTGATTGATCGTGAAGCCGTTGACGCCGGAGCCTGGCACCGCGATCCGGGGTTCCGGAAACACTTCGCTGCGATCTGTCGTCGCCGTTGCGTTCGGCGCTTCGCTACTCCAGTTGAACGTACCGTTGTCGTTGTTCGCCGAATCGTTCTGCTGATCGCGCTGCAGGTGATCCCAGCGCGTGAACAGCAGCCGGCCATAGCTGTCGACCAGGGGATTGAACGCACCGGACACCGATACCTGCAGCAGATCGAGTTGTCCGGTCGCTGGCTGCAGGCGCCAGAGACCAGTCGGCGTCGGTGTTGACTCGTATTCATCGAGCTGCGGATACAGGTGATTGGCACCGTTGCGCGAGCGGTCGCTGACGAAGACGATGCTGTTGTCGCTGAGATAGGTCGGGCTGATGTTGTTGCGATTGAGCGGCTGGTTGGCGACCTTCGTGATCGTCAGCGGTTGCCCCTGGCCCAGACCGGTTGCTTCGTATAGCTGCCAGTAGCTGTCTACATACTGGTATTGCTGTAGTGGTGCGCCAACCACCATGCTGAAGATGGCCCTGCTGCCGTCCCAGGACACGGCGGGGTCGCGTACCGCAATAGCGTTGGCCCGTTGTGGTCCGGCGTTGCCATAGCCGGCTTCCTGCGTGAGGTTACGCAAGCTGCCATCGGGATAGCGGATATACAGGTCGCCGCCACGGCCGCTGAGGTCGACCGTGCCGCGATGGTTCGCGAATACCGAGCCTATGGTCGCGAAATCGTTTGCGACCGGGTATTGGGTTACAAACAGGATGGGGTTGGGCAGCTGCTGTGCACTGGCGACCCCAGCCAAGGTACAGGCGGCGGCGATCATCGCGCGGTGGATCGGGTGCCTAAGCATGAAATTTCCTCCCCAATGATGGCCCGTAGCCTTGCCTAAGTCGGCAGGGTTCGTTGTGACACGCTACCGTATGGCGCGTGTTGCAGTTCGTGTTTCCGCCGGATGCGTGATGCAAGGCTGACCCAGGGGACAACGATCGCGGGTACAGCAAACGAACGTCGTCAGGCCAGTCTGGTCAGCTATCGGCGAATACCCGATTGAGCACGTCAGCTGCAGCCTGCGGCCGGCCCAGCCGTTGTGCGTTGTTGCGCAGACGCGCAAGCCGCGGCGGATCACCCAGCAGCGCGCGCACGCGATATTCGAGTGCAGTGGCGTCCACGGCTTTCAGGCCAGCACCGTGTTCGAGCAGGTAGTCGCAGTTGCGTTCTTCCTGCCCCGGAATCGGTGCGAACACGATCATGGGCAGGCCGAGGGCGAGGCATTCCGACGTGGTCAGTCCGCCGGGTTTGCCGATGGCGAGATCGGCACAGCCCATAAGTCGCTCGATAGTGCGTGTGAACCCTTGCGGGAACAGCCGCTTCGGATGTTCGCGTGCGAGTTCGTGCAGGCGCGCGAGCATATTCTCGTTGCGGCCGGCCAGGGCGACCAGCTGAAAGTCGAGGTCTATGCGCAGCAGCTGGGCGGCGGCCTCATCAAGCGCGCCGACACCGGCGCCGCCGCCCATCAGCAACAGCACGCGCCGCGCCGGATCCAGCCCGGCAGCGGCGGCGCAGGTTTCCCGGTCCGGCACGCTGCTGAAGGCCGGCATGATGGGAATGCCACAGACGTGAATGCGTTCCGGTGCCAGGCCGCGCGCGCGCATGCGTGCAGCGACCTCATCACTTGCAGCGAAATAGCCGGCGAGCTGCGGCACAACCCAGAGGGCATGCAGATCAAAATCGGTGACCTGCACGTGGACAGGGCAACTGATCCGCGCCAGCTTCTGTTCGCGCGCGAGCAGTTCAGCGGGAAGGAAGTGCGTGCAGATGATCGCGTCGGGCGCGAAATCGGCGATCGCGTGGCGCAGGCTGCGGGCGTTGAGCCGTTCGATCGCGCGGCGCAGACGCGCGAGCGTCGCGTCCGGCGGGGTCTCGTCGGTGATGCGGTAGAGTTGAGCCCAGAGCGCAGGGAACTTTTCCACCAGGCGCAAATAAAAATCCGTATACAACGCGCGGAATGCGCGCGGCACATAGTCCATGACATCCAGGTGCAGGGCCTCGATGCCGCGTGCCTGGGCGACTGCACGCAGCGCTTCGGCGGCGCGACCGTGACCCGCTCCTGCCGAGACGCTGAGCAGCAGCAGGCGGCGTGGTGCCTGGGAGTCGACCTCAGGCATCGGCGCCCCGCAATGCGCGTACCTGCGTTTCAAGCGCTGCAGCGCTGGCGGCGGCGGGCGGCACCGGCTCACCGGCAGCAAGGCCTATGCGCGACCAGAACCGGCGCGGCAGGCGTGAGCGACCGAGCGCGCTGTCGCGCCGGCTGAAGATTGAACCCCAGAGGCCACGCAGGGCCAGCGGGACTACCGGCACCGGACGCCTCTCCAGAATCCGTTCCATGCCGGTCTTGAATTCGGCGATCTCGCCGTCCTTGGTCAGCCCGCCTTCGGGAAAGATGCAGACCAGATTGCCTTCAGCGAGCTCCTTGTCCACTTCGTCGAAGGCCTTGGCCAGCAATTGCGGATCTTCCTTGTAGCCGGCGATCGGAATTGCCTTGGCGGTGCGGAAAATAAAACTCAGCAGCGGGATGTTGAAAATCTTGTAGTACATGACGAAGCGCACCGGCCGGCGCACATTGCCGCCTATGATCAGCGCATCCATGAAACTCACATGGTTGCAGACCAGCAGCGCCGGACCATCGTCCGGAATACGGTCGAAGCCTTCCAGCTTGATGCGGTACAGCGTGTTGACCAGTATCCAGCTCAGGAACCGCATCAGGAACTCGGGCACCAGGGTGTAGATGTAGATAGCGACCACCGCGTTCATCAGTGCGGTGGCCAGCAGCAGTTGCGGGATCGACAGGCCTGCTGCATTGAGCAACAGCGCTGACAGTCCTGCAGCGACGACCATGAATAGCGCGTTGAGAATGTTGTTGGCCGCGATAACGCGCGAACGCCGCGTGGGGTCCGAGCGCGTCTGGATCAGCGCGAACAGCGGCACGATAAAGAAGCCAGAGAACACCGCCATCGCCAGCAGATCAAACAGCACGCGCCAGATCCAGGGCTGCGCCAGCAAGGCGGCCACGCTGAGGTCGTGCGCCGTCGCGAGGTCAGGCTTGGCGAAATAGAGATCGGCACCGAACAAGGTCATTCCGATGGAACCGAATGGCACGAGACCAATCTCGACCTTGTGTCCTGAGAGGCGTTCACAGAGTAGCGAACCTGTGCCTATGCCCAGCGAGAACACCGTCAGCAGCAGGGTGTAGACGTTTGCGTTGCCGCCGATCACGAGCTGGGCATAGGTCGGCAGCTGGGTGATGAATACCGAGCCAAAGAACCAGAACCAGGAAATGCCGAGGCAGGACAGCAGCACGGCGCGATTGCCGCGGATGTAGCCGATATTGCGCCAGGTCTCGCTGAAAGGATTCCAGTTGATCGCCAGGGCGGGATCGGGGGCGGCCACCGGCGGCATGCGCAGCGAGCAGGCCAAACCGGTCAGCGCGATGGCGATCGTCGCGGCACCGACCAGCCAGGCCCCCTGTTCCGGAACGGTAATCAGCAGCGCGCCGAGGTTCTGCCCCAGCAATATGGCGAGGAAGGTGGCCATTTCGATCAGGCCGTTGCCGCCGACCAGCTCGCGTGAATCGAGTACCTGTGGCAGCAGTCCGTATTTGAGTGGGCCAAACAGCGTGGAATGCAAGCCCATCATGAACAGCATCGTCATCAGCAAGGGCACACTCTTGGCGAGAAAGCCAAACAGCGCGATGACCATGATCACGACCTCAAGCAGCTTGACGAACTGGGCGAGGCGGGCCTTGTCGTATTTGTCCGATAGCTGGCCGCTGGTTGCGGAAAACAGCAGAAACGGCGCGATAAACAGCGCCGCGGCGAGGTTGGTGTAGTTGGCTGCCCGAACCGGGTCGTGCGCAGCGATCTGGTAGACCGCCATGATTACCAGCGCATTCTTGAATACGTTGTCATTGAACGCGCCTAGCGCCTGGGTCCAGAAGAACGGACCGAACCGGCGCGATTTCAGCAGGGCGAACTGGTTGCTGCTCGACATGGCGGGAACCTGAGGAAGTCGCGCGCAATCTAGCAGACCTGCTGTTGCGCTGGCCGCTGTTTGTAATGACGACTCAACCGCCGGCCAGTGTTGCCTTCGTAACCTGTGGTTAACGATTCCCGAACCCGCAATCCGGTTTCCTCGCCTGTCCCGTAAACTTCCGCCTTTCCCTGCAACGCCCGCCTGCGGGCGCCGGAGTTCCATGAAACTGACCCGTCTAGCACTGGCCGGCGCACTCGCGCTGATTTCCATCACTGCGGTCGCCGAGAACGTGATCCGGCCCGTGCCGATTCCCGACCTCAGCAAGCTGGACAAGGCCCAGGCGGCCGAATTGGTCGAATTGCGCGCGGAATTCGACAAAAGCAAGCTGACCATGGTCGGCGAGCAGCTCGCCACGGCCTACTCGCTGCTGGCTTCCAGCTATGCCCAGGCGGGCTATTACCCTGAGGCGGACGTGGCTCTGGCGAATGCCATCGTCGTAACCCCCGACGACGCCCGCTGGATCTACTTGCGCGGCATGCTGGCGCGTATGCGCAACCAGCCCGGCCTGGCCGACGATCTGCTTGAGCAGGCGTTGCGGCTGGACCGCAAATATCTGCCGATACGTACGGCTGTAATCGAATCACGACTGGCTGCAGGCAATGTCGAGGCTGCACGGCAGGCGGTTGATCAGGCCGGCGCGGAGGCCATGAGTGACGCCATGATGGCCTCTCTGCGTGCACGCGTCGCCCTGCGTCAGGGGCGTCATGCGGATGCACTGGCAGCGCTCAACGAGGCGCTGCGCCTTGACCCAGGAGCCAATCAGCTCTACGCGGTGCAGGCCGATATCTATGCAGCCCAGGGCAATTCCGCTGCGGCTGTTGCTGCGCGCGCCAAGGCGGGTTCGGTTTCGGTCAAGCAGCTTGACCCGCTGCTGGCCGGTTTCCTGGGCGTCCGCAGCATCGACGTAGCTGCGGGCTCGCAGCCAGCTGCAGGCGCGGCGCCTGCAGACAAGGATGATCCGTTGACGCAGGCGCGTTTTCTCATCGGCGTGCAGCAGTTCGACGCGGCGCGTGCCCCGCTGGATAAGGCGCTGCGCAGCAAACCGAATGACGCCGGCTTGTTAGGCCTGTCCGCGCGCGTGGAAGCCCTGCTTGGCAACCGCAGCCTGGCAAGCACACGGGCGAACGAAGCAGTACGCCTGTCACCCAATGATGCGGCCGTACTCGTGACGCGTGGCGTCGTAGCTGAAACCGGCGGTGACGAAGCGGCGGCGCAGGCCGACTATGAGAAAGCCATCGGTCTTGATGCCAGCCTTGGCGAAGCGCGCCTGCTGCTGGGCAATCGCTATATGCGTGCCAATCGTTATGCGCAGGCCGCCGAGCAGTACCGCCAGCTGATCAAGCTCAATCCCGCGATCGCTGAGTACCACGGGCGACTGGCGGCGGCGCAGGTGGCCGACGGCCGTTGCACCGAAGCATTGCGGGATCTTGAAGCAACGCTCAAGGCGAACCCGCGCCGAGGTTATGCGGCGCAGGTGTTCATTCGCGTCAGCAGCACTTGCCGCGGCACCAGCGACGCGCAGCGCAAGGTCGCGGCAGACTATGCGCGTCAGCTCTATATCGAACGTCCGATTCCGCAGGTGATCGAAGCCGTTGCACTGGCCAATGCGGCTGAGGGCAAGTTCACGGTTGCGACGGAAATGCAGGGATCGGCCATGTTTGCTGCCGTGCGCGACGGTGGCAACGAGGCGGCCGACCCGTTCCGCGATTTTTTCAAGAAATTCCAGGCCAACCAGATGCCCGACAGTCCGTGGCCGGCAGATAGCGGTCTGTTCAGGCCCGCACGCCTTCAGCCCCAGTCATCGGGTCCAGTGCCGGCCGCGCAGCCCGAATCGGGACGCAAGGGCTGAAGAAAAACCCGAAACGAATCCGGCCGAGTACGGGGCAGGCAGGACGGGGACATCGTTCCCGCCTCCTGGTCAGCGGCAGAGTCCCCGGCGCAGATGGAAATGGCCGCCAATGGGGCCGCGCAGCACGAGCTCGTCACCCTTGCGCGAGACGATCTCCCATTCGCGATCGGGGCCGCCGAGCATGCCGTTCTCGATCGCAAAGCCCGTCTCGCTGCGGATGACGCGCGACTTGATGATGTTGCCGATCTTCATGCGGTATTCGAGCGAATCGCCGGTGAAGGTCCACTGGGCCGGCGACGATTCATCTTTTTCGCCATCCACGCCCATCGATACGGCATATTCGCACCAGGTGCCGGTCAGTGCCGCGCCGCCGCCACCGCCGCCAGCCTTGCCTGTGCTGTCGGCCGATGCTGGCGCTGCGGCCTCGTCGGAGCGCGCGACACCCTGGACCGTAATTTCACTGCCGCTGCCGGGTGCACAGGGCTTGTCCTTGAATTCGACCAAGCCGTTGGCCCCGGTGCATTTATAAACCGCTGCCTGGAGCGGATGCGCCAGCAGCATGGCGAACAGGCAGCACAGGTAAAGACGCATGGAAAACTCCGGTGGTGATCTGCCGCGATCCTGCGTCGGCAGCGAGGTCGTGTCCCTGACAGATTGTCCGGCGAGTGCTGGTCAGCGATTGAGCGCCCGATGGCCGATGTCGCGGCGGAAGAACATGCCCGCAAAGCGCACGCTGCGTGCGGCGGCATAGGCGCGTTCACGGGCCTGGGCAATGTCCTTACCCAGCGCGCAGGCGGTCAGCACACGGCCACCGGCGCTGACTGGCCGGCCCTGTTCATCGAGCCGTGTACCGGCCTGGAACACTTTCGAGTCGGGATCGCGCAGCGTGTCCAGTCCCTCGATGACGTCGTTGAGCCTTACCGTGCCCGGATAACCCTGCGCAGCGAGTACTACACCGAGAGCTGGTCGCGGATCCCACTCGGCCCTGGTGCGATCGAGCCGGCCGTCAAGCGCGGCTTCGATAAGTTCGACCAGATCCGACTTGAGCCGCAGCAGAATGGGCTGCGTTTCGGGATCGCCGAAGCGTACGTTGAACTCGATGACTTTGGGCGCGCCGCTCTTGTCGATCATCAGCCCCGCATAAAGAAAGCCAATAAACGGCGCGCCTTCGGCGGCCATGCCGGCCAGGGTCGGCTCTATGACTTCGCGCAGTATGCGCTGCTCGACTTCCGGCGTGACGACGGGCGCTGGCGAATAGGCGCCCATCCCGCCGGTATTGGGGCCGTTGTCGCCTTCGTCGCGACGCTTGTGATCCTGGCTCGTCGCCATCGGCAGTGCGCGCTGGCCATCGCTGATGACGATGTAGCTTGCTTCCTCACCCTCAAGAAATTCCTCAATGACGACGCGTGCTGACGCTTCGCCGAGCGAGTGTGCGCCTAGCATGTCATGCAGCGCTTGCTCGGCATCGGTCAGCGTCAGCGCAACGACGACGCCTTTGCCCGCGGCGAGCCCGTCGGCCTTGATCACGATAGGAGCACCGTAGCGGCGCACATAGGCCAGCGCTTCGGCGAGTTCGGTGAAGACGGCGTAGCGTGCTGTCGGGATATTGCGGCGCGCCAGAAAGTCCTTGGCGAAGGCTTTGGAGCCTTCCAGCTGGGCAGCGATGCGGCGCGGGCCGAAGCAGCGCAGCCCAGCGGCGCGAAACTTGTCGACCACACCGGCGACCAGCGGTCCCTCGGGGCCGACGACGGTCAGGTCGACCTGCTCACGTCTGGCTAATGCAAGCAGTCCTTCGAGATCTGTCATCGCAACCGGGGCGTTGCGGACGCCCGGCTCGTGCGCTGTGCCAGCATTGCCGGGCGCAACAATGACTTCGATAACGCGTGGAGATTGCTTGAGTTTCCAGGCCAGCGCGTGTTCGCGCCCGCCTGAGCCGATGACAAGGACTTTCATGGAACCCCAGGGAAAACGGCGGGACAGAATGCGATTGTAGCTTGTCGCATGCGCCATCCCGGAAATTCCAGTTCTGTCGTTCAGCGCGGTTGGAAGTGGGTGTCCCGGAGTGGGTGTCCTGGAGTGGGTGTCCTGGAGTGGGTGTCCTGGAGTGGGTGTCCTGGAGTGGGTGTCCTGGAGTGGGTGTCCTGGAGTGGGTGTCCTGGAGTGGGTGTCCTGGAGTGGGTGTCCTGGAG
>JAEUPP010000059.1 GCA_016790075.1 Rhodanobacteraceae bacterium | reverse complement strand
ATCGTGGCAGCTGCTGCGAAGCCCTTTAGCTGCATCGGCTGGGCAAGTGATATTTCACCTAGCCAGTCGCCTCGCTGCGCGTCCAGCGCTTCTTTTCTAAACAAGGCCGAAATCAACTCGTTTCACCATTGAGAAAGTGATTTTTAAGTGCAGCGTTCATTTCAGGTGGAAACCTGTGTGATTTGGCTGAGTTGGGCCCAGTGCCAGGTCGACATTTTTTTCCGTTTAACTCGGGATATCTTTTGCTGTTTTCCTTGGTCCACTGCAGTGGCACAGCAGCCGAAGAAAGTGATTATTCCCTGCATCTCGAAGCCATGCGATGGCAATGCGGAAATTGAATTCGGCAGAAATAGGCAGGAAATTGAACTTGCTGTTAACGTTTATTCGCGCCGCTAGGTCTTTAGTCTGATGCGCGTATTGCGGGTTCGTTGGTTTTTTGAATCCTGGTCCGAAAGGAACCTAATTGAATCAATTTTTCCGGCGCAATCATGCGGTAGTCGCATTTTGTGTCGCGATCGACTTGGTTCGATGAATTTATTCCTGCGCGGTAACGAAGATGACATGAATGCTGCGCGAGAGAACGTGCCATTCAATTCATCTGCTTCAATGAATGCCAATTTATTTCAACATTAGTTAACTATTTTGTGCTCTTTATAAGACGCTATCGAGTGTGAATTCCCCCAAGATAAGTTGTAGTCACTTTCATTCTGTAGATAAGGGTGTATTGACGTTGGCGCAGTTGTCGGCAGGTGCGGCCGTTGCCGCAGCTGTCGAGCCAGGCGGAGGCAGAGTGGCAACCTGGGGGCTGCTGTCGGCGTAGCCGATCGGGCTTCAGAGCGGCAGCAGGTCCATCGGAATGCGGTTGCGGGCTTCACCGCACCTGCTTGCAGTTCTCCAGCCAGGCCATCTTCTTGAAGTCGTCGTAGCGGTAGAACGTGCCGGTGAAGGTGACGCGCTGTTTTTCCCGCAACGTAAGCACCGTGGCGAGCTGATTGGGTCGGAACAGGCAGGCCACACCGACGCGGAAGTTGGCCTGGCCGGGCAGTGGGCTCAATGCACGGTCGCGCATTTCCGGTATATCGAATGAGACGTTGTAGTCCTCGCCATCCTGCTGGATGTAGTCGATCTTGCCGCTGAGCGTGTAGCTGCGTCCCTTGTGGCGTGCGTTCAGGGCGACGGCGTTGGCCTTGGCCTCCCGGGCGATTTCCATCGAGAACAGGAAGGCGTCTTTCTGTGCGGAGAACTCCGCGTTCTGCGCCTTGGCTCCCTCAGTGGCGGCGAGCCGGCCGGCCTCTCCGCCCTCTACCTTGGCGAGCAGTTCGCACATATAACGCTTGATGTCGTCCTGCTTGGCCAGCACGCCCTTGTCGATCCTGACCATCAGGTCGATCTTGGTTGCAGCACCCTTGCCCGTGACCGTGACCATGGTCGGAATGGCTCGTGCGGTCGCAGTCGCACGCTGCTCCACCAACAGGGTGCCGCCCTCCGGGTCTTCGGTGATCACGTCCATCTTTTCCGCGATCAAGATGCCGCGCATCTGGCTGAGCGCGTCTGTGGGGCTGAGGCTGTCGACGGTGACATAGCTCGTGTACTGCGTGCCGCTGAACGGGCTGCCGTTCTTGGCGAAGTTCGCCTCGCAGCCGCCTGCCGCTGCCGCCGGCATACTTGCCACGGCTGCGGTGCATAACAACAGCGCCGGCAGCGGGTGCAGAGCGGAAGCGCGACGTTGCGATACGACATGCGAGCGCGCGCTTGATGTCAGCGGCGTTGTCCTGAAACCGGGCATAACGGGATCCTTGGTGTTGTCTGGGGGTAGACGCGCAATACGCAGCTCGACTCGATCAATGGGGTTGTGACACTCGTGCTGCCTGGCGACCCTGCCAGCCGGTTGGGCGGTGACCGGTCGCGGTGTTTCCGCAAGTCATGGGGTTCGCTCCTCCCCGGCAGTTTCAGCGCGGCCCATAGGGCCCGCGCCCGCCGCTACTTGCCGTTGTCCGATGCTCCCTGCTCCGGGTGATCTGCCGGAGGCCGTGTATGGCGCGGAAAAATTCGAGAACCGCGACAGTCCTGAGGGGGGAGCAGCCTGTTGCATCCGTGCGGTCGCGGTTTTCGAAAAAGCGTTCGGCGGCAGGAGGCGCCCTGCGTGCGGTTGCCCGCCGGAATCCCGGTGTCGGGCGGTCCCGCCGCAGCCAGTTGGCTCGCCGGCTGGCGGCTTATTCCAGGCTGCTCCTGAATATCCGGTCCGAGGCCTGGGTGGTGAGCAGCACCTCGCCATAGCTAGGCACCGTTACCGACACGAGCACGCTGCCGTCAGCGCCTGTCCACTGGTCGCGGCCACGGCTGCTCTGCGCAGCTTCGCCGGGCAGGTCGAAGGTGGATACCGTGGTCTGTACTGTGCCGGTGGTGGTGGCTATTGAAATGGTCTGGCCCGGTTCAAGCAGCTTGCGTGGCGCGCGCCCCGGCTCCAGCAGCCACAGCGCGTTGACATTGCCGGGATTGGTGCGGGCTTCGAGCACAAGGTCGCCGTTGGCAAGTATCGCGCTCGCGCCGAAGCTGGCCCAGGTGCGATTCGGTTCAGGACCGTACTGGCCAGGGATGTCGATCAACGCGACAAGTTCGGGCCGCTGGCTGGTGCGAACCCGCCAGAAGCCCGTGGGAGTACCCCCATCGGTGGTCTGTACGCGTGCACTGAAGGCGGTGTAACCGCCATTCACGCTGAGCGAGTTCTCGTAGAACGTGAGCCAGCTCGCGCCGCCCCAGTTTGGGCCGTAGAAGCCAGAAGTGTCCTTGTAGGCCATAGGCCGGTTGCGCGAACCGTCGTGCCAGAACAGGCCGTACTCGCTCGAGGCGCCCGCCGAGCGGCGAAAGAAACTGAAGAAGTACAGCTGGCTGCCGGAGCCCGGGTAGGCGGGCGCGAAATCGGTGGTGAAGGTTGCGCCGGGAATGCCCAGATCGGGGCCGCGGGCGCCGGTTTCATTGTCGACGGCAATGGCGCGTGGCGCGCCCGAACAAATTTCCCAGATGCCGCCGCGCGAGCCGGTTGCATCGAACGTGCCGTAGACGCGACCGTCGCGCGTGACGCTGAGGTTGCTGAGCAAGGTCCAGTTGCTGAGAAATGAATCGCCAGCAGCCAGTCCTGGCGCGAGTGCGGCCTCGGTTGCGCCAGCGCGCAGGCACGGACGGTTGCCGACGCCGGGTTGGTATTTGACGATGGCATGGCCGCTGACGTTGGTCGGGCTCAGCACGTCGACGTCGAGCATGGCAGCACCGCCGTTCAGGGCGAGGCCGCTGGCGAAACCTGCGGCATCAGCAAAGCGCCAGCCCGCCCCTAAGCCGGGACCCAGCGCGCCGTCGGTCTGGGAACGCGCTATTTCGATATTGCGCGTGCCGTTCCAGAGCCAGACGCCGTAGCTTGCGGTGACTGTGGAACCCGACTCCCCGGCGCGGGCGGAGAACAGGCGCTGGCCGTCGGGCGACGTCCCGCCGCCACCGGTACTGATGGCCTGGAATACGTGGGCAGCTTCCCCGCCGCTGCGATTCGGGCCGGCTGTTCCGGTGACGTCGGCCTGGGCATAGCGCACGAAGTTGCCGGACTGGCGCGCCCAGTAGCCGGCGAGGGTGCTCGGGCTTGTGATGCGCAGCCCAATCAGATCAGCGCCGGCGTCACCAAGAATGGCGTCGGTGAGGCTGCGGCCGGTGCCATCAGGCAAGCCGGCAGTGATGACGCGACCGTCTTCGCCGGCGACGATGCGCCAGTTGACAGTCTGTGCCGTTGCCAGGGGGGCATGGATCAGCGCTGCGGCTAGCGCGACGCTGAGTTTCTTTCCAATCATGAGGTTCTCCGAACTACAGGCAAGCTGACGCCGGGGTCCTTGCGGTTCATGGTCAGCTCCGTGCTGCCTGTAGCAGTGCCATGGACCGGCGCAGCGGGCGCATGCTAGTGACCCCGGCGAATGTCTGTAGGCACGGGTAGATAACGGCGCGGTAACGGATGGGTAACGCCGCGGGATCGGCAGAATCCCGGTCTGTGAACCAGCATGTGACCGCCTGGTTCAGTTTCTTGGTTTTCCGGTAATTCGGCTGTTATTTTTTAATTTCAATTACTTATGCCGTTAGCCGGAAGAATTCCGGCGTCTGAGGCGTCCCCTTGCCACGCGTAATGACTTGACAAGATCTATGTGTATCGTTGTATTGATACACATGGACGCCGTAATCCTCCACATCGAACCTCAGTCCCCGGAGCCGATCTATCGACAGATCGGTGATCAGATCCGGCGGCTCGTCGCAAGCGGGCAACTGACGCCCGGCACGCTGTTGCCCTCGGTCCGTGAAGTCGCCGGAACCTATGCGATCAACCCGATGACCGTCTCCAAGGCCTACAGCCAGCTTGAAGCCGAAGGCGTGCTTGAGCGTCTTCGCGGCAAAGGCATGGCGGTCGCCGCGCAATCGCCGGCAGCCGCACTGCCGGACCGCTGGACCTTCATCGACCCCGCCCTGGACGCGGTCGTGCGACAGGCGCGCGAACTCGAACTCGACCCTGAAGCCGTCCTGACACGGCTCGAACAGAAACTCGGCCGGAAATCCCCATGACGATCTCGAACACGCTGACAAGTACTTACGCGCTCCAGGCACAACAACTCAGCAAGCGCTACGCAGGCCGCGCTGTGCTTGAGGGTGTGTCGCTGGAAGTGTCACCCGGCACGATCCTTGGCCTGATCGGACGCAACGGCGCCGGCAAGACCACGCTGATCCGCGCGATGCTGGGTCTGATCCAGCCCGACAACGGTGAAGCCCGCGTGTTCGGCGACCCTGCGCTGCAGCTCACCGACGCCACCAAGAGCCGGCTCGGCTACGTGCCACAGCAGGTCGACACCTTCGGCTGGATGACCGCCGAACAGATGTTCGCTTTCGTCGGCCAGTTCTATCCGCGCTGGGACGCCGGTTTCGTCGCGCATACGCTGACGCGCTGGACGCTGCCGACGAATGTCGCGCTCGTCAAACTCTCGCCGGGCGAGCGCCAGCGCGTTGCGCTGATCCGCGCGCTGGCTGCGCAGCCGGATCTGCTGGTGCTCGATGAGCCCGCGTCCGCACTCGATCCGGTCGCGCGTCGCGAGCTGCTGCGCGAGATCGCCACGCGCGCGGCGGAATCGGGTACGACCGTGCTGTTCTCCACCCACATCGTGTCGGATCTGGAGCGGGTAGCGTCGCATGTGGCGTTCATGCACGGCGGCCGGTTGATCCTGCACGACGAACTGGACGCGCTGAAGGAACGCCATGTGCGGCTGCACATTCCTGCCGCGACCGCGCAGCAACTGCACACTCGCCTGCCGGGCGAACTCTCGCGCCGACACACGCCCGGCGGCGATCTGGTGGTAGTCATCATGCGCCCCTCGCAGGGCACACCGCTGCCGCTGGCCGGCCATGCCGACGTACGCGCAGACAGGCTGTCGATCGAAGACCTGTTCGTCGAGGTGGCGCAGTGATGGGCATCAGGCGACAACACGGCAGCACCGATGGCGCCACCGCGACTTCGCGTAGCGTCATCCCTTTCAGGGCGAGTTTTTCTGCGTACAGCGCGGTGGCTGCCCTTCTTCTGCTTGTTACATTTCCATTCGGCTATTTCGCGCTCGAAACGCGGATTTACGTTCCGTCGCTTGTGCTGTTTGTCGCCTGGACCGGCATGCTTGGTCGCCTGCCACTGCTTGAGCGCGACGCGAATACCCTGCTGGTTCCGACATTTGCGAA
Source organism: Rhodanobacteraceae bacterium (assembly GCA_016790075.1). Classification (GTDB taxonomy): domain Bacteria; phylum Pseudomonadota; class Gammaproteobacteria; order Xanthomonadales; family Rhodanobacteraceae; genus Tahibacter. The sequence goes on along the minus strand of JAEUPP010000059.1, from coordinate 5,350 downwards.
ACAACAGCGTTCGATGTTGCGCATCGGCATGCTTCTGGTGTTCCTGCTGTCCGCTGTCCAGGGCGCCGTCACAGGATGGAGCCCGCTCAATGTCATCATCGTCGCCGCGAATATCATTGCGCTTGGGATCATCCTGGCAGTCGCACCCTTTTTGGGGGTGTTGCTCGTGGTCTTTCTGCTGTCCTTTGCAGAGATGTCTGTCACCTTCGGCCTGTTGATGGAAGCCTCCGACGCTTCAAACCATCTTCCGGCCGTGCAGATCCTTGTGACCGTGGTGTTGCTCGGGGTGGCGTATCTGGCGTGGGCGCGTCGATTTTCCTTTGCGGACCCTTCCGCCTCTCCCTGGAAGCACTCGCTCCCGGTCGCGCTCTCCAGGCTCCAACAGCGCGGCCAGATCGACAAGCTGACGTGGACAACCGCCCAGTCACGTCTCAATCGCCCGTTCGTTCTTGCATCGCGCATGCATGGGCTGGCAACGCCTCACCTGGCGATGCGCAGCGTGCTCGGCTACCCGTTCCACGCTCCACTCGCTGGCAGACTGCTGCTGGTATTTCAGCTTTCCCTGCCGTCGATCAACTTGATTATCGGAATCTGTTCGTTCGATCGCGACGATCTCCGCTTTCTCTTGCGGTCGATGAACGTCGGTCTGGTGTTTCTGTTTGTATCGGTGCATTGGCTGCGCCGTCTCCATGGCAATCAGAACAATGCCTCCGAGCTTGCCGAGTTGTCGCTACTTCCGGGATTCGGCCCCAGTCATGGGATGCACCGGACATTCCTGCGCGGCATCTTCGGCGGCATGGCGTTTGAATTGCTGAGCGCCATCGTGCTGTCAACGGCTGCGATCGCGATTGCCGAACTCGCGTGCGGCAAGGCAGACTGGATTGCGCCGTCTCTCGTGGCGCTGTGGGATCAATTCGCCTGCTGGATCGTGTTGTCGTGCGCCATTCTCTTTTTCATGCTGGTGCGCACTGAGAGAACGCTGTTGCCGAAGATTTTTTTTGGCTGTGTTCTCTTCTGTTTTTACTTTCATGTGCTGTGGGAAGTACGCCACATTCTGGTTGGCGTCACTGCCATCATCGGCTGGTTGTTCTACCGTCAATGGAGACGACAACCTCACCCGTTCTTGCTGCAGTGAATCGCTACATCGCGTAACGGGCGATTGCAAAGGACAAAGATGGCCCCGTTTCGCGCAAAGCAAGGCCGCGCTTGCTCCGCTTTTAGCCATTCCTTGCCTCGGTAGCTATCTTCAACGAGCAATTGGGGGCTGGGTTCTGGGCTTGCTTTAAGTTCGCGAGCGCCTGCGAGAAACTCCCAGTGGCATGTCAGATCCCCCGGGTTATGCGTGGCTGCACTTCGGAGCCTGCTGCGTTGCGGTGGGGATCGCATTTCGGCCGTTTCGTTCCTCGTTCGCGTTGCGGCGCAACATCACAGATGCGGGGATTGGCGAGTTCAATGAACCGGAAGGGGGCTCTGGAGCACGCCCGGTTGGGAGAGTGTGCCTCAGTCCAGCAAGCATCAATTGCTTGACAAGACCCAACTGCGCACGTATTCCGGGAGCTGCGGGCCAGGCATTTCGCAGCGAGGGTAGTGATGTTGCCGGATTTCGACAGACTGCTTCGCGATTGCGGTGTGCAGCGCGGAGGCAAAGCCCCGTCCACTACGCAAGGCACTCCGATCTCTGCGGGGTTATCAAGAACAGTCCTTTCCCGCACGCAAATGCATCGCGTACCTGCACGCTTCGTATGCGGGGAATCGATCCGGGTTCACCCAATCGTGGAACACGCGCAGAGCGTTGCTGTCACGGCAGGTGATGCTTCCGCCGCGGACACATGTACACCAATTACTGACACGAAAAAATTTGCTTTCTCAAGGTGCGTGTCTTGCCAAGAGATTGCATGGTTCTCGCCGAAGGTAAAGCGGCGTGCCGGATTGGTCCGCAGCATCGCCATCCTCGCTTTAGGCGTGTTTGCAGCCGTTTGCGAAGCGACCGTGGTCGACAGCGGGCCGGTGAACATTCCGGTGCCGGAAACTGCTAGCGGCGTGTCGCTCGACGTCATTACTGGAAACTACGCAAGTCAGGCTCCACTCCCAGCAGGGTGGGACATTGCGATCAATTCAGCGGCGGGGGGCATCGCGGTCCTGTCCAACGCCACGAGTGCTGTCGCTTCGTCATCGGGAGCTCCCCTCGCGTTGTTGCCGGGCAACGAGGTGGGCTCGGCCAACACTTTTGTCGGCGGCTCGCTGGCGGCCAACGCGTTCCGTCGCACCGGCACGCTGGCAGTAGGGTTCCGCTTCGTAAACGAAATCACCGGCGCCACCAACTACGGCTTCGTTCAACTCAGGACGACCGCGCCCAATGGTTTTCCTGCCACCGTCACTCGCTACTATTACGAAAACAGCGGCGCGGCGTTGGTGGTTCCGGGATACTCGCGCCTGTTCCAGAGTGGATTCGAAGGTGCTGCAATCGCAGCCGACTGTTCCGCTGGTGCGGTACAGGCGGCACTGAATGCCGTGCCGGATGGCGGAACAGTGCAAATACCCGCCGGAACCTGCGACTGGGGTGCTAGCCGGGTGACGACTACAAAGTCTGTTCGCTTCCGCGGTGCTGGCGCTGGCCTGACAACTTTCTTGCGTACTGCGCCGGTCACCGAGGTTGAGGTCAACGCCGGCACGCAATTCATGCTCACGTTCGATTGCCAGAACACAACGAAACAGGTCGAAATTTCCGATGTCAGCCTGCAGGGCAACGACTCGCTTCAGTCCGAAGCCGACCGCCTGGTCGACAACGACAACGGACTCTATCTCGCCAACAGCTGCGTCGATTTCAGAATTCATGATGTGGATCTGAGGGATTTCTCGATCGCCGCGTTGACCGTCAGGGGCGCCAATTCCCGCGGCGTGGTTTACTGGAGCGACTTCATTTCCAATTTCAAATGCCAGCCCGATCCTTTGAGTTGCGAAGGGTATGGCGTCGTGATCTATGGTGACGCGAATCAAGCCTGGCCGGCCCTTTCCCTGGGCTCGAATCAGGCCGTCTTTGTCGAAGACAGCTACCTGGACGACAACCGGCACAACGTTGCTTCCAATCAGGCGTCACGTTATGTACTGCGTCACAGCACGATGGTGACGACTCAGCGAACGCGAAATTTCGGCATGGTGGATGCCCATGGACGCAACCCTTCCTATCCACCTGGATCGCGTAGCTGGGAGGTGTATAGAAACACCTTCAAGACACGGCCCTTGTCCATGATCGCCACCGGAATATCGATGCGCGGTGGGGATGGCGTCATTTTCGGAAACTCCTTCAACGCAAGCACGTTCAGCGGGCAACTGCGTGCAAATATCCCGGCTATTGCATGGCTCACCGATGAAAGCGGTTGTACTGCTGCCTGGCCTGTGACAAACCAGACTCGGGAAGCTTATCTATGGGACAACGATTGGCGTGGTCCTCCACCAGGGTATGAAGGGCCAGCGGTGCGCGTCGGTTCCTCCTGCGTAAACCATATTCGGGAGAATTCGGAATTTTTCCTTTCGCCTCGCCCCAGCTATACCCCTTACATCTATCCGCACCCACTGCGCTGAGCGATGTCCTTGGCGCTTTCTGTCCGACCGGGCGGCGGCTCGGGCCAGTCCGGTCGCGCTGGCACAATCTTGAACAAGAAGGACTGCGTGTGAAAACGTATACGCCATCGAACTCAACGCTGTCCGCCTGGAAAACCCTTGCAGGAATCGTTGCCTGGTTATGGCTGGGTATCGCCACGAGCCAGGTCCATGCGCAGAGTGTCGTCGATGGCTTTGACCCTTCCGCGGAGTGGCCGGTGTTCGCTCTTGCGCTGCAGACAGACGGCAAGATTCTCGTCGGCGGAAACTTCAGGAGAATTGCTGGTCAGCAACGCGCCTATCTCGCGCGTCTTAATGTCGATGGCAGTCTGGATACCGGATTTGCAAATACTTCGCTTGACGCCGCGGTACGCGCGATAGCGATTCAGCCAGATGGAAAGATCCTTGTCGGCGGCTACTTCCGGAACAGCGGAGCGACGAGCCGCAACCGGATACTGCGGCTCAACAGCAATGGCGGTATTGACGCCGGGTTCGATCCGGGCACTGGCGCGGATGGTCCTGCTGTCTACGCACTGGCAGTACAGGGCGACGGCAAGATTGTGATGGCCGGTGTGTTCAAGGCGGTGAATGGACAAACCCGCAGCAACCTGGCGCGTCTCAACAGCAACGGTACTGTCGACAGCAGTTTCGCGCCGTCGGTCGATGGCCGGATACTGGCTTTGTCGCTCGATGCAGCAGGAAAAATCGTAATCGGCGGCGGCTTTTCCTCTGTACACAGCCAGATCCGCAACAATCTCGCACGCCTGAACAGTGACGGCAGCCTGGACGCCTCGTTCGATCCCAATGCAAACGGAAGTGTGGAATCGTTGCTTAGGCAGACCGACGGAAAGTGGGTCGTCGGAGGAACTTTTACTGTCCTGGGCGGGGTTGCACGCAACCGGATAGCCCGCCTCAACGCAGATGCCAGTCTGGACAGCACCTTCACTCCGAGCGCGAACAGCAATGTGCTGGCTCTGGCGCAACAGGCCGACGGAAAAATACTGGTAGCCGGGCTTTTCAGTCGAATTTCCCAGGCGACGAATAACTACACGCGTAATCGTATCGCGCGCCTGCTGACCAGCGGCGCGGTAGATACTGACTTCAGCCTTGACGTGGACAACGGCGTATTCGCTGTACTGGCCTACGCTGATGGCAGCCGCACATTGATCGGCGGGAATTTCGAGTCAGTAGCCGGGCAAACACGAAAATTTCTGGCGCGCCTGCAGTGACCACGGTGGCCGCCACCGCAAGGCCCGCACTGTAGCGCTCACCCCGCTCCTCGCAGCGCCGGGGCTAGACGGCGTTTACCACTGCGCCGGCCTGTACAGGGCACTGATGAGTACTCCTGGCGCTGCTGAACAGTGCAATGTGCGGATCCTCGTTTCGTCGTATGGCTTCTTGTTTGCCGAGGCAGGCTGGGTGCAGAGCAAGGCCGGCCGCCTCAGTGCCTCCCGCCGCTCGCTGCTTGCGTCTGGCAATCAGGAGTGGCTCAGCGTATCGGCACAAAGACCCTGCCTGCTGGCTCGGGCTTGTCTGCGGCGGGCCAGCATCACGTGCTCAGGTTTCCAAACGCTCAATTTCCACGACATGACAGGGATCCGCTGACCCATCGTAAGCGATCCAAAACCTACATCTACTCAACCGGCCGTCGCTAGCCCGATGCTTGAATCGTGCAAGGCACTGGGAGAGAGAGGTGATGGAGCAGGAACTGACGCAAGCGCAGCGGGTGTGGCATGAGCACTTGCAGCGG
>JAEUPP010000052.1 GCA_016790075.1 Rhodanobacteraceae bacterium | reverse complement strand
GCATGGCGCGCGAGCGGTCTGACGCAGAAGCAATACAGCAAGCGGCACGGACTGACGACGGCGTCGCTGTCGAACTGGAGCAGTGTGCTGCAGCGCCGGGCACGGACGAAGCCAGGACAGTCGCTGGTGCCAGTGCGCGTGATTGATGCACGGCCGCAGGGTTTGGCGATTGACGTTCAACACGGCGCCTGGCGTATCGCGGTGCCGGTAGAAGCGGACCCGCGCTGGGTCGCTACGTTGCTGCGCGAGATGACAGCGTGCTGAGTCCGACTTCGTGGTGGATTGCAGTCGAACCGATCGATCTGCGTCGTGGCATGGACGGATTGTTGACGACCATCGCCATGCAGTTTGGTCACGATGGTTTGACCGGCGGTGCGTATGTGTTCCGCAATCGTAGTGGTACGCGGATCAAGGTGATCTGCGCCGATGCGCAGGGCGTGTGGATGTGCGTTCGGCGCTTGCGTGAAGGACGTTTCGTGTGGCCGCGCCGCAGCGATCGCGTGTGCGAGATCGACGCTCAAGCATTCGCGTGGCTATGCACCGGTGTCGATTGGCATCGCCTGTGGGCTAAACCTCTGGTCGGCGAACTGGTGTGACTTTACTATCGCCCGATGAGCACCGATGCTGCTGCCACTGATGATCTGCAAGCGCAATTGCGCGCAGCATTGGACGCATTGGAAGCACGTGATGCAGTGATCGCGGAGCACAGCGAACTGCTGGCGCAGCGCGACGCACAAATCGCCGAGATGGCCGTGATCGGTGCGTACCGCGAAGCGCGAATCAAGACGCTGGAATCGCAGCTGGCGGCTATGAATCGCCTGCGCTTCGGCCGTCGCTCCGAACAGCTGGATCCGGCACAGCGGTTGTTGTTCGACGAAACGCTCGACGAAGACATTGCCGCGATCGAACACGAGCTGACATCGCTGCGTTCCACACCAGCGCCGCGCCGCCAGCCCAAGCGCTTGCCGTTGCCGGAGCATCTGCCGCGTGTGGAAGTGCGTCACGAGCCGGAAACCTGCACCTGTGCCAGCTGTGGTGGCGCCCTGGTGTCCCTGGGCGAAGACGTGACGGAGCTACTCGATTGCAAGCCCGCAGAGTTTTGGGTAGCGCGGCACATCTATCCCAAGTACGCGTGCCGCACGTGCGAGACGGTGACGTCCGAATCCAGCGTTCCGAGTGTCATCGAGCGGGGGCGCGCCGCACCAGGCTTACTGGCTCACGTGACCATCAGCAAGTTTGCCGATCACCTGCCGCTGTATCGCCAGCAGCAGATCTATCAGCGCAGCGGCATTGAGCTGGCACGTTCCACGTTGGCCGACTGGACCGGCGCCGTCGGGGTGGCGCTGATGCCGCTGGTGGCGGCGATGAAGGTTGATCTGCTGCAACAGCCGGTGATTCACGCCGACGAAACACCCGTCGCCTTGCTCGATCCGGGGGCTGGCAAGACAGCCCGTGCGTATCTATTCGCCTATACCGCTGCGAACGGGCCACCGATCACGGTCTTTGACTTCTGCACGAGTCGTAGCGGCGAACACGCGCAGCGATTCCTGGATCAATTCCGCGGCAGCCTCGTCGTGGACGACTACAGCGGCTACAAGGCGTTGTTCGCCGGCGGCGTCACTGAAGTCGGCTGCTGGGCCCATTATCCCGAGTCGCCAGTTATCCGGAGTGCTTTCGAGGAGCGGCGGTATTTCCCTCGTTCGTAGTGTTCCGTCGTACAGAAAAGATTCGGTGTCATCCATATCGTCGCAGCAGCGTTGTGGTGAGTGACGACCACGCCTTTCGTGGATCAATCCAGACGGCCGATGCTGCACTCGCGCTGTGTTCCATACCGATTGATCGAGGTGAAGCGCGTTTGGCGGCGTAACCGCTGCCTGAGCCGGGCTTCGCTCGTCGCCTACCAGTACTGGCTGCATCGGTTTGCTGCGTACTGCAAGGCGCATTCGCTCGATCAGCGTGCCGAGCTGACGCAGCAAGGCGCCGAACGCTTTGCCCGCTGGTGGCGATCACAGGGTAGCCCTCGACGCGGGCAGCTCAGATACACGATTGCGCAGTCGCGCCATGCGCTGCGTGCCTGGGCTTTTGCGTTGTCGGTGTTGGGCGAGCCCTTGCTGCCATGGGCTGTGCCGCGCACGGCTCCGGCATTCGATCGTCGATTCCAAGCATTCGCCGACTACCTTCGTGATGTGCGTGGCAACCCAGCGAGCACGATCCACAAGAAGATCGTGCAGCTGACAGCGCTCCATCGCTACCGCCGATCCCGTCACGTTACGGGAGTGACCATTCGCCTCTCAGAGATTGACGCGTACATCGTTGCCTGTCGTCGGCGTTTCGCACGCACAACGGTCGCCGATATCGGCTCGACGATCCGCGGTTACCTGCGGTTCTTGCATGCCACCGGCGCGATGAAGGCGGATTTTTCGTCATCAGTGATGGTGCCCAGCGTCCGCACCGCTGAGCGGCCGCATCGGACACTGCCGTGGGATGACGTGCAGCGGATTCTGCGCGCCGTTGACCGCACGACACCGGCCGGGCGACGTGACTACGCACTGCTGCTGATGATGAGCGTCTACGGACTCGGTGCCGGCGAGGTGATCGCACTGTCTCTTGATGCCGTCGATTGGCGAGCCATGGCAATCCGGGTTGAACGTCCGAAGACCGGCGCAGTGTTCTGCCTGCCATTGCTTCCCGCTATCGCCCGAGCGCTCACTGACTATCTCAGACACGGCCGGCCGGCGCACACGTCTACACGTCATCTGTTCGTTACGATGAGGACACCCTTCAAGCGTCTGGCCTCCTCGGCCACGGTGCGGCATATCTTGCACTTGGCAGCGCTGCGAGCGGGAGTGACGGCGCCGTTTCTCGGCACGCATGCGTTGCGTCACACGCACGCCTGCCGACAACTTGAACTCGGTGTGCCGCCCAAGATCATTGGCGACATCCTCGGGCATCGTGACCCTGACTCCACATCGGCCTATCTGCGTGTCACCAGTGATCGCTTGCGCGAGTTGTCGCTCCCGGTGCCGGTATGAGTCGCCTGACACCCGCTCAGCTCAGCAAGGACATCACGGCGTTCCTCGTTTTCAAGCACGCGCTGGACCATCCCTATCGGCGCGGCGAAGCCGCGTTGCGCAGCTTCGAGCGCTTCGCCACGCTTGGTCGACGCCGACGGTCGCGGATTGATTTGGCAACAGCAATACGGGCGTGGGTGCTGCACATTCCCGATCGTAAGCCGGTCACACTTGCCTGTGACCTCGGGGCGGTACGCCAATTCTGCCTATTCCGCCGGCGCCGAGATCCGGCCGCATTCGTCCCACCCGTTTCCCTGGCACCGCAAACCGAGTCGCACTACGTGCCGTACGTGTTCTCACGGGAGGAGATTCATCGGCTGGTCAACGCGGCCGAACAACATCGGGGACGCAACTTCTGGCCCGGCATGTTCAGGATGCTGCTGATTGCGACGTACTGCACAGGCTTACGCCTGGGCGAAGCCGTCAGACTTAATCGAACTGATCTCGATCAAGCACGGCACGTGCTGCACATCCGCCAGAGCAAGGGGCGCAGTCGCGACGTGCCGTTCCAACTCGATCTGGCGCGGGAGTTCACGCGCTATATACGCGAGCGAACCGACCTGCTGCGCGCGCTTGATCGAGAAGATGAGAGTGCGCTCTTCGTCGGACGCAACGGTCGCGCCGTCACGGTGAGCGCAACGTCGGGCGCGATCTGTCGACTGCTACGCCGGTTGGGCATGAAGAACCAGACGGGTCGCTGTGGTCCCCGCCCGTACGATCTTCGCCACGCATTTGCCGTCCACCGTCTTACGGCTTGGTACCACGAGGGTGTCGATCTGAACGCCCGCCTCCCATGGCTCTCGGCATACATGGGACATGTCAATGTGCTCGGCACCGAGGTCTACCTGCACGCCACTCCTGAGCTGTTACAGCTTGCCAGCGAGCGCTTTGCCGGTAGATTCGCTCGGCCGGAAGAGAAAAAGACGTGACCAGGCGACACAATGTCACGCTGTTGTCGTTGGTGGAAGCGTACTTCCGCACCTATTTGGCCCAAACCCGTGGTGCGAGCACCCACACGGCTCGCGCCTACCGCGATACGTTACGCCTGTTGTTCAAGTTCCTCGCCGAACGTCGGCGCTGTCTGGTCGCCGCACTCACTCTCGACGATCTTCATGTCGATGCGATCCTCGCGTTCTTGTCGCATTTGGAAGCGGAGCGGGGCAACAGCGTCGCGAGCCGCAACCTCCGCTTGGCGGCGATCCGCAGTCTGTTCCGCCACCTCATCGAACATGACCTGACGCGCGCTGGGCAATACCAGCGCGTCCTATCGTTGCCGAACAAGCGTGCACGCTTTCGCGCAGCACAGTACCTCGAACCTCAAGACGTAAAGCAGCTTCTCGCCCAGCCCGATCAGTCAACTGTTGCCGGACGCCGTGACCACGCGCTATTGCTATTCCTCTACAACACCGGCGCCCGAGTCAGCGAAGCGCTGGGCGTGCGCATCGAACACCTCTCGCTGATCTCGCCGCGGCATGTGCGGCTGTTCGGCAAGGGAAGCAAGGAGCGATTGTGTCCGCTCTGGCGCGAGACGGCGGCGGCACTCACCCAATTACCGGCGGTTCGCGAGGGACGCCCCAGCGATCGGATATTCTGTAACCGCGCTGGCGAAGGCCTGACGCGAGATGGCGTCGCTTATCTATTGCGCAAGTACACGAAGATGGCCGCGCAGACGTGGCCGGCATTGCGTAATCGGTCCGTAACGCCACATGTCTTGCGACACAGCTGCGCTGTCGCGCTACTTCAGGCTGGCGTCGATATCACCGTGATTCGCGACTATCTTGGCCACGCCAGCATTGCAACGACCAGCCGATACGTCACCACGAACTTACAGATGAAGCGAGATGCCTTGGATCAGTTCTGGAGCCGCTCGGGACTCGCGTCCGCTCGCGCACGGCCGTGGAAGCCCAAGTCCGACGTGCTCGACTATCTCGCATCTCTGTGACTTCCTCTCCAGATTATCTGGAGAGGCTGGATCACGAACGACAGTGATTGCGGCCTCTTGCTTCAATGTACTTCGGATAACTGGCGACTCGGGATAATGGGCCTTATGCGGAGCACTGGATAAGGCCCATGTACGCCGGCTGTACTTTGAACTCCACACAGCCCAAGCCAGCACACAAGCCGACCACGCGCTGCGCTTCATCGCCGAGCTGTATCGCATCGAGACTGAGGCCAAGGGACTCGATCCGCCAGCGCGCCAAGTACTGCGACAACACAAAGCTCGCCCCGTCCTCGACGACTTCCAACGCTGGATCGCCGACGTATCGGCGCGCGTGCTGCCCAACAGCGGCCTAGCCAAGGCGCTGACGCATACACGCAAACGTTGGCCATCGCTCGTGCGTTACGTCGATGACGGCTTGCTACCAATCGGTAGAGTCGGGATGTGGCGCGGTTCCGGCAGCTTGCGCATCCATTCCGTTTCCACATCCCGCTCATCGAACCGGACGTGCAGATTTCCCGCATCCGGCTCTCTTTCAGTGCATCAGACCTTCGCGTTCGACAAGTTCAGACGCGGCGGCACAAGGCGTATCAGTCCCAATGTTTCGTAGAGGAACTGGTCGGAATACTGGCGGTACCCCGTTCCCTTGCGTCCGCGTTTGCGCATCAACCAGAGTCGCAGACGTCGGTTGGCGTAGTCTTGAACGTGACGATAAACCTTCGTCACCGGGCCTTGATCGAAGTAGCCGGCCCAGCCACGCAGCAACGGATTGATCTCGTCGATGCGCGATTGCACGCTCTTCCCACTCCACCGTGACGTCGTGGCGTCGTGAATCTCCCGCGTCACCCTTTGGATGGCCTTCTTCGATACGGCGGTACCCCAATAGGAATGGCCACCTTTGCCGAAGAATCGACCAACGGTGTAACCAAGAAAGTCGAAGCGATCTGCTGGTAATACCGCCAGCCGCGTCTTCTTCTCGTTCACCGTCAGCCCGAGCTTTCCCATCAGGTGCTGCATCGCTGCCAGCGCCTTGGCTCCGCGCCCCGGAGGACAGAGGATCACAAAGTCATCGGCGTAGTTGACCACCTCAGCACGCAGTTTGTCTGCGTAACCAAAGCGACTCCACGCCAACAAGAAACGCCGGAAGTACAAGTTGGCCAGCAACGGCGAGATGATGCCGCCTTGCGGCGTGCCGCGATGACGTCGCCGGGCCTCGGCACTATAGCGATCGCCTTGCGGTGTTCGCTCCAGTACCGATGTATCCAGCCATTGCCGGATCACCGACAGCACCGTGCCGTCGGAGATGCGGCGCGCCACGCAGCGCATCAAGTCGCCATGGGGGATGGTGTTGAAGTAATCGGATAGGTCCGCATCGACTACCTCGCGCGCACCACGATGGGCGATCGCGAAGTGAATGCAACGTAACGCCATCTTTGCATTCCGACCCGGCCGAAACCCAAACTGCCGGGGCGACAGATCGACGTCGAAGATCGGTCCGATCACCAGCAACACTGCCATCTGCACCACCCGGTCCCGAATCGTCGGTATCCCGAGCGGCCGCTGGCCCCCGCTGGCCTTGGGAATCCACACGCGCAACAGGGGCTGTGGCTGATATTGCTGAGCCAGCAACTCCTGCCGCACTCCTTCCAACCACGCACTCCGACCCAGGGCTTCGATGTCCTCGAAGCGCTCACCATCGCTCCCAGCGGCACCGCGGTTTGCGCGGCAACGCCGATACGCTTCGGCCAGAACATCTCGTCGGCACACCTTGTCCCACAGGCTATAGAAACGCACGGTCGGTTCTGCCTTGGCTTTCGTCTGCAATGCGGTCTGCAGCGTCCGAACCGTTTCGGGCGAGGTTCCTAGACTCACGTCAATCCTCGGGTTCTTACCACGTTCCGTCATTCGCTCTGAAACAGAGGGCCTTGGCTCCACCGGCATTACCCGGCTTCAACGCTACTGCGCCCTCATCCGCCATCCGCACGGCCGGTTCCGCCCCTCACGAGGCCACCGTTGCCCGATTGCCAACCAAGCACCGACACGGACTTCTCTTGTTGCGTCATCGATCACTGCCACGCGTGCTACCACCACTACCCCGGTGGAATCGTCGGATGCGTTTCTCGCTCGCTTCTCCGGCGACGTCGGCCTTCCCCGTTGTTATGGCGGGTCGGCTTCCACAACGACGTTTCGAGGCCTGCTCAGTGTTCACTCACGTTGCAGCCCGCGTGACGCGCTGACCTCCTACGAGGCCGTTTCAAGCAGTGCTTCAGCCCATTCGTTGCCTCTTGAGCCGCTCCTTGTGCTTCCGGCCGGAGCGAGAGTTGGCCGGGTCGGTTTCGCACCGACGAACCGATGGCACCCTTACAAGACACACATAACAACCCGGTAGAACGCGCCATCCGCCCTGTCGCTATCGGACGTAAGAACTGGATGTTTGCTGGTTCCAAAGCCGCTGGCGAACGTGCCGCGGCGATCATGAGCCTGATCGCCACCGCCAAGCAGAACGGCCACGAACCTTACGCCTATCTCAAGGATGTGCTGACCCGCCTGCCGACACATCCCAATCGCCGCATCACCGAGCTGCTGCCGCACCGGTGGCTGCCCGTGGGGTGATGATCAGCGCCGATGATCAGCGGCGGAAGATGGCAGCGCCGGACGGTTACGTCCCTCTGCCGCATCACGAACGGTCAATGTCGTAAACAGCTCACGATGTGCATCACCTTGTACTGACCGCGATGTACTCCGGGACTTTAACCGTCTGCGCAGCGCATACAACGACTGCGCACTAACCCCTTCCCGCGTGCATACGCGCTGATCGTTATTGACTCACTATCAATCCGCTGCAAGTGCTCATGCCACACCCGCTGCGCTGGCGTCAGTTCCTGCTCCATCACTTCTTACTCCCAGTGTCTTGCACGACTCAAGCATCGTGCTATCGACAGCCGGTTGAGTAGATGGAGGTTGTGGAGCGCTTACGATCAAGCAGCAGGACGATGACGAGAACAGCACGTCACGCAGTATCACGGCCTCCGCCAAGTCAGTACGACGCTGGGCCAAGGCTCGCCAATTTCCCTTTTGCTCACAGCGGATTGCCACAGGCTGGCGGCAGCGGCGACAAGTTCATGGTGCAGGTATTGCCGGTGCTGAAGGACAGCTGGCCCGCTGTACCGGCATTGGCGACGCGAAACTGGCACGAAGCCGTAGGCTGTGTGCCGCTGGGATCGGTGACGACGAGTTGCGGCGCGGTCACGCTGAAGGTCTGCTGCCCGCTGGTGTTGGTCACCGCCGAGGTTTCAACGGCGCTGAAAGCAGCCAGCCCCTGGGTCCAGCTGCAGCTGGGCACGATATCGAAACCCGGATAGGCCGGACTCATGGTCGCAGTCAGCGCCGAGGTGCCGGGTTGCGTGATCTGGCTAGGGCTCAGGCTGACTGACGGAACGATCTGCCGGCCGGCGGCGTAGTACTCATGGGTTGCGCTGAGCCCACGTACCTTGAAATAACAGCGCACATGCGGAGCGCCCGCCGGCTGCAGCGTCACGAGATTTTCCGAGCGCACGCGAAACGTGACTTCGCCATTGGCATTGGTGAGTTTGCTGCCACTCTGCGCCGCGGCTTGTGCCGCGCCGTCCAGCCCCACCGTTGCCGGCGACTGCGCCGTGCAGCTGGCCTCGACCGTGACATTGGCGGCGAGCGGCGAATACGTGCTGAGGCTGACCACGCGATCGATAAACGTCGCAGCCGACGCGGGCACAGTCTCA
>JAEUPP010000005.1 GCA_016790075.1 Rhodanobacteraceae bacterium | reverse complement strand
TTCGTCGAAAAAAATTACGGGTTCGCGGCCGCCACGGGGCTTCGTGCGGCATTGCAGACTGGGCGAAAAGGAATGGCTTGACGCGCGTTGCGCTGCCCAGCCTAGACGTACGCCCAGGTCGGGCGCATCGGTGAAATTCCGAGTGTGGCATCGGAATTTGCCGCATCCATCCCTAGGAAATTTCCTAGTGCTCCGTGAGACGTGACTCACACGCAGAATAAACTCGCCAGCGCTGGTGAAGCGCGGCATGGGCGCTGATCCGCTGAGCGGCCAGTTGTTCGTGTTCGTCTGCAGGGGGGCGTGGACAGGCACTTGCCGGCGGCGCAGCGGGTCCCGTTCCTGGCATGTATTTCGATTGCTGTGGGTGGCAACGGATACACCGCGGTGGCTCAACGCCTGCTCGATGCTTCTGCATTCACTGCTTGTTCGCGAGTTGCATGACCGCCTCACGAGCGAGTTCATGCAAACCGCTACCGCTGGTATCGCGGCAATGGGCAATGAGCGCAGCGCGCATGCGTGGTTCCCAGAAGCGCTGAATATGCGAGCGGATGCCGCTGACAGCGGCGTCATGCTCGGGCTCCGAGGCAAAGTAGTGCGCGATGTCGTTGGCCATGGCAACAAGGCGTTCGATATTCAGGGGCGCTCTCCGGGATCGCCGGCATAGCGGCCGGCATGGGTGTAGACGGCGCAGCCGCCGGGCCGCGCGAAACCAATCAAGGTGAGGCCGACGCTGTCGGCCAGCGCAATCGCCAGCGCGGTCGGGGCCGAGATCGCTGCGAGTATGGCAATGCCGGCGCTGGCGGCCTTCAGGGCCATTTCATAACTGGCGCGACTCGTGATCAGCGCGAATCCCGCATCGGGCCTGATCTGTTCGCGCAGCATCGCGCCTATGAGTTTGTCGAGTGCGTTGTGGCGGCCTACGTCTTCACGCAGGAGCTGAATGCCTCCCGCAGGATTGGCCCAGGCTGCCGCATGCGTGGCGCCCGTGGCCGCGGCGAGGTGCTGGTGTGAGGCCAGTGCGGTCAGTGCGCGATCAAGTGCCACGGCGCTCAGGCCAGGGCTCGCGCCAACCGGCGGCGGCAGGCGCAGCAGGTCGTTGAGATCGCGGCTGCCGCAGATGCCGCAACCACTGCGTCCTTCCAGGCGACGCGTGCGCTGTGCCAGCGCGGCGGCGCGTGCCGGTGGAATCGAAAGCTCCAGTTCCACGCCCTCAAGGTGGGATCTGACCTGCACCTGGGTGAGTTCGGCCGGATCTGCGATGACACCTTCACTCAGTGCGAAACCCAGTGCGAAGTCTTCGAGATCGGCCGGCGTCGCCATCATTACGGCGAAGCGCTCGCCGTTGCAGACGATGGCCACCGGTACTTCTTCGGCGATGATGTCTTCCTGCTGCTCGAGCTGGCCGTCGCGCCAGCGCACGACCGTACGCTGCACGGCGCCGTACGGCAGTGTCGCGCTGTGGTTGTCGGGTCTCATCGCCGGCTCAGGGCCTGGTCGTGCGTGCCGGGCCGAGCAACTCCAGCTGCTGTTCGGTGAACGCCTGGTGGCGCCGCTGCCAGTCCGAGGGTTGCGAGACGCGTGTGGCCTGGATCGCAGTCACCTTGTATTCCGGGCAGTTGGTCGCCCAGTCGGAATTTTCGGTGGTGACCACGTTCGCGCCGGATTCTGGAAAATGAAATGTTGTATACACTACGCCGGGCTGCATGCGGTCGGAAATGCGTGCGCGCAGCACCGTATCGCCGGCGCGGCTCTCGACGCCGACCCAGTCGCCGTCGCTGATGCCTCTTACTTCAGCGTCATGCGGATGCAGTTCAAGCACGTCCTCCGAGTGCCAGACCACGTTGGGCGTGCGCCGCGTCTGTGCGCCGACGTTGTATTGCGACAGGATGCGGCCCGTCGTCAGCAGCAGGGGGAAACGCGCATTGACCTTCTCGTCCGTGGGCACATAGGCGGTCAGCATGAATTTGCCCTTGCCACGCACGAATGCGTCGACGTGCATGGTCGGCGTACCGTCCGGGTGCTCGGCATTGCAGGGCCACTGGATGGAGCCGAGTTCTTCCAGGCGTGCATAGCTCACGCCGCTGAAGGTCGGCGTCAGCGCCGCGATCTCGTCCATGATCTGCGCCGGATCGCGGTAGTTCATCGGATAGCCCATGGCCTGGGCAACCCGCTGAGTGATTTCCCAGTCGGCGTAACCGGCCTTGGGCGCCATCACGCGGCGCACGCGGGAGATGCGGCGTTCGGCATTGGTGAACGTTCCGTCTTTTTCCAGAAAGGAACTTCCGGGCAGGAATACGTGGGCGAACTTGGCGGATTCGGTCAGGAACAGATCCTGCACGACCACGCATTCCATCGCGCTCAGCGCCGCGGTCACGTGCTGTGTGTTCGGATCGCTCTGGGCGATGTCCTCGCCCTGGATGTAGAGGCCCTTGAAGCTGCCGTCCAGCGCGGCCTCGAACATGTTCGGAATGCGCAGGCCGGGTTCGTCGTGCAGTGCCACTCCCCAGGCCTGTTCAAAGCTCTCCCGCACGGCCTGATCCGACACGTGGCGGTAGCCCGGAAACTCATGCGGAAACGAGCCCATGTCGCAGGAACCCTGCACATTGTTCTGGCCGCGCAGAGGATTCACGCCGACTCCGGCGCGGCCGAGGTTGCCGGTTGCCATGGCCAGATTCGCAATCGCCATGACGGCCGTGGAACCTTGCGCATGCTCGGTAACGCCTAGGCCGTAGTAGATGGCTGCATTGCCGCCGGTTGCATACAGCCGCGCCGCGGCGCGCACTTGCCCGGCGGGCACGCCGGTTTCGCGCTCCAGTGCTTCGGGCGAGTTCTGCTGCTGTGCGATAAACGCGCGCCACTTGGTGAATGCCGGGGCTTCGCAGCGCGCCTCGACGAAGGCTGTGTCGACCAGGTCCTCGGTCACGATCACATGGGCCAGCGCATTGAGTACGGCGACGTTGGTCCCTGGACGCAGCTGCAGGTGATGTTGTGCCTGGATGTGCGGCGTGCGCACGAGGTCGATGCGGCGCGGGTCGATGACGATGAGTTTGGCCCCTTCGCGCAGGCGTTGCTTGAGCTGCGAGGCGAATACGGGATGACCGTCGGTGGGATTCGCGCCGATGACCAGTACCACATCGGCTTGCCGCACCGAGTCGAAGTCCTGGGTGCCGGCCGATTCCCCCAGCGTCTGCTTCAGGCCATAGCCGGTCGGCGAATGGCAGACGCGGGCACAGGTATCGACATTGTTGGTGCCCAGTGCCGCACGCACGAGTTTCTGCACCAGATAGGTTTCCTCGTTGCTGCAACGCGACGAGGTGATGCCGCCGACCGCGTGCTGTCCGTAGCTCGTCTGGATGCGCTTGAACTCGGCGGCGACGTGTGCGATTGCCGTGTCCCAGCTGACTGGCTGCCAGGGATCGCTGATGCGCTTGCGCAGCAGCGGCGTGGTGATGCGGTCCTTGTGTGTCGCATAGCCGAGTGCGAAGCGGCCCTTGACGCAGGAGTGGCCGTGATTGGCGTGACCGTCCTGATGCGGCACCATGCGTACGAGTTCTTCGCCTTTCATTTCGGCGCGGAACGAGCAACCGACGCCGCAGTAGGCACAGGTCGTCACGATGCTGCGTTCGGGCTGGCCGAGTTCAATCAGCGACTTCTCGCTCAGCGTCGCGGTGGGGCAGGCCTGTACACAGGCGCCGCAACTGACGCATTCCGAGTCGAGAAACGATTCGTTCTGGCCGACTGATACTTTGGAATCAAAGCCGCGGCCCTGGATGGTCAGCGCGAACGTGCCCTGGATTTCGTCGCAGGCGCGTACGCAGCGCGAGCAGACTATGCATTTGGCCGGATCGAAGGTGAAATATGGGTTGCTTTCGTCCTTCCTTGCATCGAGATGGTTGGCGCCGGTGTAGCCATAGCGCACCTCGCGCAGGCCTACTGCGCCGGCCATATCCTGCAGCTCGCAGTGGCCGTTGGTCGGACAGGTCAGGCAGTCCAGAGGATGATCTGAAATATACAATTCCATGATGTTTCGACGCAGTGTGCCGAGCCGCGGCGTCTGTGTCTTCACCTTCATGCCATCGGCGACCGGCGTTGTGCATGAGGCCGGATAGCCCTTGCGGCCTTCGATCTCGACCAGGCAGAGGCGGCAGGATCCGAACGCGTCCAGCATCTGGGTCGCACAGAGTTTCGGAATCGTGCTGCCGGCCAGCGCGGCGGCGCGCAGTATCGAGGTGCCAGCGGGCACGCGGATCGAGCGGCCATCGATGTCGAGCGTAACGAGCAGATCGGATTCCGACGCCGGTGTGCCCAGATCGTTTTCGGCAATGGAAAGCATGGAATTCCTCCGGCGCGGCCGCGCCATGGATGTCAGTTCGTGCCGGCGCTCAGCGCGCGAGGCCGAAATCCTCGGGGTAGTTGTCCAGAGCGCTCAACACCGGAAACGGCGCCATGCCACCGAGCGCGCATAGCGATCCGTCGAGCAGGGTGGCGCAAAGATCACGCAGCAGTGCCTCGTTGCGTACCGGGTCGACGCCGGTCCGGATGCGATCGATGACTTCGACACCCCGCGTCGATCCCAGGCGGCAGGGGGTGCATTTGCCGCAGGATTCGGCCGCGCAGAACTCCATGGCGAAACGCGCCTGTGCGGCCATGTCGACCGTGTCGTCGAACACGACGACACCACCATGGCCCAGCATGCCGCCGACGGCGGCAATCGCCTCATAGTCGATCGCCGTGTCCAGCACGTCTTGCGGCAGGTAGGCACCGAGCGGGCCGCCTACCTGCACGGCGCGGATCGGGCGCCCACTCGCCGTGCCGCCGGCGAAATCATGCAGCAGCTCGCGCAGGCTCAGGCCAAAGGCTTTTTCGACGAGGCCGCCGCAGCGCACATTGCCGGCAAGCTGCAGCGCAATCGTGCCGCGGGAGCGGCCCAGGCCGTAGTCCCGGTAGAACGCCGCGCCGCGCGCGAGGATCAGCGGCACGCTGCCCAGGGTGACGACGTTGTTGACCACGGTCGGCTGCCCGTACAGGCCCTGATGTGCCGGTAGCGGCGGCTTCACGCGAACCTGGCCGCGGCGCCCCTGCAGTGATTCAAGCAGTGCCGTTTCCTCGCCGCAGATATAGGCGCCGGCGCCGAGGCGTGCCTGCAGGCCAAAGCGACGGCCGCTGCCGGCGACGTTGTCGCCGAGATAGCCCGCCGAGCCGGCGCGCGCAATCGCCTCGTTGAACACGCGGAATGCGCGCGGGTATTCGCTGCGGATATAGATGTAGCCCTCGGTTGCGCCGACGGCCAGTCCGGCGATCAACATGCCTTCGATCAGCGAATAAGGGTCGCCTTCCAGCAGGAGGCGGTCGGCGTAGGTGCCGGAATCACCTTCGTCTGCATTGCAGACTATGTATTTTTGCGCCGCGACCGTGTCGGCACAGGTCTTCCACTTGATACCGGCCGGGAACGCGGCACCGCCGCGACCGCGCAGACCGGAATCGTGCACTTCCTGCACCACCTGCGCTGGGCTCAGGGCGAGGGCACGCTGCAATCCCTGCCAGCCGCCGTGGGCGGCGTAGTCGTCCAGATCCAGTGGATCGATAAGGCCGATACGGCAGTAGGTCAGCCGTTCCTGCTGTTTGAGAAACGGTATTTCATCGGTGAGGCCCAGCCGCAGGGAGTGAGCACCACCGCCCAGGAAATCCGCGTCGAACAGGCTGTCGACCTGAGTGGCATCGACTGGGCCATACGCAATGCGGCCGGCCGGGGTTGCGACTTCGACCAGCGGTTCCAGCCAGAACAGGGCGCGCGAGCCGTTGCGCACGAGGCGTATCGCCTTGCCGCGCTGCTGCGCGAGCAGCGCAATGCGTGCGGCTACCGCATCGGCACCGACTGAAACGGCGGCAGAGTCGGCTGGTACATAGACGGTGACCGTCATGAGCCGGACTCCAGCGCATCCAGCAGCGCGAGCAGCCGCTGCGGTGTGACCCGGCCCATCAATTCGTCATCGACCAGCAGCGCCGGCGACAGCGCACAGTTGCCCAGGCAGTACACGGGTTCCAGCGTAGTGCCGCCGCTTGCGCTGGTCGCGTGGTAGTCGATACCCAGCCGCTGTTTGGCCAGCGCTTCCAGCGCGACCGAGCCCATGGCCTGGCAGCTCTCGGCGCGGCACAGCTTGAGCACATGACGGCCAGGAGGGCTGGTGCGGAAGTGGTGGTAGAAACTCAGCACGCCGTGTACCTCGGCGCGGGAAAGATTCAGTGCGTGGGCGATCATGGGCAAGGACGCGCTGGGAACATAGCCCAGCGCGTCCTGCACGGCATGCAGCAATGGCAGCAGGGCGCCGGGCAGATCGCGGCAGGCGGTGATGGCGGCTGCGACTGCCGCGTGCTCGCGCGGTGTCGGGCCGGGGTCTTGCAGTGGGATTGCGGCGGGCTTGAGGCTGGCTGACGACATGTGGGTGACGTTCTCCTGGCGAGCGTGCTCGCACGCTGCACGCGTCAAGCCTAGACCAATGCGCAAAAAACAACACGCCTGGCTGCGGTCGCCGGCACCGGCAGCCGGCGGGCCGGGGCCGCTGCCGGCCTCTGCGAGGAGGCTTTGCCTCGTGGCACAATCCGCGTCTGGTCTCAGGCTAGGTCGGAGCAAGCATGCGTAGTGCAGCTCCGGTACCCTGCTGCGGGTTCCCACAACCCCGGGCGAAGGCTTGTGTTGCCTGTGTTCGCCAGTCCCCTTGATTCATTCCGTTGATGCAGGGGGTTCCACCATATCTGGATCAAGTTCCGGCTTGCTCCAGGGGTTCTTAAGGAAGCGGCATGTCGTATCAAGTCCTTGCGCGCAAGTGGCGGCCCAGGCGATTCACCGAACTCGTTGGACAGGAACACGTGGTGCGCGCGCTGTCGCATGCGCTGGACGGCGACCGCTTGCACCATGCCTTCCTGTTTACCGGCACACGTGGTGTCGGCAAGACCACGATCGCGCGCATCTTCGCCAAGTCGCTCAATTGCGAGCGTGGGCAATCTTCGCAGCCTTGTGGCGAGTGCCGCGCCTGCCTCGATATTGACGCGGGCCGTTTCGTCGATCTGCTGGAAATCGATGCGGCAAGTCACACCGGCGTCGACGATGTGCGCGAAATGATCGAAAGCGCGCAGTACACGCCGGCGCGCGGGCGGCAGAAGGTGTTTCTCATCGACGAAGTGCACATGCTGTCGAAGAACGCGTTCAATGCGCTGCTCAAGACGCTGGAAGAACCGCCGGCGCATGTGAAGTTCCTGCTTGCGACCACCGATCCGCAGAAACTGCCGGTGACCGTGCTGTCGCGCTGCCTCAAGTTCAACCTCAAGCGTCTGCTGCCCGAGCAGATCGCCGGGCAGATGCGGCAAATTCTTGACGCCGAGCAGATCGCCTTCGATGCAGACGCGATCGCCGTGCTGGCCAAGGGCGCGGATGGTTCGTTGCGCGATGGCCTGTCGCTGCTGGACCAGGCCATCGCCTATGGCGGCGGCAGTGTGCGTGCGGATGAGGTGCGCGCGATGCTCGGTACGATTGAACGTGCGCGTGTGGGTCGTCTGCTGGAGGCAATCAGCAACAACGACGGCAACGCGCTGTTCGCCGAAGTAAACCAGCTTGCCGAGTTCGGCCCGGATTTCGGCCTGGTACTCGACGATCTCGCCGCGTTGCTGCACCGCATCCAGTTGCGCCAGCTCGTGCCTGAGCATGTCGCCGACAGTGCGGCCGAGGCCGAAGACGTGGCGCGTTTCGCCCAGCGGCTGGCCGCGGACGAGGTGCAGTTGTACTACCAGCTCTGCATCAGCGGCCGGCGCGATCTCGCGCTGGCGCCGACGCCGCGTGCGGGTTTCGACATGGCTTTGCTGCGCCTGCTTGCCTTTGCGCCGGTCGCAGCCGGTAGCGCCCCGCCGCCGCCGGCACCGCGGACTGCGGGGATTCCGGCATCCAGCGCCGCTGCGGTGGTACAGCGGTCGCAAGCGGCGAAAGACGAGGCTGAGCCCTACCGTGGCGATGGGGCATCCCTTGCATCAACGCCCGCTGTCGAGGTGGCGCGAGCCAGCGTCGAACCCGCGCTGGCAAGTGCTTACACACGCCTTCCGTCTGCTGCCGTGGAAGCGGAAAAACCGCAAACCGCTACGGCGCACACTCTGGCTGATGTGGATCCTGCACCGGCAGTCGCGGCGCGGGCAGAGCGCGCCAGCGAAGTCGCGCCGACTACGGTGCAGATCGCGATCGAACCGCGCGACTGGGCCGCATTGATCGAGCGTGCAAATCTGCTTGGGCCGCTAGGGCAGGTCGCGCGCAACGCCGCTCTGACTGCGGTGCAGGGGGATGTGCTCAAGCTCGCGCTGCGCGCGGAGTATTACGCCATGCTTTCGCCGGCCATGGTCGTGCAGTTGCAGGACAAGCTGTCCGCGGCTACCGGCCGTTCCCTGCGCTGCCAGTTCGAGCAGGCCAGCGGCAATCTCGAAACGCCGGCCGAGCAGCTCAGTCGCACGCGCACGGCGCGCCAGCAGCAGGCCGAAGACGACATGGAGCGCGATCCGTTCGTACAGGCGGCGATGCGTGAATTCGGCGCGCGCATCGTGCCCGGTTCAGTTCGCGTCGACAGCAGCCTGCCGGGTGCCTGATCGGTGTGCCTGCGCGAACGCGGGCAACGTTTTCCATTTTGCCAAGTTCAAAATTTCTAGTGGAGTCAATTTATGCGTGGACCTCTCGGCAACCTGATGCAGCAAGCGCAGCGCATGCAGGAGAATCTCAAGAAGGCGCAGGACGAGATTGCCAGGCTCGAAGTGACCGGCAGTGCCGGCGGTGGCCTGGTCAGCGTGCTGATGAATGGCCGTCACGAGGTGCGCCGCGTCAATGTCGACCGCAAGCTGCTGCAGGACGACCCGGAAATGGCCGAAGATCTGATTGCGGCGGCGTTCAACGATGCAGCGAACAAGCTAGCGGCCGAAACCCAGTCGCGCATGGCCGGCGTTACCGGAGGCATGAATCTGCCGCCGGGCTTCTCGCTGCCATTCTGAGCAGGGCCGAACATGGGCGCAGCCCTGCAGTGCAGGCTTTGGTCCTGCCGCGGGCAGATTGATGTGCTGCAGCGCTGGCCGTTGATCGGCGCCGTGTTCCGCCTTGGTCTCGTTCTGCAAAGCCCATCTTGCTGCTGGCTGTGTGCCGGACTTGTCTTGAGGTTCCCTGACGCATGAGTGCAGCTTCGCCACTGTTAGCCGAGCTGATTGAAGCGCTGCGCTGCTTGCCAGGCGTAGGCGCAAAGAGCGCGCAGCGCATGGCCTTTCACGTGCTCGAACGCGATCGCGCCGGAGGGCGGCGCCTTGCCGGGTGTCTGGCTGCTGCGGTCGAGCGCATCGGCAACTGCCGGCGCTGTCGCGGTTTCAGTGAAAGCGAGATTTGTAGCGTTTGTTCCAATGCGGCGCGCGATGCGAGCCTGCTCTGCGTGGTGGAGAGCCCGGTCGATCAGGCGGCCATCGAAGCCGCCACGGGCTATCGTGGGCTGTACTTCGTGCTGCTGGGGCGGCTTAGCCCACTCGACGGGCTGGGACCGCGCGAACTCGGCCTGGATCTGCTGGCCGAGCGGCTGCGGAACGGCGAAGTCAAGGAGCTTATCGTTGCAACCAACCCCACCGTCGAAGGCGAGGCGACGGCACATCTGCTGTCGCAGCTCGCGCGGGAGGCTGGCGTGTGTGCAACCCGCCTCGCGCACGGTGTTCCGCTTGGCGGTGAGCTGGAGTTCATCGACCGCGGCACGCTGGCGCACGCCTTCGGCAGCCGCCAGACCTTGAGCTGACACGGTGCTCAGGCATCGAGGGTTTGCCGCCACGTGCGGGTAACAAGAACTGGACCAGGAGGAAGCTTATGAGCGACACGATCTTCGGCAAAATCATCCGCCGCGAAATTCCTGCCGATATCGTCTACGAAGACGACGATCTCATCGCCTTCAAGGACATCAACCCCCAGGCGCCGGTGCACCTATTGTTCGTGCCCAAGACGCCGATAGCGACCTTGAACGATCTGCAGCCGGGCCAGGCGGAGCTCGCCGGCAAGCTGTTCCTCGCCGCCGCTGCCTATGCCAAGCGGCAGGGCTTTGCAGAGGACGGCTATCGCTGCGTCGTCAACTGCAACGGCCATGGCTGCCAGACCGTGTTTCAGCTGCATCTGCATCTGCTGGCCGGTGCGCCGTTGCGCGGTGGGTTTGCCTGAGCTGCGTGCAGGGCCGGTAGCGAGTAGTGCCTTTGCATGCGCGGCGCGAGCAGGCTGAAACTGCCTGAACTTCTGTAATTGTTACTTGGCGCGCCTGCTGTGAGAGTGATGGATGACCAGATGCGCCGGTCCCCACCAGGGGCGGTGCCAGAACGGGTCGTAGAACCAGCGCTGGTGGTAATTCGTGGCCGCTCGCTCGCTCCAGAGGTAGATCACGTCGGCGGCTACGCGCGGGTAGCGGTAGTCGTAGTCGCCGACTTTGCGGATTTCGTCGCCGACTATGCTGCCGATTACGGTGATTTCGCGGCCGGCGGCGAATACGGCCGGATCGTAGAAGCCGCTGCGGCAGGCGAGGAAACGGCCTTCGCTGTGGTCCTGGCGCTGCGGTCGCGCGCGCGCGTCGAGCGGGCGCGCAAGTACTTCAAAGCAGGAGCGCTCGGCGGCATTGACGGTGCGGATGATTTCACCACCCCAGCGCACTTTCTGTCCGTCGGCTGCAGGGGGCTGTGGCGCGGCGGCGAACTCGCCCCGTAGCGGCTTGGGTGCCGTGGCGCAGGCGGCCAGGGCAAGTGCAATGATCGGCAGACTCCAGCGGATGAGGGGCATGGCGGGCTCCCGGTGCGGCATCGATACGCTGTGACGATACACCGCCCCGAACCGTTGCGCCGCGCCTGCTCAGCGGGCCGGCGAGCGGTGCAGGTCGGCCTTGCGCACGGCGCGCGCGAACGCGCGCACGGTCGCCGGCTCAATCGTCGACTGGGCGTAGCGCAGTTGCATGTATTGCAGCAACAGCGGCTCCACGCTGGCGCGTGCCTGGGGCTGATGCTGCAGCACGCGGCGCAGGTAGTCGGCAGGACCTTCTGCTGGCGCGCGCGTGATATCCAGCCGTTTGGCCAGCCGCGCGCACAACCGTTCGTAGGCCTGGTCCAGCGCGTCGCCGCCGTGATCGCGGCGCAGCGCCCACCACAATCCCAAGCCGGCCAGCAGGCCCATACAGAGCGCAAAGGTGATTCCAAGCTGGCGCCAGTCCGCCTGCTCTATGCCGACGCTGCGCAGCAGGCCGCGTTGGGTGAGATCGTCGAACTGCACGACGACCTGGGTCCACAGGCGATTGACCAGGTCCCAGCGATTGCGCATGGCCAGCGCCCATTCGCGACCGAACCAGGCCGAACCGCTGGAATTGACCGTGCCCGCGCCCAGTTCGACCCGGTCCGGACGAACCGCGGCCGTGGGATCGACGCGTACCCATCCGCGGTCGGGCAGCCAGACTTCGTTCCAGGCGTGTGCATCCGACTGCCGTACGACCATGTAGTTGCCTACATCGCTCCAGTAACCGCCCTGGTAGCCCAGGACCACGCGGGTAGGAATGCCGGCGGCACGCATGAGCACGGCGAATGCTGACGAAAAATGCTCGCAGTAGCCGGCCTTGGTCTCGAACAGGAAATCGTCCATCGCGTTGCGGCCCAGCGGGGGCGGAGTCAGCGTGTAGCGGAAATCCCGGCGAATGAGCTCCAGCGCAGCCTGAACGATCTTGACAGGGTCATCGTGTTGTCTGGCCCACTCCTTGCCGAGTGCAAGCGCACGCGGATTCAAGCCCGCCGGCAGACGCAGGCCACGCAGCCGCTGGCGCGAATCCAGGCCGTCCAGGGAATAGGTCAGTGCCGAGCGCAGCCGGTAAACGGTGAGTTTTCCTATCGGCCGCGGCGCTGCCAGGGTGTAGTCCTCGTCGCGCTGGGCACCTACCGGGTCGCTGGTCGGTATGTCGAGTCCGAACAGCCAGCGTTTCTGGCTGGGCTCCTGGGTGATTTCATAGCCGATTTCCGCCGCCAGCGGTTTCAGCGGTTGTCGCACCGGGTCCAGCGGCACACCGCCGGCGCGGGACCAGCGTTGCCCGTCATAACGCCATAACACGACCCCTCGCCAGTAGCGTTGCGCCGGCGGCGGCACCGCGGTATCGAAGCTCACCCGAAACGCGGGACTGTCATCGAGCAGCAACTGCCCGAGATTGCCCGGAGACATGGAGTCGTTGAGCCCGGTTTTACCTTGTGCCGCTGTCTGCGCGGACCACAGCGGCGCGGCCAGCCGCGGCAGAAACAGGAATACGATCAAGGCCAGCGGCGCTGCGGCAAACAGGTTCGCCAGCACCGCGGCCAGGCTGGCACCTAGATTGCCAAGTGCCGGTGCAGCGGGTACCGACGCTGTGCGCTCCTCGGTTTCGAGCGAACGCAGGGTCAGCAGTAGCGGAATGGAACCGAGTCCGACGTAGAGAGTGGTCAGAAGGTCTTGCTCAAACAGCAGCGCGGCCATCAGCACGAACATCGCAAAGGTCGAAACCGCGCGTGCATCGCGCGCGGTTTCGCTTTCGGTGAGCTTGAGCACCAGCATGCCGACAGCAAATACGCTGCCCGGATCAAGGCCGAAGATGTTTCCGTATTGCAGCCAGACCGCAACCGGCAAAGCCAGGGTCAGCGGCAGACGCAACAGTGCCGGCGGTTTACCCCAGTCCGGGCGCAGACGCCGCTGCAGCCAGCGTGTGGCGATCAGCAGCGTGATCGTCAGGTTGAGCCACAGCGGAAAATGCGGCGCGTGCAGCCCGCTGGCGCAGAGCGTGGTCAGCGCCGTCAGGTCGAACTGCCGTCGCGTGAGCCGCATCAGAGCAAGGCCAGTTCGCGCAGGCAACGCCGCGCATGTGCACTGCCGATATCCGGGCCCAGGTGCAGTCCCGGCAGCAGCAAGGTGTAGCGCGCGCGCCGCTCTTCGGCCATCAGCACCCAGCGCGTCAGCCGCGAGATGCGCGCCTCGAGATCGAGGGCGCCCAGTGCGTCGAAATCGAGTACATAGTCGTCACCGACCGGTTGCTCCGGTTCGCGCACGAGCAGCCGGTCGGCGCGCGCGCTGGCTTTCCAGGCGATCAGCCGGCGCGGATCGTTGGCGCGGTACGCACGCAGTGCGCCGAACTCTTCGCCCAGGGCCTGTACGCGACTGCGCTGCACAGCCTGACCGCCCTGGGGCAACGGCACAGCATGCGGTTCGGCGCGCGGGTAGACCAGCAGTTCGATCTGCGGATTGAGCCAGCTCCAGGCGCGAAACAGACCATAGGGCCAGCGCGTCCACACCCGGATGCGTGGCAGGGCGAGCAGGCCGCGGCGTTCGGTTGGCAGGGTCAGCACAGCGCGTAGCGGTTCGCCGGGCAGCGCTGTGACGACAGCGTGGCTGCCGCCGATGTCGATGCGCAGGCCCGGGCGTATGCGCCGACCGGCGGCGAAGACCAGTTCCAGTGTCAGCGGGTCGCCCGCATGACAGGGTTCCGCCTGTACCCGATCCAGGCAACTGCCATCGAGGGTGCGGAATGCGACCAGCATGCTGAGCACGCTGACCGAGCCCAGCAGCGCAGTCAGCATCAAGGCGGGATTGTTGTAGTAGTTCAGCGCGCCGATGCTCATCACGAACAGCATGCCGGCAAAGACCAGGCCGAATGCCGTTGGCAGTACGTAGATGCGCCGGCGATCAAGCCGGATCGGCAGATTCTCCCGCACGCGCAGCCGGGTCAGCGCTGGCAAGCGTTTCTCGGCCTGTGCCAGCAGCTTCAGCCAGAACTCGCCGGTAGACGCGGCGCGGCTCAACGCACGGCCACGCTGGCAAGCAGGTCGCGGGTGACGCCGATCCGATCCCGCTGGCCGCCGCCAGCTAAGGTCAGGCGATGGGCCGTGACCGGTACAAACACGGCTTGAACGTCTTCAGGCAGCACGTAGCCGCGTCCGTTGACCAATGCCTGCGCCCGCGCGGCAGCCAGCAGTGCGAGTCCCGCGCGCGGCGACAGGCCTACGCGGATATCCGCGTGGCTGCGCGTAGCACTGATCAAGGCCTGCAGGTAATCGATCAGCGCGGGGCTCGCTATGACGTTGCCGACCAGCTGGCGCAGCGTGTGTATGTCGTCGGCGCTCATGCACGCCTGCAGGGTGGCGATGAGTTCCTGCCGGTTGGTGGAGGTCAGCAGCTCGCGTTCTGCCTCACGGCTCGGATAGTCGAGGCTGATCCGCAGCATGAAGCGATCGAGCTGGGAGTCGGGCAGCGGATAGGTGCCGGCGAGGTCGAGCGGATTCTGCGTGGCGACGACGATGAACGGCAAGGGCAGGGCATGTGTGCGGCCATCGACCGTTACCTGCTGTTCGGCCATGGCTTCCAGCAGCGCGCTCTGCGTCTTGGGCGTCGCGCGATTGATCTCGTCGGCGAGCACGAGCTGGGCGAACAAGGGGCCGGCGTGGAATTCGAAGCGGTTGTTGTCGCGCTCGAAGATGCCGACCCCGATAATGTCCGACGGCAGCAGATCGCTGGTGAACTGTATGCGTTGGAAGCCGAGATCCAGGGTCGCTGCCAGGGCATGTGCCAGCGTGGTCTTGCCGACTCCAGGCAGGTCTTCGATCAGCAGATGTCCACCGGCGATCAGGCTGACGAAGGCGAGGTTGACCTGCATGGACTTGCCGAGCAGCACGCTGTTGACCTGTGCGACAGAACGGTCGAGCCGCGTGCGCAGGTCGGCCGGAAGGACTAGTGGAGAATCGGGCGAAGTGGCAGTCATGTTCTGGCCAGCAAAGGATGCGCAGTGCACCGTGAAGTGAGTGTAGCCAGCGCCGTGCGCTCGGCGCGATATGCGCTGACCACGTTTTGTGTTTTATGGTTCGTGTTGCAGTCGATCAAGCTTGTCATCGCCGCAACGCTGGCGCCGTTTGGTGATGAAGCGTTTTATTGGCAGGAAAGCCGCGCACTGGCCTGGTCGTTTACCGACGTGCCGCCGGCGACAGCTGTGCTGATCCATCTGGGGGAAACGCTGTTTGGCCATTCCCTGATCGGCATGCGCAGTCTGTTCCTGCTGCTGGGGGCGGCGTTGCCGCTAGGTCTGTGGCAGATCGCACGACGTGAGTCGGATGCAGGAGCAGCGTCGTGGATCGGGATAGCCTGGATGCTGTTGCCGCTGGGCGGCACGCTAGGCGTGATGGCCATGCCGGACGTGCCCTTGACGGTTGCGGCACTCGCGATGCTTGCCGGGTTGTTGCGCATCGCGCGTGGCGAGGCGCGTGGTTATGCCTGGCTCGGCAGCGGACTTGCGCTGGCGTGGCTGTCGCATTACCGCGCAGCGATGCTGTTACCCGGTGGGTTAGGTCTGCTGCTCTGCACGCGTGGTGCCCGCCACTGGTGGCGGCAACGCGGATTCTGGGGCGCGTTGGCG
The DNA here is from genome assembly GCA_016790075.1 of Rhodanobacteraceae bacterium. GTDB lineage: Bacteria > Pseudomonadota > Gammaproteobacteria > Xanthomonadales > Rhodanobacteraceae > Tahibacter. The sequence continues at coordinate 148,619 of JAEUPP010000005.1, read as the reverse complement.
GTCGGCGCGTTGGGGCTGCTGCCGCTGCTGCTGTTCAACCGGGCTCACGATTGGTCGGGACTGAGTTTTCAGCTCGTCGAGCGCCACCCTTGGCGTTTGCATTCCGGGGGACTGGCGCAGCCACTGGAACAGGCTCTGGTCGTCACGCCTTTGCTCTATGGGCTGCTGCTCTGGGCTTTGTGGCGCAACTGGTGCGCACGCAAGGTTTCCCTGGCGGCGGCGGTGCTGGCCTGGTCCGGGCTCGGTGTCGCTGTCGGCTACTTCGTATTCGGACTGGTCGGTGACGAGCTGCGCTTTCGTGTGCATTGGCCGCTGCCGGCTTATCTGGCCGGGCTGGTCGCGCTGGCGCGGCTGCTGGCCGAGGGAGTGGGTTCGCGGCCGTACATCGTCGCTTCTTATACGCTTGCCGCCCTGGGGTGCGCCGGCGCACTCGGCTACCTCGCAGCGGCAGCGGATCCTGCTTGGGCGCAACGGTTGGCGGCTCACAAGGCGTTTCCGTACAACTTTGTCGGGTGGGAAGAGGTTGCAGCACGCACGCGCACCTGGCTTGAGCGCGAACGTGAGCACAACCCCGTACTGGTTGCCGACAATTTTCTGCTCGGCGCCGAACTCGATTTTCAGCTCGATGCGGCCCTGCGTGTCTATTCGCTGGATCACCCGCGCAATGTCAAACATGGTCGCGCACCGCAGCTGGCGTTATGGCAGCGCGACGAGCGCGGCCTGCGCCTGCACCATGCACAACGCAACCTGCTGCTGGTGGTCGAGCGTACGACCGGTAGCGTCGGCGAGCGCGATGCCTGGCAACAGTCACTGTGCCGGCGCGTGGTTGATTTGCAGTTGCTCGATGAAATGTCGCTGTTCGGCGGTCGCAAGGTATTCGCCTGGTATCGCGGCCGTGTGCCGGAACCGGGAGTCACGCCGGAATGTGACACGCAGGTGCTACAGGACCACGATCCCCGCCAGCCGCAGCAGGCGGCACAGCGCTATCAGCGGCAGGCCGATCAGGGCGCTGGGATCATCGCTGGTAATGCGCTCGAACAAGGCGATGCCCAGACCCTCGGACTTGAAACTGCCGGCGCAGTCCAGCGGTTGCTCGCGCGCGATGTACCGGCTGATCTCTTCCGCAGCGAGTTCGCGGAATTGCACCGTGGTCAGGTCGGTTTCGGTGTAAAGCTGAATACCGGCGCTGCGCGCATCGGCGAGGCATAGCCCGGTATGGAAATGCACCGCCCTTCCGCTGCAGCGGATCAGTTGTGCTTGAGCGCGGGCGCTGTCGCCGGGTTTTCCCAGTGCCATGCCGTCGAGTTCGGCGACCTGATCCGAGCCGATCACGACAGCGCCCGGAAAGCGCTGCGCGACCGCACAGGCCTTGGCTTGGGCCAGCCTCAACGCCAGTGCGGGTGCAGCTTCGCCCGGCAACGGCGTCTCGTCGACTTCCGGTGCGGCCTGGCGAAATACCGGTGTAAGGCGACGCAGTAATTCGGCGCGATAGCGCGAGGTCGAGCCCAGTACCAAATCTACGGCGTCCAGCTTGACGGCGGCGGTCATCGCGCCCTTGCCTCGCGCAATGCAGCCGTTATGTCGTCGAGGTGGCGTAGCTGCTGCTCCATGGAACGGCGTGACTGGCGCAGCGCGCCAATTGCCGCATCGAGTTCGGGCTGCCCGGCGTCGACAGCATGTTGCTTGATCCACAGCCGGTGTTGCAGCAGGTCACGCAGCGCAGCCTGTACCTTGTCATCGGCAGCAAGCGCCTCATCGGCATCTCCGGTCATTTCTTCCGGCAGGTCGGTCAGCATGCCGCGCAGGGTTTGCATGCGTTCGCGGCAAGTCAGCAGGCTGGCCTCAAGTGCGTCGGCTTCGTCGAGCAAGGTCCGTATGCACTGCTCGCGTCGGCGCCAGCGACGTTCTCGCACGAAAAAGAACGATAGCCCCAGCAGTACCAGGACAATGGGCGCGATCAGATAATTCATCGGCGTCGAGTCTGCCCCAAGCGCGCCCGGGCGTAAATCGCTGTGGCAGGGCCTAAGTAGCGGAGCACACGCAGGTTTCGTTTGACTTCCAGGGGCGCCGTAACTACCATCGCGCGCCCATGTCTGCGCCTTTCCCCGAGATAGTGGACGCCTGGCGCATGGTTTCGGCGCGGCGTTCGTTCAATGGTCGCCTGCCCGTTGCCCGGCTAACGCGTCTCACCGATGCGCTGGCTGCACCGGATGGAACGGTCACGTACGATATTGAGTTCGGCCGCGATGAACTCGGCCAGGCTTATCTCGCGTTGCAGGCGCAGGTGGAGCTGGTCCTGACCTGCCAGCGCACGCTGGAACTGTTTGCAATGCCCGTAGCTATTGATACCCGGCTGGGTTTGATGACGCGGGAAGAGGACGAAGCAGGACTGCCGCCCGGTTATGAGCCTTTGCTGCTCGATTCGGCGGAAATCAGACTTGCAGAAGTGATCGAGGACGAGTTGCTGCTGGCCTTGCCCTTGATTCCGGTCAAACCGGGGCTGGAGGAGTCCGACTTTACCTGGTCGACCGATCCGGCGCAGGCTGAGGCACCGCAGCGGCCGAATCCGTTCGCCGCGCTGGGTGGCCTGAAGAAAGGATAGAAGCAGCGGCGGTGGCGTCACGCAATTGGCGCAGGTGCGGCGCAGGCCGCGTAACTGATGGGTTCGTCACCGCCTACGGCAAGCGAACACAAGTGTTTTTGGAGAGTTCCCATGGCAGTTCAGAAATCCCGCAAGACCCCGTCGACCCGCGGCATGCGCCGTTCGCACGACGCACTGACGGCCAAGCAGCTGGCCACCGATCCGACGACGGGTGAAGTTCATGTCCGTCACCACATCACGAAGGACGGCTACTACCGCGGCCGTCAGGTGATCCCCAGCAAGACCCCGGTTCATACGGAAGACTGATCGTCACGGCTGCCAGCCAGCCGATTGACGTTGCTACGACATTCCGGCGCGCAGGCGCCGGAATTCGTTTGCCGGGCGCGCGACTCCATTGGGAGTCGACGACCAGAACCAGGGGGAAGCCGCTCTGATTCATTCCCGTATCGCAGGCACTGGCAGCTACCTGCCGGATAAGATCCTGACCAATGCCGATCTGGAAAAGCTCGTCGATACGACCGATGAGTGGATCCACTCCCGCACCGGTATCCGCCAGCGCCATGTCGCCGCAGAAGGCCAGACCACATCGGATCTCGCTGAACACGCGGCGCGCGCAGCACTCGATGCGGCAAATGTCGATGTCAGAGACATCGGGCTTATCGTTGTCGGCACTACGACGCCCGACCTGATCTTTCCGTCCACCGCCTGCCTGCTGCAGCACCGCCTCGGCGCGAACGGCTGTGCCGCCTTTGATGTCAATGCCGCCTGTTCAGGGTTCCTCTACGCGCTCAGCGTCGCCGACAAGTTCGTACGCTCGGGGGCTGTGAAGAAGGCGCTGGTCGTTGGCGCGGAAACCCTGACGCGCATGCTCGACTGGACCGACCGCGCTACCTGCGTCCTGTTTGGTGACGGCGCTGGTGCGGTTGTGTTGACCGCCGACAATGCTCCCGGCGTCATTTCGACCCACCTGCATGCGGATGGCGCCCACAAGGAGTTGCTGTGGAACCCGGTTGGTGTGTCCGCGGGTTTCAAGCCAGACGAACCCAATGCCGGCGTGCGTGTGCTGATGACCGGCAACGAGGTATTCAAGGTTGCGGTCAAGACCCTCGACATGGTGGTCGAGGAAACGCTGAATGCGAATGGCCTGGAGAAGTCCTCGATCGACTGGCTGATTCCGCACCAGGCGAACTTGCGCATTATCCAGGCTACGGCCAAGCGCCTAGAAATGCCGATGGAGCAGGTCATCGTCACGGTCGACAAGCATGGCAATACGTCCTCGGGTTCGGTGCCGCTGGCGCTCGATTACGCGGTGCGTTCGGGTCTCGTGCAGCGCGGCCAGCTTCTGCTGATGGAAGCGTTCGGCGGCGGTTTTACCTGGGGCTCGGCGCTGGTGCGCTACTGACCTGATGACGGGCGGATCCCATGCCAGTGGCTTGGGCTTCCTGCGCTACGGCCTGTCCTTCCGTTTCCCGGCAGCTGCGACAAGCCTGGTGTGCACTCTGATGGATTGCAGAAATCATTCCCTACATGACGCATCCGCAACTTGCCTTCGTATTGCCGGGACTGGGCTCGCGATCGGTCGGTATGCTGGTCGAACCCGCGGCGAGCTATGTGCACGATGCCGGCGGCGCGCTGCACACGCCGGTATGCGGCCCAGGCAAGACTGCCTGAGTCGGTTGCGGGGTTTGCGAAAATTCCATAACGGGACTTTGTGATGAGTGGAAATATTCAAGGCGAAATAGCGCTCGTTACCGGCGCCAGTCGCGGTATTGGTGCGGCTATCGCGCGGCGCCTCGCCGAGGCCGGTGCGACCGTGATCGGTACAGCAACGAGTGAGTCCGGAGCTGCGGCGATCGGACAGGCGCTGGCGCCGCTGGGTGGTTACGGTCGCGTGCTGAACGTGACCGACGCTGCTTCGGTCGATGCGCTGATCGAGGCGATCGGCAAGGATTTCGGCAGCGTGTCGATCCTCGTCAACAATGCCGGGATTACGCGTGACCAGCTGCTGATGCGCATGAAAGACGAGGACTGGCAGATCATCCTCGATACCAATCTCAGTTCGGTCTACCGCCTGTCCAAGGCGGTGATGCGTGGCATGATGAAGGCGCGCAAGGGCCGCATTATCAGCATCGCCTCGGTTATTGGTCTGACCGGCAATCCGGGGCAGGCCAACTACGCGGCGGCCAAGGCTGGCGTCATCGCCTTCTCGAAGTCGCTCGCGCGCGAGATCGGTTCGCGCGGCATCACGGTCAACGTCGTGGCGCCAGGTTTTGTTGAAACCGACATGACCGCGGCGCTGCCGCAGGAGCAGAAGGACGCGATGCTGGCACAGATCGCGCTAGGCCGTCTCGGTCAGCCGGATGACATCGCGCAGGCGGTTGCCTTCCTCGCATCGCCGGCGGCGGCCTGGATTACCGGCGAAACGCTGCATGTCAACGGCGGTATGTACATGCCCTGAGAAATCAGCGGTTTGCAGACTCGCGCTGACTCAAACGCCTGTATCTGGTTGGTCCGATCCGATTCCTCTACAATCGCCGGGCTTTGTGTTGCGGAGGCCTGGTGTTGCGCTTCCGCAGTTCGTCGCATGCCGTAACCGTGCGCTGGACTGCCCAAGCACCGTACTAGACTCCCCAGAGGTGGTACTGCCCGCAGGGATATGGCGCAGGTGTATGCCGCCGCGGATGACAGCAAGTGTGTTTTCGATTTTTGAACTATTCCCTTCGGGAGGAATTTGCACAATGAGCAGCATCGAAGAACGCGTCAAGAAGATCGTCGTTGAACAACTCGGCGTGAAGGAAGACGAAGTCACCCAGAACGCTTCCTTCGTGGACGATCTCGGCGCCGACTCGCTCGATACGGTGGAACTGGTGATGGCGCTCGAGGAAGAATTCGAGTGCGAAATCCCGGACGAGGAAGCCGAAAAGATCACGACCGTGCAACAGGCGGTCGACTACATCAAGGCCCACGTCAAGCCCTGATCCTGATCCCCAAGCTGCACACGAGCTGCGCCGCATGGCGCAGTTCGCGTTTTCGGCACGTCGTACCTACGGCGTTCCCGGGCAGCCTATCCTGAGCGACCGTTCTGCCGCCATGAGCATGCTGGCGATACGGCGTTCCAGTGCCCGCTTGTGTCGCTACTTCAGTCTGGAAGCATTTGTATGAGCAAGCGTCGCGTCGTCATCACCGGCATGGGCATATTGAGTCCGGTCGGCAATGATCTCACCACTGCCTGGAACAACATCGTCGGTGGTGTCAGTGGTATCGGTCCCATTACGCACTTCGACGCGAGCGCTTACTCCACGCGCATCGCTGGCGAGATCCGCAATTTCGATCCGGCACAGTGGATCACGCCCAAAGATGTAAAGAAGATGGATGCGTTCATCCATTACGGCATCGCCGCCTCGCTGAGTGCGCTCACCGATTCCGGACTTGAAGTTACCGAAGCCAATGCAGAACGCATCGGGGTCAGCATCGGTGCCGGCATCGGCGGCATTGCGACCATAGAACGCACCAGTCAGGTATTGGCTGAAGGTGGACCGCGCAAGATCTCGCCGTTCTTCGTGCCGTCGACGATCATCAACATGATCTCGGGTAATGTTTCCATCATTACTGGCGTCAAGGGGCCGAACATTTCCGTTGTTACGGCCTGCACAACGGCGGCGCACAATATCGGTATTGCCGCGCGCATGATTGCCTATGGCGATGCCGACGTGATGATCGCAGGCGGTGCTGAATACTCCACGACCGGGACAGCCATAGGCGGTTTCTGCTCGGCACGTGCGCTGTCCACGCGCAACAACGAACCGACCAAGGCCAGCCGCCCCTGGGACAAGGACCGCGACGGTTTTGTGTTGTCTGACGGTGCTGGCGTGCTGGTTCTTGAAGACTATGAACACGCCAGGGCTCGTGGCGCGCGTATCTATGCCGAGCTCGCCGGCTTTGGCATGAGCGGCGACGCCTACCACATGACCTCGCCTAGCGAGAGCGGCGAAGGTGCGGCGCGTTGCATGGCCAATGCGCTCAAGGATGCTGGCCTGAATGCGGCGGATGTTGACTACATCAATGCGCACGGGACCTCGACGCCAGCTGGCGATTTCGCCGAAACCCAGGGCATGAAGAGCGTGCTGGGCAGCCATGCGAGCAAGGTCATGGTCTCATCGACAAAGTCGATGACCGGTCATCTGCTTGGGGCGGCAGGCGGTGTCGAAGCGATCTTCTCGGTGCTCGCGCTGCGCGACGGTGTGGTGCCGCCGACGATCAATCTCGATGAGCCCGGCGAGGGTTGCGACCTCGACTATGTGCCGCACACTGCGCGCCAGGCGAAGATTGACGTCGTGCTGTCGAACTCGTTCGGTTTCGGCGGCACAAACGGCACGCTCGTATTCCGCCGCATCTGAGCACACCAGGGCGCGTTACTGCGCGCCCGCACTCGCGCGGGCATGGGATCTACTTTTTGAACAAGCCGATGAGGTGTCTCCGCGTACAGGCCGTTTCAGCGGCAAGCTCGCCGCATCCGCGTTTGACGGGTGCCGACGCATGGCGGCGCTGCGGTGCGTCCGAGCGCTACTACGCCGGCGGCTGCGTGTTTGATCCCTTGCCTGGTCCTGCGGGACTGCCCTGAGCCGTGTCCGTTCTTGTGCCTGTGCCGTTACGGCCATCCCTCGTCCTGCGCGAGTTGCCGCAACGTCATGACCTGCTTGCGCTCGCCGCCGCACAGCCGGCGCGTTATCCCTGCCTGCTGCAGAGCGCTGCCACGGGAGGCGGCGGAACGTCCAGCTGGGACGTGCTGCCGGCGTTCCCGCAGGACAGCTTGACGCTGACGGCCACGGGCCGGGTCACCGACGCGCAGGGGGCGGATCTGGGTGACGATTTCCTCGGCCTGCTGGATTACCAATGGCGCACGCTACGCTGTGTGCGCGGCGAGGAAGCCGAGGTGTTGCCATTCCGTGGCGGCTGGGCATTGTTCCTCGCCTACGAACTCGCGGCGAGCGTTGAGCCCGTATTGCAGCTGCCTGCGGCTCCCGATCCGTCGCTACCGCGTGCGATGGCGCTGCGCTGCCCGGTCGGTGTGCTCGTCGATCACTCCCGCGGCCGTACGCTGCTGGTTGCTGAACCTGAATATGCTGGGCTGCTGGCCTTGGTTGAAGCCGATCTTGCCGCTGCGCAGGCTCCCACGCCGCGTCCGCTGGCGCTTGATGCCATTGATGAAGATGCAGCGCAGGATTTCCTCGACGGCGTGGGCCGGATTCACGACTACTTGCGCGCCGGTGATATTTTCCAGGTCAACCTGTCGCGCGAGTGGCGTGCCAGTCTGGCTGAGTCGGTGCCATCGGCACAGCTCTACGCCAATCTGCGGGCGGCGAATCCCGCGCCATTCGCTGGCTTGTTCCAGGGTCCGGACTGGGCCGTGATCTCCTCCTCGCCGGAGCGCCTGGTTCAGGTGCAGGGCGATCGTGTACAAACCCGCCCGATTGCGGGCACGCGACCGCGTTTTCCCGGCGACGACGATGCGGCGCGAATTCGCGAACTCGTAGGCCATCCGAAAGAGCGCGCTGAACATGTGATGCTGATTGATCTCGAGCGCAACGATCTCGGCCGGGTTGCGCAGCCCGGCAGTGTCGTGGTCGACGAACTGATGAGCGTGGAGACCTATGCCCATGTGCACCATATCGTCTCCAACGTGCGCGCGATCCTGCGTCGCGACGTGACGCCGGGCGAGGTGATCCGCGCGGTGTTTCCCGGCGGCACCATTACCGGCTGCCCCAAGATACGTTGCATGCAGATCATCGCTGAACTCGAAGGCCGCGGCCGCGGCGCCTATACCGGCGCGCTGGGCTATCTGAATCGGGATGGTGACCTCGATCTCAACATCCTGATCCGCACGATCAGCCGCAGCGGCGATCTGCTGCGCTGGCGCGCCGGTGCCGGCATTGTCGTGGACTCGGTGGCCTCACGTGAACTCGACGAAACGCGGCACAAGGCGCGAGGCCTGTTGCGTGCGTTAGGGTTGGATGCATGAGCGAACACAGTTTTGTCGACGGACAACCCGGCCTCGGCGTGGCTACGCTTGACCGGGGGCTGCTCTACGGTGATGGCCTGTTCGAGACCGTCTTGTTTGTCGACGGTGTCGCGCCGCTGTGGTCGCGCCATTGCACGCGGCTGGAAGCGGATGCGGCGCGACTAGGTATCTGCGCGCCGCCGCGCGACCAGCTCGCGGCCACAGCGCAACGCGCCTGTGCCGGCCTCGCGCGCGCGGCCGTGCGCATCACGCTGACGCGTGGTGTTGGTGAACGCGGTTATGCATTGCCGCAAGCGCCGCGGTCGACCTGGATAGTGACGGCGAGCGCAGCACCGACCCTCCCTGCCGATTGGTACCGGCGGGGAATCCCGATACGCTGCTGCAGTTTGCGCCTCGCGGCCCAGCCACGTTTGGCCGGCATCAAGCATCTGAATCGTCTCGAGCAAGTACTGGCCCGTGCGGAGTGGCAGGATCCCGCTGTTGCGGAAGGCCTGCTGGCAGATGCGGCGGGCAACGTGATCAGCGCAACAGCGGCGAATCTGTTTATCGTGTGCAATACGCAGCTGCTCACTCCGGCGCTTGAGGAGTGCGGTGTGGCTGGTGTCGCACGCGCCGAAGTGATGGCGCGCCGTGACGTGAAGATAGTGCGGCTAACCTGGAACGAAGTCATGCAAGCCGATGAAGTGTTTCTGACCTCCAGCCTGCGCGGCATTCTGCCGGTTAGCCGTATCGATGCGCAGGCGTTCACACCTGGCCCTGTCACGCGTGCGTTGCAGGACGAATGGCGTGGACTGGGCTTGCTGGAGCCGGTGCATGGCTGAGCGACAGCACAAGCGAAAGCAAGCAGAGACAAGCCACGGCCGTGCGCTGCGCGTTTTCCTGCTCTTCCTGCTGGTTGCTGCTGCGCTCGGCGGCGGTTTGCTCTGGCACGACTGGAGCCGTTTTGCCGATACGCCGCTGCAGATCGGCGACGAGGCCGTGCTCGACGTGCCGTCTGGCGCCTCATTTGCAGCGATACGCCGCCAGATCCGTACGGCGGGCTATAGCGAAGCACCGGATCTGTACTGGCGTGCATTGGCGCAGCGCATGGGGGTAGCGGCACGGCTGCATGCCGGGGAATACGCTGTGCCGCGCGGCACTACGCCGCGGGTACTGCTGCAACGCATGGCCGCCGGCGACGTGATCAAGCATCGTTTTACCATTGTGGAAGGCTGGACATTTCGTCAGTTGCGCCTGGCGTTGGCGCGGGAAGCCGGTTTGCAGCAGACACTGAGTGCGCGCTCGGATCCGGAGATCATGCGCGAGCTCGGTGCGGCGGCGGAACATCCCGAAGGCCGCTTCCTGCCGGAAACCTATTTCTGGACACGCGGCGACAGCGATATGGATCTGCTGCGCCAGGCGTATCAGGCCCTGCGCCGCGCCCTTGACCAGTCCTGGGCGGCACGTTCCGCCGACCTGCCGCTGGACTCGCCGTACCAGGCCCTGATTCTCGCTTCCATCGTTGAGCGCGAGACCGGCAAAGGTGACGAACGTCCGTTGATTGCCGGGGTGTTCGCGCGCCGCCTGCGCCTGGGCATGAAACTGCAGACCGATCCCACCGTAATTTACGGCCTGGGCGCCGGCTTCGATGGCAATCTGCGCCGCCGCGACCTCGACACCGACACGCCGTACAACACCTATACGCGTACCGGTCTGCCGCCGACGCCTATTGCATTGCCTGGCGTAGCCGCGCTGCGTGCTGCCGTACAGCCGGCTGCGGGCAATGCGCTGTATTTCGTTGCGCGCGGCGATGGCTCGCATGAGTTCAGCGCGGATCTGGACGCACACAACCGCGCTGTCGCGCGCTATCAGCTACGGCGTACGCCATGAACGCAGCGGCAGGTTTCATCAGCCTCGAAGGGGGCGAAGGGGCGGGCAAGAGCACTGTGCTCGCGCATATCCGCGACTACCTCGCCGCCGCTGGTATCGACGCCCTGTTCACGCGTGAGCCAGGCGGCACCGAAGCGGGCGAGGCGATGCGCCGCGTGCTGCTGGAGCCGGCCTATCGCGGGCTTTGCGCAGAAAGCGAACTGCTGCTGATGTTTGCGTCACGGGCGCAGCTCGTGCGTGCGGTAATCGTTCCGGCGCTGGCAGCGGGGCGCTGGGTCGTCAGCGACCGCTTTACCGACGCCAGTTATGCCTATCAGGGCGGTGGCCGTGGCCAGCCCGAAACGCGCATCGCCGATCTTGAACGTTGGGCTGCCGATGGTCTGCGCCCGGACCTGACCTTGTTGCTTGATCTGCCGGTCGCACAAGGTCTGGCGCGCGCGGGCGCACGTGGCGGGCAAGCCGATCGCATCGAACAGGAGCAGATCGACTTTTTCGAGCGCGTACGCGCTGCTTATCGTGCGCGCGCCGCGGCCGATCCGGCGCGATTCCGCCTGATTGACGCCAGCCGCCCGATCGCCGAAGTGGTCATGCAGGTCGAACAGGCGCTGGCGCAATTTCTATGCGCACGGAGCAGTCCATGAACGTTGCGACGTGGAATGGTCCACTTTGGAACAATGTTCTCGAGCGCCGCCGCCGCGGCGCCATGCCGCATGCGTTGCTGCTCGCTGGTCCGGCCGGGCTGGGCAAGCGTGCGTTTGCCGCTGCGCTTGCCGCGCTGCTGCTGTGCGAAAGGCCGGCGGATGTCGCCTGTGGCCGCTGTCGCAGCTGTCTGCTGGTCGCGGCAGGCAGTCATCCTGACCGCGCCGAGGTGAAGCTGGAACTGCGCGACGACGGCAAGACCTTGCGCAGTGAAATTACCGTCGATCAGATCCGGCTCCTGTCGCAGCGTTTGTCCATGACCGCCCAGTTTGGCGGTCATCAGCTCGCGCTGATCGATCCGGCTGACCTCATGAACACGGCCGCCGCCAATGCTCTTCTGAAGACACTGGAGGAACCTGGGGCCGGCACAGTCCTGCTGCTGATCGCCGACCAGCTATCGCGTTTGCCGGCGACGATACGCTCACGTTGCCAACGGCTCGATTTCCTGCTGCCGAACGCCGCCGAGGCGATGGTCTGGCTGAAGAGCCAGGGTATCGAGGGCGCGGCACAGGCGCTGGATGCCGCGGCCGGTAATCCGGGGCTGGCGCTGGAACTTGCCCGCGGCGGTGGACTTGCGCTGCGTACCGAGGTCGTGACGGATCTGGCCCAGCTCTGGGTCTACAAGGCGTCGCCCGCGGAGGTAGCCAATCGCTGGGCCAAGGCCGACGCCGAACGGCGTACCTGGTTTGCCGCGCAGCTTGCCCAGGCCGAAGCGGCAGCGCAGGCGCGTGGTGCGCGCGGGCCGCTCGCCTTGACCGCTATCAGTGATTTCAACAAGCTAGCACAATGGTTCCGCGATGCGGGCCGGGTGCGCGAGCAATTGCGTACGCCGGTGCGCAGCGAACTACTACTCTTGGAACTACTGTTGGCCTGGCGAGCATTGGCGCCGGCCGTGAGGAGGGCGTGATATGGCAACCCCGGCAATGGGCGGAATGCCGCGGCAAGGCATCCTGTCGCTGGCAATCAAGGACAGGGGCGCGCTGTATAACGCCTATATGCCGTTCGTGAAAAATGGCGGCCTGTTCGTTCCTACCGCCAAGCGTTACACACTCGGCGACGAGGTGTTCATCCTGCTGACCCTGATGGAAGAGAAGGACCGCTTGCCGGTCGCTGGCAAGGTGGTCTGGATCACGCCGCCCGGTGCACAGGGCAACCGCACGGCGGGCATAGGCGTGCAGTTCAACGAATCCGCCGACGGTGAAGCCGCACGGACCAAGATCGAATCGATACTGGCCGGTATCCTTGGGTCGGATCGCCCGACCCATACGATGTGATGCGGGTACTCGTGCTTGGCGCCGGTGCAACCGGTACTTATTTCGGCGCACGCCTGATTCAGTCCGGCTGCGTCGTATCGTTTCTGGTGCGCCCGGCGCGTGCTGAGCAATTGCGCCGAGACGGGTTGCGCGTACGCAGCGCCCAGGGTGACTTTGCGGGGGAGGTGGATATCCTCACCCAAGTGCCGGCGGCCGCACAGTTCGACCTGATTCTGCTTGCCTGCAAAGCCTATGACCTCGGTGCCGCCCTGGCGGCGATTGCACCGGCCGTCGGTCCGGACAGTCGCGTACTGCCGCTGCTTAACGGTCTGCGCCATCTCGACCTGCTCGATCTCGCCTTTGGCAAGTCGCGTGTGCTGGGCGGACTTTGTCATATTTCGGTGGCGTTACAGCCGGATGGCAGTGTGCAGCACTTGGGACAAATGCATCGCCTGACCTTCGGTGCCCGCACGGCGGATGCTCGCCTGGACACGCTGACGCCGGCATTGCTCGCCGCTCCGGCAGAAATGCATCGCAGCGAGCGCATCATCGACGCGATGTGGGAGAAATTTGCGTTGCTCGCGACACTGGCCGCGATGACTTGCCTTATGCGTGCAAGCGTAGGTGAGATCGTCGCGACGGCCGACGGCGCCGCGCTTGCGCGCCGCTGTTATGGCGAAGCCTGTGCGGTTGCTGCCGCATGTGGTCACGCGGTCGCAGACCTCGTGCAGGCCGAAGCAACAACAATACTGACGACCCCGTCCTCGCCGTTGAAAGCATCAATGCTGCGTGACTTGCAGCGCGGGGCGACGACCGAGGGCGAACACATCATCGGCGACCTGATTAGTCGTGGCGACATGTACAACATCGACATGCCGCTGCTACGCGCTGCGGCGACTCATCTGCGCGTCTACGAGCGTGCCCGCGACCCAGCGGTTTGAACCTGCCGTGGCTACGCCGACCGGACTGCTTGCGGTGGGCTGACAGCTGGGCTTAGTCGTTGGTTCATTTGGGATGCAATTTCGCCCAGGCCTTACACCGCGGATGCCCGCGCTTTGGCAGGAAGGGGGCAATTGCCATCGGCGATGCTGAGAGCAAGGGAGCAGGAAAATATTCCGACCTGACCTAGGACGGATCGGATAGGTGGGTGGCCACGGTTTGGGTGGCCACGACTGGATTGCCAAGGCTTGCCCAAGGCGCTGGTTGGTCGCCCGTTCAGCGCTTCCCTTGCGCAGTTGGTTTGCACGGAAGGCCGGCTAGGCGTGTTCTGGCCTGTCGCCGAGCTGGTCCCAGCCGTTCTTGGGCGCAAAGCGCTTGCCATAGCGGCTCGCCAGTGCTTCGAGCCTGGCTTTGACCGCCGCAGCGCCTTCGCTGCGGATATGCGTGATCGGGCCGCCACGGAACGGCGCGAAGCCAGTGCCGAAGATGACGCCGGCGTCGAGCAGGTCCGCATTTTCGACCACGCCTTCGGCAAGGCAGGCAACTGACTCGTTGAGCATGGGCAGGATCATGCGGTCAGTGATGTCAGCCGGTGGTTCGTAGCTGGGATCAATCTGCGGTTTGACCGGCTTGCCGTCCTGCCAGACGTAAAAGCCCTGCCCATCCTTCTTGCCGCGTTTGCCCGATTCGAGCAGTGCATCCATGCCCTTGGGCAGATCAAGGCCGAGGAATTCGGCCAGTATCTTGCCGACTGAGGCGCAGACGTCGAGGCCAACGGTGTCGGCGAGTTCGATCGGGCCCATGGGCATGCCGAATTTTTTGGCGGCCTTGTCAAGAACGGGGCCTGGCACGCCTTCGCTGTAAAGCGTCATCGCTTCGAGCAGATACGGCATCAGAATGCGGTTGACGAGAAAGCCGGGAGAACTTTTCACCGGCACCGGTAGTTTGTCGATTGCCTTGCAGAACGAGAGCACGCGCTTGATCGCTTCGGGCTCAAGTTTTTCGTGGGTTACGACCTCAACCAGCGGCATCATGGCCACCGGGTTGAAAAAGTGTAGGCCGAGAAAAAACTGTGGGCGCTGCAGGTTGTTGCTGAGCTGGTCCAGCGGAATGCTCGACGTATTTGTCGCCAGCAACTCGCCTTCGTGGAATTGCCCTTCAACCTGTGCGTAGAGCGACTGTTTGGCCTCAAGGTTCTCGTAGATTGCCTCGATGACGAGGTCGGCTTTTGCTGCCCCGGTCCCGGCCACGTCCGCCTGCAGCCGTTCCTGCGCCGGGTTGATGCGCTCTGGCGTTTTGAGGCGTTTGACGTAAAGCTCTCGCGCCCGGTCGAGCGCCGGCTGTATGTACTTCATCTCACGGTCTTGCAGGGTTACCTCGAAGCCACGCAGCGCACACCAGGCGGCGATGTCGCCCCCCATGACGCCGGCACCGACCACGTGCACATGACGGATGTCGTGCGCGATCCCGCCCCCTAGCCCCTTGAGTTGCTCTTGCAGAAAGAACACCCGGATCAGGTTGCGCGCGGTTGAGGTCTGCGCGAGTTTGGCCACGGCACGCGCCTCGTTGTCGAGGCGTCGGCCGATCGCGCCGCCACGGCACCAGGTCTCGATCAGTGCAAACGGCGCCGGGTAGTGCGCGGGACTGGCTTTGGCCGCGGTCCGCTTCCGTAGCGTAGGGGCCAGTATCTGGCGCACTGGCCAGAGGTTGGTGGCCCAGGCCAGCAGGCGCTGCTTCAGCGGTCGGGTTGGCGGGTGAAGAATGATCTCGCGCGCGCGTTCGACCAGCAGCTCAGGTGAAGCCAGCGCGTCGACCAGGCCCATCGCGCGTGCGTTGTCGGCCGACGCATTGCGACCGCTGAGCATGAACTCCAGCGCGGCCGGCGCGCCGACCAGATAAGGCAGGCGGGCGCTGCCACCCCAGCCGGGGAAAATGCCGAGCTTGACCTCGGGCAGACCGATACGCGTAGCCGGATCGCGGCTTGCTACGCGGTAGCGGCAGGCCAAGGCCAATTCGGTGCCACCGCCCATGCAATGGCCATGGATCGCTGCCACTGTGCGGCAGGGCAGGCGCGCGAAGCGCTCAAATACGCGCTGGCCATTCTGGATCGATTCCAGCACTGACCCGGTCTTCTCGTATTGCTCGAATTCGCGTATGTCGGCACCGGCGATAAAGCCTGCACTCTTGGCCGAGCGGATGATGACGCCTCTGGGCGGTTCTATCGAAAGGCGTTCTATGATCTCGCCGAGTTCGTCGAGAACGGCACGTGAAAACGTATTGACGCTGGAGCCGGCTCGGTCGAAGCTCAGCACGACGATCCCGTCGGCGCCGCGTTCAGTCTTCCAGTGGGAGAAGCGAAGTCCTTCAAACATGGCGCGGCTGACTGCAGGTAGGGGCCGGCTATGATCCGTGCTGGTCGCGCCTCTGGTCAATCTGCATAGGTAGGGATAATGTCGACTGCAGTCGCCGGGGTGAGGGAACCACTGAACTTCGTCGAAACCGGTTCGCAGTTGAAACTGCGACGCGTCCGGGAGGCGAACAGACGCCTGCTGTGCGAGCATCAGGCGACGTAACAGTTGGGCGGGGGGGGCGCGCTGCCGGCGTTGGCTCAAACCTTTCCCAAGCGGGGCATGCAAGGGGCATTCTTTAAACGCGTGAACGTTGAAAGCAGCGACAGCCAACTGAGTTCCCGCCTGTTCGATCGCGTCATTGCATCGAAGCAGAATCTGGTCGTGGTCGAGACCAGTGATGTTGCCGATGTGCTGACGCAATTTCGTCAGTTCGCACTGCGCAGCGGACAGTCCGTCTATCAGTGGCAGGATGACCTCGGCATCAGCTCCCTGCGCGAAGGCGAAGTCCGTGTACCTGGTTCCAAGCGCATGGCCGACGCGCTGCGCTACATTTTGCAAAGCATGCATTTCGGTATCTATCTCTTCGTCGGTGCTGAAGGGCATCTGCGCCCGCCGAACATCGGCCTGCTGCGTCAGATCGGTCGAGCCAAGGGAGGCAACGAGCGCAAGGTTGTCTTTGTCGGTGCTTCACTGGCCTTGCCGGATAACCTCGAGGAAGTAGCCGAGCACCTGAGTTTCGAGCGCGTGATGCCGCAGCGTCCGCGCCTGCGTGACGGACGCTGGGTGATCTGATGGCGCGCGAGGACAGGGGACAAGGTTCGGTGCTTATTGTCGCGACGAATCGCGACGACCGGCGTGTATTGTTCGACACGCTCGATGGGCAGAATTTCGACGCGATCTACACCGCCAAGGATTTGCAGCAGGCGCTCGCGTTCCTGAATCAGGATCCCGATATCGACGTCGTGCTGATCGAATTCGTCGGTCAGGCGCGTGAGGCTGTAGCTTTTTGCACGCAGATGAAGGGCGAAGAACGCCTGGCGCGCGTGCCGGTGATTGGCCTGCTGCCAGCCGATGCGGCCAACCGCCATTGGGACTGGGCGCGCATGCCGCCGGGCGTCGTCGACTGGTTGCGCTCGCCCGTCGATGGTGGCGAAGCACTGGCGCGTATACGCCAGGCGCTGGCCTTGGGGCGTGGGGGTATGGCTGCTGACGCGCCGAGCCGCTCGGCCGGCGGTGATCGCTACCAGTTCGCTTTTGAAGGCTGTCTTGACGAACTGGTGATTTCCGACCCGAAGACGGGGCGCATCATCGAGGTCAACCCCCTGTTTCTGCAACGTTCCGGATTCCAGGCTGCACAGGTAGTGGGTCAACCGCTGGACATCATCAGCAGGAGCCACACGCGGGAACAGCGTGTCGAGCTCAATGCGCGCCTCACGCGCGAAGGCAGTGTGCGTTACCGTTGTCAGAAGCCGCGCGCGGATGGTGGTAGCTATTCGGTCGAAGTTGTGTCCCGACTTGCAGTGCGCGCCGGCAAGCTTGTCCACTTCACGATATTGCGTGATCTGGGTGAACTCGGGCGGCTGCAGCAATCGCTGGGACTGCTCGCCGAAGCGATCGAAGTGGGCGCTGGCGATGAAGGGGTCAAGCAGATCGTGCGTCTGCTTGTTGACTGGCTTGAGCTTGACTACGTCACGCTGGTGTCGTCGCGGCCGGACCAGCCGCAGGAAGTGCAGCCGATCACGCTATACCAGCGCGTGAGCATGCCGGGTGATGCACCTGATCCGTTCAAGCAGCTAACGGTACGTCAGGTGCTTGATGGCAACAGCGTGGTCCATCTCGCTGAAGCCTGGAAGCGGGTCGAACGTGACGCTTTCCTGGGCTTCACGCGGTTTGAGGCCTTCGTTGGTCTGCCGTTGCGAGACGAGCGCCGCACGGTGCTGGGCGCGTTGCTGCTTGGCCGGCGCACGGCACTGCCCGAGTCGACGACGATAGTCGACACCTTGCGCGTCGCGGCCGGGCGCCTGGCGCTGGAGTTGGAGCTGCGCAGATCGCGTGATCAGGGCAAGGCCAAGGCCTTGCAGGACGCGCTGACCGGCTTGCCGAACCGACTGCTGTTCAACGACCGTCTCGAAACGACGATCAACGAGGCGCATCGCACCGGTGAAATGTTCGCTGTGCTGTTCGTCGATCTGGATCGCTTCAAGAACATCAACGATTCGCTGGGGCATGGCGTTGGTGATCAGGTGCTTGATGCGGTCTCGCGCCGGCTGCGATCGAGCGTGCGTGCGTCGGATACGGTCGCGCGTTATGCGGGCGATGAATTCACGCTGATCCTGCGCCATATCGTGCAGCGAGACGACGTGATCCGCATCGCCGAGAAAATCGTGCGTGTGATGGAAGTTCCACTGACTCTTGAGGACGGTTCGGAACTGCACATTACCGCGTCGATTGGCATCAGCTTCTACCCGGACGACGCAGCCACCGCTGAGCGCCTGCTCAAGCACGCGGACGTCGCCATGTACAGCGCCAAGGGCATGGGGCGCAACAACTACCAGACCTATGTAGCCGTCCCCGAGGAATCACACCAGCAGCGCATCGCGCTGGAAACCAAGCTGCGTGTGGCCGAGCGCAATAACGAGTTGCGCGTCTATTACCAGCCTCAGGTTGATTCGCGCAGCGAGGACATCGTCGGCATGGAGGCGCTGATCCGTTGGGAGCATCCGGAGCTTGGCATGATCAGCCCGGGCTTCTTCATTCCCCTGGCCGAGGAAACCGGACTCATCGTATCGATCGGCGAATGGGTACTGCGCAAGGCCTGTATCGACACCAAGCGCTGGCAGACGCGCTTCAATTTACCGCTGCGCGTGAGCGTCAATCTGTCCGCGCTACAGATCAAGCAACCAAACCTTGCCGATATCGTGCGCAACGTCATCGACGAGACCGGTATCGATCCGACCTTGCTTGATCTGGAAGTGACCGAGAGCATCAGCGTCAAGTCGATTCCGAATCTGATGGAAACGCTGCAGACACTGCGCGACCTTGGCTGCCGTATTTCGATCGACGATTTTGGTACCGGGCAGTCATCGCTCGACTACATCCGTCGCTTTCCGGCGGACAAGATCAAGATCGATCAGGTGTTTGTCCGCAATATCGGGGTCGACCCCGATGATGAAGCCATTGTGCGAGCGACGATCAGCATGGCTCACAGCCTGAAACTGGGTGTCGTCGCCGAAGGCGTGGAGATCGAGGAGCATTTCAATTTCCTGCGCGACCACGGTTGCGAGGAATTGCAGGGTTATCTGTTCTGCCGGCCGCTGGCACCGGTCAGTTTCGAGAACATGCTGGTCGAGCGCGAGAAGCTGTTCGGGGCAGCACCCCAGGACCTGATGGCACGTTGAGTAATCCGGCGATCAAGTCTCCGGGCCCTGAAGTGCGGAGGGGGCTGGGTGCTGGAGCCGAACGACAGGGTCTTGGTAATTCGTGACCGGCGCCTGCTCGTGCCTCGCTTGGGCGAGGGTCTTGCGGCCGCTCCGGCGTGTCAGGCTTGGGCGCGGCGGGCAAGCATGGGACACTGGGGCTGCCTGGGCCATAGTCGGCTACCGATGGGTTGCCTTGTCGACCAGGTAGCAGACGAGCTGGGCAATAAACGAATCGACGGAACTTCGTGGTAGCTGTCACTGTCTTGGATCGGGCCCGGCGCGCAGCGTTGCCCCGGGATCACGATGCGGCGCGAGCGGAGTCAAACGTGGAAGCAGTGATGGGATCTGGGTTTCTGGTCTGGGGGCGCGAGCGCGAAGTCGCGCCGCAGCGCGAGGCGCCGCGGCCGGTGCAGGATGCAGCCTCGATTGATGCAGGGAGTACGGCCCGAATGGCCGACGAAGTTTCCGACAATCTGCTGGTTGAGCGCGTGCAGAAGGGGGACAAACGCGCCTTCGATCTGCTCGTTCGGCGTTATCAGCACAAAGTAGTCAGCGTGATTTCACGCTATGTCTCGGACTGGGCTGAATGCCAGGACGTTGCGCAGGAGGCGTTCATCCGTGCTTACCGGGCGATCGGCGCGTTCCGGGGTGACAGCGCCTTTTACACCTGGGTCTACCGCATCGCGATCAACACGGCGAAGAATTATCTGGTCTCGCAAGGAAGGCGGCCACCGACTGACGATGTGGCTGTCGATGATGCGGTACAGCTCGACGCTGGCATTCGTCTCAAGGACAGCGCCACACCGGAGCGTGAGCTGCTGCGCCAGGAGATCGAACGAACTGTATTTGCGACGGTAGAACAACTGCCCGACGAATTGCGCACTGCGATCACTCTGCGCGAAGTAGACGGTCTGTCTTACGAAGAGATCGCCGAACAGATGCAGTGCCCTATCGGAACGGTGCGCTCCCGCATCTTCCGGGCCCGCGAGGCTATCGATACGCAATTGCGCCCTCTGGTTGCTGATAGCGAGGTTTGAACGTCATGACTACGGAAATCAAGCAGCAGCTGTCGGCACTGATGGATGGCGAGATTGAGCGAGACGCAGCGCGCTTCGTGCTACGTGCGGTCGAGACCGATAGCGCACTGGCGAAAGACTGGTCGCGCTTTCATCTGGTACGTGATTGCCTGCAGGGACGTCAGGTGCTCGTGGCTGACGCGGGGTTTGCGGCAGCAGTGATGGCGCGTATCGATGCGGAAGCTGCGCCAGCGCAAGCCCGCGGTTCGCGCTGGGTCCGTTACTTGTCGGGTGGTGCGGTCGCCGCAGCGGTCGCCGTCGTCGCGCTGATGGCTTCCGCCCCCGAACCGGAACTGCAGCAACAGCCTGGCCTGATCGCAACCCGGGCCGACAAGCCGGCGCCAGTACGGGCCCCAACCTTCAATGACAGCTCGTTGAGCCCACGCCTGCCGCTGGCACAGCCGGCTTCAGCGACGGTAGGTAGCGAGACCTTGTTCGCTCCGGGTTACGACCTGCGTTCGCAGCCTTTGAACGGCTGGCGTCCCGTGGAATCGAACTACCATCTGCGCACTCCCCCGGCGCCCTATGTCCTGCTGATTGTTCCGGTTCAGCAGCCGGCAGGGGCGGAACAGAAACAACCGCAGCGACTGCAGTAACCCTCCCTTGCTACGGTGGCAGCCCGGGCCCGTCATGCTGAGGCGGTCCGGTTCTTGAGCTGCGTGCCGCAAAGCGACATGGATGCAAAGCGACAGATGCGGGCTGCGCGGAACTTTGCTGCTGCGACGGTCTCAAAGCGGCGTCCGCAGTCCCTCAGGAATGCCTGGCACTGCCGGGTGAACCCACGTTAATCAGCAAAGGTAATAAGTATGCAACGAGGCATAGTGAGATTTCTCGCCCTGTCGTTCGCAGGGTCGATCTTCTTCGCGGCGGCGTCCGTGCAGGCCTACGACTTACCTGACTTCACGGCGCTGGTCGACAAGAACGGACCTGCTGTGGTCAACGTGCAGGCGCGTCAAAATGGTCGCGATGATGATGCCGCCGCTATTGATGATGCCGAGCAGGAACAGGTCCCTGAAATCTTTCGCCGCTTCTTCGGCCCCGGTGGTCCCGGTGTGCCACGGGGGGGGCGCCCAGGCGGAGTTTCGCTCGGTTCGGGCTTTATCATCTCCGGTGATGGCTACATCCTGACCAACAATCACGTTGTTGACGGGGCTGACAGCGTCACCGTGCGCCTGTCCGACCGGCGTGAACTCGACGCCAAGGTCATCGGTTCTGATGCGCAGTACGACATCGCGCTGCTCAAGGTAACGGCGACAGGGTTGCCGGCTGTTACCGTTGGTGATTCCAAGAAATTGAAGCCGGGCCAGTGGGTGCTCGCGATTGGTTCGCCGTTCGGATTCGATCACTCGGTTACTGCCGGCATCGTCAGTGCGGTCAGCCGTAGCTTTGGCGGGCGCGACCAGCAATACGTGCCCTTCATTCAGACTGATGTCGCGATCAACCGCGGCAACTCCGGCGGGCCCTTGTTCAATCTCGACGGGGAAGTCGTCGGCATCAACTCGCAGATCCTGTCCAATACCGGCGGCTTCATGGGAGTGTCGTTCGCTATCCCTATCGACACTGCGATGAGCGCGGTAAAGCAGATCAAGGACAAGGGCTTTGTTTCGCGGGGCATGATTGGTGTGCAGATTCAGGACGTGAACCGCGAGCTGGCGCAGAGTCTGGGGCTGCCACGCACCGGTGGTGCGCTGGTCAATGCGACAACCGCCGGCAGTGCAGCTGAAAAGGCGGGCATCAAGGTCGGTGACGTGATTGTTTCGTTTGCTGGTGTGGACGTTGTGCACTCGTCCGACCTTCCTCCGCTGGTCGGGGCTACCGCGCCGGGGAGCAAGGTCGACGTCGGCGTGTTCCGCGACGGCAAGACGCAGATGATTCCAGTCACCGTGGCCGAGCTCACACGTGATGCGACGGCCCAGTCCAGCGCCGCGTCGCCGGGTGCAGCGGGCAGCAATCCGCTGGGTATGGTTGTCGACGATATGACCGCCGAGCAGCGCCAGCAGCTAGGCATCAAGGATGAAGGGGTGGTCGTAACCCGGATCACCGGTGTCCCGGCACGTCGTGCGGCACTGCAGCCCGGCGATATCGTACTCATGGTCGGCAAGCAGAAGGTCAAGACCGCTGCCGAGTTCAACAATGCGGTGAAAGGGGTGCAGCCCGGCGAGTCGGTGATGCTGCTTGTGCGGCGCCAGGACGCAAGCCTGTTTGTTGCAGTCAGCGTGCCCAAGAAGACCGACTGAGCTTTGCGCGATTAACCCGGAACGGACGGCGGCTGTGTGGCTGCCGTCCGTTTCGTTTGTCTGGCTGGCCTATTCTGCGGCCTATTCTGCGTTCCGGTCGGCTTCGTGCGATAATCGCGGCTTTGCCAACGCGCCACCGGCGCGCCGGCCTCGTTCTGCGGCACCTCGATGGACCATATCCGAAATTTCTCAATCATTGCTCACGTCGACCACGGCAAATCCACGCTCGCTGACCGCATCATCCAATTGTGCGGCGGTCTGGAGGCCCGCGAGATGGAAGCGCAGGTGCTCGATTCCAACCCGATTGAGCGCGAGCGCGGCATTACCATCAAGGCACAGTCGGTTTCGCTGCCCTATACCGCACGCGACGGCAGGGTCTATCAGCTCAATTTCATCGACACACCGGGTCACGTGGACTTCAGCTATGAAGTCAGCCGCTCGCTTGCTGCCTGTGAGGGGGCGCTGCTCGTCGTTGACGCGGCCCAGGGGGTAGAGGCGCAGTCAGTCGCCAATTGCTATACCGCAGTGGAGCAGGGCCTCGAAGTCATTCCCGTACTCAACAAGATCGACCTGCCGACGGCTGATATTGACCGGGCCAAGAGTGAAATCGAAGCGGTCATCGGCATCGACGCCGATGATGCAATCCCGATCAGTGCCAAGACTGGCCAGAATATCGAGGCCGTACTCGAAGCCATCGTCGCGCGTATCCCGCCGCCGAAGCCGCGCGATACGACCAAACTGCAGGCGTTGATCATTGACTCGTGGTTTGACAACTACCTGGGCGTAGTGTCGCTGGTCCGCGTGATGCAGGGGCGGATCAAGCCCAGGGACAAGATTCTCGTGATGTCGACGGGGCGCTGGCACGAGGTTGACCAGGTCGGAGTGTTCACGCCCAAGCGCAAGCCCAAGGACAGCCTTGAAGCGGGCGAGGTAGGCTGGCTCACAGCGTCGATCAAGGATGTCCACGGCGCACCAGTCGGCGATACGCTGACCATGAACGCCGATCCCGCACCGGCACCGTTGCCGGGGTTTCAGAAAATGCAGTCGCGGGTGTTTGCGGGACTGTTCCCGACCGCCGCTGACGACTTCCCGGCGTTGCGGGAAGCTCTCGAAAAACTGCGGCTCAACGATGCGGCGCTGAACTTCGAGCCGGAAAGCTCCGAGGCCATGGGTTTTGGCTTCCGCTGCGGTTTTCTCGGGCTGCTGCACATGGACATCATCCAGGAGCGGCTCGAGCGCGAATACGACCTCGATCTCATCACGACCGCGCCCACCGTCGTCTATGAAGTACTGCAGACCGATGGCAGCGTGATGTCGCTCGACAACCCCGCGAAGTTGCCGCCGGCGCAGAACATCGAGGAAGTGCGCGAGCCCATCATCATTGCCGATATCCTCACGCCGCCGGACTATATCGGCAACGTGATCGGTCTGTGCGAGGAAAAGCGCGGCATCCAGCGCAGCATCAATTACGTGTCGACCCAGGTGCGTATCAGCTATGAGCTGCCCTTGGCCGAGGTTGTGCTGGATTTCTTCGACAAGCTGAAATCCGTGTCGCGCGGCTATGCGTCGATGGACTATCACTTTCACGAGTTCCGTGCGGGTCCGTTCGTGCGCCTGGACGTGCTTATCAACGGTGATCGTGTCGATGCACTGAGCCTGATCGTGCATCGCGGTGCTGCTGACCGGCGTGGCCGCGAACTCACGGAAAAAATGAAAGAGCTGATTCCGCGGCAGCAGTTCGACGTGGCGATCCAGGCTGCGGTCGGTTCGCAGATCATTGCTCGCTCGACGGTAAAGGCGCTGCGCAAGAACGTTCTCGCCAAATGTTATGGCGGCGACGTATCGCGCAAGCGCAAGTTGCTCGAGAAGCAGAAAGAAGGCAAGAAACGCATGAAGCAGGTCGGCAGCGTGGATATCCCGCAGGAAGCCTTTCTCGCCGTGCTGCAGATGGACAAGTAATCCTGTCCGCGCCGCTGGCGCGGAACTGACAATTGTTGCTGTGCCACCGAACGCTGTACTACCGAGTCTGAGGAACGCGAATGCACTTCGACTTTGCCGCCATCCTGGTCGGGCTGACCTTGCTGACTGGCGTGATCTGGGCTGTTGATCACTGGTTTTTCGCCAAGCGCCGCGCCGCAGAAGTGCCGCCTGGTGAGACGCCGCGCGAACCCATACTCGTGGAGTATTCGCGCTCGTTCTTCCCGGTAATTCTCATCGTGCTGCTGTTTCGCTCGTTTCTTGCGGAGCCGTTTCGTATCCCCTCGGGGTCGATGATGCCGACCCTGCTCGTCGGCGACTTCATCCTCGTCAACAAGTTCGCCTACGGTATCCGCTTGCCGGTGCTGGACAAGAAGATCGTCGAAGTCGGCGAACCGCAGCGTGGCGACGTGGTCGTGTTTCGTTTTCCCAAGGATCCTGCCCAGGACTACATCAAGCGCGTCATAGGCAAGCCGGGTGACCAGGTCACCTACCGTAACAAGAAGCTCTACATCAACGGTGAGGAAATGGCGCAGGACAACGGTGGTGCGTATGCCGGCACTGATCCGGAGTCGCGCGACCTGGTACATAGCGGTGCCGAGTCATTCACCGAGCAACTGGGCCCCGTTCGCCACCAGATCATCACCGTGCCGGGCAGGCAGGTGGGGCCTGACTTTACGGTTCAGGTTCCGGCCGGGCATTATTTCGTCATGGGCGACAACCGGGACAGCAGTTCCGACAGCCGTGTCTGGGGCTTCGTGCCGGAAGAAAATCTTGTCGGCAAGGCTTTCGTGATCTGGATGAGTTGGCGTGGTTTCAGCAACGGCATTATCGAGTTCGGCCGTCTTGGCACCTTGATCAAATAGTGGAGGGCGTGGATATGAAGCAGTCGCAACGTGGTATCACGTTTATCGGTTTCGTCATCGTGCTCTGCATCGTCGGTTTCTTCGCCTACGTGGCAATGAAACTGGTTCCGGTCTATTCGGAATACATGGGTGTAGTGAAGTCGATGAACCAGCTGCTCACCGAGCCCGGCATCGGCAGCAAGGATGTGGGCGAAATACGCCAGATGCTGAATACCAAGTTCAGTATCCAGTACGTCGATGAAAACACGGTACCGCCGCAGAATATCCAGCTGCAGCGGCAAAGTGGTGCCTCCAGTCTGCGTGTGTTCTACGACAAGCGCATTGACTTCATCTACAACATCGATCTGCTGGTCAGCTTCGACAAGACGCTCAATCTCTCGGGCTCGGCCGCAGCCGTCGACTGATGCGGCACTCCGGGCAGCGTTGCGGCGCCTAGTACGCCGTGATCCCTACAGCCGTGGCGATTGGACGCTTGGCAAAACTTCGTTTTCCGCACGAATTCCATGACCCGGCACTGGCTGAGCAGGCGCTGACACATCGCAGCGCCGGCAAGCCTAACAACGAGCGCCTCGAATTCCTCGGCGATTCGCTGGTCGGCATGCTTGTCGCCGAGCTGCTTTTCGAGTTGCATGCCCGCGCGGATGAAGGCGAGCTCACGCGTATGCGTGCGCAGTTGGTCAGCGGCGCTGCGCTTGCCGATGTGGCGCGCTCGCTCGCGTTGGGCGAGGTGCTGCGACTCGGACCCGGTGAACTCAAGAGTGGTGGGCACCGGCGTGATTCGATCCTGGCCGATGCTTTCGAGGCGCTTGTTGCGGCGGTCTATCTGGATGCAGGCTGGGACGCCTGCCGTTCCTGCGTGCGAACCTTGTTCTCCGAGCGTGCAGCGCAGCTGCGCGCACCGCAAAAAGACGCCAAGACGCGGCTGCAGGAGTTGTTGCAGGCGCGGGGTCTGCCCTTGCCGGTTTACGAACTCATCAGTAGTAGTGGCGACGATCACGCCAAAGTGTTCGATGTCGCCTGCATACTTGGGCACTTGCCTTTGCGCTTTGCTGGACGCGCGCCTAGCCGGCGCGCTGCGGAGCAGATCGCCGCGGGCTCGGCGCTCGAACACATCAAGGAAATTCTTGTGCATGAACGCTGATACCCCCGCAGCAGATGCTGACCATCGCTGTGGCCTTGTTGCGCTGCTGGGGCGACCTAACGTCGGCAAGTCGACGCTGCAGAACTCGCTGGTCGGGTTTCGTGTCAGCATCGTAAGCCCCAAGCCACAGACGACGCGGCACCGCATTCTTGGCATAGCGACGCGACCTGGTGCGCAGATGCTGTTCGTCGATACGCCCGGCATGCACACGGATGCCAAGCGTGCGATCAACCGTCAGCTCAATCGCGCTGCGCGAGGTGCTATCGACGAAGTCGACGTACTGGTGCATGTGATCGAGGCTGCCCGCTGGGCCGACGAAGACCAGCGCGTTTGGCAGGCGCTGGCCGCGGCCGGCAAGCCGGTATTGCTTGCCGTCAACAAGGTGGACGCGCTGAAGAATCGCGAAGTGTTGCTGCCGTTTATCGCCGAAATCACCCGCGAGCGCCGCTACGATGCGGTGCTGCTGGTATCGGCGCGCCGCGCCGACGGGCTGCAGGCGCTGGAGCGGGAAATCATCGCGCGCCTGCCGCTTGCACCGGCGGTCTATGGCGAGGACGAAATCACTGATCGCAGTGAACGCTTCCTCGCGGCTGAACTGGTACGCGAGCAACTCATGCGCCAGCTGGGTCAGGAGCTGCCGTATTCGTGCACGGTAGAGATCGAACAATTCGGTGAGCGCGAGGACGGCGTGGCCGAGATCGGCGCCGTGATCTGGGTCGAACGGGCAGGTCAGAAGGCTATCGTTATTGGTGCCGCCGGCGCGCGCCTGAAGGAAGTCGGCACCTCGGCGCGGCTTGCCATGGAGCGTCTGTTCGAGCGGCGTGTATTCCTGAAACTCTGGGTGCGCGTGCGGGAGAATTGGTCCGATGACGAAGCTGCGCTGAAGCGTTTCGGTTACGAAGGCTGACCCAGGGCGCCATGCGCGTCGACGAACAGCTAGGCTGGGTCCTGCACGCACGGCCGTATCGGGAGACCAGCCTGCTGCTCGAAGGGTGGAGCCGCGACCATGGCCGCCTCTGCCTTGTCGCCCGGGGCGTGCGCCGGGAGCGACCGCGCCAGCCGCGCGCACTGCTGCAGCCGCTGGTACCCCTGAGCCTGAGCTGGAGCGGCCGGGGCGAGCTGGTGCAGCTGACCGGTCTGGAGGCGCGCGGACAGCCCCTTGCTCTGGCCGGGGAGGCGCTGGTTTGCGCGCTGTACGTCAACGAACTCCTGATCCGTCTGGTGCCGCGCCACGATGCGCTGCCGGTGCTGTTCGACGCTTATGAAGCCACCTTGCAGCGCCTCGTGCTGTCGTCAGCCCGGGCCTGGACCTTGCGTCGGTTCGAGCGTGATCTGCTGGCAGAAACGGGCTACGGCCTGGTTCTGGACTGTCAGGCGGACGACGGCACCGAGATCGAGGCCAATGCGGAGTACATCTACATTCCCGAGTACGGCGCCGTGCCTTACCGGCAGCAGCCAAACGCGTTGCGCCTGCGCGGCAGCGCTCTGCGGGCACTGGCCGACGATTGCATGCCGGACGCGGTGGATCTCGCAGGCTTGCGCCGGCTTATGCGCGCACTGATCACGCATCAGCTCGGGGGGGCGAGCCTGCGTTCCTGGAGCCTGCTCGCGGGCGGCGCAGCGATGCGCTGATCCAGGAATATCGGTTCCAGGAATATCGCAAGCAATACCACCGCGCAAACCCCAGACTGGAGGAGGTCATGCCGATGAACCGACGAGAATTCGTACTGTCTGCTGCCGCCGGCCTAGCGCTCGCGGCGCCACTGCCGAACTGGGCAAAGACGCGCAACGGCAAGCGCAGCGAGCAACTCCGGGTCGGCATCCTGGGAGTGGGCATGCGTGGTCAGGTGCATCTGAAGGAACTGCTGCGCCGGCATGATGTAGTGGTAGCAGCCATCTGCGACCTCGATCCGTTCATGATCGCCAAGGCGCTGGAGCAGGTTGCCAGGGCCGGTAAGCACAGGCCCAAGATCTATACCGGCAGCGACGTCGCCTGGCGCGAGATGTACGCCAAGGCCGGCCTGGATGCGGTGTTCGTGGTGACGCCCTGGGAATGGCACGCGGCGCAGGCCATCGAGGCGATGCGGGCCAAGATTGCCGTCGGCTGTGAAGTCGTAGCGGGCATCAGTCTGGAAGATCACTGGCAGTTGCTGCGCGCGCAGCAGCAAAGCGGCACGCCCTACATGCTGCTCGAAAACGTGTGCTACCGGCGCGACGTGCTCGCTGTGCTGAATATGGCCCGCCAGGGACTGTTCGGCGAGATCGTGCATCTGGAAGGCGGCTATCAGCACGACCTGCGCCAGGTGAAATTCAACGGCGGCGTGCCTGGCTCGGCCTACGGCGGCGGCTATGAATTCGGCGACAAGGCCTGGTCGGAAGCCCGATGGCGTACCGCGCATTCAGTACGGCGGAGTGGCGATCTGTACCCTAGCCACGGTATCGGGCCCTGTGCCATGCAGGCGAACATCAATCGCGGCAATCGCGTGCTGCGCCTGACCAGCTATGCGAGCAAGGCGCGTGGTCTGCGCGACTACATCCGCCGCG
This sequence comes from Rhodanobacteraceae bacterium, assembly GCA_016790075.1. Lineage (GTDB taxonomy): Bacteria > Pseudomonadota > Gammaproteobacteria > Xanthomonadales > Rhodanobacteraceae > Tahibacter. The sequence goes on along the minus strand of JAEUPP010000005.1, from coordinate 119,627 downwards.
GAGCTCCGGACCATGCGAACAGCAAGGCCGAGTTCAAGCTCGGCGATGTGGTGCAGACGCAACTGGCCTGCGCCAACGGCGAAACTATCCTGCTTACCCATGACACATCGCTACCGCGGCCCTATTCGCTGGGCTTCCGCGTACAGGGCACCGGCGGACTGTGGATCGATACGCACAAGTCGATCTACATAGAAAAACAGGCCAAGGTCGAGGACGAGTGGGAGCCCGCTGCGCCGTGGCTGGACAAGTACGACCATCCGCTGTGGAAACGGTTTTCGGAACAAGCAAAAGACTCGGGCCACGGCGGCATGGATTTCTTCGTGGTCAACGCTTTTGTCGAGGCGCTGCGCCAAGGGCAGCCCATGCCCATCGACATTTACGACGCAGTGACCTGGAGCGCGATTACACCGCTGTCGGAAATCTCCGTCGCTGAAGGCAACCGTGCTGTCGATTTCCCTGACTTTACCGAAGGCCAATGGCAGCAGCGCAAGCCGATCTTCGCTCTTGGTGATCGCTACTAGAGACAGGCCGGGATCAGTACAGGCGGAAAAATTCCTGTGCTGCCACAAAGGCTGGCGATTAAGTATTATTTAACAACAAGTTGCAGGTATGCACAGTTGAAATGGGCGGGCCAGGCCCGCCAGTCCGCCGTCGGTGCCGCGAGTGGCTAGCCCGCATTGCTCACACCGGTTCGTATCGGCGGCCGCAGTAGAAAGGGTGTGAGCAATGCGGGCCAGGCATCGCGCGGACACTAGCCCAGCGCCTGGCGTGTTGCCGCGGCAACGGCACGCAATTGAGCAATGGCGTCCGCATCCGGGGATGGGCTGGTAGCGAGACGCCGGTGTAGCTGGCGGCAGGATTGTTCCAGCCGCGTTGCGCCGCAGAATCCGGCCGAGGCACAGAGCTTGTGCAGACGGTCGCGCAAATCGGCACCTTCCGCAGCCAGGCAGGCGTCAAGCTCTTCCGGCAAGGCGTCGAGTTCCTGCGCGAACAGCAAGCGCAGGGCAGTAACCGCATCGCTGCTGCCCAGGCTGCGGCAGGCGGCGATGTCATCGAGCAAAGCGGGCTCGGCATAGTCCGCCGCGCGTTCGGCGACCATGCTCGTTCCGGCAAGGGCGCGCCGCAGCCCGTCGATATCGACCGGCTTTAGCAGCACGCCCGCAAAACCGGCGGCGTGAAGCTCGCGTGCCATACCGGCGTCGCTGTCTGCCGTGGTTGCGAGCGCAGGGCTGCTCTGCGATGCCGCCGTGTGGTCTGCCCGCAGGCGCCGCAGCATCTCAGGGCCGTCAAGCTGCGGCATGCGCACATCCAGCAGCAGCAGGTCATACCGCTGGCTGCGAGCCAGCGTCAGCGCAGCAGCACCATCGGCGGCGGTGGCGCAGCGGTGCCCCAGGGCGGCGGCGGCTTCGGCGAAGAAGCGCAGGCTCAGTGCATTGTCGTCGGCGATCAGCAGGTCCACGCCACTTCCCCATTCAGGTTGTGCTGGCCACAATCGGCGCCTCTTTCCGGGGCGCCGTGCATGCAATTCGTGTTTCGCATTATCTGCATTGTGCTCGTGCTTGGTATCGGCACCCAGGTTCGCGCCGCCGGCCTGCGCGCCACCGTCGATACGCTGCGCAGCGGCGGCGTAAGCGTAGAAAAGATACAAGTGGAATTAGTGCCGACGCGTGCGGGCGGGCAGGATTTGCGCCTGCTGGCAGCGCGGCTCAACTGGCCTGACGCCGATCTGCAACTGTTCGATCTTGACGTGCAGTGTCCGCTTGAACCGGATGCGGCGGTCTGGCGTTGCGCCGGCCGGGCACGGCTGAAAACCGCCCGGGAGGCGGCGCCGCTCGAAGCCGGTTTCGTCGCCCAGCTTGAGCAGGGGCAATTGAGTCTTGAGATCAATCGCGCGCCGGCGCGCCTGAGCCTAAACCATCGCGAGGGGCGGGGCGGCCGCGTGTGGCAGGTGCGCCTGCGGCAATTGCCGCTGGCTTGGCTGTCGGAGTTGCTGCGCCGCTCCTGGCCCGCCCTGACCCGGGTGGACGGGCAGCTCGCGGCGGATGCGGAACTGCCGGCGGATGGTGCCGGCCGAACGGAAATTGACTATAGCCTGCGCGATTTTGGTTTCGATACTGCCGATGGCAGCCGGGCCGCGGCGCAGGTCAACCTTGCGGGCAAGCTGGAATGGCGCGAGGGCAGGCCCTGGCAGTTGCGCCACCGTGGCCAGATCGGCAGTGGTGAAGTGCTGGCCGGGGCATTTCACGTGGCGTTCGCGGACCACGGTACGCGGCTCGAGTTTGGCCTTGCGCCAGACCACGATGCCTATCGCATCAGCGATTTCGTCTACGACGATCCGGGCGTGCTCAATCTGACCGCATCGGCGCTGATCGCACCGGCCGCCGCGAACCCCGTGCGTGCGTTGAGCCTGGACTCCGCCACGGTCCAGCTGCCGCAGGCGCAGCAGCGCTACCTCACCAGCGTGCTCGGACTCGCCGGTTGGAGCGAACTGCAGAGCCGCGGCCGCATCAGTCTGCGCGGCACTGCCGATGGGCTAGGGCTGCAGGATGCGAGCGTCACACTGGATGCCGTGGATGTCGCTGAAAAGCAGCGTGGCCTCGGCATCGATGCACTCGCCGGCGAGCTTAGCTGGGAGCGCGATGGCGAACTCGCCGCGACCGAGTTGCACTGGAAGTCGGCGCAACTGTATGCGTTGCCGCTGGGTGCGGCGCAGTTGCGCTGGCAGAGTCGCGACGGGGTACTGGCCTTGCGTGAACCAGCGCGGATCCCGCTGCTCGGGGGTAGCCTGGACCTTCTGCGGCTGCGCCTGCATCCGGCCGCGGTCCGCGGCGAGCGCATCCAGGCTGGCCTCGCTGTGCATGACGTGGAATTGTCGGCCTTGAGCAAGGCGTTGGGCTGGCCGCGTTTTGGCGGCACCCTGGGTGGCGCAGTGCCGGAACTGCGTTATGCCGACGAGCGCCTCGATCTGGCCGGAGGCCTCCTGCTCGATGTGTTCGGCGGCAGCTTGAATGTAACCGGCCTCGCGCTGGAGCGGCCGTTCGGCATATCGCCCTCGCTATCGGCTGATATCGCGTTCGAGGGGCTGGATCTGAGCCTGCTGACCGGCACTTTCGACATAGGCGGTATCACGGGGCGGTTGTCCGGTTATGTGCGTGCACTGCGCCTGGTCGACTGGCAGCCGGTGGCCTTTGATGCACAGTTGCAGGCCCTGGGCGGGGGGCGCATCAGCCAGCGCGCGGTCACCACCATTTCCTCGGTCGGTGGTGGCGGCATCGCCGCAGGGCTGCAGGCGAGCGTACTCAAGTTATTCGACACCTTCGGTTATTCCCGCCTGGGCATAGGCTGCCGCTTGCACAATGCGGTCTGTCACATGCGTGGACTCGATGCCGATGCGTCCCGCTACACTCTGGTCGAAGGTCGCGGCCTGCCGCGCATCCAGATTGTCGGCCATCAGTCCGAAGTCGACTGGGCCATTCTTGTTGAACGTCTCCAGGCCGCGGCGCGCGGCACCAAACCCGTTATCAACTGATCCAGGAGTCTCTCATGCGCCCGATTCGTACGATGCTGCTGAGCCTTGCGCTGGTGCTGCTGTCGGCCTGCGTCACGATCAATGTGTATTTCCCCGCAGCGGCGGCGGAGAAAGCCGCTGAAGAATTCATCGGCAACGTTATTGGCGAGGCGGCCAAGGATGCGGAGGTCAAGCCGCCGCCGCGCCCGCCCCAGGCTAGCCTGCTGGACTTCTTTATCGGTAGCGCGCAGGCGGCTGATCCGGATCTCACCATCCAGACCACCGCGGTACGGGAAATCCAGGCGCGCATGAAACAGCGTTTCGACAGTGTGCTGACCAAGGCGCTCGCCGCCGGCAGCATAGGCCTTACGCGGGATGGACTGGTTGCCGTGCGTGATGCTTCAGCCGTGCCCCTGGCCGAACGCAGCGGCTTGAATCAGTCCGTCGCCGATGAGAATCGCGACCGCAAGGCGGTCTATGCCGAGATCGCGCGCGCCAACGGTCATCCGGAATGGGAGGCGCAGATTCAGAGCACATTCGCGGCGCAATGGATCGAGCAGGCGCGTGCCGGCTGGTATTATCAGGACGCCGCGGGCGCCTGGAAGCAGCGCTGACGCGTCCATCCGCCCGATAACTGTGGAGCACAAGCGCCCGGGATGTCGTCATCCCGGGCGCTGTCGTCATGAAAGCACCTACTACGCTCGAACTCGATATCACTGACCTCTCGCATGACGGCCGTGGCGTAGCGCGGCATGAGGGCAAGGCTGTCTTCGTGCGCGGCGCGCTGGCGGGCGAGCGGGTGCTCGCACGGATAGCACAGCGGCATAGACACTATGACGAGGCACAGGTCGAGCAGGTGCTGGTCGCCTCCGCTGATCGCGTCCAGCCTCGCTGCCCGCATTTTGGTGTCTGTGGCGGTTGCGCCCTGCAGCATCTGGCGCCGGATGCGCAGATCGCCGCGAAACAGCGTGTGCTGGCCGAGAACTTCGAGCGTATCGGCCATGTTGAGCCCCGGCATTGGCTGGCACCGCTGACCTCGGCCGTCTGGGGCTATCGCCGCAAGGGCCGGCTGTCGGTCAAGTATGTCGACAAGAAGGGCAAGGCTCTGGTTGGCTTTCGCGAGGATAACGGCCGCTACGTCGCGGATCTGTCGCGCTGTGAGGTGCTCGCGCCCGCGGTCGGCGAGCGCATCGCGGCAATTGCCGAATTGGTAGGTCAGCTGGCCTGCGTGCGCGAGATCCCGCAGATCGAGATCGCGGCCGGCGACGATACGACGGCGCTGATCTTCCGCCATCTGCAGCCCTTGTCCGATGCCGATCGCGCTGCCCTGGTCGCCTTTGGCCAGGCGCAAGGGCTTGCGATCTATCTGCAGCCCGGCGGCAATGACAGCGTGCATCCGCTGTGGCCGGAACAGCCGCGGCTGGCGTTCCGCATCGCGGCTGCAGAGGTCGAGCTCGAATTCCGGCCGCTGGATTTTATCCAGGTCAATTCGGCCATGAACGAGGCCATGATTGCGCATGCTCTGGCCTTGCTCGATCCGCTACCGACTGACCGTGTGCTCGATCTGTTTTGCGGCCTCGGTAATTTCACATTTCCGCTCGCGCGCCGCTGTGCTCAGGTGGTCGGGGTCGAAGGCGAGCACGGTCTGGTCGAGCGCGCCAGGCAGAATGCGGGGCGCAATGGCATAGGCAATGTTGAATACCATGTCGCAAACCTGCTCGATGACCAGCGCGATACGCCGTGGGCGCGCCAGTCCTATGACAAGATCCTGCTCGATCCGCCGCGTTCCGGTGCCCAGGCCGTATTCGACTATCTGCCAAGGAAGGACACGGGGCGCATCGTCTACGTATCCTGCCACCCGGCTTCGCTTGCGCGCGATGCGGGCATCCTGGTGCAAAAGCATGGTTTCAAGCTCAGGGCGGCCGGAGTCATGGACATGTTCCCGCACACGGCGCATGTCGAATCGATAGCGCTGTTTGAGCGCTGAACAGGGTCACGGCGCTGCAGGCCGCGTTGGCGCCAAGGGAGATATGCGTGGGCATCGAAATCGAACGTAAATTCCTGCTGGCTTCGGATGCCTGGCGCGGGCAGGTATCACGCTCACAGCGGCTGGTACAGGGTTATCTGGTGAGTGCTGCCGCAGTTACCAGCGGGGCTGCGCGCAGCTCGGTGCGGGTACGCATAGGCGGCGAGCAGGCCTGGCTCAATATCAAATCGTCGACGCTGGGCCCGTCGCGCCAGGAATACGAATACGAAGTACCTCTGGCCGATGCGGAGGCCATGCTGGCCAAGCTTTGCGACGGCGTAGTTGAAAAGATTCGCCATTACGTTGCATGCGCCGACCATGAGTTCGAGATCGACGAATTCTTAGGCGCGAACGATGGCCTGGTCGTCGCCGAGCTGGAACTCGACGCAGTTGACCAGGTATTTGAACGGCCTGACTGGCTGGGGCGTGAGGTCAGTCATTTGCCGCGCTACTACAATCTCAATCTGATCGCCTATCCGTACTCAGGCTGGTCGGCGAGCGAACGGGAAGGACGGGACTGATGCTTGTCATCGGAATTGCTGGCAAGGAGCTCGCCGCACACGAGCGCGACTGGATCGCTGCCGCGGAAGTCAGCGGCGTGATCCTGTTCAGCCGTAACTTTGCCTCGCGCGAACAAGTGGCTGCACTGGTTGAGGCCATACGTGCGGTGCGCGGTGACGAATTTCTGCTCTGCGTCGATCAGGAAGGCGGCCCTGTGCAGCGCTTCCGCGAAGGTTTTACGCGCCTGCCTGCACTTGCGCGGCTGGGTGAAATTTACGATGCCGATCCGTCTCGCGCCGTTGCGCTGGCCGAGGAACATGCCTGGGTCATGGCCAGCGAAATGCGCGCGCTCGATATCGATATCAGCTTCGCGCCGGTGGTCGATCTCAAGCGCGGCAATCGCGCGATCGGCGAGCGCGCCTTTCATGCCGATGCGCGTGTCGTGTCGGAGCTGGGCCAGGCCTACCTGCGTGGCATGCACCTCGGCGGTATGGCTGCGACCCTGAAACATTTCCCAGGCCATGGTTCGGTACTTGAGGACACCCACTTTGATGCGGCGACCGATCCGCGCACGCTGCAGCAGCTGCGTGAGACTGACCTCGCCGCGTTCGTCGACGGCTTCGCCGCTGGTGCCGAAGCCGTCATGCTGGCTCACGTGACCTATCCCGCGGTCGATAGCGTGCCTGCGGGCTATTCGCGTATCTGGATAGAAGATGTGCTGCGCGGCGAAATGGGTTTTCGCGGCGTGGTGTTTTCCGACGACATCGGCATGGCCGCAGCCGAGTCGGCCGGCGGTGTTGCTGCACGTATCGAGGCACACCTGACTGCCGGTTGCGACCTCGTGCTGGTCTGCAGCCCGGCGCTGGTAGCTGAATCCATAGCGGCCGTGCGCGGCCGCGCACCGTGCCCGGCCAGCCGCATTGCCGCGTTGCGCGGCATGGTCGCGTCGACCTGGCAATCGCTGGTCGACAATCCACAACGAACCCGCTTCATCGAGCGCCTAGCCGCGCTTGGTGTCCCCGCCTGAGTGTAGCCATGAACCGACCCAGCCTGTCCGAGGCCTTGATCAAAGCCGACCTGATCCATGACCTGCCCGTGCTCGACGCCGCCATAGTCCGCATGGGTGCCGAGATTGATGCCGCGATTGACGGCGAACATGCCGTATTCGTCACCGTAATGCATGGCGGCATGTTGTTCGGCGCCAAGCTCGCGCTGGCGATGAAGAGCGACATCGAATTCGACTACATCCACGCAACGCGTTACCGCGGTGCTACCAGCGGCTCGGAATTGCACTGGCTGCGCCAGCCGGCGGCTGCGCTGGCGGGGCGCACCGTCGTGCTCGCCGACGACATACTCGACGAGGGCAAGACGCTGAAGGCGATACGCGACTTTTGTCTGGACCGGGGCGCGCGCCGCGTGCTGGTCGCCGTGCTCTGCGAGAAGCGCCATGGCCGCTGCGTGCCGGGCATCGTGGCGGACTACTGTGGCGTCGTGGTGCCGGACCGCTATGTATTCGGACATGGCATGGATTTCTACGAGCAGGGTCGCAACCTGCCGGCCATCTACGCGATCTGAGGAGCGAACCATGTCGCTGGATCTGGCTATTGTCGGCGGTACCGGTTTGTATCAATTTCCCGCTCTGGAAAATGTCGTGCGCCGCAGCATCGAGACGCCTTATGGCGCCACATCGGGGCCTGTAGTCTGCGGCGAGGTACAGGGGCGGCCGGTCGCATTCCTGGCGCGGCATGGCGAAGGCCATAGCCTGCCGCCGCACCGGGTGAACTACCGCGCCAATATCTGGGCGCTGCAGAGCCTGGGGGCCAGGCGTGTGATTGGCGTCAATGCGGTCGGCGGCATTCGCGCGGACATGGGACCCTGCGCAGTCGTCATCCCCGACCAGATCATCGACTATACCCACGGCCGCTACACCAGCTTCTGCGATGCGGACGGCGCCGAAGTCAGGCACATCGACTTCAGCGAACCCTACGCGGCAACGCTGCGTGCCGACCTGCTTGCCGCTGCCGACAAGGCCAGCATCGTCGTGGTCGACGGCGGCTGTTATGGGGCTACACAGGGGCCGCGCCTGGAAACGCGCGCGGAAATCGCGCGTCTGCGTCGCGACGGCTGTGATCTCGTGGGCATGACCGGCATGCCCGAAGCCGCACTCGCGCGCGAACTTGATCTCGACTATGCCTGTATCGCGCTGGTCGCGAACTGGGCCGCCGGCTGTGGCGATCAGGCCGAGATCAGCCTTGAGGAAATCTTTGCCAACCTGCGCACGGCCACTGCAGCCGTGCCGCCGCTGGTGCAGGCACTGCTCGCGAACTGAAGGCGCCGACGCGGGCCACTCGGCCCAGTCGTGCGTTCAGCGTTGTGGCTGTCGGATTTCTGTTGCTTGTCGCGTGACACGGCTCACATGCCGCCCGGCTAATGCTCTCGCACTTTTGACCGTGCTGCGTATACTCGTACACGCGCGGCGCGCCGACTCGGGGGAGAAGTCTGCCGCGCATTCGTCCAGCAACGTTCGAGGGGAAGTCATGCAGTTCGGTACGGTAAAGTGGTTCAACGACGCCAAGGGTTTCGGCTTCATTGCTCCGGAAGGCGGCGGTTCCGACGTCTTCGTCCATTTTTCGGCAATCTCTAGCAAGGGTTTTCGCACCTTGCAGGAAGGCCAACGTGTGAGCTTTGTCGTCAGCCAGGGCCCCAAGGGTGCGCAGGCCTCGGCGGTGACGCCAGTGCAGTAGTCGTTGCAGCCGTTGCACAAGTGAAAAAGGGCCCCGTTGCGCCGGGGCCCTTTTTTCACCAGCCGCCGTAGCGGCATGCACTAGAAGGTCGCGACGAAATCAACAATTGCCCGGTTGGCGAATTTGCCGCGATATATCGTGTGCCGATGTGCGGCCTCGTCGGTCGCGTAGATCTCGTACAGCGTGCTCGCATGCACTGTCCAGCCGCCGTAGTTCGGGAAGCGCAGCGGATCAGCGAAAAACACGCCAAACAGGCGCTGTGCCACGCTGCGCGGCGTATTCACTGTCGTCGCAAGTGCGGTGGGTAGGGGGTCCTTGTCTGGGTCTGGCGTCGGGATAACCACCAGGTGAACCTTGATTTCGCCCTGCGCCTGCTGGCGCATGATCTTCACCGAAACCCAGGCCTTGGTTTCATCCGGCTTGGGTTTGTCCTTCTCGGGGTCGACCGGCGGACGCAATCCCAACGCCTTGAACAACTCATAGACGCCAGCACTGCCACCGGCGAGCACACAGGCAGACAGGAACTGCGAAAACGTGCCGGTCGTGCCTTTTCCGCCCGCATGTTCGGCGATACGCGCAAAAATGTCGTAGTCGAAGCACAGAACGACAGCATAACCTGCGGCAATCATGACCAGGGTCTTGACCGCGCGGCCGTTGAAGAACTCGCGGTAAAGCCGCCACTGGAACAGCAAGCTCAGTGCCAGTTCGAGCACGGTGGCGACGACGAACAGACCTAGCAGTTGTGGCAACAGCTGCTCGATGGATTTTGGCGGCGTATTGCTGCTGGCTGCGTTGCTGCCTGCTTCCGCGGCTAGTGCCGTAGCAACCGGCGTTGCGACAGGCGGCGCGGTAGCGGTCTGTGCTGCAGCGGCCGATGCCAAGGGGGTTGCGTCCTGCGCTGCCGCCTGTGGTGACATGGCCACAGCGACCAGCAACAAGCAGCCAATACGCAGTGCGACACGTAGGCGATGTGCGAATTGGGCGCCGGTCATGATGCTCTCCAGGTTGCTGGTTGCGCGCAGTAGCCGTGATGACCCCGTGTGGCCACGGGAAGGGTAGTCATGCAGTTTGCGAAGTGCAAAAAGTTTTTTCTGAAAAAGATCATGTGTCGGTTATTGACGTATATGCGTACAGCGGTGGGACTGGCGCGGCGCGACGACGCGGATTGGGACGTTTGGTTCTTCGCGGGCAGGTCCAGTCGCGCGTCTGTCGTGAGACCGTGATACTCCGCTGTCAATCTTGACTATCCCGCCAAGCCTCGATGCCGCAAGAGACGGGTGCCATTCTTGATGCCGACCAGATTCAGTTCCGGCTTCGGTGCCGATCAGCACTGCACGACGGGCCATAGGGTTGTCCTGGGCGTCGAGGCGGGTTCAGTTGGTCACCTTGTCCCAGAGCGCCGCTGTTAGCGCACCGTCCTGCGCCAGCCCGTTCTTCTGCTGGAATGTTCTGATCTCGCCGCGCGTAAGGTCGCCGACGCAACCGGTCTGGAGATTGGCCGGCATACCTAGCTTTAGCTGCAGCAACTTGACCTTGGCCGGGTCCATGACCAGGCTCTTGTCCTCGCCGGGCCGCGGCGCGCATTGCGAAGATTTGGTGTTCCCGGTGTCGGTCGCAGCGGGCTTTGCCGCGACCGTTACGGCGATCGACTTGCTGAGCGCCCCGGAACCGTCCCGGATCGTCAGGCTGGCCGGGGTCGCACCGCTAGGTTTGAGTGCGGTTACCAGCAGCACCGTCTGGCCGGATTCGATCAGGAGTTGTGCGCCCAGCGAAGCGGTGCTGCCACCGTCGATCTGATAGGTCGGATTGCCGATCTGGCTGCGAATGGTGAAGCGATAGCTCTCGCCTTCGGCCAGTGCGAGTGTCGATACATCCGGCGTAATGGTCAGCGTGATCTGTGCCTGGGGCGATTCGCAGGCCTGTGCCTGTGTGTTGCTGCCTGCCGGGTTTGCGGTTGCCGCGATCTGTGCCGACAAGATGGCCATGGTATGGGCAGCAGCGGCAATTTTTTCGAGCAGCTCAGTTCGGTCGCCTTGGTCGGTTAACGCCGTTCCTGCCGCAGCGGCCGGCTGCCTCAACTTGGCCGCCTCCGGTGCGGCTGGCACCGACGCGCTTGGTAGCATGCGCCCTGTGATCGAGGTCTGGATCTTCGGCAGCAAGGCGATGCTGGCCAGCACGGCGGCGGGCTCGGGCTCGGTCTTGCGTGCCTCGATCGCGACCTGTGTGCTGATGTCCTTGATCATTGTGCAGAAATGCACGCCCAGCTGGCGTACCTCACGCTGCAGGCGCAAGGCGTCGGTATAAGTATCTTGCGCCGTGCCTTGCACCTTGCGCGCATACGTCAACAGGCGCAGGTCGTCCGTGCCGCCGCCCTGGTTTGCTTCCTGTTTCGCGATAGCGTTGGACAGCTCGCCCAGTGCCAGCTGGTGACGGCTGATCGCGCTGTCGAACTCGTTGGTGCCGAGAGATTCGAAGGGTGCGTAGGCGCGCCGTACGCAGTTCAGTGCCTTGGCTCCGGCGAGATAGACCAGCTCGCGCGGTGTGGCGGTAAAGGTTTGCGCACCCAGATAGCTGCCGGCACCCGCCAGACCCAGCGCCGCAATAGAACGCGACGAACCGGCGCCCGTTGCGCCCTGATACATGCCGATGACGCCGAGCGGAATGGCGGCACCGACGGCGATGCTGCGTGTGCGACGCTCCTGATCGGCGATCTTGTGGTAGCGCTGCTCGAGCCCGTCGGCTGCTGCGACGGCGCCAACCATGCTTGGCGCGCTTTGGCCATTGGCACAGTTCGCGCTCAGGACAGGGAGCTTCGTCTTGCTGTCTTTGACCACATAGGGCGACAACGCACAGCCTCCCAAACACAGCATTGCGACGCAGGTGGAGAGAATCGTGCCGCGCCGAACCGCTTTGCCCGATGAAGTGTCCATGTGCCCCTCGTTATGTTGTCGACGATGGCGGAGTCGTGGCGTAGCCGGCTTTGCCAGTCCCGGCCGGCCGGGCGTTCCCGTAACATCACAGTGGACGTAGCGCGCCGTTCCTCTCATCTGGGCGGGGCAGCAGCCTTCGCGGACCGGCGCCACCCTGTCGGGGCGGCGTTTCGCGCGGGCACCGTTATCGGGAATGGTGCAGCATCCGACCGGCGCTACACTGCTGCGGTTTAGCGAGCTCGTTCCGGAGGGGCGTGTGAGAATATTTGCCGTTGCCAGCAGAGTCGCCGCCATGTTGGTGTTTGCCTCAGTCGCGGTGGTCCACGCCGCTGCCACGTCGCCCGCTTCGTCCGGTGTGGTCAAGGTCGGAGTTGCGGAATATTCCACTTTTTTTCTGACGCCGGCGGGCAAGCTATATAGCCTGGGTCCGGGCAATGCTCTGGGCGAACTGGGAACCGCTGGAGGGCAAGCGGCCTACTTGCCGCTAGCTACTGACTTTCCTGCGGGCACTGTCATCGTCGATGTCGCAGGTGGGCTGCACCAGTCCATGGCCCTGGATAGCGGCGGCAATGTCTGGGTATGGGGCGGCTACCTGTACAGCGGAAATCCGGCCGGCGGCGGCTCACCCGACAAATTCAAGCCCTACAAAGTCCTGCGCGACAATCTGGGCAATCCCTTCGGCAACGTGGTCTCGATCTATGCGGGAGCTTTCATCGATGCGGCGATCAAGGCGGATGGATCGCTGTGGGTCTGGGGCGATACTTCAGGCGGCCTGCTCGGCAACGGCACGGCCGGAGGCTGGACGGAGTACCCGACCCAGGTGGTGATGCCCGGCGGTGGTGCCGTGAAGCAGTTCTCCACCGGTTATGTCGCCAATGCCCTGATGCAGAACGGAGCCGTGTACAGCTGGGGCGGCCATGGCGGCTATCAGAGCCGTCGCGACCTGGGTTTGCCTTACGCGGGGATTGATGCGGTCGACTATACCCGTCCGCAGCTGGTTTCCCTCCCTTCGGGAACGGGCAGCCTTGTAGCGATGGCAGCGAGCGGGTCGGGGGCGCGGATATTTTTGAATGACCTGGGGCAGCTCTATGGCTTCGGCTATCACGGCGAATTGCTGGGGCAGGGTACCGGCGCAGCCAATGTGGCGGTGAATTTGCCGACCCCGAAACGCATCGATGTGGACCTTGGTCTGCCGTTGCCGGTCAGCAAGATCGCCGCCAGTTCCACGGCATTTTTCGCCATCCTCAGCGACGGCAGTCTGTGGGCCTGGGGGGATGCGGTGCAGGGGGAGGTTGGCAATGGTCAGGGCATGGACTGGGCGCATGCCTACAATTGCCTCGGCAGCGGCACTTGTGGCATCTCCAATCCGGGTGGTGGAGGCGGACCCTACAAATGGGACTGGGGCGTGGGTGAGCTGATCGTGCTGCGCGCGACGCGGCTGTTTTCGCCCGGCCATCGTTTCAGCCAGGTGTTCAGCGGCAACGCAGCGGCCTTTTACGCTTACGCCCTGGATACGGACGGGCGCCTGTATTCCTGGGGCCGCAACAAGACCGGCAATCTCGGCAATGGCCGTTATCCGGCTACCGGTGCGCAATCATCCACACTGCCAAATAGTTGGGATGTGACCCTGGCCACCGAAGTGAATCCGTTGCGCTTGCGCAGCTATGCCTGTGTCGTGTCGCCGTTCTGCGTGGCCTACCCCGCCGATGCAAGCTGCCAGCTCAGCGGCCCTTCGGCTGGCGGGGTATGTGTCCCCAGCGATGCCCTGTTTGCCGATCGCTTTGAGTAGGTTTGGCTGCGTTCTGACGAGTGCGGTGGCGGGCTCGGATTGGGAGCGGCGGGTGTCCTTGGTCCTGAAGCGTCAGGCAGCAGAAGGGCGCCGCATGAAATGGCTTGAGCCGTGGTGGTCAACTGAAAATCTCGATGAGCAGTTCCATGAGGCCTTTTGCAGGCAGCTTGAGCGCGAAGTGCCGCCCGGGCATTGCATGTACGGTCTTGCAGTCAGGCTCATCGCCCGGGGGAACGGAGATGATGCCCTTTTTCAAATACTCGATGGGTCGGGGCGAGTGGCTCAAGTCCACCTTACTTGGTCCCAAAGTCAGGAGCGACTCCCTTGGCCTGGCGCATCCATCTATCGGAGCCTTCAAGAGTGGGTCGAGCTGGTCATGCTTCCTGAGCACAAGGAGCGGGCCGCCAAGTAGCATTGGCCTGCCGCGTATCGAATAGGGTTAGATCGCGCGCAGCGGCGATTCTATCCAGAGTCGAACAAGCCCGGTCCTTCTGTTGCAGGGTGATGTCATTAACAAGGTGTTGCTTTTTTGCTTTTTTCTTTGGCGTCACGAGGAGGTGCCTGCGATACAGTCCTGCAGAAAAAGCGGAGCGATGTTGGCTGTAGCGAGCGGTTCCGGTTGATTTTCCGGTGACGACAGCGCACGGTGTGGAGCGCATCCGGACTGTGGGGTGTGATCGTCGTTGTGGCTTATCCGTCGGGTCGATGCAGTATCTGGCCGACGACACGCATCGGTGTCCGGCAGTGCGGGCAGTACATCGGTGGACTCAGATGTAGTGCTGGTGCGGAAGTCGGCACGCGCAGGATCCGCTGCACCATAGCCAATCGCTGCTTTGCCTTGCCCTGCAGGAATCCGTAGTCACGTACGCGCCGCAGACGATACGCGTAATTCGCGTTTGCCAGGGGCAGAAAGAGGCCAAGCACAAAGACAAAGGCCCGCACGAGGCGGGCCTTTGCTAACCAACTGAATCCATTGGTCGGGGAGACAGGATTTGAACCTGCGACTTCTACGTCCCGAACGTAGCGCTCTACCAGGCTGAGCTACACCCCGAGTGAGCTGCGCATCTTAATGAGGGCGATCTGGATTGGCAATACCTGCGTGGCGGGCGGGACCGGAAAATCGTTACGATTACCGAATGCGCGAAACCAAGACCGATGTGCTGATTCTCGGGGCCGGAGTCATAGGCCTTTCCTGCGCCTGGTATCTGCTGCAGCGGGGACGCCGGGTTACCGTGCTGGACCGCGGGCGTGTTGGCGGCGGTGCATCACATGGCAACTGCGGCACCTTGACGCCGAGCCATGCGGCACCGCTGGCAATGCCAGGCATGGTCACCAAGGCCTTGCGCATGATGTGGCGCAAGGATGCTCCGTTTCATATTGCACCCAGGGCCGATTTCGAGCTGTTCAGCTGGATGCTGCGTTTCGCAGGCCGCTGCAACTGGCGCGATTTCAATGCGGTGAATCGCGCCAAGGCGCAGATCCTCACGCGTTCGCGTGGGCTGATCGGCGATCTCGTTGCCACGCAGGGCATGAACTGTGGTTTTGCGGAAAATGGCACGCTCTATGTGTTCCGCACACAACGGGAGCTGGATGCGTTTGGCTGGCATCTCGACAGCCTGCGTGCGGTCGGTATTGCGGTGGAGGAACGCAGTGCGGCGGCGCTGCAGGCGCTGGAGCCGTGTCTGAGTGATAGCGTGGTCGGCGGCGTATTCCATTCCGGGGATGCGCAACTGCGGCCCGATCGCTATGTGATGGAGCTTGCGCGCCTGGTGCGCGGTGCCGGTGCGGAGATCATCGAGGATTGCGCGGTCGATGATTTCCTGTTGTCTGCATCACGCGTCGCTGCGGTGCAGACGGCGCAGGGGCGTTATCGCGCCGAGGAAGTCGTGCTCGCGCTAGGGGCCTGGTCGGCACCCCTGGCGCGCCGGCTTGGTCTGCGCATTCCGCTGCAGCCGGGCAAGGGTTATTCGATCACTTATGAACGTCCCGCATTGGCGCCGCGCATTCCGCTGGTACTCAAGGAAGACAGCGTCTGCGTCACGGCCTGGGATGACGGTTATCGGCTGGGCAGCACCATGGAATTCGCCGGCTACGACAGCAGCCTCAATCGTCTGCGCCTGGATGCGCTGCGTCGCGGCGCCGCGCGCTATCTGCGCGAGCCCGAGGGGCCGCGGGTGTGCGAGGAGTGGTTTGGCTGGCGGCCCATGACCTGGGACGATCTGCCCCTGCTCGGCCGTAGCGGCCGCTGCGCGAATCTGACCTTGGCAACGGGGCATGGCATGCTCGGAGTGAGCATGTCGCTGGCCAGTGGCGAGCTGGTTGCCGAGATCATCACCGGTGCGACGCCGGTACTGGATCCGCGGCCGTATGATCCGATGCGTTTCCATTTGTAGCTTCATGGCGGCCTTGCGGCCCGCTTGCACACGGACCGGCGAGCGATGTTGCAACGGCGTTGCGGTGTTCCATCGGCAAAGGTAGCCCCATGTCCCTATGCACCCTGCACCACGGCACTGCGCCGCTGCTGATTTCGCTGCCACATGACGGCGCCGAGTTGCCGCCTGAGGTTGCTGCACGAATGACACCGGCAGCGCGCCGCACGCCGGATACGGACTGGCATGTGAGCCGGCTCTACGCCTTCGCGCGCGAACTCGGGGCTTCGGTTCTGGTTCCGCGTTTCTCGCGCTATGTGGTCGATCTGAACCGGCCGCCGGATGATGTGTCCTTGTATCCGGGCCAGAACACGACAGGCCTCTGCCCCATCGTGCAATTCAGTGGTGAGCCGGTGTATCTGCCGGGGAAGCAGCCCGGACCAGAGGAGATCGCCGCGCGTGTGGACAGCTACTGGAGGCCTTACCACGCGGCGCTGCAGCAGGAGCTGGCACGGCTGCGTGCCGAACACGGCCGCGTCGTGCTGTGGGAAGGCCATTCGATTCGTAGCGTCGTGCCGTTTCTGTTTGACGGTCGCTTGCCCGACTTCAATCTCGGTACTGCAGGTGGCACGAGTTGTAGCCCGGCGCTGCAGGCGCGGCTGGCGGCTGTACTGTCGGCCCAGTCGCGCTACAGTTATGCCATCAACGGACGCTTCAAGGGCGGCTACATCACGCGCCATTACGGCAGTCCGGCCGACCGCGTCGAAGCGATTCAACTCGAACTCGCGCAGCTCAACTACATGGACGAGGATGATTTTTCATATCTTCCGCAGCGCGCCGAGCCGACAGCCGCCGTGATACGGCAGCTGCTTGAGGCCGCGCTCGAAAGCTGACCGCCCGCAGATCCGGGCTCTTCTGTATTTCGGTGGACTACATCATGCGTACCGCACTCGCCCTTGCCTTTGTATTGTTCGCTGGTGTCGCGCTGCCCTTGGCGGCGCAGGCTCAAACCGGTATGGGGCGGCGTGCTCCGACACCGACGCAGCAGGACCAGAACAAGAAGCAGGAAGAAGTCCAGCAGCAGCAACAGCAGCCGCAGCAACAGCCGCCGCAGCAGCAGGACGACGCCAGGAACGAGGATGAAAAGCAGCGTTAGGCCTGCGCCGGGCTGCTAGGCCGCGATCGGCTTTGACGGCTGTCGAGAGCTCCGCGTCCGGCCGGCGCGGGCTGCGCAGCGTGCTTTTCTCAAATCCTCGCGTCCGATCTCTGATCGCCGCGCTCAGACTTCCAGCGAGGCCAGGTCGCCCTTTTCCTCGAGCCAGCTCTTGCGGTCTGAAGCGCGCTTCTTCGACAGCAGCATGTCCATGACCTTGCTCGTTCCATCGTCCGTTTCCACAGTGAGCTGGACCAGACGGCGTGTGTCCGGATGCACGGCGGACTCGCGCAGCTGCGATGGGTTCATCTCGCCCAGACCCTTGAAGCGGGTGACCGAGACCTGGCCCTTGATCTTCTCGCGTTCGATGCGTTCCAGCAGGGTGCGCTTTTCGTTTTCGTCCAGGCAGTAGAACACCTGCTTGCCCACGTCGACGCGAAACAGGGGCGGCATGGCGACGAAGACATGGCCTTCGCGCACCAGGGAGGGGAAATGGCGCAGAAACAGGGCGCAGAGCAACGTGGCGATATGCAGGCCGTCGGAATCGGCGTCGGCCAGTACGATGACCTTGCCATAGCGCAGGCCGTCTATCTTGTCGACGCCGGGATCGCAGCCAATCGCCACGGCAAGGTCGTGGACTTCCTGCGAGGCCAGTACCGAACCGGATTCAACTTCCCAGGTGTTCAGGATCTTGCCGCGTAACGGCAGGATGGCCTGGAAATCCTTGTCGCGCGCCTGCTTGGCCGAGCCGCCGGCCGAGTCGCCTTCGACGAGGAACAGCTCGGTGCGCGAGAGGTCGCTGGAGGCGCAATCGGCCAGCTTGCCCGGCAGTGCCGGACCCTGGGTGATTTTCTTGCGCACGATCTGCTTTTCGGCCTTGAGCCGCGCGGCAGCGCGCTCGATCGCGAGCTGGGCAATGCGTTCGCCGATCTGCACGTGCTGATTCAGGTACAGCGCAAAGCCGTCGTGTGCCACGCCCTCGACAAACCCGGCGGCGTTGCGTGAAGACAGCCTTTCCTTGGTCTGGCCTGAGAATTGCGCGTCCTGCATCTTCAGCGAAAGCACGAACGAGAGCCGGTCCCATACGTCTTCCGGTGCCAATTTCACGCCACGTGGCAGCAGGTTGCGGATATCGCAGAACTCACGCAGGGCTTCGGTCAGCCCGGTGCGCAGGCCGTTGCAATGCGTGCCGCCCTGGGCAGTGGGGATCAGGTTGACATAGGACTCCTGCACCAGCTCGCCTTCGGGTACCCAGGCCAGGGCGAACTCGACGGCCTCGGTATCACGCTTGAGTTCGTGCACATACAGCTCGGCCGGCAGGAACTCGTTCTGGCCCAGCATCGAACGCAGATAGTCCTGCAGCCCGTCCTCGTAGTACCACGTGTCCTTTTCTCCACTGGCTTCGTCGTTGAGCTTGACGGTAAGCCCGGAGCAAAGCACGGCCTTGGCCTGCAGCACGTGCTTGAGCTTGGACAGCAGGATCTTGGGTGTGTCGAAGTATTTCGGATCAGGCCAGAACCGCACGCTGGTGCCGGTCTGTCGTTTGGGCACGCTGCCGATCACTTCGAGCGGGCTGGAGCGGTCGCCGTGGCGAAACTCCATGCGGTGGATCTGGCCTTCGCGCCGTATGGTCACTTCCACACGCGTCGACAACGCGTTGACAACGGAGACACCCACGCCGTGCAGGCCGCCGGAGAACTGGTAGTTCTTGTTCGAGAACTTGCCGCCGGCATGTAGCCGGGTAAGGATCAGCTCCACGCCCGGAATGCCTTCCTCCGGGTGGATGTCGACCGGCATGCCGCGGCCATCGTCGCTGACGCTGACCGAACCGTCGGTATGCACCGTGACCTCGATGCTGCGGGCGTGGCCGGCCAGGGCCTCGTCCACCGAGTTGTCGATGACTTCCTGCGCCAGATGGTTAGGGCGCGACGTATCGGTATACATGCCCGGGCGGCGCTTGACCGGGTCCAGCCCGGACAGCACTTCGATATCGGCGGCGTTGTAGCGACTGCTCATGAGGGTCACGCGGTAAACGAAAGCCCGTCATGGTGGCCGCAACGACGGCTGCAAGCAAGCCGCCGTCGGCGCGACTTCGGCAGCAGGGTGTCAGCGGCGCAATACCAGGGTGAGGAACCTGGTTGGGGCGCCCGCCGCGGCGTCGCTGTAGTCGTGCACTTCGCGCTCCACGCGGTAGCCTGCCTCGGCGGCCAGCGCCAGCAACTGCGTGCGGGCGTAGGGACGTATGGTTTCGTCGGTCCGGAACTCCTCACGCAGCTGCGAATCGCCGCCCAGCACGCGGTACCAGCGTTGGATACGGTTGGTGCCGTCGGTGTTGGCGGTAATGCGCTTGTGCCGCTCAAGCAGGCCGTCGCCATGGGGGCGGCGATAGTCAAGGCGAAAATCGCTGAAGCTCTCGACCGGCTGCGGTACGAAGGCATCCAGCACCACACAGCCCTGCGCGACCAGCAGGGGCTGCAGTCCAGCGAGTATTTCAGCGGCAACGTGGACGTCGGTCAGATAGGTGATCAGGGAATAGGGCAGCAGTATGGTCGCGAAACGGCCGCGCAGCGCGAGTGCATGCAGGTCGGTCTGCAGCACGCGCGCGTCCAGTCCCCGCGCAGCGGCATCCGCACGCAGGCGCCGGAGCATGGGCAGTGAGCGATCGGCGCCGCTGACATCGAGGCCGGCGGCGAGCAGTTCGAGCAGGATGCGGCCAGTGCCGCAGCCCAGCTCCAGCACGGCGCCGCGCTGCTGCGCGCAAAAGCCGCGGTACCAGCCTATGTCGTCGAAGGCCATGCTCTGGCCCATGTCGGTGGCATAGACCTCGGCGATGGCGTCGTAGGACCAGGTCATGGGGAGTTCTCCGTGCATAGCGAGCGATACAGCCCGAGCTGCAGCTCAGCCATCGCATCCCAGGTGAAGGCGTCGAGTGTGGCCAGGTCGGCGCGCTCCAGGCCATGGCGTAGCGCTGGATCGCGCAGCAGCGGGGCAATGCGGGCGGCCAGGCCGGCGATGTCGTTGCTGCTGACCAGGCCCTGCAATCCCACGTCGCCGAAGCCGCGAGCGCCGTCGGCCGTCGTGGCGCAGATACGCCCGGCCAGCAGTGATTCGATGAGCTTGATGGATGAGCCACGGATATCGAGCTGGGGATTGATGCTGAGGCTGCACTCGGCCAGATGCGGTGCCGGATCGACGAAGGCTGATATCAGCTCTATGCCGGGTTGGCGCAGGCGCGCATCGTGCTCGGCTATCGTGGCGGATTCAGCGCCGCCCAGTATGCGCAGGCGCAGCTGCGGAAACTCCGCGCGCAGGACAGGCCAGGCGGAATCGATGAACGCCAGGATGCCGTGCAGGTTCTGGGCGTAGCGGAAGGGGCCCATGAACAGCAGCAGTTGGTCTGGCGATGGCTGATAGCTGGTGCGGCGATCAACCGCCCCGTTGCCGATCAGATGCGCAGCTTGGGGGGCGAGCAGGGCAGCGTCTTCGCTGGAACAGGCGACCAGCGCGTCATAGCGTGCCATCGCAGCCCGTTGTCGCGCGTCGCTGGCCGGGTCGCTGGCATCGAGATAGACATCATGCAGACACAGCAGCCAGCGTGGCCCGGAGGCGCCGTGTCCCGGGCGGCGTTCCGGCGCGAGTTCTGCCAGTTCCATGAACTCGACCTGCACGATATCCGGGCGAAAGCGTGCGATTGCGGCGTTCAATGCCGCCTGCAGGCCGGGCCAGGCGTGGCGCGTCAGGCGCTGGGGCACGCTCAGCGGTGCTTCGCCAGGCCGGTCGCCGCGACCTTCCACGACCTGTGCGCCGCACAGATGCTGCAGCCAGGGCTCGCTGGCGGCGCCGTACAACGAGGCTTCGTCGCCCAGCAGGAAGAAATCGACGTTCGCCGACAGTCGGGTGACAAGCTCGGCTATGCGCCGCGCGCCGCCATGGGCTGGCGGGAATAGCGCAAACGGGGATGCCAGCAGTACGCGCGGGCGCGGCCTCGTGTTGCCGCGCCGGGGCAGGTACCAGCGGTCCTGCGTGATGCGGTCGAAACGCAGGCCGTTGTGGCGTGCGCGCTGCGTAGCGCAGCGGCAGCGGAAGACACGCGTGGCGAGGCCTATGCCGCGCAGCTCGCGGCGCGACTTCGCATCGAAGTGCGCCATGCGCTGCAAGGTGCGCAGGGGATGGCGCCGCGTCCAGCGATGGCGCAGATCGAACAGCAGTTCGTTGCGCGCGATGATTCGGGCCACTTCGCCCGCGTCGTAGTACCGCCGCACCGTGCCGCGATGGTGATGGTAGGCATGCGAAGCCGGACAGAAGACGAGCTCCCAGCCTTCGCTCCAGGCGCGTATGCCCCAATCGGCGTCTTCCCAGTAAAACGGGTTGTAGTCGATCGAGTCGGCGACGTAACGGCGCAGCTCCGCCGTGCGGCACAGGGAACTGCCGCCGCCGGGATAGAGGTTTCCGCGTGCCAGTTGCAGGTTGCCCGGATCGCGCTCGTAGACTTCAGCGAAGTTGGGGTTTTCGTGGAAGTCGGACCAGCCGGTCTCTTCACGCCGCCGCGTCGTATCGGAAAAAAAGATCTGCGAGGTGATCGCGAACACGTGCTCGCTGCGGTAGGGCAGCAGGTGGGCGAGCGCGTCGGCGTCCAGGCGCATGTCACTGTTGAGCAGGTAGCTCCAGTCATGGCGTGCGACTGCGAGGCCGGCCTGGACAGCGCCGTTGTAGCCCAAAGCCTGGGCATGGAACTGCCAGTCGTAGCCCGGCCAGCGCGCGCGCAGCGCCGTGTAGTCGGTGGGAGCCGCGCCGTTGACAACGATGACGACCTGGCTGGGCTCGTCAGTGCGCTCCAGGGCGGCCTGGAGGGCGGTGAGTGTCTCGGCGAGCAGGTCCGGCGTACCGCGTTCCGGGATTACGACGCTGATACCGCGTCCGTAGACGCCACGTGCGATGCGTACCGGACCTGGGCGCAGGCGCGCCAGCAGATCGGCGGCAAGCATAGCCGCGATCAGCGGCAGGTGTGGCAGCAGGCGCAGCGCGCTGACGGCGTGAACCCGCAGCCGGTTTACGGCGGCCATGTCAGACCAACCATTCCGCTGCCGGTAGTGCCTCGCCGCGCTGCGCGCGCGAGTACCAGCGCAGCGCCTGCTCGGCAAACATCGCGCACCAGACATTGGGCTGCGGCGCGGGCAGGTCGACGCGGAAGGGCAGGCGCCCGGCTGCATCGACCCGGGAGCAGAGTGCAGCGACGACGCGCTCGACCTCGGCGCCTTCGGAGTCAGCGCACAGCAGCAGCACGCGCAGGGTCTGGGCCAGTATGTCGCTGCGCGGCACGCTGGAGTCTTCGGCTTCGGGCAGATTGCCCTCAGCATCACTGAGTGCGAGGCAACGCCGCGCCAGTGTCGCGATGGCGCGGCCGCAATCGGGTTCGGCCACCAGCATGCCTTCGGCGAAATACAGGGTCGGGTGCAGCATGGCCAGCTTCAGGCCGGCGATCTCGTTTCGGTAACCCTGCGCGAGCTGGCGGCAGGCTGCCGCCAGCTCCTTGGGCAGGGGCAGATGGCGCGCGGCGAGTTCCACCCGCGAACTGGCCTTGACCTCGAAGGGCCCCCCCTGCGTGGACCAGCGTGGCGGCAATACAGCGCCGGGTTCGCACCGTGCCGCCACGATCTTGCCCGCGTCCACAAACCGGGCGAGTTCGTCGACGAGGCGTGTGATGGCGGGCGCCGCCGAAACAACGAGGCCGGCTTCGCGCGCGGCGCAGAGGCCGCGCAGCAGCATCGCAAGATCGAAAAAGAACACGGCCTGATTGCGCCAGTCGTCGGTCTTGCTGCTGTCGACATAGGCGCGCGTAACCGGTACGGCGTCGTCCGCAAGTACACGGTTGGCCCAGTCCGTGGCCGCCGTTGCGGCCGTTGCCGCCGGAGTGCCAGCCTGGCCATCGAGCGTGATTTCGGCCAGCCAGTGCAGGTAATAGCCGGTAATTTCGGGGTAGACATAGCTGGCCGTACCGTTGGCGTCGAAGGCGCCGAACACACCGCCCGTATGGGCGCCGTGGGCGCATTGCACGCTGCCGCCGAGCAGCCAGCCACGCAGGCGCGCTGCTGTGTCGTCGCAGCGTTCGATCAGTGCTTGGCGAGTCATGCAACTTCCCTGTGGAGTGTCGGTGAATGGTAGTCGGCGGACGCGGCAGCGCGCAGCGCCGTCGCAGGTTCCTAGGTGAGAAAGTCCGCAATCACCCGCGCAATGCGCTCACCACTGCGGCCGTCCCCATAGGCGGCCTCCGGAGTGAAGGCCAGACGCGGTGGCGTGGCAGCCGACAGCAGCCGGTTGGCCTCGGCGACGATGCGCTCGGTGCGCGGTGGCACCAGGGTCGCAGTACCCAGGGCCACGCTTTCCGGGCGTTCGGTGTTCTCGCGCACCACGAGTACCGGTGTGCCGAGATAAGGTGCTTCTTCCTGGATACCGCCGGAGTCGGTGATGGCCAGACAGGCCTGGGCGAGCACCGCAATGAATGGCCGGTAGTCCAGCGGATCGACCAGTGCGATGCGTGCATGGCCGGAAAGATGGCGGCGTATGCGGTGACCGACCGTGGGATTGGGGTGTACCGGGCAGACCACGCCCATATCGCCATGTTGAGCGAGCAGTTCGAGCACGGCAGCACAGACCAGATCGAGACCGCGGCCGTAGTTCTCGCGTCGGTGCAGGGTCAGCGCAACCAGGCGTGATGTGTCGGGCAGGAACGGCAGCGCGAGTGGGCGCGTGTCTTCGACTTGCTCGCGCAATAGGTCAATCACGCTGTTGCCGACCCGGTGAATGCGCTCGGGCGCGATGTTCTCGCTGCGCAGATTGGCAGCAGCCTGTAGCGTGGGTGCGAAATGCAGCTGCGCCATCGGGGCGATGCGGCGCCGGAACAGCTCCTCGGGAAAAGGCCGGTAGGGGTGATTCGTGCGCAGACCGGCTTCGACATGGGCCAACGGCAGGCCGAGATCACGTGCGGCGAGCGCAGCGGCATAAGCCGTTGAGGTATCGCCCTGGCTGACCACGAGGGCGCTGTCCTGTTCCTGGGCGACACGGCGGATCTGTTCGCGCAGGGTCGACAGCGCATGTGACAGCGACATCGCTGCAATCTGACAGGCATTCAGATCGCAGCGCAGACCAAGCTGGCTGAATGTACGCTCGACCATGGCCTGGTGCTGGCCGCTGTTGAGCAGCTGGGTGTGCAGGGTGGTCTGGGCGCGCAGTGCGCGCACGACACTGGCGAGCTTGAGGCATTCCGGGCGCGTGCCGGCGACGACGAGAACGCGCGGACGGCCGGCCTTCACAGTGCGGTTCTCATGCGCCCAGCTCCGCGCAGCGCGCCGCGAGCCAGAGCTGTTCGTCCGTATCGAGCAGTGGCGAAAGTTCGGCTTCGACCTGCGCGTGATACCAGTCCAGCCAGTCGCGTTCGCCTTCGGTCAATAGCTCGCTGAGGATGGGGCGCTGGTCGATGGGGCAAAGTGTCAATGTATCGAATGCAAGGAATTCACCGAATTCACTTTCGCCGGCCGGCACGGTGGCGACGAGGTTCTCGATACGTACCCCATGGCGGCCTGGCCGATAGATGCCGGGTTCGTTCGAAGTGATCATGCCGGGCACCAGAGGCTCGGCATGATCCGCGGCAGCGGGCGGGCGGATCGCCTGCGGACCTTCGTGTACGTTGAGGAAGTAACCGACGCCGTGGCCGGTGCCGTGGCCGTAGTTGATGCCTTCGGCCCAGATTGGTGCCCGCGCGAGTGCGTCGAGCTGCTGGCCCGTGGTTCCGCGCGGAAAACGGGCGCGGGATAGTGCGATCAGCCCCTTGAGCACCAGCGTGTAGTCGCGGCATTGCTCCTGGCTGAGCGGGCCCAGTGCAATCGTGCGCGTGATGTCGGTGGTGCCGCCTTCGTACTGGCCGCCCGAGTCGATCAGCAGCAGCCCTGCGCGGGCCAGCGTCGCATGCCGCTGCGCTGTTGCGCGGTAATGCGGCAACGCGCCGTTGGCCATATAGCCGGCGATCGTCGCAAAACTTTCGCTGACGAAATCGGGCTGGGCCTCGCGTTGGCGCCGCAGCTCGGCGGCGACATCGAGCTCGGTCAAGGTGCGCGTGGCCAGCGCGGACTCCAGCCAGATCAGAAAACGCACCAGGGCGACGCCATCGTGGCGCATGGTGTCGCGCACGCGGCGCAGTTCGTCGGCTGTCTTGGTTGCCTTGAAGCGCTGGCTGGGATTGAGCTGCGCCACGATGGCGACGTCGTCGGCGATGGCGCAAGCCAGGGCATGGACGACGCGGCGCGGATCAAGCAGCACGCGATCGCCGGCACCCAGTGTCGCCAGTGCTGTCTTCGCCGCCGCATAGTCGGCCAGCACGATGCCGTCGGCGCCGAGGCGGCGGCCGAGTTCCGCCGGGATCTTGCCCGGCGGCACGAACAGGATGGCGTTGTCGGGCCCGATCAGCAGGTGGGCGAGGAACACCGGGTTATAGGCCGTGTCGTTGCCGCGCAGGTTAGTGATCCAGGCGACATCGTCCAGTGCGGACACCAGATGATGTGTCGCGCCCGCTGCGGCCATGGCCTGGCGCACACGCGCCAGCCGTTCCGTACGGGTCGAGCTGACGTAGTCGGCGCGGTGCTCGCGGATCGGCTCGGCCGGCAGCGGCGGCCGGTCGACCCAGATCTCGTCGACCAGATCAAGGTCGGTGCGCAGCCCTATGCCGTGGGCCGACAGGCTCGCCTGCATGCGTTCCTGCAGCGCCAGTGCCAGCACGTCAGCGGCGATGGCGACTGTCTGGCCACGGGCCAGGTGCGCACAAAGCCAGTCCAGGTGTTCCGGCATCTGCGCCTGTAGCAGCCGCATCAGCTGCACGCCAGTGCCGGCCAGTTCCTGCTCGGCCTGCTCGAAATAGCGGGAATCGGTCCAGAGTCCGGTGAAATCGGCAGTAACGATCAGGGTGCCGCTGGAACCCGAGAAGCCGGATAACCAGCTGCGCGAGGCCCAGCGCAGGGGCAGGTATTCGGACAGGTGTGGGTCGGCTGACGGAACAACTACGGCGTCAACCCCGTGCGTGTGCATGGCGGCGCGCAGGTCGCGCAGGCGTTCACAGATACTCATGCAAGGGGTGTCTCTGGAGAATCCTGGTCTGGAACAGGGCTATGGATACCGCACGCGCTACGGGAGCAATCCTGCGTCCGCATCGCAAGTACTTTGGTCGTGTTGTGAGTTGGGTCAGCCGGGCACCGGCGCGACGGCGTCTGGGTGTGTGCAGAACGTCCACCAGCGGGTTGCCCATGCAGCCGGCCACGCTAGCAAGCCGGGGCGGGCGGCACAAGCGCCGTCTGCACGCATCGCGGCGGCAGCCAAGTGCCTGTGGCTCGCAGCCGGGGCTGGATGCCGGTAAAATCGGGTTTTCCAGCCATCCCCGCTGCTCATGACCCCTCTGATCTTCGTTACCGGTGGTGTGGTGTCCTCGCTAGGCAAGGGCATCGCCGCCGCCTCTCTTGCGTCCATTCTCGAAGCGCGTGGCCTGCGCGTGACGATGATGAAGCTTGATCCTTACATCAATGTGGACCCGGGCACCATGAGCCCGTTCCAGCACGGCGAGGTCTATGTTACCGACGACGGTGCCGAGACCGACCTCGATCTGGGCCACTACGAACGCTTCGTGCGTACGCGTCTGACCGGACGCAACTCCATCACCACCGGCAAGATCTACGAGGCCGTGATCCGCAAGGAACGCCGCGGCGACTATCTCGGCGCAACCGTGCAGGTGATTCCGCACATCACCGACGAAATCAAGCACTGCATCTACGAGGCCACGCGCGGCTACGACGTTGCGCTGGTGGAGATAGGCGGTACGGTCGGCGACATCGAGTCGCTGCCGTTCCTGGAAGCGATCCGCCAGATTCGCATCGAGCACGGTCCCGAGAAGTGCCTGTTCATGCATCTGACGCTGGTTCCGTACATCAAGGCTGCCGGCGAGATCAAGACCAAGCCGACGCAGCATTCGGTCAAGGAATTGCGCACGATCGGCATTCAGCCTGACGTACTGCTATGCCGCTGCGAGCAGCCGCTGCCGGACAGCGAACGGCGCAAGATTGCACTTTTTACCAATGTTCCCGAGCGCGCCGTGCTCAGCGCGATGGACGTCGACACGATCTACCAGTTGCCCTCGTGGCTGCATTCCCAGGGTCTGGACCGGCTGGTGATGGATCACCTGCGCCTGGATGCTGGGCCTGCCGACCTGTCGGCCTGGGACCGCGTCGTGGCCGCGGTCGAGAATCCCAAGGACGAAGTCACCATCGCGATCATCGGCAAATATGTCGAGCACAAGGACGCGTACAAGTCGCTGGGCGAGGCCTTGCGCCACGGTGGCATCAAGCAATCGACCCGCGTCAACCTGCGCTGGCTGGAGTCCGAGCAGATCGAGGCCGAAGGCGGTTCGGCGCTCAAGGACTGCGATGCGGTGCTGGTGCCGGGCGGCTTCGGCAAGCGTGGCTTTGAAGGCAAGGTTGCTGCGGCGCGCTGGGCGCGCGAGAACGGCGTGCCGTATTTCGGCATCTGCTACGGCATGCATGCAGCCGTCGTCGACTTCGCCCGCAACATTGCCGGGCTGGAAGGCGCGAATTCGAGCGAGAACGAAAAGAACTGTACCCATCCGGTCATCGCGCTGATCACGGAATGGCGTACCGCCGCGGGTGATCTGGAAAAGCGCAGCGAGGAATCCGATCTGGGCGGCACCATGCGCCTGGGCGCGCAGGAGTGCCGCCTCAAGGCTGGCACTCTGGCGCGCAAGCTCTACGGCCAGGACGTGGTGCGCGAGCGGCACCGCCACCGTTATGAATTCAACAATCTCTATCGCCAGCAGTTCGAGGACCTGGGCCTGACCATCGCCGGCAAATCCATGGACGACCTGCTGGTCGAAATGGTCGAGCTGCCGAATCATCCGTGGTTCCTCGCCTGCCAGTTCCATCCGGAATTCACCTCGACGCCGCGCGAGGGCCATCCCTTGTTCATCGGCTTCGTACAGGCTGCGCGCGACTACAAGGTCGTACGCACGGCGCCGCGTCTGGCCCAGGCGGCCGGCGCATGAGCATGGAACTCTGCGGCTTCAAGGTCGGGCTGGACCAACCCCTGTTTCTGATTGCAGGCCCCTGCGTCATCGAGTCGCTGCAGCTGCAGATCGATACGGCCGGACAGCTCCGGGAAATCAGCCGGCGGCTGGGTCTGAACTTCATCTTCAAGTCGAGCTTCGACAAGGCCAACCGTACCTCAGGTACGAGCTTCCGCGGCCCCGGTATCGAGGCAGGGCTCAAGGTGCTCGCCGAGGTGAAGCAGCAGCTCGGCGTGCCGGTGCTGACGGATGTGCACGAATACACGCCGATGCAAGAAGTTGCCAGCGTCGTCGATGTGCTGCAGACGCCGGCATTTCTTTGCCGCCAGACGGATTTCATCCAGAACGTCGCGCGTGCCGGCAAGCCAGTCAACATCAAGAAGGGCCAGTTCCTGTCGCCCTGGGAAATGAAGCATGTCGCGGCCAAGGCCAAGGCGACCGGCAACGGGCAGATCCTGGTCTGTGAACGGGGCGCGAGTTTTGGCTACAACAACCTGGTCTCGGACATGCGCAGCCTGTCGGTCATGCGCGATACCGGCTGCCCGGTCGTGTTTGACGCGACGCATTCGGTGCAATTGCCCGGCGGTGCCGACGGCAAGTCGGGCGGCCAGCGCGAGTTCGTGCCGGTGCTTGCGCGCGCGGCCGTCGCGGTCGGTATTGCCGGCCTGTTCGCCGAAACCCATCCGGATCCGGACCAGGCGCTCAGCGACGGCCCCAACGCGTGGCCGCTGGGCAAGATGGAAGCGCTGCTTGAGACGCTGCTTGAGCTCGACGCGGTCGCCAAACGTGCACTTGCGCGCGAGACGGCCGCCTGACTTACCCGCTTGAACCCGCCTACTTATCGCAACGGAACTTTGCCCTGATGAACATCACCAAGATCCACGCGCGCGAAATCCTCGATTCCCGCGGCAATCCCACGCTCGAAGCCGAAGTCACGCTGGCCAGCGGCCATACCGGCCGGGCCGCAGTGCCTTCGGGTGCTTCGACCGGCTCACGGGAAGCGGTAGAGCTGCGCGACGGCGACAAGACGCGTTATCTCGGCAAGGGCGTGACCAAGGCCGTGGCGAATGTGAACACGACGATTGCCACGGCGCTGGCCGGGTTTGATGCGACCGACCAGACTGCGCTGGATCGCAAGCTGATCACACTCGACGGTTCCCCCAACAAGAACCACCTGGGCGCGAATGCGCTGCTCGGCGTGTCGCTGGCAAATGCGCATGCGGTAGCCGCTGCGCGCGGCCTGCCGCTGTGGAAGCACCTCGCCGGCTCGCGTAGCGCGCGTCTGCCGGTGCCGATGATGAACATCGTCAACGGCGGCGCACATGCGGACAACAACGTCGACATGCAGGAATTCATGGTGCTGCCGGTGGGCTGCGCCAGTTTCTCCGAAGCGCTGCGCTGTGGCACCGAGATCTTTCATGCGCTGAAGTCGGTGCTCAAGGGGCGTGGCCTGTCCACCGCAGTTGGCGATGAGGGAGGCTTCGCGCCGGATCTGAAATCCAATGAAGAAGCGGTGGAAACCATACTCGAAGCCATTGCCAAGGCCGGCTACAAGGCCGGTGAGGATGTGTATCTCGGCCTGGACGTGGCGAGCTCGGAATTCTTCGAGAACGGCAAGTACAACCTGCACGGTGAAGGCAAGCGCCTTTCCTCGGAGCAGTTCGCCGATTTTCTCGCGGGCTGGTGTGCGCGTTATCCCATCATCACGATCGAAGACGGCATGGCCGAAGGCGACTGGGATGGCTGGAAGATACTGACCGACAAGCTAGGCCAGTCGGTACAACTGGTCGGCGACGATCTGTTCGTCACGAACACCGCGATCTTCAAGCAGGGCATCGACAGGAAAATCGCCAACTCCATTCTGATCAAGGTCAATCAGATCGGTACCTTGACCGAAACCCTGGAGGCGATTGCGATGGCCGATGCCGCCGGCTATTCCGCTGTCGTGTCGCACCGCTCCGGTGAAACTGAGGACACGACGATTGCCGATATCTCGGTTGCCACGACGGCGACCCAGATCAAGACCGGTTCGTTGTGCCGTAGCGACCGCGTCGCCAAGTACAACCAGTTGTTGCGCATCGAGGAGGCGCTGGGTTCCGCCGCGGTCTATGCCGGGCGGCAGGCGTTTCCGAACCTGCCCCATCTGTTCCGCTGAGGCAAAGCGTGCTGCGTTACGCCGCCCTGATCCTGCTGGCGCTGCTGATCGCTCTGCAGATCAAGCTGTGGACAGGTGCGGGCGGCGTGCGTGATGTCGAGAGCTTGCGCCAGACCGTGTCCGAAACCCGCAAGGCGAACGAAGCGCTCAAGGCGCGCAATGACGCCCTGCAGGCGGAAGTGCGTGATCTCAAGGAAGGCCGCGACGCGATTGAAGAGCGGGCACGCTCGGAGCTCGGCCTGGTCAAACCCGGCGAAACTTTCTATCAGGTCGTTGAGCCCGCGAACCCGGGTGCACCGCCGCCACCGCAGCAGAAATGAACAGGCAGCCATGAAGGGACTCTGGTGTGTGGTGCCGGCTGCCGGACGTGGCCGCCGTTTCGGTGGCAATGTGCCCAAGCAGTATCTGCGCCTGGGTGGAAAGCCCCTGTTGCTGCATACACTGGAGCGGCTTGCGGTGCATCCGCGCATCGCCGGCCTAATGCTGGTCGTCGCCGCTGACGATGCAAGCTGGGTGCATGGCCTTATCGAAGTGCTGGGCAAGCCTTTGCTGCGCGCGACCGGTGGAGCCGAACGCGCCGATTCGGTACTGGCAGGATTGCGCGCGTTGCCCGCTTCCGTGGCTGCTGCGGACGCAGTACTTGTGCACGATGCAGCGCGCCCCTGTGTGCGTGCCGCTGATATCACGCGCCTGATTGCTGAAGCGGTACCGGCCGGTGGCGGCCTGCTGGCGGCGCCGTTGCGCGACACACTCAAGCGCGCGGGTGGTGATGGTCGGGTGCTGGCGACCGAGGCACGGGAGGCGCGTTGGCGCGCGCTGACGCCGCAGGTGTTTCCCCGCGCTGCGCTTGAGGCAGCACTGGGTGCGGCGGTAGCCGACGGTATCGCCGTCACGGACGAGGCCATGGCGATGGAGCGTGTGGGTTGTGCACCGCTGCTGGTGGAAGGTAGCGAGGACAATATCAAGGTCACTACACCGGCCGATCTGGCCCTGGCAGAGTTCTTGTTGCAACGAACCTAGGTCGCAGCAGAGCCGCGGCCTCGATGTAATCGCTACTTCGGATGACTATGCGAATTGGACAAGGTTTCGACGTGCATGCGTTCGGTCCGGGTGATCAGGTCGTGCTGGGCGGGGTCGCGATTCCGCATACGCAGGGCGTGGTTGCGCATTCGGACGGTGATGTCGTGATCCATGCGTTATGCGATGCCTTGCTCGGCGCGCTGGCGCTGGGTGATATAGGCCAGCATTTTCCGCCCAGCGATGAGCGCTGGCGCGGTGCCGACAGCCGTGTGTTCCTGCGCCATTGCCGTGAGTTGCTGCATGCGCGCGGCTATGCTCTGGGTAACGCCGATGTGACCGTCATCGCCGAGCGACCAAAGGTGGGGCCACACGCGCCGCTGATGCGTGAGCGGCTGGCTGCGGATCTGGCTTGCCCCGTTGATTCGATCAGTATCAAGGCGACCACCAGCGAGCGGCTGGGCTTCACCGGCCGCGGCGAGGGCATTGCCGCGCTGGCGGTTGCCTTGCTCGTGCCGGTAGTGCCTAGCCCGGGGGCGGCGTGAGCCTGCTGCCGTATGCGTTTGGCGTACCGCCGCTACGGGCGCGGCTGCGGATGCAACCCGAAGACTTTTTCGTCGACGAAGATCTGGGCTTTGAGCCGGATGGAAGCGGTGAGCATGTTTTCGTAAGGGTGGAAAAACGCGCTGCGAACACCGAATGGGTGGCCAAGCAGATCGCGCGCTTCGCCGGTGTTGCGCCCGAGGCGGTCAGCTATGCAGGACTCAAGGATCGCCATGCGGTGACCCGGCAGACCTACTCCGTCGCATTGCCGGTCAAGCGCGACCTTGCCTGGGACACGCTGCTGAGTGATGACTTCCGCGTACTCGATGCGCAGCGTCACGGGCGCAAGCTCAGGCGAGGGGCGCTCAAACGCAATCGCTTCCGCATCGTATTGCGCGAGGTGGCGGGTGACCGGGCGGCTGCGGAAGCGCGGTTGCAACTGATCGCTGTACGCGGCGTGCCGAACTATTTCGGCGAGCAGCGCTTTGGCCGCGACGGTAGCAACGCCGCGCGCGCCCAGGCCATGTTCGATGGCCGCCGCCTGCCGCGTCATGAGCGCAGCCTGTTGCTGTCGGCGGCACGCGCTCAGATCTTCAACGCTGTGCTCGCTACGCGCGTGCAACGTGGCGACTGGGACCAGGCCATGGCAGGCGATGTCTGGATGCTGGACGGCAGCCACAGCATTTTCGGACCCGAGGTGATTACGGCTGAGCTGGAGTCCCGGCTGGCGATCGGCGATGTGCACGCGACGGGTCCGCTCTGGGGCTGCGGCTCGCTGCGTTCGACCGGCGTGGCGGCCGAGCTTGAAGTTGCGGCTGCGGACATGTACAGCGCACTGGCACGTGGTCTCGAAGCGGCGGGTCTAAACCAGGAACGGCGCAGCCTGCGCCTGCGTGTCCAGGAGCTGGGCTTTGCCTGGGACGGCGACACACTCGTGGTTTCGTTCGCGTTGCCCGCCGGCTGTTATGCGACTACGCTGTTGCGCGAGCTGGCCGTTTTTGACCTCGCCGGCACGGACCATCCGGTGCAAGAATAGCCGCCAGCCGCGGCCGCTGTAGCGGAAATCGCGAGTTGAGCGCAGCCCGCTTCCGTGCCCGCAGACGCTTCCTATACTGGGTTTCACCCGGCGCCGAATCCGGCGTGCGACCCTTAGTCCGAGGAGACCGTCATGAGCAAGATCCTTCTTTGTTGCGCAGCTGTTTCCAGCTTGGCCCTGGCTGGCTGCGCCAGCAGCGGTGGTAGCAAGAAAACCAGCTATGACTACCAGGTCGATCAGGAAAAGATCGTCTCGGTCAACAAGTGGGCCAATGATCGCGGCTACAGCGTTACCTGGGTCAACCTGCCACACAAGGGACGCCAGGAAAGCGGCGCGAAGGATTGATTGGCCAGACGCTGCCGCGAGGCGGCAGCGTCTG
Organism: Rhodanobacteraceae bacterium; assembly: GCA_016790075.1. GTDB lineage: Bacteria > Pseudomonadota > Gammaproteobacteria > Xanthomonadales > Rhodanobacteraceae > Tahibacter. The sequence goes on along the minus strand of JAEUPP010000005.1, from coordinate 86,364 downwards.
GCGCAGCGCGTGCCCTTATTTGCGTAGCCGCAGCAGTACCAGCGCAGCTCCCGTGCCGCCTTGCTCGGCGCGGGCCGACGCAAACGCGACCACATCGTCGCGTTGACGCAACATCCTGTCCACCAACCGCTTTATCACGGGACCGGCAGCGCGCGAGCGCAAGCCCTTGCCGTGGATCAGCTTGACGCAGTGCAGGCCGCGTTGATGCGCCTCGGCAAGAAACCCGCTGATCGCCGCGCGCGCCACGTCGGCCGTCATCTGATGCAGGTCGATTTCGTCCTGCACGCTGTAGCTGCCGCGTTTGAGTCGCTTGAGTACGTCGGGGCGATAGCCCTCGCGCAGATAGCTCAGTTCTTCCCCGACTTCCATCTCCGCCGGGTCAATCCGCATCGTCATCAGTTCGTCGAGCACACGTGCTTCATCCAGCTCGAATTGGCGTGGCTCCGGGGCAGGGCGCGGCGCTTCGTGTAGCGGTTCGGCGGCCACATGGCGCCGTACCGGGCCTATGGCTTCCTCAAACAGCGCCCGGTCGGCGTCACTGACCGCAGGCGATGGGCGAGGGGGTTTGCGCATAGCGACAGGCTTCTTTCGGGGCCGCGGGGCTGGGCGCGGCCACCTTACGTCATTGGCAGGTGGGAGTGCAGCGAATCCGCTAAACTTTCGGCCTGTTTCCGCGGACCTACGGCATGCGAGTTCTGGTATCCAACGATGACGGCGTCGACGCGCCGGGCATACGCGTACTGGCTGAACGTCTTTCCGTCGTCGGTAGCGTCACTGTCGTTGCTCCCGATCGTGATCGCTCCGGCGCCAGCAATTCCCTCACCCTGGACCAGCCCATCCGTGTCAGTCGCATGGACGATGGCCGTTATCGCGTGGCTGGCACGCCGACTGATTGTGTCCATCTTGCACTGGCGGGGCTGCTCGACTTTCAGCCGGATATCGTCGTTTCCGGCATCAACAACGCCCCCAACCTTGGTGACGACGTGATTTATTCGGGCACGGTGTCGGCTGCCATGGAGGGCCGCTTCCTGGGGTTGCCGGCTATCGCCGTGTCTCTGGTCTGCCACAACCATCAGGCCGAGCACTACGAGACTGCGGCCCAGGCTGCGCTGGTGCTGATGCAGCGCCTGCTCGTAGATCCATTGCCCGCGGACACCATACTCAATGTGAACGTGCCCGACCGGCCCTGGAACGAGATCCGCGGTTTCGCCGTGACGCGGTTGGGCCGACGGCATCGTTCCGCCCCCTGCATACGCGAACGTGACCCGCGTGGCCGCCCCATTTACTGGATAGGTCCTGCGGGTGAGGCCGAGGACGACGGCCCCGGTACCGACTTCCATGCCGTGCGCGAAGGTTCGATTTCGATCACGCCCATCCAGGTCGATCTCACACGCTACCAGGCGCTGGAAAAAGTCGCCGGCTGGGTCGGCAGCTTGCCGCGACCGGATCGCGCCGGCGCATGAGTGCCTATTCGCGCCTGACGCCCGAAGCACGCGGTCTGGGCATGACCTCGCAGCGCGCGCGCGACCGCCTCATCGAACGGCTGCAGGCCGACGGCATCCGTGACCGGCGCGTGCTGGATGTCATGCGTGAATTGCCGCGCCATCTATTTGTGGAGGAAGCGCTGGCCACTCGCGCCTACGAGGACACGGCGCTGCCCATAGGTCAGGGGCAGACCATCTCCCAGCCCTGGGTCGTTGCGCGCATGAGCGAAGCGCTGCTGGAGTTCGGCCGGCCGCTGCGTGTACTTGAGGTAGGTACGGGCTCGGGCTATCAGGCGGCTGTGCTCGCCGGATTGGTGGGCCAGGTCTATACCGTCGAGCGCATCGAAGAGCTGTTACGCAATGCGCGCCGGCGTTTCCGCAAGCTGGGTATCTCGAATCTGCGCTCCAAGCATGACGATGGACGCCTGGGCTGGCCCGAGGAAGCGCCGTTTGATGCGATCGTGCTCACGGCGGCAGGTGCAGAGCTCGAAACTGCCTTGATCGACCAGCTTGCTCCTGACGGTGTGCTGGTCGCGCCGGTTGGCCCCACAGGACGTCAGGAACTTATCCGCGTGCGCCGTGATGGCGATCATCGCATCCGTGAAGTGCTGTGCAAGGTCAGCTTCGTGCCGCTGCTGGGCGGTGTACTTTGACAGCGCGTTGCACCGCCGGCATTTCCCAGGGACGGAACATTTTATGAGACTGTTCAAACCGCTGTACGAAAAAGCACTGGTCTGGGCTGCGCATCCTCAGGCCGAGCGGATGCTCGCCGGGCTCAGTTTCATCGAGGCCATCATCTTTCCGGTCATGCCCGAAGTCATGCTCGCGCCCATGACGTTGGCCCGGCCCAGCCATTGGTTTCGCTATGCGACGGTCAGCCTGGTCTGTTCGCTGGTCGGCGCTGTTGTCGCCTACGCACTCGGGTATTTTGCGTTCGAGGCGCTGCGCCCATTGTTCGGAATGCTTGGCTGGCTGCCCAAGATCGACGCCATGGTCGGAACCCTGCGCAGCGAAGTTGCCGGCAATGCCTGGAGCGCCTTCGTCATGCTCGTGCTCGCCGGGTTCATTCCGGTTCCGCTGAAAATCTTCACCTGGGCTTCGGGCATAGTCGGCGTACCAATGATCGCCTTCATTCCAGGCATGATCGTTGGACGCGGCAAGCGCGTTTACGCGGTCACCGGCGTGATCCGGCTGGGTGGCCCCAAGGCCGAGGCCTTGTTGCACCGGTACGTGGAATGGCTGGGCTGGATCGTCGTCGCGCTGCTGGTCGGCGTTGTCGTCTGGTTCCAGCTGCGGCACTGAGGATGACCTGGTGATGCATTCCAAGCCCAAGACGGCTACGACGGCCAAGCTTGCAGCCAGCATGGTGCTGGCATTGTTGCTGAATGCCTGTGCGAGCACGCCACCGGCACCAGTAGAGGACATTGCGCTTGATGACGGGCCTGGGCCTGCCACTGTAACGCCCCGTTCCCCGCGCCCGACGGCAGCCGCAGCCACGCACAAGGTGGTCGCCGGTGACACGTTGTACTCGATCGCATTCAAAAACGGCCTGGACTACCGTGAGCTGGCACGCATCAATCGCATTGATGCGCCTTTTCGCATCTACGCCGGGCAGGAGCTCAAACTGGCCGATCCGGCGAGCAGCGAAGCGGTGGCGGTGGCGGCAGCACCTGCGGCTAGTGCGGCCCAGGTCACCGCGCTGCCGGATGAGCCGCCACGCAAGCCAGCAACGGCTACGCCGCCCAGTACCCCGGCTGATGTCCGTGGATCCGGCAGCACGGCCGCAGCGGGCAACGAACGTATCGCCAGCGCTTCGCCAGCGCCGGGCAAGTCCGCAGCAGGTTCGACCGCCGTTGCTCCCGCACCGGCAAGCACGGCCACTCCGCCGTTACCGCCGGCAGCGCCTGCTGTCTCGCCACCGCCCAAGGGGGCTGCTTCGGCGTCGGCCGCGAACACGCCGGCAGCGGCCACCAACACGCCGGCAGCGGCCACCAACACTACGGCCGCAGCGACGCTCAGCAGCGGCGGGGTCAGCTGGCGCTGGCCTGCTGGCGGCAAGGTCGTCGGCACCTTTGTTGCAGGTGACCAGACGCGACAGGGCGTCGACATTGCCGGTGCCGCCGGAGCGAATGTCGCCGCTGCTGCCGACGGCACCGTGGTTTACAGCGGCAACGGTTTGCTTGGCTATGGTGAGCTCGTCATCGTCAAGCATTCGGCCTCCTTCCTCTCGGCCTACGGACATAACCGCAAACGCCTGGTCAAGGAGGGCGATACGGTCAAGGCTGGCCAGGTCATTGCCGAGATGGGAGGGTCCAATAGGGAAATGTTGCATTTTGAAATACGTCGCAATGGAAAGCCGGTAAACCCGCTTGAGTATTTGCCGGCGCGCTGACGTGTGCAGCAGCGGTTTTGCAGTAGGGTGTTTCCGCCGTGTGGGCCGGGCGCGCCGACGCGGCGGCTGCTTCGGCCGGCTACCCGCGCGGCCAAGCGCCGCGGCTCGGAGTATGCTGGCGCAATGAGTTCGACCGCGCGCGAAGATCCTCCACTGGACGCCGACGACATGCTGGCATTGCTCGACGCTGTCGAGCCGCCGCAGGACGACGAGGCGCGCAGTTCGACGGGCGCGTATTTCAACGAGATCGGACTGATTCCGCTGCTTGATGCGGCACGCGAGCGGGCGTTGGCAGAACGCGTCGTCGCTGGCGACACTGAGGCTCGCCGGCAGATGATCGAGGCGAACCTGCGCCTGGTCGTATCGGTCGCACGCAGCTATGTAGGCCGCGGCGTGCCGCTGCTGGATCTGATCGCCGAGGGCAATCTCGGCCTGATCCGCGCCGTTGCGAAGTTCGAGCCTGCGCGCGGCCTGCGTTTCTCGACCTATGCGACCTGGTGGGTGCGTGAATCGGTACAGCGCGCACTGATGCTGCAGGGCCGTACCGTGCGTGTCCCGGTGCATGTACTGCGTGAACTGGCCCAGGCCTTGCGCGCTCGGCGTGAGCTGCTGCTGACCCTCGATCGCCAGCCGACCCAGGATGAGCTGGCAACAGCGCTGAACAAGTCCGTCGCCGATGTTGCAGCGCTGTTCTGCGCCACGGAGGAAATCCGCTCGCTCGATGCGCCCATGTCCGACGCGGATCATCGCGCACTCGTTGAACAGCTTGCCGCCGACGATGCAGGAGCAGGAGGCAGTAGTCACGAGCTGATCGAGTTCGCCGATGTGCGCCTGCCAGGCTGGCTTGCCAAGCTGACGCCGCGGCAGCGCCTCGTTGTGGAGCGGCGCTATGGACTGGCGGGACAGGCGGCGCAGACGCTTGCCGAAATTGCCGACGAGCTGGGTCTTACGCGTGAGCGGGTGCGTCAGATACAGGTCGAGGCATTGTCGCGGCTGCGGCGATTGGGTGAAGCAGAAGGCCTGTTGCGTCGTGATGAAACCGGTGGTTGATCACCCGACAGCACGCGGATGACATTGTGCAATCGCAGTGAACCCGCGGGTTTTTCGCGACTTGCGACGCCGCTGGCCATGCATCGCGCAAACACCAGTGACCTGGCGCGGCTCAAGGCCCTGGAGGGGCGTAGCTTGCGGCGCAATCAGACGCTGGCACTCGTTGGCGCCAGGCAAGGGGCGGATCGTCTATTGCTTGTTGCTGCTCGGCCTGATCAGCGCCGCACGTACCGTTGGTTTCCCGTCAACGCCCTCGACCCAGGTCACCAGGGCCATACCATCTGCGGCCGCGATGCGCGGTACACCGGTTGCACGGCCTGGCGGCAGTTCTACCAGACTATGGCTTGAGCGCAGGCCAAGCCCGGCGTCGAGTTCGACCAGGCGCAGCGCAGTGGCATCCGCGGCTGTGCCGGCACCGAGCCAGGTAGCGAGGAATCCGTCACGGCCCCAGGCGGCAGCATCGACCCGCCCCAGTGTGGTCGCACTGGACTCCAGGTCGACCGGTGAGCTGAACCGGGTGCCGTCACCCTGCGCGGCGCGTACCACCATTTGTTCACCGTGCATCGTGGCCCAGACGGCCAGCACGCCGGCGTCGCCCGCGGCCAGCGCAGGCCCGTTTACCGGGCAGCCGGCAATGCGCCAGCCGTCGTCATGCAGCACGTGTTCCGCGCTCCAGCGCCCGCGTTCCAGCGTGAGCCAGTGAATATTGCGCAAATCTGCCGTGCCGTGATCGCGGTAGGCCGTCAGCGTGCGGGGGCCTGCACGGACCAGATCGGTCTGGCAGCACGAGCAGGTCGAGGCATCGAGTTGGGTTTCTTCGTGCAGGCGCTGGCTGCGGTCGAGCACGGCGCTACGCAAAGTCATGCGGCCGTGCGAGTCGTGCCCTGGCGCCTGGCCCGGGGCCGCCGCTGCAGTCTCTCGTCCATCCAGCCAGACCAGGCGCACCCGGTCGTCTCCAGCCGCTACCATCGAGACAAAGCCGTGCTCGGTCGGCGTGCCGTCCGTGTGCGGCACTGTCGATGAGGACCAACTGCGTCCGCGATCAGTAGAGCGAGTCAGGCGGATTTCGTAGGCATAAGTGCTGTCGCCATTTTTTTGCAGCCAGTGCGCTACCCAGTCGCCGTTGTCGAGCACGACCAGGCTGGGGAAGTCGGCCCAGTTGACGAACCAGCGTGTGGTGGCGCCGTTGCTGCCGCTGCGGGCAGAGTCCGCAATGGTGCCGCGGCGCCCCAGACTTCCGTCGCGATTGATCTCGACAAAGTCGAGCCGTGTGCGTGCGCCGTCACGCTGCTGCCAGGTAGCGATGAAACCTCGGCCTGGATCCACCGCCACCGAAGGCTGGGCGGTGTTTGGCCCGGTGCCGAGGTCGAGCGGGGAAATGATCAGACCTTCGGCATGTGCAGCTGTAGCCGCCAAGGCAAGGCAGGCATAGACGAGAGTTCGCGGCATGAGGTTCATGTCAGCGACGATAGCGCTGATTGGCCCCGAACGAACAGGACTAACCGTCGCAGGTGCCGGACCTGGCTTAATCCTGTGTCTGCGCGCGGGCGAAACGTACGCGGCCGTGCTCGCCGTTGCTACGGTCGAACACGACGTAGCAATCGGCCATCAACGGCAAGCCAAGTACGCTTTGATTAGGCCAGCCAGGCACCTGGCGTAACAACAGGAATACGCTCTGCCTGGCGTAAAAACCGTTGTGTTGCCAGTAGTTGCTGGGATCGCAGCGCAGGCAGGTTTCGCTGCCGTCGGGGGCTTCAAAGCGCAGGCGCAGGACTGGCCAGTCGGCGAAACGGATGGCGCTGTTGGGCAAACCCCGGTTGTTGGCGAAGGCATCGTTGAACTGCGTGACCAGTTCCGGCAGGCGGGGGTCATGCACGCCAAACGCTGCGATTACGGCGTCGTAAACCGTGCCTTCGAGCATGACGAAACTGCTGCCCGTGTCGATGATGGCGTTGCTGGCGGAGCCGGCGGTGTACTTTTCCTCTAGCTTGGGGGCAGGAATGGGATCCTGGTCGCCGACCTGCACCGACAGCAGATTGACGTTGTAGTAAATGTCATCGACTACACGCAGGTCGGCGAACGCCCCGTCGTAGAGATCCTGGCATTCCTCGCCACCGCCGAGCACCAGTGTGCCGCGATTGAGCGGATTGCCGTGAAGCTGTTCCGTGCTGGCGTCTTCATCGAGCACATGCGCGACCGAGCGGCGTACGGTCAGCGCGAACACGTCGGCGAAGATATCGTGGGCTTCCAGGGCGCTGAACAGCGGCTGCAATGCAAGCCGCGGCTGCTGCCGCAGTTGCTCGAAGAACTCCGCTTGTGCACTTGCATCGAGTTCGGCATAGGGCCATGGCCAGGTCAGCGCTGGGTTGTGCCCGTCGGCCTCCAGCAAGGTGGTCAGGTCGTAAGCAGTATTGAGATGCCTGTAGGCAAGACCCAGGATGCCGTCGGCATCGCGGAAGAAATAGGGTACTTCCCCCTCGACATACGTCAGGGCGACGGCATCGACGCCGCGGCGTTCATCCCGGTCGCCGACGCCGACGTGGGTGCGCAGCACCGGGCCGGCGAGACGGCCTTTGCCGTAGTTGATGCGCTGCGCATAGGGCGTTGGGCTGAGCAGCGAATCGCGTTGCGGCTTGTAGCGTTCCTTGGTTACCGCCAGCGAGCTGCTGCCGGTATCGAGCAATACATTGACGCTGTCACCCTCGCTGCCTAACGACAGGGCGACGCTGTAGCCGCCACGGGCGTAAGCCAGCGAAGTTGACAGGCGCAGGAAGCGGCGAGCCATGGGCGGACTCCTTCAGCCGGCCTTTTCACCCGCACGGTGTGCGATCCACGCGCCGATCAGCGCGGAAACATAGGGGATTGCCTGTGCGCCGAGAATGATCATCCAGAGCTCCCCTTCGGTGTACTGGAAGCCGAAGGCAATCATCATGCCGACGATGGCGCAGATCAGCGCAATGAACATCAGCAGTTCTTCTCTGACCGAGCTGAAGGCGCTGGGGCGCTTGGACAGGCGCCGGCTCTTGGCTGTGCGTACGAATTCGCCTTTTTTCTTGACCAGGCCCATGAAGATACCGCGTGCAATCGCGTGGCTCAGCGCCATGCTCGCGATCGAGGCCATGATGGTGTCCTTCCACGAACAGGGCACCCGTACGCGATATAGCGCGATGCCGAAGACGGCCTTGGAGATGAAGAAGCCCATGATGGGCACCAGGAACAGCTGCAGCGGCAAATTGAAGTACTTCGGCAGAGACAGCATCAGCGCGGTCCAGAACAGCGCCATCAGCGTGAACACCAGATGCAGGGCGTCGGCGAACCAGCTGAACCAGCCGGTCAGGAAATGGAAGCGTTGTCCCGCGCTCAGCGGACCCTTGCGCGTAAGCCAGCTCCAGCGCCCCTTGAGTATCTGCATCGCGCCAAAGGCCCAGCGGTAGCGCTGCGACTTGTAGGCGGTAAAGTCCGCCGGGGTCAGGCCACGCCCCATGATTTCATCGACGTAGACCAGTTCCAGGCCTTCCTGCATCAGGCGCAGGCCGAGTTCCGCATCCTCACAGATGGTCCACTCCGACCAGTTGCCAGTGCGCTCCAGCACGTCGCGCCGGACCATGGTCATGGTGCCGTGCTGGATGATGGCGTTGCGCTCGTTGCGATGGTGCATGCCGATGCGGAAGAAGCCGTCGTATTCCCAGTTGGTCATGCGGCGGAATTCGTTGTGCTCCCAGTCGCGATGGGCTTGTGGGCATTGCACGACGGCCACTTTGGGATTGTGGAAATATCCCGTCAACGCCTTGAGCCAGTCGGCGCGTACGGCGTAGTCCGCATCGACTGCAGCGATGACCTCGGCGCGCGGATCGGTTTCGGTAAGGCCGAAGTTCAGCGCGCCGGCCTTGAAGCCGGGCCACGGATTCAGATGGAAGAAGCGGAACTTCGGTCCCAGCTTTGCACAGTGCTCCTCGACCGGCTTCCAGACCTCTTCGTTCTTGGTGTTGTTGTCCAGCACCAGCACTTCAAAGTTCTCATAGTCGAGTGCGGCCAGCGAATCGAGCGTGAGTATCACCATTTCCGGCGGTTCGTTGCAGCAGGCCAGATGGATGGAAACAAACGGCTGGCGTTCGTCCGCGGCGGGCGTGAGCAGGCCGAAACCGCGCAGCCAGCTGCGCCGCCAGATCACTTCGGTGAACTCGAACGCATTGATGAGCAGGATGCCAATGATCGCGAGCTGCGCCGGCATCAGCACGCCGAGCATGGCCCAGTCGATGGGGTCGAGGTAGAAGGTGTAAGGCACGGTCGTGGACCAGACCAGTACACCGGCGGAGAGTTGAATCAGGCACAGGAAGAACAGGCGTCCGGCGACGCGGAAACGGGTGAACGCCCAGGCGAACCAGATCATCGGAAACAGGGCCAGCCCTGAGGCTGCCAGAGCCTTGAATGGCCAGTTCGGGTCTTCGATGACTGGGCCGACCATGGAGAATTTGGGGTTGCGGTCGGCGCCAAATACGCCCCAGTAGGCCTCTGCGCGGCCACCGGTCTCCTCTTTCCAGGGCTGGTCGAACGCTTCCATGATGTAGTAGTCCAGGCCCTGGTCGCGCGCAACGTTGAGCCACTCACGAATAAAGTGCGCTTCGTCGGCAAGGGTAGGATCGGCGAACTTCTTGCGGTCGCCGTAGCTGGGCCAGCCGATTTCGCCGATGACGATCTTCTTGTGCGGATACAGGCGGCGCAGCTCGTTGTAGTTGCCGAGGGCGAAGCCGATCGCGTCCTTGCGCGGCACGCCTTCCCAGTACGGCAGCAGATGCAGCGTGATGAAGTCGACGTGCTCGACGAGTTCGGGGTACTTAAGCCAGATGTGGATGGGTTCCGCCGTGGACACAGGCTGGCGGATCTGCGCACGGGCGCGATCGAGATAGTCGATCATCTGATCTATCGTCAGATCATTGCGCAGCATGGTTTCATTGCCGACCATCACGCGATCGATGTTCGGCCAGCGCCGTGCCGCGCTGATCACGGCCTCAAGCTCGATTTCGTTGTGCTCCATGCGCCGGTCCAGCCAGGCGCCCGCAAGCACGTCCAGTCCGAGGTCGCGCGCCAGACGTGGAATTGCGGCGCTTTCCAGCGAGGAATAGGTGCGCACGCGCTTGGCATGCTTGGCGATGATGCGCAGATCCGAGGCGAGTTCGTCCTCGCTGGGGTAGTTGTCGCGTAACGGGCTCTGGTAACGCTGGAATGCGGAGAAGGCGAAGCCTTCTATCTTGCCTTCCCAGTTCGCAATCTGCGCTGGGCGATTGATATACGCCCAGAGCGCGATGTTGAGCGCGGCGATGACCAGGGCGAGGAGAACAGCACTCCACAGCGATTTCTGGACCAAGACGGGCTGCGGATTGCTCAAGACAAACCTCGGAAAGAGCGACTGGAACGCAAAGTGGCGCGCAGGATAGCCCATGCGCGAATGGGCTCACAACGCAACTGCTGCGTGCCCTGGCGACGGTAGCGGTGCTGCTTTGCCTGAAGATGCGGCAAGCCCGACTACGGCCCGGAATGCCTGCGCCGGTGGTTGAGCAGGACGGGCAGCAGGGCGAGCAACGCCATGGCAAGCATGGGCACGATGAACCAGGGGTCACTGAGCAGGTGGCTGCTAATCGTGCCGTTTTCGGCCAGGTTGTCGGCAAGCCCAGCGCCGATCAGGCTTTCCATACTGGTGGTCAGGCTGCCGCCTATGCCGGTTGCGAGCAGGAACAGCCAGAATGGGCAGCGCAGCCAGGCCAATGCCACGGTGACACTGCCAAACGGAAACAGCGGAACGAAGCGCAGGAAAAACGTATAGCTCAGGGGGTGTGCGTGATAGCTCTGCCGCAGCCGCTCGACCAGTGCCGGCGGCGCGGCGCCGCTGGGCGTAGCAAACGCAAAGCGGCTGGCGCTGTAGAGCACGACCGAGCCCAGAAGTACACCAATGGATGAAAGTACGGCTCCCAGTACGGTGCCGAACAGCATGCCGCCCGCAATGATCAGCACGACGGCCCCCGGAATCCCGGTGGAAATGGCGGCGCCGATGATGGCGACATGAATCGCTGCGGAGCGCAGCGGATGCTGCGCGATCTGCTGCTGCAGCTCCTGCCGCTCGGCGGCTATATGGGTTGGACCAAAGCGATCGAGCACGCCAGAGAAGAACAGGCCAGTGCCGACCAGGACCAGGAACAACAGCGGAAGCAGCGAACGTAACCGTTTCATGCGATGACAGCGCCATACCCGCGGCACGGAAAAAAAAGGGGCCGGAAAGCCGGCCCCAGTGTCGAAGCTAAGCGCCGAGTCTAGCCGATCAGGGCGCCGGCTCGAAGCCGTTGCTGAAGATGCGGTCAGTGGCCAGCGCGAACACGAAACCATCGTGATCGGAAACGCCGATGGCCGGATGCGGGCACAGCGGCGGAGCCGGCGTCGGTACCAGATTGCACTGGCGTTCCCACTCGCTGGGAGCATCGTTGGCAGCGCGGCCGTAGTCCAAGCCGTTGAACAGCGGCCGCGCGCCCGTGCTGAGCAGCGCGTGGTCCAACGACTGCAGGGTCGGCACGTCGCGGGTATTGAAGCCCTGGAACACGCCGAAGTTCTCCGTAAACAGGAACGAGTAGCGTTCGTTCTGCGGCAGTGACTCGACCGCGTTCCAGAGCGAGGGCGTGACCACGGTGTTGCCGGCATAGTCGAGCAGGTTCGCTGCATCGTCGTAACGGCCGGCCATTGCACCCAACATGTGGGTCCAGCCATCGCTGAACTGATAGTCGTTGAAGTCGCCCACGACGCTGAGCATGGTGCCCGGATTGGCGAGCTGGAACGCCTGGATCTGCTCAGCGTGGTACTTGCCCTGCAGGAAACGTTTCAGGCGGTTGCGGTCCACGTCAGCCTGGGTGCAGGTCGCACCGCCGGTCTTGTCGATGCAGCTGCGTGACTTCGGATGCACGACCATGACCGCGAACGGAATGTTGCCTCCGGTGGCGCCAATGAACGTGGCTTCGAGCAGCAGCGGCGGGCGGTCGTTGAGCAGGGCGGTCGGGCTGCCGGTCGGGTCGTTCCAGGTCACGGTCTTGCCGAGCTGGGTGGTCGTGTTGATCGTGACGCGGTCGCTGCGCACAAGGAAGCCGACGTCAATACCGCCTACGTCGTTGCCTTCTTCCAGCCGGGCTGTATAGGTCACGCCGCTGTCGGTGGCGATCTTGGTCGCCAGCGCCTGCAGCGTGGCCAGGTTCTCGACTTCGACTACGCCCAGCACATCCGGCAGCTTCAGCACATCTTTGATATAGGCCGACAGGCGTGCCACCTTGGCGTCGAATTGCGCCTGGGTCGGGGTCGGCGCTAGGCAGGGATCAGAACCGGTGCCGTCGTTGGTCGTATCGCAGTAGCGCAGCATGTTGAAGGCGCCGATACGCAGGTCGGCGGCACCGCGTGAATCCCGCACCGGGCGCGGAACAGCGGCGGCGTCAATGATGTTGAGCTGCGTAGCCCAGAGTTCGTAGTCGCCGAAGTCGTAAGCCATGACGCCGGTTGCTTCAAAACGCGTACCAGCGACCAGGGGCGTATCCACCGGCACCGCGCCGAAATAGTCGGCGTCCAGCTCGAACAGATCCGGGTTGCCGTCCCACTGGCCTGCGGCCAGGTTGCCAGCCGTTGGTACCAGCGGGTACAGCAGACCAGGCTCGCGCGTACCGCGGCGGCCATTTGCAGTAACGAACACCTCGGCGAAAGCCTCTGTCGCTGGTGATGCGAAGCGCTGGTTGCTGGTACTGACGATACCGTCAGCGATATGCACGCGCATGAACTCGAAGCACTCGTAGTTGCTGCCGCTGGTCACGCAGCTGGGCGTGGCCGGATTCTGCGACGGCGTGCTGGCATTGAATTCGACCGCCGTCGGCAGTGGATTGCCGCTGCTTACGACGGTGACCACGGCCGAGCCGATTTCGGTCAGGCCGTTGAATTCAAGCGCCGTACCCGAGACATTGACCAGGTCGCCGACCTGCACCGAGGGAGCGCTGGCCGTGAACACATAGATCCCTTCGGAGGTGTTCGGATTGGCATCGGCGCGTACGTCCGGCGCCTGCATGGTAAAGCCCTGCGGCCCCTTGCCGGTGACGATGTTGTTGATCGTCAGCACCGGCTGGTTCACCAGCGGGCCGGCAAGGCCATCGCCCTGGATGTCGTGGATCTCGACCGCGTCGTCGTTGGTGATGGTGCCGGTGGCGCTGGCGGTGCCCAGCGTTGCGTTGACCGGCGCGCTGATCGTCACCGTGAAGGTCTCATCCGCCTCGGCCACGCTGTCGCCATTGATCGTGACGCTGAGCGTGCCACTGGTCTGCCCGCTGGCAATATTGCCGCTACCGTTGACGATGGCGACGAAATCGCTGCCGCCGGTCGCACTGCCGTCGGTGGTATTGACCGTAAACGTGACGCCGGCACCCGGCGCTGGCGCGCTCAAGGTCAGCGGGAAGTTCAGCAGCGCTGTGCCGGAATGCCCTTCGGGCAGGCTGGCGTTGCCGATGCTGAGTACCGGGAAGGCGTCGTCGTTGGTGATCGTGCCGACACCCTGGCTGTCGCTGATCTGCGTGCCTGGCGGCGCCGTGCCGAGGTTGACGAAGAACTGCTCGTTGGGTTCGACGTTGGTATCACTTGTGACCGTGATGTCGAAGGTTGCGCGATTCTGGCCTTCGGGAATGGTTACCGTGCTGCTGGCGGCGACGTAGTCGTTGTTCGCCACCGTTGCGGTGTCATCGGCGGTGCTGAAGGGCACAACAAAGCCACCGGGTCCAGCCGCAACCGTGGAGGTGACCGTGAACTGCGCCGTGACGGTGCCGCTGTCGCCTTCGGTCACGCTGACGTCGTTGATCGACAGCTGCGGCAGCACGGCGTCGTCATTGGTGATCGTGCCCTGGCCCTGGCCGTCACCCACGGTTGCATTGGTGACATTGCTGACATTGACGAAGAACTGTTCGGTGGGTTCGATCGCCGAGTCGCCGTTGACGCTGACGTCGAAGGTATAGCTGGTCTGGCCGGCGGCGATGCTCTGGCTGGTCAGCGTTTTCTGCACATAGTCCGCATCCGCCAGCGTGGCAGTGCCGTCAGCGGTGGTGATGTCGAAGGTGACGCCACCGGCAGGTGCCTGAGCACTGAGACTTACGCTGAAGCTAGCCGTTGTGGTGTTGCCGGTCGCGCCTTCGGTGACGGTGACGTCGTTGATCGTGAGTGTAGGCAGCGGCGCGACGCCAGATGGCGTCAGGCTGAGGTCGTCGATGGCGAGGCCGTCGTCGGCACCACTGGCATTGAAGTCCTTCCAGCGTACCCAGAACGTCGCACCATTGGCGATGTTGAGACCGGTGATGGAGTCGCTGACTGCAACACGGTTGGCGGCGGCGTTGCCGTCCAGCGCTCCGATAGTGCCGGTCTTGATGGGGTTGACGAAATTGAGCGTCGTGACGGCAGTCCAGGTGCCGGTGTTCAGGCTTGTGGCATCGGTACTGTATTCAAAGTCGAGGCGATCATCGCGCGCGGTCGTATTGATACCAATACGCCACTGCTCGCCCGTATAGGCGATAGCGAGCGCGTTGATCGTTGCACCGGTATTGTTCGTGAACGCCGCGCCTAGCGAAGAGACTACCGAGCCGCTCTGCAGTGAGCCAAATGCACGTTCTGCGTTGCTGGTAGCCCCATAGCTATAGGTATTGCCGCCGTTGTCGGAGCCCGTACTGGCAGCATAGGTCGTGTTCGCGCCGGTACCGGTTTCCAGGAAGGCCCAGCCCGCCGGAACGGTAGTGTTCGTTGTGCCGGAGCTGGCCAGCGTATTGAAGTCCTGCGTATACGGAGAACCCAGCGTGGTCAGGCTGACCTGAGCACTGACCGGGCCCGCTGCGATGAGCACGGCAAATGCCAATGCCCAGCGTGCCGGTGTTGCGACTGCTTTCATACTCGACCCCTGAACCTGTGTGCGTAAAACCAGTCCGCGTCACGCGGACGCCGGCGCTGGTGACGGCGAAAGCGCCACCGCCCACTAACGACAGGTGCGAACACGCGTGGGCGTCGCTCGGGCTCTGCCGCGTCGGGGGGCTGCGATCTCGTTGGATTCCCTGCTATTCGTTGCGCGCTGCGCCTGCAGCTGCGCTTTCCCGCGACGCCCTGCCGTTCCGGCGGGTGTGTGACCGTTCCCTTTCCGCGGGACAGAAGCGCCCTGCCTGGACGCCACCATCGAAAGTGGCGCAGGCTAGCACGAGCGTTTGACGATTTCATGTCGCCCTGCGGCGAGAACAGCCGTGCCCGCTGGTTGCGGGCGCGGCGCCGGTCAATGCCGGGGCGCCGCAGGGTCTAGTCGATCAGGCCAGCAGCGAGCGCAGCATCCAGGCTGTCTTCTCATGGGCCTGCATGCGTTGTGTCGCCAGGTCCGCTGTGGGCTGGTCCGAGGCCTTGTCGGCGAGCTGGAAGGTTTCGCGTGCGGTGCGGGCCACGGTTTCGTGCCCGTCGACCAGTTGACTGACCATCTCGCGCCATTCCGGTACGCCGGTCTCCTCCTTGATCGAGGACAGCTTGGCAAACTGCGCCCCGGAACCCGGCGCTGCCACGTCCAGCGAACGGATGCGCTCGGCGATCTGGTCCAGGGCCAGCCAGAGTTCGTTGTACTGGGTCTCGAACATTAGGTGCAGCGTATTGAACATGGTGCCGGTGACGTTCCAGTGGAATCCGTGTGTCTTCAGATACAGCGTGTAGCTGTCGGCCAGCAGCCGCGACAGTCCTTTGGCAATGGCTTCGCGGTCTTTCTTGGCAATGCCGATGTCGATACCCATGAACAGACTCCCGTATTGGTCCGGATCAGTCCGCACTCTACAGCGGCTGCCGGCGCGGCGGCGCGGCAAAACACGATGGTGGCGATAGGCAGCCGCTATGATTGGCGGTTCCGTGGGCAGGTCTCTGTCCGAAACTGATGTGCAATGGCTGAGAAAAATTCCAAGGCCGCGCCGCCGGCGCCGCTTCCTGCGACAGATTACGCGGCTCGGCTGGCGGCCCAGCGCAGGTTGCTCGATCGTGTTCTCGCGCGTGATTTCGCCCGGCTGCTGAGTCGTTGGCGACGCCTGAGCCAGGCGCCGGTGCAGGCAACGGCGGAGGCGTTGGACAGGCTTGATGCGGATGTGGCGGCGTCGTGCTCGCGACGTGATCAGCGCGCCGCGCGCGTGCCCGAGATACGTGTGGACGAAAACCTGCCGATTGCCGCCAAGGCCGATGAAATCGTCGCGCTGATCCGGCGTCATCAGGTCGTCGTGCTCGCGGGTGAAACCGGATCGGGCAAGACCACCCAACTACCCAAGCTCTGCCTCGCGGCAGGGCGCGGCGTCGCCGGCCGCATCGGCTGCACGCAGCCGCGCCGTATCGCGGCGCGCAGCGTCGCGCGGCGGGTGGCGCAGGAACTGGGTACCGAGGTCGGCAAGCTCGTTGGTTTCCAGGTCCGTTTCAGCGATCAGGTTTCCGAGGAATCGCTGATCAAGTTCATGACCGACGGCATACTGCTGGCCGAAACGCAGAGCGATGCCTGGCTCAACGAATACGACACGCTGATTCTCGATGAGGCGCACGAGCGCAGCCTCAACATCGATTTTCTGCTCGGCTATCTCAAGCGCCTGCTGGGCAAGCGGCGCGACCTCAAGCTTATCGTCACCTCGGCAACCATCGACACCGCGCGTTTTGCCGCGCACTTCGGCAATGCTCCGGTCGTCAACGTGGAAGGGCGCAGCTACCCGGTCGAGGTGCGCTGGCGGCCGGCGCTGACCGATATGCCACGAGGCGACAGGCCGCGTGCCGTCGCCGAGCGTGCCGACCTCACCCTGACCGAGCAGATCGTTGCAGTCGCCGACGAGATCACAGCGGAAGACCCCCGGGGCGATGTACTGGTGTTCCTGCCGGGTGAGCGAGAGATACGCGATCTGCATCTGGCACTGGCCCGGCGCCAGTACCGCGCGACCGAAGTGCTGCCGTTGTACGCCCGGCTGTCGGCCAACGATCAGGACCGCGTATTCAAGCCGGGTGCGCAGCGGCGCATCGTCCTGGCGACCAACGTTGCCGAAACCTCGCTGACGGTGCCGCGTATCCGTTACGTCATCGATACCGGCACAGCGCGCGTGAAACGCTATTCGCCGCGCTCGCAGCTGGAGCGGCTGCATATAGAACCGATCGCCCAGGCCGCAGCCGAGCAGCGCAAGGGGCGTTGTGGCCGTGTCGGTCCTGGGATTTGTTTTCGCCTGTATGACGAACAGGACTTCGCCCAGCGCCCGCGCTATACCGATCCGGAAATCCTGCGCAGTTCGCTCGCTGGCGTAATCCTGCGCATGCTGAGCCTCAAGCTCGGCGACGTGGCGCAGTTTCCGTTTGTCGAAGCACCGCCTGAACGTGCGATCGGCGATGGCTACCGGCGTCTGACCGAACTCGGCGCGATCGACGAGCACAAGCAGCTCACCGCGGTCGGTCGCACCATGGCGCAATTGCCTATCGATGTTGCGCTGGCACGCATGCTGATCGAGGCCAAGGACCGCGGCGCACTGCGCGAGCTGCTGATACTGGCGGCGTTCCTGAGCATTCAGGATCCGCGCGAACGCCCGGCCGATGCGCGTCAGGCAGCTGATCAGGCGCATGCCCAGTTTGCCGACAGCCGTTCTGATTTCGTTGCCGTGCTCAAGCTCTGGCAGGCGCATGCAGCGGCACATGAGGAGCTGAGTCAGGCACGGCTGCGTGACTGGTGTCAGGCACGTTTCCTGTCCTACTTGCGCATGCGCGAGTGGCGCGAGCTGCATCGCCAATTGTTGCTGCAGGCGGAAGAACTCGGCTGGCCACTCAGCGGCGTCGTGGCTGCAGCCGAAGCCGGCAGCGAAGTGCAAGCGCAACCATTGCTGGATGCGCCAGGTTACGAGCAGGTGCATCGCTGCCTGCTCTCCGGCTGGCCGACACAGGTGGGGCGCAAGGACGAACGCGGCCAGTATCGCGGCACGCGCGAACGGCGCTTCCAGGTGTTTCCGGGCTCGTTTCTCGCGAAGTCGCCGCCACAGTGGCTGCTGGCTGGCCAGATCCTCGACTTGCAAAAAGTATACGCGATGCAGTGCGCGCGCGTGGAGCCGGAGTGGATAGAGCAACAGGCCGCTCATCTGGTCAAGCGCAGCTGGCGCGATGCGCATTGGTCACGCAAGCGCGGCGCCGTGGTCGCCTACGAGCAGGTCAACCTGTTCGGCCTGATCCTGGTGGAAAAGCGCGTCGTTCAGTATGGCCCGCAGGAACCAGAACTCGCGCATGCGGTGTTTCTGCGCGAAGCGTTGGCTCGTGGCGAGATCGATGCGAAATCGGACTTCGTGCGCGCCAATGCGCGTGTGCTCGCGGAGGCGCAGGAGCTGGAAGCCAAACAGCGTCGTGCCGGCCTGGTCCGGGACGAGGCGGCGCTTGCCGCCTGGTTCACCGGCAAGCTGCCTGGCGACATCTGCACCACGGTTGCGCTGGATGCCTGGTATCGGCGAGCAGCGCCGGCTGAGCAGGCGGCCTTGCGCTGGTCATTGGCCGACGTGCTTGGCGCGCAAAGCGGCATCGCGGCGCTGGACTACCCGGCACGGCTGGATCTCGGCGGTCACAAGCTCAAGCTGGAATACCGCTTCCTGCCCGGCGATCCGGCTGACGGCGTCAGCCTGCAACTGCCGCTGGCTTATGTGAACGCTGTGCCCGCTGCGCGCTGCGAATGGCTGGTGCCGGGTTTGCTCGTGGAAAAAGTGGCCGAACTCATCCGTGGCCTGCCCAAGGCGCTAAGGCGTAATTTTGTGCCAGCGCCCGATTTCGCACGCGCCTTCGCCGAGAGCGAAGCGCCGCGCGAAGCCCCGCTCGCGCTCGTGCTGGCGGCCTATCTGCAGCGTGTGACCGGCGTTGCGGTTACCGCGGCCGATTTCAGCGGCATCGAATTGCCGGCGCATCTGCATATGCATTTCCGGGTCTATGACGAGCAAGGCCGCACGCTGGAGCAGGGGCGCGACCTGGCCCTGATCCAGTCCAACTGGAGCGGTGCGGCGCGCGCGGCGTTTTCGCGCCAGGCCGATGCCGATCTGACGCGGGAAAATGTTGAACTTTTTGACTTTGCGGAAATTCCCGATTCGCTGGTAAGTCAGGGCAACCTGCGTGCCTATCCAGCGCTGGTCGACCTGGGAGAGAGTGTTGCGCTGCGTGTGTTCGAGCGACGTGACGAGGCGCAGGCTTCCCATCGCGCCGGTGTTCTGCGCCTGTTGCGACGTGCGCTGGCTGACCGGATCAAGCAGGCGCGCCGCCAATTGCCGATCAACCACGCGCTGGCGCTCAAATACGCCGGCATCGCCAGTGTGGAGTCGCTGCGGGAAGATCTGATCGAGGCTGCACTGCAGGAGCTGTTTGCCGCGCGGGATCTCGACTTGCGCCGGCGCGAGGTCTTCGTCCACGCCGAGGCAGAGCTGGCGCGGCAGTTGTTTCCGGCGGCGATGCAGTGGCTTGCCCTGGTTGAGGATGTACTGGCCGCGTATGTCGAGCTTGGTCCCTGGCTCAAGGCGCCGCTGATGGGCTATGGCAGGGCCAACTACGACGATCTGCACGAACAGCTCGCGGAACTCATGCATGCGGGATTCGTACGCGAGCTGAGCCGCGAGCGCCTTGCGCATTATCCGCGCTACCTCAAGGCAATGCGTCTGCGTGCCGAGCGGTTGCGTGTGGACGCAAGCCGCGATCAGGCACGTCTGCTGGCGGTGCAAGGCTATTGGCGCGAATACCTGAAATTGCGCGCCAGCGGCGAGGTGGCACCGGGGGCGCTAGCCGAGTTGCGCTGGCTGGTCGAGGAAATGCGGGTATCGGTGTTCGCGCAGGAACTCAAGACCGCTGAGGCGGTATCACCCAAGCGACTGCAGAAGCTGCTGGACGAGTTGCGCCGTAGCCGCGGCAGTTAGGAGGCGCGGGCGGGTTTCAGCCCGCCGTGGCCGTCGAGCTCGGCGTGAACAGAGCCGGTTGGTCGACTTGCTGACTATTCCGGGTGCGGCCCTGGCGTTGGGCGACGCCAGCAGCCGCACAGCAGCGGCTTACTTGACGCGGCGGACGCGCAGGCTGCAGCCGCAACCGTCCACGTACATCAGCCAGCTGCCGAGCAACATGGGCTTGATACGCACGGCAGGGCTGTTGAGGCCAAGGTCGGTGCGCATGCCGGACTCGGCTTGCTGCCAGACCTGGCCGTTGTCGAGCTTGAACGTGGTCTTGCCCAGCCAGCCGTCGAAACGTCCGGCAATGTGGGCTTCAACCACTTCCCGTTCATCGTCGTCCGGATAGAACTCGGGGACACCATTGCGTGAACCACCTGTTGCGACCGGAGCGCCCGGGGCCAGGCCATGCACGCGCAGCCAGTCGTTCAGGGACTTGAGCTGCTCCGGGCTAAGCCGGTCCAGGCCTGCCGCCGTAAACTCCGCGCCGCTCATGCGTTCCTCCAGCGTGGAAAATTCGGCAGCAGTGGCCGCACTGCAGGCGGACAGGGCAGCAGCAAGGGCGAACGCACGAATCCGGTTCATGTAACACCTCATTGGGAGGCCGCGTGGCCGCGGCGAAAGCGGAAATTGTAACGACTACTACAGCAGTTCTACTCAAGCGTAGGAATTTGGTCGAAAATCGGGCGTGTCGGGTAACTGCTACTTAACACTGGATCGGGTAGCCGACCGTATACTCTTCGTCAAGATGGCGGTCAGGAATTGCTCAGCTAGGTACAGGGGAACTGACTGTGGCCAGCGGCAATGACACTCGTTCATAACCGCATTCATGGGATCGCACGGAAAACCGTGTGCTCCGTATAAGCAAACTAGTCACTGGTGAAAAATACGATGAGGCATTTCCGGATTAACCGAACGAAAACGCTGTTGCTGGGCCTGATCACGGCCGGTGCCTGCGGAGTCAGCTACGGCGCGGATGTGCCTCTGGTATTTGGTAACGAAGACATCGCCCCGTTCTCGGTGATGCAGATTTCCAAGACCCCCAACGAGAACTCCTCGACAACAACAGTACGGGTAAAACGCCCGACGCTTTGTGGCAAGGTCACGGCGTCTGCGGCCCCGGCGGGGTTCACGAACCGCATCAACCCGGTATTCGCCGGCTTTTATGGCAGCGCCGACTTCAAGTTCGGTAGCCTTTCTGGCGGTGCGCAATCGCCGGTGCAGGGAATCGGCTACTGGAACTTCCGTCCCGATGGTCTGACCATCCATTCCGACGCCGAAACCCTCTGTTATGTGCTGGATGCCGGCGGCGTGCGCAAGCTTAGCGCAGGGCTTTTCACGGACAGCTTCGACACCAGCGCGCCCGACGCCACGGTCACGACCAGCGTCGTCGCCCTGCCGAGCTTTGGCAACGCCTATTACACCTATTACATCGATGTGCGCATCCCGGCCCAGTTCTCCGGCATGAACTACCGTGTGCGCGACGGTTTCGACAGCACTGTATTTGCTGCCGGCACCTCGCGGCACTGCCCGGCGCAGCCTATCGGAGCGACCCAGTGCGACGTCGCGTCGATGATCTACGACAATCTCGATGCGCCGCTGGTGGTGCCGCCGGGTGGTGTCAACCAGCGCTATATCGTCCAGCGCCCGCTGCTGGCCAGTGTACAAATGCCTTCCGACACCTCGGCCGCGGTTACCTATGCCGCGCTGTTCCTGGCCGATGGGGCGGAAAATACGCTGGGTAACAATGTGTCTGCCGGTCGCGGGGTCCTGTCGGACCTGGCACCAACCATCATCGCCCAGACCACTATGGTGCCCCATCTGGCTGAAGGCACGGGCGCGACCAACCTGAGCTTTGTACTGACCGACGACTCGGTCGAGTCCGGCCAGTCGTTGCTGAACGCCAGCGTCACGCTTGATTTCAACGGCAATCTTGTTCCTGCAACTAACCTCAGTTGCGCGCAACTGGAGACGCCTCAGCCGGGCGAGGTGGTAAGACGTACTTGCCGCTTCGATATACCCGTGTTCAATGCGGATTTTGCGACCGACCCTAATCCTGCAGCGCCCGGCACCTATGCGCCGGGCGTTTACGCGTCAGTACTGATCACGGCGACCGACCCGCGTGGCCAGCAATCGACCAAGAGTGTTCCTTTCCATGTCGTGTCGGGAGACAACGACACGCCGAGCTTCCTAATTACCCCACTGGTCGTCGAGGATCCTGACAAAGTGTCTACGCTGGTTTGCAGCCTGAGTGCCGGTCTGCCTTTCCCGGCCCAGTGCCTGGGCAGTATTCCGAACTTCATGACCGGGCTTAAGGGCGGTTCGACATATGCCTATGACGAGAACGCTACTCAGCTGCCGTTCTTTGCTGGCGTCGGCAGTGACAACAAACTCAGTTGCACGAGTTCGTCGCCATCGATATTCGCGACCCAGTTCCCAGGTGGGCTGCAGAGTCCGAAGGCCGTTATCAGTGGTACTTCAGTCAATCTGGACTACATACTGAGCGCGCAGCTGGGTACGGCCGACTGCACGATCTACCTCGGCGCGTTCGATCCCAGTGCTGCTTTCCCTTACAGCCAGACGGTAAGGGCGTTCCGCATCCGTGTTGTACCCTGACGCTTGAGTTTCCGTTTCCACAAAAAACCCCGGCAAGCGCCGGGGTTTTTTGTTGCACTGGTGATCCCGGCGCGGCGAGCGGCTCCGCTACAATCCGCCGGTGAAACGCACTCTTTCGACCGTCACCTTGGAGCAATGGGTTGATGCCCGCCGCGGGCTGGCACCATTGTCCGCAGAACTCGGGGCTGCCTGTGCGCGGCTGACCGCGGTTTCGATGGAATGGCCCGACGCTGAGCTGCGGCTGGCCACTCTTGCCGCGACGCTGCAACTGCTAGGCGATCTCGGTCTTGATGACGAGACTCTGGCCGCGACGATAGTTTATGAACTCGATAGCCTTGGCGAAGCGGCTGCCGTTAACGGGCCGGCGACGCGCAGCGCCGGCCTGCAGCTGCTGATCGACGGCCAGATCGCCGCGGAGAAAGTCTGGGCCTTGCATGCAGCACGTGGTGCGCATACCAGCGCTGAAGGGCTGCGCCGACTGTTGCTTGCGATCGTGCGCGACCTGCGTGTCGTCTTCATTCTGCTGGCACGCCAGCTGGCGCGTCTGCGCGCGGCGGATCGCCTGGACGAGGCCCAGCGGCGTGCGCTAGCGACAATCACCACCGATATCCATGCACCGCTGGCCAACCGCCTCGGCATCTGGCAGCTCAAGTGGGAGCTCGAGGATCTTGCGTTCCGCTTGTCGCAGCCGGAGACCTACAAGCGCATCGCGAAGCTGCTTGATGAGCGCCGGGTTGACCGTGAGACCTATATCGCGACAGCCCTCGCGCAGTTGCGCGCGGTGCTCGCCGAAGCTGGCATAACCGCGGACGTCGCCGGCAGGCCAAAGCACATTTATTCCATATGGAAAAAAATGCAGCGCAAGGACGGCGACTTTGGTGCACTTTACGACATACGCGCGGTGCGGCTGCTCGTGCGTGATGTTCCGGCCTGTTATGCCGCGCTGGGTGTGGTGCATTCACTCTGGCCTTATGTGCCCGGCGAATTCGACGACTACATCGCACGACCCAAGGGCAATCATTACCAGTCGCTGCATACGGCCGTGGTAGGGCCTGAAGGCAAGACCCTCGAAGTACAGATCCGCACACATGACATGCACGCACACGCCGAGCTCGGCGTTGCCGCGCATTGGCGCTACAAAGAAGGCGGCGGGGGCGATGCGAGCTTTGAACGCAAGGTCGCCTGGATGCGCCAGTTGCTCGACGCCAAGGACGAGGGAGATGACGATTCGGCACTGCTCGCCGGCTTGCGTACCGATTTGCACGAGGACCGGGTCTATCTGCTGACCCCGCGTGGCGAAGTCATGGATCTGCCGCGGGGGGCGACCGTGCTGGATTTTGCCTATCACGTGCATACCGATGTCGGGCATCGTTGTCGTGGAGCCAAGGTCAATGGCCGCATCGTGCCGCTGACGTTTCAGCCCGCCAGCGGCGACCGCATCGAAATCCTCACCGCCAAGGAAAAGGCGCCGCGCCGCGACTGGCTCAGCACACAGCATGGTTTCCTGACGACACACCGCGCGATCGAGAAAGTGCGCACGTGGTTCAAGCGGGTCGATCTCGCGGCAAATCTCAGCGCAGGCCGCGCGATACTGGACAAGGAACTCAAGCGTCTGGCTCTGAGCAATGTCGAACTCGATTCGCTGCCGCCGCGCTTTCACCACAATCAGCTCGACGATTTCCTGGTCGCGCTGGCGCTGGGTGATATCAGCGCATCCCAGGTCGCGCGTGCGCTGCACGAGATGGTCGCCCCGCCGAAGCCGGTTGCAGCACCTGCGCTGCGCCCGCCCAAGTCCGGCACCAAGGACGCATTGACCATAGACGGGGTCGGTAACCTGCTCACCCAGTTGGCACGCTGCTGTCAGCCGCTGCCGGGTGATGCCGTCATGGGCTTCATCACGCGTGGCCGCGGTGTCAGCGTGCACCGTGCCGATTGCGTCAGCCTTGCCCGGCTGCGCGTACGCGATCCTAGCCGTGTCATTGAAGTGGAGTGGGGCAACCGCCGTGAGCAGGCCTACGAGATTGACGTGCTGGTCAAAGGTTACGACCGCAAATGGCTGCACAAGGACATCACCAATGTGATTGCTTCGGCCAACGCGCATCTGCTCGCGGTCAATACGCGTGTTGATCCCGTGTCCGGACTAGCGACCATGAATTTCGCACTGCGCGTAACCGACTATGGCCAATTGTCCAGCCTGCTGGGCAAGCTGGCCGCCGTGCCTAATGTCATCGAAGCGCGGCGCTTGGCTTAGCGCACCGGATGCGCACCGTGGCCGGCAGCCTCAAGCGGTCGTTCCAGACTGCTATGCTTGGGCCTGCAGCCGCCAGCTTGCGGCGTCATGATTCCCGAATCCCGCATGATCGACATCCCCGGTTACCGTGTAGTGCGCCAGCTCGGACGCGGTGGCATGGCGACGGTGTATCTGGCCCTACAGGAGTCGGTGGACCGTGAGGTCGCGCTCAAGGTCATGTCGCCGGCCCTGCTGGCCGACCCGACCTACGGTGAGCGCTTCCTGCGTGAGGCACGCATAGCGGCCAAGCTGCAGCATCCCCATGTTGTCGGCATTCACGACGTAGGCCGGCAAGGTGACTACTTCTATATCGCGATGGAGTACGTTTCGGTCGGGCCTGTGCTGCGTGAAGACGGCAAGCCGCGCGACGTGCCATTCACACTGCGTGTAGTGCGCGAGATGGCCAGGGCGCTGCACTACGCCAACAGCAAGGGTTTCGTACATCGCGACGTCAAGCCGGACAATATCTTGTTGCGCGAGGACGGTTCGGCTGCGCTGACCGACTTCGGCATCGCACGCGCCAACGATTCGGCTACACGCATGACACGTACCGGCGCAGTCGTCGGTACACCGCACTATATGAGCCCGGAACAGGCGCGAGGCCGCGGTCTGGATGGGCGATCCGACCTGTACAGCCTTGGCATCGTCATGTACGAGCTGCTGGTCGGGCGCGTTCCCTATCACGCGGAAGACTCGCTCGCCGTCGGCATCATGCATATCACGCAGCCTTTGCCGCAGCTGCCACCCGAGTTCAGGGCGCTGCAGCCCATGCTCGACCTGCTGCTTGCGAAAGAGCCGGAACAACGCTTTCAGGATGGTGCTGCCGTCGCTGCCGCTATCGAAACGATAGAGCGGCGCCTGGAGCGGGGTGAACTCGCCGAATTGACACGTGGACATACGGGTTCTGCGCCTACCCTCGCGTTGCCGACGGTGAGGCCGTCAGATTCGCGCGGGCGGGTGGATCCGCCTACGCGTTCCGAGCCGCGTATAGGCCATATCGGTAACGTCAACCCCGAACCACAGCGCAGCAGCCGCCCGGTCGAGGCGCGCCGGCCGCGCCGCGGCGGGGCAGGTCGCTGGATCTTCGCACTCGCTGTGGTTGTGCTGCTCGGCGTCGGTGGGTTCGCGCTGTGGCGCAACCAGGACAAGCTGCGCGCGCTGTTGCCGCGCACCGAGCTCAACGATGTGCTGGCGCGCGCCGACAACGCGCTTGCGCGCGGTCAGCTCAGTGGCAGCAACGATAGCGCGCGCGAACTGTTTGAATCGGCGCGTGTTATCGATCCAGACAACGATATCGCGCGCGCGGGCCTGCGCCGCGTCGGCGAAGCGCTGATCGCCCAGGCCCGCGCAGCGACACAGCAGCGTGACTTCGCTGTCGCGCATGCACGCCTGGCCGACGCGCGTGCGCTGCTCGCGGGTGGTGCTGCGGTAGAGCAGGCCGCGGCGGAACTGAAGCAGGCCGAGACAGCCAACACCGAAATCGGCGGGCTGTTCGATCAGGCTGAAGCCGCGCTTACCGCCGGCAAGCTGGTCGAGGCCGGCGGAGCGATCGAGCTCTATCAGCGCGTGCTGACTTCCGAGCCCGGCAATGCGCCGGCGCTGGCCGGGCTGCGCAAGGCTGGCGCCGCACTCGCCGCACAGACACGTGATTTGTTGGTTCAGGGAAAAGTGGACGAGGCTGCGGCCCGCGTGGAAGTGATAGCGCGGGCCGTGCCCAACGATCCGGTGCTGCCCGTTCTGCGCGCTGAGCTGACCGCCGCGCGCACCAGCGCCAGCCTCGCCCTGGATGCCCGGCTCAAACGGGCGCAGGAGCTGTTGCGGGCTGGCCGTATCGCCGGAGATGGCGAGGACAATGCGCTTGCGCAGTACAAGGCTGTGCTAGCGCTCGACCCGACCAACGCCAAGGCACGTACCGGCCTGAGTCAGATCGCAGGTGCGCTGGTTGTACAGGCGAATGCCGCAATCGAAGAAAGCAATCCGACTGTGGCCGAACGGTTGCTGCGCCAGGCCGAACCGCTGGCGCCTGGCTCGGCCGACATCGCCGCTGCCCGTGGCCAGTTGCGCGAGCTGCGCGAGCGCCTGGACATCGCCGCGTCGCGGCCGGCACTGACGCCGGACCAGCAGCAGAAGCTGGCGGCACACCTGGCAGCGGCGGACAAGGCCGCGCAAGCGGGCAATCTGATTCTGCCGCCGGGTAGTTCGGCCTATGACAAATATCGCGCGGCGCTGGCGCTGGATGGCAGCAATGCGCAGGCATTGGCCGGCTTGCAAGGCCTGCCGCAGATCGCCCGCGATCAGTTCAACATCGCAATAGGGCAGCAGAAGCTGGATCGTGCGCGCGACTTTGTCGACACCCTGGAGCAGCTTGCCCCGGCCGATGCCAGCCTGCCGACCTTGCGTGCACGGCTGGCCGAGGCACTGCTGGATGAGGCGGAGCAGCGCCTTGACCAGAACCGGCCCGGCGAGGCGCGGCGTGCGCTCGATGCGGCGCGCAATCTGAGTCCGACCAATCCGCGCCTGGGTGTGCTCGAACAGAAATTGCGCGATCCCGACCGTGGGGACGGTTGATGCGATTGCGCCCAGGGCGTAGCGCAGTGAGTTCGCGCTGACATGTGCCTGCTGCTGGTAGCGCTTGAGGTGATCCCCGGCCGGCCGTTGCTGCTGCTCGGCAATCGCGACGAATTCCATGCACGCCCCAGCGCAGCGGCCGCAATGTGGCTGGACTGGCCTGGCGTCTTCGGCGGACGCGACCTGGAGGCTGGCGGCAGCTGGCTCGCCGTGCATGGGAACGGGCGTGTGGCTGCGGTCACGAACATCCGCCTGCTCAATGGACAGCGCGGTGTGCGCTCGCGCGGCGATCTCGTGCGTGAATTTGTCGCCGGCACGGTCAGTGCTGCCGACTACATCGCCGCGCTACAGCGTCATCTGGCCGACTACGCCGCGTTCAATCTCGTCGTTGCCGATGGCGGCGAGGCCTGGTGCCTGCAAAGCCCAACTGCGCAGGCGCAGCGGCTGAGTCCGGGCGTGCACCTGGTCAGCAACGGACCGCTGGATGCGCCCTGGCCGAAAATGCAGCGCTTGCGCGAACTCTTCCAGCAGGCGCTTGCCATCGGTGCAGACGATGCTGCGCTGCTTGATCTGCTCACAGATACCTCGCAGCCCGACGATGCGGCGTTGCCAGATACGGGTATAGGCCTGGAGCGCGAGCGCTTTCTCGCGCCGATCTTTATCCGTGGCGATGCCTACGGCACGCGTGCGAGCACGCTCGTGGTTCGTGGCGCGGGTGGCCGCGTGATGCTGCAGGAACGGCGTTTTGGGCCGGGCGGCGTTGCGTTGCCTTGACCGGGTGCAGAAACGGATTTTTCGCGGCGACGGCGGGCGGATTTCCCGCCGTTGCGTTAGTTGGCTGTGTGCGCGCCGCGACCGTTGTGGTCGCGGCCCGCAACTGGCTAGGGCTTGGCCAGTCCGAACGCGTTGAGGATAAACGCGTAGACATCGGCGGTTTCGGCGATCTGCTTGGCCGTGGGCTTGCCCTGTCCGTGGCCCGCCCGAACATCGATGCGGATCAGGTGCGGCTTGCCCTTGGGGTTGGCGGCTTGCAGCGCGGCAGCGAACTTGAAGCTATGCGCCGGGAACACGCGATCGTCATGGTCGCCGGTGGTGATCAGCGTGGCAGGGTAGGCAACCCCCGGCTTGATGTTGTGCAACGGCGAGTAGGCGCGGATCGCGGCGAATTCGTCGGCATTGAGTACGGAGCCGAAATCGGATTCCCAGGCCTTGCCGATCGTGAACTCACGGAAGCGCAACATATCGAGCACACCGACCGCAGGCACGGCGGCGGCGAACAGCTCGGGGCGCTGCAGCTCGACGGCGGCGACGAGCAAACCACCGTTGGAGCCGCCCTGGATCGCCAGGCGTTGCGGAGAAGTGTACTTCTCTGCAATCAGATATTCCGCAGCAGCAATGAAGTCGTCGAATACATTCTGCTTGTTGAGCTTGGTGCCGGCTTCGTGCCATTCGCGGCCGTATTCGCCGCCGCCGCGCAGATTGGCCACGGCATAGATGCCACCCTGGTCCAGCCAGGTGGCGATGCTGGCCGAGAATTTTGGAACCTGCGCGATGCGGAACCCGCCATAGCCGTACAGAATGGTCGGATTGCTGCCATCGAGTACAAGGTTCTTCTTGCCGGTAATGAACATCGGCACGCGCGTGCCGTCCTTGCTGGTGTAAAGCACCTGGCGCGTTTCGTACTGCGACGGATCGAAGGCCATCGTCGGCGCGCGCAGTTGCGTGCTCTTGCCCTTGGTCAGGTCGTAGCGGTAGATCGATGTGGGTGTCGTGTAGCTTGCGAAACTATAGAACGCCTGCTTGTCGCCCGGGCGCCCGGCAAACGTTGCCACTGTGCCCATGCCTGGCAAATCGATGTCGCCCTTGTGTTTGCCGTCGAGGCTGAAGCGGCGTAGGCGCGAACTCGCGTCGTGCAGATAGTTCAGCACAAGCTGGCCGCCGACGAGGTCGGCCGACTGCAGCGAGTCGTCGCTCTGCTCGACGATGGTCTTCCAGTTCTTGCGTGCTGGTTTGGTGAGATCAATCGCGACGATGCGGCCGCGGGGGGCCTCGTCGTCGGTACGGAAATAGAACTTGGTGCCGACGTTGCCGACGTACTCGTACTCGGCCTTCCACTCACTGATCAGTTCTTTCAGTGCCGCATTCTTGCCTTTGGCCTTGAGATCGCGGTAGAGGACCAGGTTCTTGGGCTCGGTACTGCGGCTCACCAGGACCAGCAGGTAGCGGCCGTCCTCGGTCGCATCCGCGCCGAAACTGTAATCAGGCTCGTCCTTGCGTTCATAGACCAGCTCGTCATCGCTTTGGGGCGTGCCGAGTTTGTGGAAATAAAGTTTCTGGAACTCATTCTTCGCCTTCAGAGCGTTTTCGCCCTGGGGCTCGTCGTAGCGGCTGTACCAGAAGCCCTTGCCGTCGCGACTCCAATCGACAGCGGAAAACTTGACCCATTTGAGTACGTCTTCGGTCGGCTGGCCCTTGGCCACGTCGAGTACACGCCACTCTTCCCAGTCCGAGCCGCCGCTGGACAGCCCGTACGCCATGTACTTGCCGTCTGCGCTGAAGGCGGTGTCCTTGAGTGCGATCGTTCCGTCGGTCGACAGGCTGTTGGGATCGAGCAACACGCGGCCTTCGCTTTCGGGCTTGTCCGCGACATAAAGCACGGCCTGATTCTGCAGGCCGTCGTTCTTGAACCAGAACCAGTTCTTCCCTTCGCGCGAGGGAACTCCCCAGCGGTTGAAATTCCAAATTTCGGTTGCGCGTGCGGCGATGCGGTCGCGGCCAGGAATCTTGGCCAGATGCGCCGAGGTCACTTCGTTCTGCGCCTTGACCCACGCCGCTGTTTCAGCGGAGTCGATGTCCTCAAGCCAGCGATAGGGATCGGCGACTTCTACACCATGGTAAGTGTCGACCTGGCCGACTTTTTTGGTAACGGGATAGACAACGCGATCAACAGACGACTCCCGTTTGACTGGCTGGCAGGCGGTCGCCAGCAACAGGGCAGGGACTAGGATCAAGGGCAGGCGCATAGGCGCTAACTCCGGCAGGGACGGACAAACCTGCAACGATAGGGCGCGCGTGCCCAGGCGTCCAGTAGCTAAGCCTCAACCCATGACAGATTAGGCATTTGTCGCGACAGCAGCTCACAGCTCCGATGCACAATGCCCAGCGGCAGCACCGGCAAGGCTGGCCGGTGCTGCCGGGGAAAAATGGAAGTCGGAACATCGCGCACGATGG
This sequence comes from Rhodanobacteraceae bacterium, assembly GCA_016790075.1. GTDB lineage: Bacteria > Pseudomonadota > Gammaproteobacteria > Xanthomonadales > Rhodanobacteraceae > Tahibacter. The sequence goes on along the minus strand of JAEUPP010000005.1, from coordinate 55,758 downwards.
CGTGTTTCGCGGGATGGCGCGGGCCGGTTCCACCGGCGCGCTGCACTGCCGTGTCCGGTTAGAGTCGCCAGTGAGCGTTCAAATTCAAGGTATGCGGGCCAGCGCGCCGGCAACTCTGCCTTTCTATTCCCGGTACAGGAAATAGCCGTCCTTGAGGTCAAGTACCGTGCCGTCACTGGCGCTCATGCGGCCGTGGAATTTGGCCTCGATCACGCCAGAGCCGGCTTGCAGCAGCTCGACTTCGACCTCATAGCCGAACGGGCCGCCGACGAGGTAGCGCTGTTCACTGAGATTGGCGAGCTGGATCGCACTGCTGGTCAGACCCTTTAGGCTTAGCGTACTGCCGCTTGCGACATAGCGGCCCGGCCCGCTCACACCGAACAGATTCAGATTGAAGGCCTGCTCGTGCCGGTCCTTGGGGCCCAGTGAGCCAGCCATGAGTACGGCGCGATCCGTGCCGGGGGGATGCCAGGCACCGAAGAGCTCCCGGTCGGCCTGCCAGACCTTGCCGTCCAGGGTCATACGAAGCTGATTCGCCGTATGCGGAGTTGCGGCAGCGGCTGGGGCGCTAGTCGCTGCCGTAGCAACGGCGGCGGGGGGTGAATCGCAGGCCGTCAGCAGTAACGGGCAAAGCAGGGCTAGGCGTCGAATCATGAGGCACTCCTGTAAGGGGTATGCGGTAACTACTGAAAACCGTTGCGGAAAATCGTGTCGTCGCGGGGTTTGACCCGCGCGGTGAGAAACAGCGAGTTGTACGGGCCAACGGCCCCGCTGCCGGCGACATAGACGCGCCGTCCGCCCTCACCGGCCGCGATGCCGTCGATACGGCTGCGGGTCGACAGGTTGCCGCCGTCAGAAAGCTGAAGACCGTCGAGGCTGAGCAGGGCGCCAGTTTCCGCCGACAGGGTGGCAAGCGCACCACTGGTGAAAGACGCGGCGGCGTTGCCGGTCAGAAACGCGGTCGCACCGACGACGATTTCCTCACCGGTTGTGATGAGTCCGGTCGGCTCCAGATTGGCCGGATCGCCGCAGGGTTCGCCGGGAGATGGCTGAGGAGTGCCGAACACAACGCGGCTTCCGGGGCCGAAGGTGTTGACCGGAGCCCCGGTCGATCCGGCCAGACGAACCACACCGGCCATCTGCGTGCAGCGTCCCGCCACCGCGCCAGCCATCCACACCGTATCAGTACCGCCCACGATGCTGCGCCGTACGACCAGCGCCCGGGCGAAATCGGCAAGACTGGAATTGGGCAGATCAAACGCGTACTGGCGCACGCCGTTTTCGTCAAAGGCGGGATCGAGCTGGCCGTCGGCGGCGAATTCCAGCACGGCCATATCGAAGTCCGTCGAGGTGCTTGAAGTCCGCTGCACCGAGCCGGCGACGTAAAGGGGGAAATTTGATCCAACTCCGGCTCCCTGGGGGAATGCGATATCGCTGACGCCCAGAGCGCAGTCGCTATGGTCGCACTCCGCCGTTGGCAGCACGAACTCGATGCGGCCGTCGCCGCCGCCGAAACTGCTGTCAAGCTGAATCAAGCCGCTGGCATCTACCCGGTATTTCGCGATCGCGCCGCGAAATCCGCTGACCGTGCCCAGCGCCGCGATTACAACCGGAGTGGCGATGAGTCCCGTTTCGCGCAGGTCGAGCGCGACCGCGTTTTCGTCAGCCGAGCTGTTGAGCACATTGATGGCATTGACAAAGCTGCCGTCTTCGGCGAACACGAGCAACTGTACGTCATGATCGGGCGGGTCCGCGGAAAAACGCGAGCGCACCAGCACGTATAGGCGGCCGTTCGCATAGGCAAAATCGGCGATCTTGCGAATCGTGGCGATGCCGCTGCCGCCGTTCACAAGATTCGGATAGACGACGTATTGATTGCCTGCATGAAAGTAGGGGCCGCTGCCGCTCCAGACCTGGCGTACCCCGCCCGGACTCGTGCGCACCAGCCCAACGTTCCAGTGCGGCGCGATCGGATCATTGTCCAGGCGCACCAGACCTGCGGTGACGACATCACCTCCGGGCAGGCGCACGACCTTGACACCGTAGCGTTCGGCGCCGTTGTTTTCCCCACTTGTGAACGCGTCTATTGAATAGTTGCCGTTAAACGCCGGATCGAACTCATAGGTAATGGATTGCGCTGGCGCCGAAGTATTCAGCCCGAACAGAGCCAGCGCGGTGGCGGCAAGCCGGTACCCCAGCGGGCGGACAGAAGAGACCGAGTACATGACCAGTAGCCAGCAGAGGTGTTGCTGCGGACGTACGCCCTATCGCGCCAAAGCTGACATGAGCCGGCAGCATTCGTGAGATTGGCCTGGCTGGCGTCGCGAGGGGCCGGCAGCGCGGCTGCGGGGCACCCTGTTCGCGGGCGAAGGCGGATCGCGGCCGATAGCCCACACTATCGGCCTGGCGGACAGCAACTACTGTGCTGCCAGGACCAGTCGCTGCTATCGATGGGGCTGTTACAGGCTGTCAGGTCACGGAGTCAGCTTATGACCGCACTGGTGTGATCGTTCTTGCGGCGCTCGCCGGTCAGCGGTTTGGCGTGAACCAGAAAGTAGACGTTCTCGGCGATATTGGTTGCGTGGTCGCCAATGCGCTCGATGTTCTTGGCCATGAACAGCAGATGCGTGCACGGTGTGATGTTGCGCGGGTCTTCCATCATGTAGGTCAGGAGTTCGCGGAACATCGCCGTGTACAGCGTGTCGAGCTGTACATCGCGTTTCCAGACTTCTATGGCCGCTTCCGCATCATTTCGGCGGTAGGCCTCAAGCACGTCGCGCAGCATGGCGCCGGCGACCTGGGCGAGTTGTGGCAGCGCCGCTGCCGGGCGCATCGGCATGGCCTGATTCAACGCGATCGAGCGTTTGGCCACATTGGCGGCGTAGTCGCCTATGCGTTCAATGTCGGCGGCAATGCGTAGCGCCGCCAGCACGTCGCGCAAATCACGGGCGATGGGCTGGCGCAGCGCGAGCAGGCGCAGAACGTCATGGCTGACTTCGTGTTCCAGCGCGTCGATCGCCGCGTCGCCCTGGACGACACGGGCAGCGAGTTCGCTGTCGCGTTCTTCAACGGCGGTAGCGGCCAGCTTCAACTGCTCGCTGGCGAGCTGCCCCATGCTCGTGATCTCCGTCAGCAGGCGCGTGAGTTCGGTGTCGTAGCTCTTGATGATGTGTTCGTGGGCGGCAGTGGTTTCAGGCATGTTCGTAACCTCACGCTCAATTAGCCGAAACGGCCGGTGATGTAGTCTTCGGTCTGCTGCTTGCTCGGGCGCGTGAACATGGTTTCGGTTTCGCCGAACTCGATCAGTTCGCCCAGGTACATGAACGCCGTGTAGTCCGAGCAGCGGGCGGCCTGCTGCATGTTGTGAGTCACGATCGCGATGGTGAAATCACGCTTCAGTTCTTCAACAAGTTGCTCGATCTTGCCGGTCGCGATGGGGTCCAGCGCGGAGGTCGGCTCGTCAAACAGAATGACCTCGGGCCTGAGTGCGATCGCTCGGGCGATGCACAGGCGTTGCTGCTGCCCGCCTGAAAGGCCGAGGGCACTGCCTTTAAGCTTGTCCTTGACCTCGTCCCAGATCGCCGCCTGACGCAGCGCCTGCTCGACGCGAACATCCATGTCGGCGCGCGACAGCCGCTCGTAATGTTTGATGCCGTAGGCGATGTTGTCGAAGATCGACATGGGGAACGGCACCGGCTTCTGGAACACCATGCCGACCTTCGAGCGCAGTCGATTCAACGGATAGCGCGGATCGAGGATATTTTCGCCGTCCAGCATCACTTCACCGCGGGCTTCGAGCTTGGGATAGATCGAATAGATGCGGTTGAAAATACGCAGCAGCGTGGATTTGCCACACCCGGAGGGACCGATGATCGCGGTCACGCGCTTCTCGGGAATATCCATGCGGATGTCTTTGAGCGCATGGAACTTGTCGTAGTAGAAGTTCAGATTGCGCGCCGTAATCTTTGCCGTCGACGTGGTCTGTTCTGATGGCGTAGTCAAATTCAGTGCGGCCGCGGTGGCCAGGTTGAGATTAGTCATTGGCTACCTTGCGACGGGCAATAATGGCGCGGGCGATGAGACTGATGCAGAGCACGAAGACGGTGACCATGAAGGCGCCGGCCCAGGCCAGCGAATGCCAGGAATCGTAGGGGCTCATGGCGTACTGGAAAACGACCACCGGTACGCTGGCCATCGGGCCGCTCAAGTCGGCGCTCCAGAACTGGTTATTGAGCGCCGTGAACAGGAGCGGCGCCGTCTCACCGCTGATGCGTGCGAGCGCGAGCAGCACACCGGTGAGAATGCCGGGCAGTGCAGAGCGGTACAGTACTTGTACCGTGACCTTCCATTGCGGAACGCCAAGGCTTAGCGCCGCTTCGCGCATCTGGCTCGGCACGAGTTTGAGCATTTCGTCGGTAGTGCGTACCACCACGGGCAGCACGATCAGCGCGAGCGTGATCGCGCCGGCCAGGCCGGAGAAATGGCCCATGGGCTTCACGACCAGTGTGTAGACAAACAGTCCCAGCACGATGGACGGCGCGGACAGAAGAATGTCGTTGACGAACCGGATCACTTCGCCAATCAGCGAGCGCCGGGCGTATTCGGCGAGAAAAGTGCCGGCCAGAATACCCACCGGAGTGCCCATCACTATGGCGAGCAGGCTCATGACGATAGAGCCGAAGAAGGCATTGGCCAGGCCGCCATCTTCGCCCGGCGGTGGCGTCATCTGGTAGAACAACTCTGGCTTGAGTGCGGCAACGCCGTTCACCAGCGTGGTCCAGAGTATCCAGACCAGCCAGAACAGGCCGAACAGCGTTGCCGCGCTCGCCAGCGTGAGCGCAACGCCATTCTTGAACCGGCGGCGGCGATAGAGTTTTTCTGCAATCGCGCTCATCGGTGGCCCTCGTTGCGGTTCAGACGCATCAACATGAGCTTTGCGATAGCGAGTACAACGAAGGTCACGATGAACAGCAGAAAGCCCAGTGCGATCAGCGACGAGAGATAGATTTCGCTGTCGGCTTCGGAGAATTCATTCGCGATCGTCGCAGCGATCGAGTTGCCCGGCATCAGCAGCGATGCCGTCATGCGATGGGCGTTGCCGAGCACGAAGGTGACCGCCATGGTTTCGCCCAGCGCCCGGCCCAGGCCGAGGAAAATGCCACCGATCACTGCCGAGCGCGTGTACGGCAGTACGACGTTCCAGGACACTTCCCAGGTCGTCGAACCCAAGGCGTAGGCGGATTCCTTGAGGCGCGTGGGAACCGTCAGGAACACTTCGCGCATGACCGAAGAGATGAACGGAATCACCATGATCGCGAGCACTATCCCCGCGGTCAGCATGCCTATGCCCAGCGGCGGCCCCTGGAACAGCGGACCAAAGATTGGCAGCGGACCCAGGTGCTCGGTAAGAAACGGAATCACCGTCGCTGACATGACCGGCACGAAAACGAACAGGCCCCACATGCCATAGATGATCGACGGAATGCCGGCCAGCAGTTCTATCGCGGAGGCGACAGGCGTACGCAGCCACGGTGGTGCGACTTCGGTCAGGAACAGCGCGATGCCAAAACTCACCGGTACCGCGATCAGCATGGCGATCAATGCGGTAACCAGGGTGCCGTAAATAGGTACTAGTGCACCGAATTTCTGGCCTACGGCATCCCAGTCGGTCGTCGTCAGAAAATCGAGGCCAAACGTGGAAAAGGCCAGTCGCCCGCCCCAGAGCATGGAGGCGGCAGCACCGGCCAGAGCGACCAGCACGAACAGGCCGGCGCTGGTCACCAGATAGCGAAAGAAGCGGTCGGCGCGGCGGTCGGATTCGGCGCGCAGCGCGACTGAGTCTGTCGGCGCCGGCGGTAGTCCCGCAGGTAAAACGTGGTCGGTGCTCATGCGTCAGTTACGCGCTGATTATTAGCAAGACGGACGAGGCGGAGCGTTGCGCTCCGCCTCGCTGCATGAGCCGTTTAGGCCTTGATTTCGGCTGCCCAGTAGGCTTCGATCTGCTTGACCAGCTCGTCAGGCAGCGGAACGAAGTCCAGCGCCTCGGCCTGTGGTTTACCGTTCTCCAGTGCCCACTTGAAGAAAGCCAGCGCGTTCTTCGACCGCGCCGCGTCCTTGGGCTGTTTGTACATCAGGATGAAATTGGTCGCAGCGATAGGCCACGACGCCTCGCCCGGCGCATTCGTGATGATGAGGTAAAAGTCCTTGGCGTTTTTCCAGTCTGCGCTAGCTGCGGCAGCCTGAAAGCTTTCGCGGCTAGGCAGCACGAACTTGCCAGCTGCGTTCTGCACGGCGCCGTAGGTCATCTTGTTCTGCATCGCATAGGCGAGCTCGACATAACCGATGGCGCCTGGAATCTGCTTCACATAGGCGGCGACGCCTTCGTTGCCCTTGCCGCCGACGCCGACCGGCCATTGCACCGAAGTGCCTTCACCAATCTTGGTCTTCCATTCCGGAGAGACTTTCGACAGGTAGTTGACCCAGTTGAACGTGGTGCCTGAACCGTCCGAGCGATGCACGATGGTAATGGCTGCATCCGGCAGCGTGATTCCGGCGTTGATGGAAACGATCTGCGGGTCGTTCCAGCGGTTGATCTTGCCAAGAAAAATGTCGGCGAGCAGCGGGCCGGTGAACTGGATCTTGCCCGCCTCGATGCCCTTGATGTTGACGACGGGAACGACGCCGCCAATCACCGACGGAAACTGGCCCAGACCGGCGTCAGCGAGTTCCTTGCTGTCCAGCGGCTTGTCCGACGAGCCAAAGTCGACGGTGCCCGCTTTGATCTGCGCGATGCCGCCGCCGGAGCCGATGGACTGATAGTTGATTTTGCTGCCGGTCGCCTGGCTGTAGTCGGCCGACCACTTGGACATGACGGGATAAACGAAGGTGGCGCCCGCGCCGGTGATGTCGGCCGCCTGGGCGGAGATCGAGCCTACGGCGACAAGGCCGGCGAGCGCGAGGCGTGTTGTATAGGTCTTGAACACAATGAACTCCCTGGAAAGCGGCTGAGCTACGGCTATCAGCGCGCTTTGTACGCGGACTCTGTTGCAGTCGCGTGGGAGTTTTGTTTCAGTAATATGACAAGGCCGGGTGGGCCGCCCAAACGCGCCGGCCTTCGCACCGGATAGGGCCGGTGCCGTCATAGAGCTGCAACACAGGTTCAATGGCCGCGGAATTCGGCCTTGCGTTTCTGTAGAAAAGCTTGCGTGCCTTCACGCATGTCGGCAGTCGAGCAGCACAGGGCAAAGGCCTGGGTTTCAAATTCCAGTGCGGCGTCCAGAGCGCAGTCGGCGCCGACCGTTACGGCGTCAAGAATGCCGGCCAGTGCTATCGGTGCTGCCAACGCCAGTTGGTTCGCAATCGCATCAACTTCCTCGGTCAGCCGCTCAGCTGGCACGACACGGTTGAGTACGCCAAGAGCGTGGCCACGGGATGCATCAATGATCCCACCCAGCAGGCAGAGTTCAAGGGCAGCACTGCGACCGGCGAGGCGCGTCAGCCGCTGCGTGCCACCGAAACCCGGAATGACGCCCAGATTGATCTCAGGCTGGCCGAGCTTGGCCTTGTCGCTGGCAATACGAAGATGGCAGCTCATCGCGAGCTCCATGCCGCCGCCAAGGGCAAAGCCCTGTATGCGCGCAATGACCGGTTTATTTGTCCGTTCGATACCCCGCATCAACGACTGGCCCGCACGCGAAAACCGCAGTGCTTCGACCGGGCTTAGATTAGCGAGCTCAGCAATATCAGCACCGGCTACAAAGGCCTTCTCACCGGCGCCGGCGAGTACCAGGACACGCACGGAAGCGTCCTCGCGCGCCGCCCGGAACGCAATGTCCAGTTCCAGCAAGGTCTGCAGATTCAGGGCATTGAGCTTGTCAGGACGGTTGATCGTAATGGTGCGGACAGCACCGCGGTCGCTGATGAGCAGGTTCTGATAGTCCATGGACGGCTCCGGCGAAAAGCCCGGATGGTAGCAGGCGACAGGCGGGCGCCGTTCAGGGTCGGCGGGACAATCTGCGCCAGCCCTTGCGGCACGTGGCAGCCACTGTCAGGTAGCCGGTGACTTGCACCTTCGCTATCATGCTGGGCTGTTTGCGGCGGCCATCTCAGGGCCGGTCGATTTCGGCAGGTTTTTCAATGGAGGTAAGCATGAATTTGCGTTGGTCTGTCGCCGCAGCGTTGCTGCTCGCGACCGGTGTTGCCGTCGCGCAGGACACCACGAGTGAGAAGGGCAAGCTGAGCTACTCCATCGGCTACCAGATCGGCCAGGATTTCGTCGAGCGCAAGATGGACATCGACGTCAATACGGTCATTCGCGCCATGCAGGACGGCTATGCCAAGAAGAACCCTGCAGTGTCGCAGGAAGTCATGCGCGACGTGCTCGGCAAGATGCAACAGAAGATGATGACCGAGGCCAAGGCCGAGTTCGACAAGATGTCCGCGGACAACAAGGCCAAGAGCCAGAAATTCCTTGCCGAGAACAAGGTCAAGAAAAACGTGGTCTCGACCCAGTCCGGTCTGCAGTACCGGATCATCGAAGAAGGAACGGGCGCGCGCGCGACGATCAACAGTGACGTGACCGTGCATTACCGCGGCTCGCTGAGTTCAGGCCTTGAGTTCGACAGTTCCTTCGCCCGTGGCGAACCTGTGCAGTTCAAGGTCAAGGACGTGATCAAAGGCTGGCAGGAAGCGCTACCGCTGATGCGCGTCGGCGATCACTGGCAGCTGTTCGTGCCGCCGGAACTCGCCTACGGTGAACGTGGCCAGCCGCCGCGCATAGGACCCAACGAAGCGCTGGTGTTTGAAATCAAGCTGGTCGACATCAAGCAGTAAGCCCGTCAAGAGAGGAACAAAAAAGCCGCGCATTGCGCGGCTTTTTCTATTCATGCATGGCCAAGAACCTTTCCTCTCCGGGTTAACCGGTAAGTTCTTCAAGGGCGAGCTCCATATCGGCCTTGATCCGATTGATCAGACGCATGGCGGGCTCGGCATCGGCGCTATCGTTGTTGGTCCCGATGCCGCTGGCGAACGCGGCGCCGCGCGCGATGACGTCGGCGTCGCTGTCATCAATAAACTGTGCAAGGTATACATAGCCGCGTGCCAGGCCTTCGCGCAGTTCGGGGTGATCGGGCGCTATTTCATGCAGCAGAAAACGCAGCGCTGCGCGTATGCGTTCCTTGGGATAGGGCAACAGCGATTGCGGCAGGCCGTACACGCCAGGGGAAACGTGTGCGAGTACTCTGCCGTAGTCACTGACGACCCGGGTGGCAAGTGCGAGCATGCTCAACCGTTCCGCAGTTCGGGGTTGTTGTAATCTAGCAACGTAGTAGCCATATTCCTACGACGATGTTCTCAATAAACCCTCCTGCTGCAATTCTTTCGCCCTGCGTAGGCGTGTGCGCGCTTGACTCGCAGGGCTATTGTGAAGGCTGCTTTCGTACCGGTACGGAGATTGCTGCGTGGCGTGACCTCAGTGACGCACAGCGCCGTCATCTGATGTTCAATGTGCTGCCGGAGCGGGAGCGGCAGCGCTCGTGAGTTCGTGTGCTGGCTTGAGCGCGGCCTTGCTTGCGTCCTTGCGCCAACTCGACGATCCGCCTTCATTGCCGGGCTGGAACCATGCAGAGCTGGCCGATCTGCTCGGTGACAGCGTGCGTATGCCGGCCGCTGTACTCGTGCCGCTGGTGCGGCGTGGAGAGCATGTATCCCTGTTGCTTACGCGGCGTAACGAGGGACTGCGCACACACGCGGGCCAGGTCGCGTTTCCCGGCGGGCGCATCGAAGCTGCGGATGCGGATGCGGTCGCCGCGGCGCTGCGTGAAACCGAAGAGGAAACCGGAATAGCGCGCGGCTTGGTGCGGCCGCTGGGGTTCCTGGACTGCTTTGAAACCGTCAGTGGTTTTTGCGTCACGCCGGTTGTGGCTGAAGTGGCGCCGGACTACGTGCTCGCGCCAGACCCGCGTGAAGTCGCCGAGGTATTTGAGGTGCCGTTGGCCTTCGTGCTGGATGCCGCCAATCTGCGCCGCAGTGAAGTTTCTTGGCGCGGGCGGCGACGAGAAATCTATGAATACGACTACGACGGTCGTCGCATCTGGGGCGCGACTGCTGCGATGCTTGTGAATCTGTTACACCGGATGGAGGCTTTGCCATGACCTTTACTACGCTGATTTCGGCACAGGACCTTGCCGGTTGCTGCGGTTCGCCCGATTTGCTCATCGTCGATTGCCGTTTCGAGCTGTCCGATACGCAGAAAGGGGAGAACGCATGGCGTGCTGCGCATTTGCCGGGCGCGCACTATGCGCATCTTGATCGCAATCTGTCAGATCTGTCCAAGGTAGGACTGGGCCGACATCCGCTGCCCGACGCTGAGGCATTTGCTGCAACGTTGGGGCGCTGGGGCTGGCAGCCTGGCATGCAAGTTGTGGCCTACGATGACGCAAGTGGTTCGACGGCGGCGCGCCTGTGGTGGATGTTGCGGCTGGTAGGCCATCACCGTGTCGCGGTGCTGGATGGTGGCTATGCGGGTTGGGTCGCGGCGGGGCTGCCGGTCGGCAGCGATGCGCCGACCCCGGCGGGCGGCGCAGCCGTCGTTGATTATGCCGGCAATGAGGTCGTCTACGTGGATGAACTCAGCGCAGGGTTGCGCGATGGCAACCTGCTGTTGCTCGATGCGCGCGGCGCAATGCGTTATCGCGGCGAGGTAGAGCCGATTGATCCGGTCGCCGGCCATATTCCTGGGGCACGCAACCGGCCGTTCACCGATAACCTCGGCCCCAGCGGCCGCTTCAAGCCTGTGGATGAGTTGCGTGCGGAACTCGAAGCGGTGATCAGTGGTTTTGAGCCTGGTCAGGTGATCCATTCCTGCGGTTCCGGGGTGACGGCATGCCATAACTTGCTTGCTATGGAGCACGCCGGGCTTGCCGGTTCCCGCGTTTTCGCGCCGTCCTGGAGTGGCTGGATCAGCGATCCCTCGCGGCCGGTCGCACGCGGCGCTTAGCGCCGCAAGGACTGCGCCGGGTCAACCTTTTGCCTTGAGTTTCGCGACCAGGGCCGTCAGCACACGTTGCGATTCGTCGCTGAACCAACCGTCGACAAATTCGGCTACGTCCAGCGTAGTGAGATCATTGAAGCTGTTGGCGAGATCAGCCCGAGCCAGACGCCGCGTTTCACTCATTGCGCGCGGCGGCAGGGCGAGCAGTTCGCCCAGCCACAATTGGGCGCGCGCGACGACGTGGTCAACATCGACGAGCTCGTCGACGAAGCCGGTGGCAAGCGCCTGTTCCGATTCGAGCAGGGTGCCGGCGACCATAAGCCGCTCCGCGCGGAAGTTGCCGACCAGACGGCGCAGCCCGCGCTGGATAGGATCTGGTACGGCGAGGCCGACCTGTACTTCATTGAGGCCGATGCGATAAGCGCCACGCGCCATGATGCGGTAGTCGCAGAAAATCGACAGTACGGCGCCGCCGGCGGGGCTATGCCCGGTGATCGCGGCAACGCTGGGTATGGTCGAGCGCGCGAGTGCTGCGCAGGTTGCGAACAGATCGCGCCAGACCTGGGCCATGCCTTCCCGATCCAGCTGCAGCAGTGAAGGGACATCCAGCCCGCCTGAGAACATGCCGCTGCGGCCTGACAGGATAAGGCCGCGGGCACCGTCACCTGAAGCGGCCTCGATTGCGTCGCGCAGTGCCCGGATCAGGCCTGCATCGAGCGCATTCACGGGTGGGCGCGCCAGGCGCAGTTCAAGAATGTCGTCATGACGGATCAGATCGAGCATGGAAATCTCCAGGATTGCGCGGCAGGGCCACGCAACTGCGACGTTGAGTCGCGGCGTGGTGTGCAGGAAATGGAAACGGCGCTGGCTATGATAGCCAGAAACCGGTGCTTCCAGCGGGGAAAAGTCATGTTGCGACATTTGCTGCCATTGCTTGTGCTTGCAGTTTCGGTGCTGAGTGGAGCTGCACACGCTGAAGGGCGGCTCGTAATCGAAAATGCGTGGATACGTGCTGCGCCGCCGGCTGCGCCCATGCGCGCGGGTTATGCGACGCTGCGCAACGTTGGCGATGCGCCGCTGCTCGTGCGCGGCGCGCGCAGCGATGCATTTGGTGACATCACGCTGCATGCAACGCAGATGGACGATGGTATCGCGCGCATGCGCGAACTCGAGGAGATCAAGCTGGCCCCTGGCGAGCAGGCCGTACTTGAACCCGGCGGAAAGCACCTGATGCTGATGCGGCCACTGCGCGAGCTAAACCTCGCTGAAACGGCAACCATCGTATTTGAAATTGGCGGGGGTACTTCAACGGCGACTGCAGATTTCATCGTGCGCGAGGCTGCTGAAGCCGATCCGACTGACCATCACTAGTGCGTCTGCGAGCGCAATCCGGCGGACAGTTGCTCTGTTCCTGGTGCGGCATCTCGTCGAAAAGCGCTCGCGCGCGGTCGCTGTGCAGGGTGGGAAACAACAGCCCCAGACAGAGACCGGCGACTGCGCCACCGATGTAAGCGACGTAGCTCGTGTTCGAGCGGCCGCTGTTTGCATAGTGGTTGTAGATCACTCGGGGTGTAGCCCGAATCGGCGGACAGCTGCTGCAGAAATATGACGAGACAGGCCAGGCAGACCAGCGCAGTCAGAAATGGAACGCGGTAAAAATCCGCATCGAGCTGGTACGGAAAGAACAGCTTGGCAGTCTCGCGCCGGATTTGGCCGCGATTCTGCCCGATAACCCGGCGCTGCGTGAGCCGTTTAGCCGCAGGCCCGGCGTACTGCCGCCGGCAAAGCCGTCGAGGTACCGGTGGCAGGATCAATCCAGACCATGACGACGTTGCCGTCGCAGTAAAGCAAGGCTTTGTCGTCGGCTGCAACGATGCGATGCGCGATCGTCAGCGACGTGGCGCCCAGACGTTGCAGGTAGAGTTCGACACTGATCTCGTTCGGCCAGATCAGCTGGCGCCGGTAGTTGAGGTTGGTCGCTGCAAGCACAGGCTTGAAGCTGTCGCCTGTCCATTCGCCGTCGATCCCGGTCAGCCAGATCAGGCGCGCTTCCTCAAGGAAAGTAAGAAAGCTCGCATTGTTCACATGCGCGAATGCATCGAGATCGCGCCAGCGCAGGCGTATCGGCACGCGGGCAAGGCAGTTGGGCGTGCCAGCGACAGTGGGCTCGTCGGGGCTGGCAGCCGCAGTGGCATTGTGATCGATCGCCATCAGGCGGCTTCCTTCTTCTTGCTGTTCCCACTGCTCAGCAGGCGTGCGAGGAAACGGCCCGTATGCGACCGCTTGTTGGCGGCAATCTGCTCGGGCGTGCCGGCGGCGAGAATTTCACCGCCGCGGTGGCCGCCTTCGGGGCCGAGATCGACTAGCCAGTCAGCCGTCTTGATGACGTCGAGATTGTGCTCGATCACGACCACGGTATTGCCATCTTGAGCCAGACGCTGCAGCACCTGCAGCAGCTGCTCGATATCGTGGAAGTGCAACCCGGTGGTCGGCTCGTCGAGGATATAGAGCGTGCGTCCCGTATCGCGCTTGGACAGTTCACGCGACAGCTTAACGCGCTGTGCCTCGCCGCCCGACAACGTGGTGGCACTCTGGCCGAGCTTGATATAGCTCAGGCCCACATGCATCAAGGTTTCCAGCTTGCGCGCCAACGCCGGTACGGGCTCGAACAGTTTGTGCGCGTCTTCCACCGTCATATCCAGTACATCGGAGATGGTGTGGCCCTTGTAAGTGATGTCCAGGGTTTCGCGGTTGTAGCGTTTGCCGTGGCAAAGGTCGCAGGGCACGTAGACGTCGGGCAGAAAGTGCATCTCGACCTTGATCATGCCGTCGCCTTCGCAGGCTTCACAGCGGCCGCCCTTGACGTTGAAGCTGAAGCGGCCAGCGCCGTAGCCACGCGCACGCGATTCGGGCACCTGGGCAAACAATTCGCGCAGTGGTGTGAACAGGCCGGTATACGTCGCCGGGTTCGAGCGTGGTGTGCGCCCGATTGGTGACTGGTCGATATCGACGACCTTGTCAAACAGATCGAGGCCTTGCACCTTCTTGTACGGTGCGGGTTTCTCGCTGGCGCCGTTGAGTTCGGCGGCGGCAAGACGGAACAAGGTGTCGTTGATCAGCGTCGACTTGCCCGAACCCGACACCCCGGTGATGCAGGTGAAGAGGCCGGCCGGGATCTCAAGATCCACATTCTTCAGATTGTTGCCGCTCGCACCGAGTATACGCAGCATGCGTTCAGCGTCCGGTTTGCGGCGCTGCTTGGGCACGGCGATGCGGCGCTTGCCCGAGAGGTATTGACCGGTCATCGAGCGTGGGCTCTTGAGCACATCCTTCAGCGAACCTTGCGCGACTATTTCGCCGCCGTGCACGCCGGCGCCAGGGCCGATGTCGAGTATGTGGTCGGCCAGGCGGATGGCGTCTTCATCGTGTTCGACCACGATGACGGTGTTGCCGAGGTCGCGCAGGCGCGTCAGGGTGGCGAGCAGGCGTTCGTTGTCGCGCTGATGCAGGCCGATCGAGGGTTCGTCGAGTACATACATGACGCCGACCAGGCCGGCGCCGATCTGGCTCGCCAGCCGGATGCGTTGCGCCTCGCCGCCCGACAGCGAGTCGGCCTGACGGTCCAGCGTCAGGTAGTCGAGGCCGACGTCGACGAGAAAACGCAGGCGCTCGCGGATTTCCTTGACGATCTTGGCGGCGATCTCACCACGCCAGCCGGGCAGCGTCAGCGACTGGAAGAAATCGAGTGAGCCGTCGATCGGCAGCGCAGTCAGTGCCGACAGGTTGCGCTCGGCCACGAATACATTGCGCGCCGAGCGGTTGAGGCGCTGGCCCTGGCATTCGGGGCAGGGGCGTGAGCTGATGAACTTGGCGAGTTCCTCGCGCACGGCAGGCGATTCGGTTTCCTTGTAGCGGCGTTCCAGGTTGTTGACTATGCCCTCGAAGCTATGTTTGCGCGTGACGTTGCCGCCGGCTTCGGTGATATAGCGGAACGTGATGATGTCCTCGCCCGAGCCATACAGCACTGCATTCTGATGTGTCTTGGACAGCTTTTCCCAGGCGGTTTCGACATCGAAGCCGTAGTGCTTGGCCAACGAAAGTATCAATTGGAAATAGTATGCGTTGCGCCTGTCCCAGCTGCGTATGGCCCCGGCGGCGAGGCTGCGTTCCGGATGTACTACGATGCGCGAGGGATCGAAAAACTGGCTGACGCCCAGGCCGTCGCAGCTGGTGCAGGCGCCTAGCGGCGAATTGAACGAGAACAGGCGTGGTTCGAGTTCCGGTAGCGAGTAGTCGCAAATCGGACAGGAATAGCGCGAGGAATACAGCAGCTCGGGCGTTTCGGCTGCGTCGATGTCGGCGATCAGCACCAGGCCGTCGCCGAGCCGCAGCGCGGTTTCAAACGACTCTGCCAGGCGCTGCTTGAGGTCGGCCTTGGGCCGGAAGCGGTCGACGACAACTTCGATGGTGTGCTTCTGGCGCAGTGCCAGTGAGGGCACTGCATCGAGTTCGTAGACGGTACCGTTCACGCGTGCGCGTACAAAACCCTGCGCACGCAATTGCTCGAAGACCTGCACATGTTCGCCCTTGCGTTCACGCACCACCGGTGCCAGCAGCATGTAGCGGTGTTCGGGATTCAGCGCGAGGGTCGCATCGACCATCTGGCTTACGGTCTGTGCTTCGAGAGGGGTGGCGTGGTCCGGACAGCGTGGTGTGCCGACGCGAGCGAACAGCAGGCGCAGATAGTCGTAGATTTCGGTGATGGTGCCGACTGTCGAGCGCGGGTTGTGCGAGGTCGACTTCTGCTCGATCGAGATCGCTGGCGACAGTCCTTCGATATGGTCGACGTCGGGCTTCTCCATGACCGAAAGGAACTGGCGCGCATAGGCCGACAGCGATTCCACATAACGCCGCTGGCCTTCGGCATAGATGGTGTCGAAGGCCAGTGACGACTTGCCGGACCCCGACAACCCGGTGATCACGATGAGACTGTCGCGCGGCAGGTCGAGATCGAGGTTCTTGAGATTGTGCGTGCGCGCACCGCGAATGCGGATCGTATCCATGTGGAGGCTGGGCATCGGAGTAAGCGGGGCATTATGCGCCGGAGCGAGCCGGCGGCGCGTGACAGGTGAGGATGGCACGGCGGAGTCCAATCAGGGCAGGGCTGGACCTATAAACTCGAATGCGGGCAGATTCTGCCCTGATTGCTGAGGCGATATGGCTGAGGCCGCTTATCAGGGTTGTTAGCTCAGGAGTGATCAGGAATTGACCAGGAGGCGCGAAGCCGCTATTCTCGCGCGCCCCAAAAAGGGACGGACCCAAGCAGCTGGCAATGGCCTGTGGTCTGGCAACAGCAGAATAACTACAGAGGAATTCCCATGTACGCAGTCATCGTCACCGGCGGTAAGCAGTACCGCGTGATGAAGGGCGAGACCCTCCGCGTCGAGCTGCTCAAGGCCGATGTCGACTCCACCTTCACCTTTGATCAGGTTCTGCTCGTCGGCGAAGGCGATTCGATCAATATCGGCGCTCCGCTGCTCAGCGGTGCGACGGTCACCGCCACCGTGAAGAAGCACGGTCGCGCGGACAAGATCCGTATCGTCAAGTTCCGCCGCCGCAAGCATCACCGCAAAGAAATCGGTCACCGTCAGCATTTCACTGAAGTCGAGATCACCGGCATCAACGCCGGCTGAATCTGAGGAGTAGCAGTCATGGCATCAAAGAAGGGCGTAGGCTCCAGTCGTAACGGCCGCGATTCAAATCCGAAGTATCTCGGCGTCAAGGTTTACGGCGGCGAAGCCATCAATGCCGGCAACATCATCATTCGTCAGCGCGGCACCCAGTTCCATCCGGGTACCGGCGTCGGCCTCGGTCGCGACCACACGATCTTCGCGCTGATCGACGGCAAGGTTGAATTCGCGGTCAAGGGACCGAAGAACCGTCGCACGATCAGTGTTATTCCGGCCTGATCATCGCGCTACCGTTTCAGCAGAGGCCCCGCTTCGGCGGGGCTTTTGTTTTGCGTCAAGCCGAGTGCGCCGGTAATGCCGGCCTGCGTCGCTTGAGTTTCCCCCCCGTAGTCATGATCCTGCGCCCATGAAATTTGTCGACGAAGCCGAAATTCACGTCCATGCCGGTAACGGCGGCAACGGCTGCGCCAGTTTCCGGCGCGAGAAGTTCATTCCATTCGGCGGCCCTGACGGTGGCGATGGGGGAGGCGGCGGCAGCGTTTATCTGGTCGCTGATGAAAACCTCAATACGCTAGTCGACTTCCGCCATCAGCGGGTTTATCGCGCCGGCCGAGGCGAGAATGGCATGAGCCGGCAGATGCACGGCAAGGCGGGTGACGACCTCACCATCCGTGTGCCGGTCGGTACCGTGATCATCAATATCGATACCGACGAGACCATAGGCGATCTGACGGCACACGGGCAGCGCCTGAAAGTCGCCCAGGGGGGCGATGGTGGCCTTGGCAATATTCATTTCAAGAGCTCAACCAACCGCGCACCGCGCAAGGCGACCTCGGGTTTTCCAGGCGATTCCCGCGAACTGCGCCTGGAATTGAAACTGCTGGCGGATGTCGGCCTGCTGGGGTTCCCGAATGCGGGCAAGTCGACCTTTATTCGCGCTGTTTCGGCGGCAACGCCGCGCGTTGCCGATTATCCGTTCACGACCCTGCACCCCAATCTCGGTGTCGTGCGCATCGACACCGATCAGAGTTTTGTCGTCGCTGACATTCCGGGGCTGATTGAGGGGGCGGCAGATGGAGCCGGACTAGGCATCCAGTTCCTCAAGCATGTGGCGCGGACCAGTCTGTTGCTGCATCTGGTCGACATGGCGCCGCAGGACGGCGAGACCGATCCGGTCGCGCAGGTGAAAACCATCGAGGCCGAACTGAAACAGTTCGATCCGGCATTGCTAAAACGTCCACGCTGGCTGGTACTGAACAAGGCGGACTTGCTGCCGGAGGATGAGCGCAAGAAGGTCGCAAAGGACATCATCAAACGCCTGAAATGGAAGGGCCCCTGGTTCCTGATTTCGGCCATAGCGCGGGACGGGACCTGGGCGGTCTGTCTTGAGGCGCAGAAGTTCTTCGACGAGCAGCGCCGCAGCGAGCGCGAGATCAGGGCAGAAGCCGATACGCGTTGACCGGCCAGGCTAGGCTGCGCGACATCTGCGATCACGAAAAAGACACAAAAAAGCCGGCTTGCGCCGGCTTTTTTATGTACTCCAGATCAATGACGATCAGGCCAGAGCCTTGATGTGATTGGTCAGGCGGCTCTTGTGACGATTGGCCTTGTTCTTGTGAATCAGGCCACGGCCGCCGTAGCGGTCCATCAGCGGCTCGGCGATCTTGTAGGCGGCTTCAGCGCCGGCCTTGTCCTTCGCTTCGATTGCCTTCACGACCTTCTTGATCGCCGTGCGCAGCATGGAGCGGGCACTGACGTTGCGCTGACGGCGCACTTCAGCCTGCTTCGCGCGCTTCTTTGCGGATTTGATGTTAGCCAAGGTAAGACTCCAGACGCACGGCTTTGGAAAAAGACGCGCGAGTTTAAGGAGGCTGCTGTGCGTAGTCAACTCGGGCTTCGCAGTTTGTTGCAGTGGACGGTCGTTGGACTCCGGCGGCGCGGCGGTGCCCGGTGGCCGTAAACTAGGCAGTTCATGTCGGCATCCACGGCCCTGTGGGGCTGCGTTGATCAGCGATGTCCGGAGCTGCCGGTCGTGCCGGGGAGTTTGGCGTTGGGTTGCTTTGCCTTTTAGCGAAGCGCGCAGCCGGATGCGCAAGACACGTGTCCGGTGGAGATTGCGAAGACCAGCAGCAGGGCATGGGTGCCGTGTTGCCAATACCTGTTCAGGCCTTGTGGAGTGATGCGTTGAAAGCCCCGAGTCTGCTGCGTTCCTTGATGTCCTTTAGCGGCATGACCTTTATCTCGCGGCTGCTGGGGCTGGCACGCGAAGTGGCCATGTCGGCTGCATTCGGTGCCGGCATGGTTACGGATGCTTTCAATATCGCGTTTCGTATTCCGAATTTCCTGCGCCGGCTGTTTGCCGAAGGTTCGTTCTCGCTGGCCTTCGTGCCGGTGCTGACCGAGGTCAAGGAGAAGCAGTCACCGGAAGCGCTACGCGACGTCATTGCAAGCACAGCCGGTACGCTGGGCGCAATCCTGCTGCTTGTCACTGCGCTGGGTGTGCTGGGTGCCGACTGGGTCGTGCATTTGTTCGCCTCGGGCGCAGCCGATGAACCGGAGAAGTTCGCACTGACCGCGGACCTGTTGCGCATTACGTTCCCGTTCCTGCTGTTCGTCTCGCTGACGGCGTTGGCGGGCGCGGTGCTCAATGCGTTCCATCGCTTCGCGCTCCCGGCGCTGGCGCCGGTCATACTCAATCTATGCTGGATAGTCGGTGCGCTCTGGGCCGCGCCGCAGTTTGACGTACCTATACTGGCCGTAGGCTGGGCGATCTTCGCTGCCGGCTTGCTGCAATTGCTGTTTCTGCTGCCGGCGCTCAAGCGCCTCGGTCTGCTGGTCTGGCCGCGCTGGGGTTGGAGCCACCCGCAGGTCAAGCGCATACGGCAAATCATGCTGCCGACCCTGTTCGGGTCTTCCGTTGCGCAGATCAACCTGCTGCTTGATACGGTTATCGCCTCGTACCTGATCACCGGTTCCCAGACCTGGCTGGGGCAAAGCGATCGCTTGCTGGAGTTTCCGCTCGGTTTGTTTGGAGTGGCGCTGGGTACGGTCATCCTGCCGAGCCTGTCGCGCCATCATGTAGTCACGGACGCGGCCGGATTTTCGCGCGCGCTGGACTGGGGCTTGCGTACGGCGTTGTTGATCGCAATGCCGGCCATGCTGGGGCTGGTCGTGCTGGCCGAACCGTTGGTGGCCACCCTGTTCTTTCATGGCAAGTTCACACCACACGATGTGGCGATGGCGAGCCTGAGTCTCTCGGCGCTGAGCTTCGGCCTGCCGGCGTTTGTGCTCGTGAAGGTCGTCGCGCCGGCGTTTTATGCGCGTGGCGACACGCGTACGCCGGTGCGTGCGGGTATTGTCGCCATGGTGGCCAACATGTTGCTGAACCTGATTTTCGTTGCCGCGTTGTTTGCTCTTTGGCATAAGCCGGCCGACCTGGACGCGGGGTGGATCGAGGCGCTAGCGCGTGTGCCGGGATTGCATATGGCATTGGCGCTCGCCAGCGCGCTGGCCGGTTATCTCAATCTCGCGCAACTTTGGCATGCGCTGGCGCGGGCCGGAATCTATCGGCACGAACCTGGTTGGGGCCGCCATCTGCTGCGTATCGGTCTGGCGTCCGCAATGATGGCTGCGGTGCTGCTGTTCGGGCTGCGCTATGCCTCGACATGGACGGAAATCCCGACCTGGCAGCGCATCCTGCAGCTCGGTGGGCTGGTCGGCGGTGGCGCACTGGTCTATGGCGCGGTCCTGTTTGCGCAGGGTTTCCGCCTGCGTGAACTGCGCGCGTACTAGCCGGGCCTGGCCCACGGCCTGCAGCCAATGGCTATACTCCCGCCAATGCATACGCTGTCCCGTGACGTCGCCGGCCCTGTGCTCGCGCCGCGCGGCAGTGTGGTCTGTATCGGCGCATTCGACGGCGTGCATCGCGGTCATCGCTATGTGCTTGACCACGTCTGCCGCCGCGCTGTCGAGTTGAACCTGGATCCGGCCGCGATCAGCTTCGAGCCGGTTCCGCGCGAGTTCTTCGCCCGCGGCGGGCTCGCGCGGCTGTCCTCGGCGCGCGACAAGATTACGCAGCTATTCGGCGCCGGAGTGACGCAACTGCTGTTGCTGCGTTTTAATGCCGAGCTGGCCACGATGAGCGCCGAAGCGTTTGTCGCTGAAGTGCTCGTCGGCCGGCTTGCAGCGCGCGAGGTGCTGGTCGGGAAGGACTTTCGCTTTGGCCATGACCGCCGCGGCGACATCGCGCTGTTGCGGCGGTTTGGTGAAAACCATGGTTTTGCAGCGCGCGAATTGCCGCCGTTTCCTGCTGATGGGGAGCGCGTGTCGAGTTCCCGAATTCGGGCGCTGCTCGCTGAAAGTCGGTTTGACGCCGTCGCGCGCCTGCTGGGACGGCCGTTTGCGATCGACGGCAAGGTCGTTCACGGCCAGCAACTGGGCCGGCAGCTTGGCTACCCGACGGCGAACCTGCGTCTGGGCCGGCGCCTGGCCCCGCTTGCGGGCATTTTCGCCGTCCGCGTGAACGGTGTGGGGCTGTATGCACATCCAGGAGTGGCGAGCCTCGGCGTGCGGCCGACGGTGGCGGGCAAGGAGCCGCTGCTGGAGGCGCACCTGTTTGACTATGACGGCGATCTCTACGGCCGGCGTATTGAAGTGGAATTTGTTGCAAAACTGCGTAACGAGGAAAAATTCCCGGACCTTGCCAGCATGGTCCGGCAAATCGATGCTGACGCCGCGGCTGCGCGGCGCATCTTGGGCGCTACCGCTGCAGCGGCCGCCGGAGCCTGAACCGTGACGACTGACTACAAGAATACGATCAACCTGCCGGAAACCCGCTTTGCGATGAAGGCCGACCTTGCCAAACGCGAGCCTGCCATGCTGGCCGAATGGGAGTCGCAGCGGCGCTATCAGCAGATTCAGGAAAAGACCGCGTCACGCCAGCGCGCGTTCGTGCTGCATGACGGTCCACCGTATGCAAACGGTGTGATCCATCTAGGGCATGCGCTGAACAAGATCCTCAAGGATACGGTGGTCAAGTCCAAACTTATGGCGGGCTACCGCTCACCCTATGTGCCGGGTTGGGACTGCCATGGGCTGCCCATAGAAATTGCGGTAGAGAAAAAGATCGGCAAGGTCGGCCAGAAGGTCGATGCGGTGACGTTCCGGCAGAAATGCCGTGAATACGCCACTCAGCAAATCGACTTGCAGCGCGCCGATTTCAAGCGCCTGGGCGTGCTGGGCGACTGGGAACGCCCGTATCGCACAATGGATGCGCGATTCGAGGCTGACATGGTACGGGCGTTGGCGATGATCTACGCCAACGGTCACGTTACGCGTGGTTTCAAGCCGGTGCACTGGTGCTTTGATTGCGGCTCGGCGCTGGCTGAGGCGGAGATCGAATATGCCGACAAGAGTTCGCCGGCGATCGATGTCGCCTATGACGCCATCGACCCGGCAGGTGTAGCGGCATTGTTTGATGCGCCGCGTGACACCGATGCGATCGTCGCCGTGCCGATCTGGACCACCACGCCGTGGACGCTTCCGGCCAGCCTCGCGGTCACGCTGGGGCCGGAGCTGGAGTATCGCTTGATCGAGGCGCTGCCGCGGGACGGCAGGCGTGTGCTGCTTGTCGTGGCAGCAGCCTTGGCCGACCGTTGTGCCCAGCGCTACGGCAGCGCGGTCGACGGCGCGGCTGTAGTGCATGGTCGCGCGGTCCTCGGGCGCGAACTTGAGCACCAGCTCTTGCAGCATCCTTTCTATGCCGAACGCCAGGTCAGCCTGCTTGTCGGCGACCACGTGTCGGCCGAAGATGGCACGGGCGCCGTGCATACCGCGCCGGGCCATGGCGTCGAGGACTTCGCCGTTGGCCAGAAATATGGACTCGTGGACAAATACAGCCCGTCCGAACTCAACCCGGTCGGTGGCAATGGCGTTTACCTGCCGGGCACCCCGCTGGTCGAAGGGCAGTACATCTGGAAGGCCAACAGCAGCATCTTGGAACTTGTCGCCGGACACGGCAGGTTGCTGGCTTCACTGACGATCCAGCACAGCTATCCGCACTGCTGGCGGCACAAGACGCCAGTTGCGTTCCGCGCCACGCCGCAGTGGTTCATCAGCATGGAAAAAGCCGGCCTGCGTGCTGACGCGCTGGCGGCCATCAAGCAGGTGCGCTGGATCCCGGGCTGGGGTGAGGAGCGCATCACGAGCATGATTGCAGGCCGCCCGGACTGGTGCATTTCGCGCCAGCGCACCTGGGGAGTGCCGATCACGCTGTTCGTGGACAAGGTCACGCAGCTGCCACATCCGCGCAGTGTCGAGCTGTTCGAGCAGATCGCGCTGCGCATGGAGCAGGGGGGCATCGATGCCTGGTACGCGCTGTCCACGGCCGATCTGCTGGGCAGCGAGGCGGACCAGTACGAAAAAGTCACTGACGTGCTCGACGTCTGGTTCGATTCTGGAGTGACTCATCGCGGTGTGCTTGCCGAGCGGCCGGAACTGGCCACCGATGGGCCTGAAGACAAGGTCATGTACCTCGAAGGCTCAGACCAGCACCGTGGGTGGTTCCATTCGTCATTGCTGACTTCTGCCGCGATGTATCGGCATGCGCCCTATGCTGAAGTACTCACCCACGGTTTTACGGTGGACGAGCGTGGCCGCAAGATGTCGAAGTCGCTCGGTAACGGCGTCGAGCCTCAGGATGTAATGAAGAATTACGGCGCAGACATATTGCGCCTCTGGGTGGCGTCGACCGACTACCGCAATGAAATGTCGATGTCCGACGAGATCCTCAAGCGTGTTGCGGACGCCTATCGCCGTATCCGCAATACGGCCCGGTTCCTGCTCGGCAATCTGCACGGTTTCGACCCGACTCAGCATCTGGTCGCGGTGGAGGAGTTGCTGCTGCTGGATCAGTGGGCCGTGCAGCAGGCCTTTGATGCGCAGCAGGCGATCATCGCCGCGTACGAGCGTTACGATTTTCCCGAGATCGTGCAGCGCGTGCAGAATTTCTGCACCAATGAGATGGGTGCACTTTATCTCGATATCACCAAAGACCGCCTCTATACGATGCCGACGGCGAGCCGCGGCCGCCGTTCGGCGCAGAGTGCGATGTACCACATTCTCGAGGCGCTGGTGCGCTGGCTTGCGCCGATTCTGAGCTTTACCGCCGAGGAAATCTGGGCGGCAATGCCCGGAGCGCGTGACGAGTCGGTGTTCTTCACGACGTATTACGACGGCCTGTCCGCGACGCAAGGCTCGCTGCAGCAGCGGCAGTGGTGGAACGATCTGCTGGCGATACGTTCGGCCACCGCCAAGGTGCTGGAAGGAATGCGTGTGCTTGGCGTGATCGGCGCCTCGCTTGAGGCAGAAGTAACGCTCTACCTCGATGTTGACCAGCGAGACCGGTTCGCCGAAGTAGCCGACGAACTGCGTTTCGGCTTCATCACCTCGCAGCTGGCGCTCGCCGCCCTGCGCGATCGTCCGGTCTATGACATCGTTGCGGCCAAGCTTGGATTTGAATCGTTTGTCGACGATGAGTCGGCGCCGACTACCCTGGCGGCCCGGGCTGACATTCCCGATCACGAGGTCTGGATCGTCGCCAAGGTCAGCGCGGCGGCCAAGTGCGTGCGCTGCTGGCACTACCGCCCGGAGGTTGGTGCCCATGCATCGCACCCGGAACTCTGCGCCCGCTGCGTCGAAAATGTCGACGGTGGCGGCGAACAGCGGCGCTATTTCTGATGGCCGCGCTTGCTGCTCCTTTGCCGCGGCCCAGTGCACTGGTCTGGCTGTGGTTGTCACTGGTACTGGTCATCGCCGACCAATGGACCAAGCAAATCGTGCTCGCCCACCTGCAGGAGGGCGTGCCGATTCCCGTCGTGGCGGGATTCCTGAACTGGACGCTCGCGTTCAACACCGGTGCGGCGTTCAGTTTCCTCGCCGACGCTGGCGGCTGGCAGCGCTGGGGGTTTGGCGTGCTCGCCATCGGTATCAGCGCCGTGCTGGCTGTCTGGCTGGCGCGTACGCCGCGGCGCGACTGGCTGACCGCGTTGCCGCTGGCACTGGTGATCGGCGGTGCGATAGGCAACCTGATCGACCGGCTACGTTACGGCCATGTGGTTGACTTTATCCAGGTCTATCACGGCGACTGGGCGTTTCCGACGTTCAATATTGCTGACTCGGCAATCTCGGTCGGTGCTGTGCTGCTGGCCTTGCTGAGCTTGCGCGGTGGGAAAGCGCAGGAGCAGGGGCGATAATCGGCGCCCCCCAACCCAGTCACTGACCCATCATGGAAGTACTGCTTGCCAACCCGCGAGGTTTCTGCGCCGGCGTCGATCGGGCTATCGAGATCGTCGATCGTGCGCTCGAGGTCTTCGGTGCGCCGATCTATGTGCGGCATGAGGTCGTACATAACCGGTTCGTGGTAGAGGGGCTGCGCTCTCGCGGTGCGGTGTTTGTCGACGAACTCGACGAGGTACCCGATGACGCCACGGTCATTTTCAGCGCACACGGGGTATCCAAAGCCGTGCGGGCGGAAGCAGACCGGCGCGGACTGCGTGTGTTCGACGCGACCTGCCCGCTGGTGACAAAAGTACACATAGAAGTGTCCAGCCACTGCAAGGCCGGTCGTGATGTCGTGCTTATCGGTCATGCGGGGCATCCCGAAGTCGAAGGCACGCTGGGGCAGTGGATGAAATCTGGCGCGGTGGGCGAGATCTATCTCGTTGAAACGCCTGAAGATGTCGCACGGCTCAGGCCGCGCAGCCCGGACCATATCGCCTATGTGACGCAGACGACGCTGTCGGTTGACGACACCAGGGCCGTGATTGATGCACTGCGTGCTCACTTTCCCAAGGTGCTCGGGCCGCGTCACGATGATATTTGCTATGCCACGCAGAACCGCCAGGACGCGGTGCGGGAGCTCGGCCAGCAATGTGATCTCGTGCTCGTCGTGGGGTCGGTCAACAGCTCCAACTCGAACCGGCTGCGTGAACTTGCCGAGAAACAAGGCGTGCCCGCCTATCTGATCGACGGCGCGGACGATATTCGCGACGAATGGCTGATTGGCCGCTCGCGAATCGGCGTCACGGCTGGCGCTTCGGCGCCGGAAACACTGGTCAAGGACGTTGTTGCCCGCCTGCAGGCTGCGGGGGGGCGTACTGTGCGCGAGCTGTCCGGGGCTGCGGAGACCATCACTTTCGCGCTGCCGCGCGAACTCCGCATCCAGCTCGTCGGTTAGTCTTGCCCGCCGTCATTGTCGGCTCCGCCCACGCGGCTCGGGGACTCGTTCAGGTTGGTTGAGTGCGGGTTCACAGGGGGCGGCGAGGCGGCAGATTGGCGTGGCGGCGACTCTGCCCGTTCATCTGTCGTTTGCTACCTCGCGCAGGGCTGAATCTTGCACGTGTTGTGAGCGGCGGCTAGCTTCCAGTCTCGGATAGCTACGCGCTATTTCGTCTTGACAGAGGGACTTATGGCATTTCTCTATAGGCGCAACCGAAGTCTGCATGGGCGGAAGACCGAGCGCGGTTTCACCTTGCTCGAAATTTTCATCGCCGTGGTGATACTTGCCATCCTTGTGGGCCTGGCGATGCCCATGTTCCGCGATGTAATCCGTAATACCAACGTATCCAACCAGACCAACGATCTGGTTACCGCGCTGTCGATTGCGCGTTCGGAAGCCGTTCGTCGCGGGGTGCGGGTTGCCGTCGTGTCGGACAGCGGCGCCTCCGACTGGAGTTCCGGCTGGCGAGTCATCGCCGACAGGAATGGCGACGGCGTCTATGAACTCAATCCCGCGGCTGCTCCTGGGGCTGACGAAGTGATTTCCAGGACCGCTGCCACCGGAGCGCAGTACCGCGTTTACGCAAAGGCGGCGGCGGGGGCTGACAATCGGATCGTCTTCAATGCCAACGGAGCCCTCGCCACCACGGGCTTCGATATCAACATCTGCTACCCGACCGGAGATGCCAGCAAATCCCGGCGTGTCCGCGTTCGCGCCAGCGGTAGCGTGTCGTCGCACAAGAACACGTCCGGTTCATCCGCTACAGCCTGCACGAGTACCTGACCATGACACGCCGCAAGAATCGGGGTTTTTCGTTGCTGGAAGTGCTGGTGGCGGTGCTCATTTTCAGCGTCGGCCTTATGGGGATGGCCGGGCTGCTGATGGTTTCGGTCCGCACCAATCATTCGTCCTATCTGCGTAGCCAGGCCGGTTTTCTCGCTCAATCGATGGCTGACCGCATGCGCGTCAACATGCCGGCGCTATGGGCTGACAGCTATAACCTGGCCTATCCGGTATCCGGCACCGCACCGGCTTGCACGACGGGCTGCACGGTAACCGACATCGTCACGCGTGACAGTGTGTTGTGGAGTAATTCCATGACCCAGCTGCTGCCGGCGCCAACTGCGACTATCCGCTGTGCACTCAACGCTGGCGCCGTGGCACCGCCGCCGGCGCAGATCATGAACCGGGCGCCCTATAACGGCCTTTGCACGATCACGATGCGGTGGGCGGAGTCGTCGCTTAACAGTGGCGCCGGGGCGAATTTCCAGACCTTTGCATGGGTGTTCCAGCCATGAGTGAATCGACTCGCAACCACAGCGCGGCTGGAATACGGTGTTCGGGCCTGGTGCAGCGGAATCGCCAATCCGGTCTGTCGCTGATCGAACTTATGGTGGCAATGATTCTGGGCCTGTTGGTCAGCGCCGGCATTGTCGCGTTGTTCATGGCGACGAACCGGAGCAGCAGTACGCAGAATGCGCTCGGTCGCGTGCAGGAGAACGGACGCTTTGCGACCGGCCGTATAGAGGCCGACCTGCGCATGGCCGGCGCGCTATTTCGCCAGAGCTCGGTAGCAGAACGCGAGAACTGGGCCGCGGGTTCTCAGGGAGCGATGCTTCCGCGTACGGCGATCATGATCCACGCCAGCGGCGTCATCTTGCGGGGCCTCGGTGCTGAGACTGGCCGGCTGGGTTCCTGGAGCACCACCGAACCCTACCCGGTCAGTGCGGCCTATTTTGTGCGCGGCTACGAGTGCAGCAGCGGAACCTGTAGCCCGGCTGTTCCTACCGGTGCCAATGGCGTGCCAGCCGTCGGTACCGCTGCGGGCAATCGCGTACGTGGCACGGATGTGCTGACGATGAGTTATATGCGCGGCGTAGGCTGGAAATATGAGCTATCAGCAGCAGGTCCGGGGACACCTACAGGCAACAACGCGAGATTGACGATAGAACCGGGTAGTGCGGGAGCCGGGGTAACATCGAATTTTGTTTCTGGAGACCTGGTACTGGTCAGCGACTGTTCGGGCACGCCGAGTGTGTTTCGGGCCAACGTGGCGGGCAACGTCCTTACTCCAACCGGGCTGTTTGCGGGGTTTGAAACCTCGTTCAGGCCGGGTGCTGGCAACGGCACCTGTGATGCAAGGCTGTTCAATTTCAGTCGTGATTTCGTCACGGTCAGCTACTGGCTGCAACTGGCTGCCGATCCGAACCCGGCAGCTGCCGGCCGCCGGATTTCCACTCTCATGCGCTGGGAAAACGGTGTTGCGCAGGAAATCGCACAGGGAGTTGAGCGGCTGGACTTTCTTTATGGGGTGACCCATGCCACCAATGGCGGCATGGCCTATTTCGATGCCGGTCAGATTCTGGCCAACAGCAACGCGGCCAATTGCTCGCCGCCCGCCGGCGCCTTTTCGCGCACCTATTCAAGGTTGGGCCCGAACAGCGCCTGGCGCGAGCCTGCCTGCCTCTGGCGCTCACTGCGTTCCATCGAAGTGCATGCCTTGTTCAATACCGTTGATGACATGGGGGCCATGGCGGCACAGGACATGGCCTATTGGTATGCGCCCGACAATACGTCCGAGCCAGTGATTCCTTCTGGAACCATGCCTGTCACCGGGCTTACGGTGGGACGCATGATGCGGCGCGAGTTTATGACCCTCGTATCGATTCGTAACGGCAGCATCTGAAGGCGAGCCATGATCACTTTCATCCGATCCGATTCTCTTCCTGTTCTGCCGCAGCGGCAGCGCGGCGCTGTGCTGTTCGTCGCGCTGATGTTCCTGATTCTGCTGACCTTGCTCGCTCTTGCATCGTCCAGCAGTTCGTTGCTGCAGGAGCGCATGACTGGCGGCGTACGCAATCGTCAGCTCGCCATGTTCGGGGCGGAAAGTGCGCTACGTTTCGGCGAAGCCATGGTCTACAACGCACCGGTCACGGCGACCTATGGCCAGGGCGGCATGGCGTTCCCGACCTGTACTGGTGGTGCCTCGCGCCAGCCCTGCGCCTGGGACCAGGCCGGTGTGTCGACGCACAATACAGCGCGCAATCCGGTCAACCTGTTCCGCACCAAAGGCACCTGGATTACAGCCGGGAGCATGGAATACACACCACAGCTCAGCGGGCTGACGGGGCCAACGGAGACGGCTTCAATTTCGGTGCAGCCTCGCCTGTTGTTTGAAGATCTAGGGCTCGATAGGGGCGGCTTCGGCGGTGCAGGCCGCCAGGGCGGTGCGATCTTGCAGGAAGGTGGTTCTTCGGAGGCGCCATCGCGCCGCGTCTACCGGGTGACTGCACGCAGTCAGGGCGGCAATGGCGATGCGGCCATCCGCCTGACCGAAATCGTCTATTCGGCATTCAGTACTGACGGCAACTTTGCCGCGCAGCCCTGACCTGGCCTACCTAATTCGAGGACTAGCCATGAAACTGCGTAATCGTCTGTTCTCCTTGCGCTGGTTGGGATCTGGCTTCGCGCTAAGTCTGTGCGCGATCCAGCCGCAGGATGCGCGCGCGTGGACGACCGACCTGTTGGCAACGCCGCCGGAACTGACCGCTGCTGTTGCGCCGAACCTCGTGTTGACCTTTGACGACTCGGGGTCCATGGGTAGCGCCTTCATGCCTGACCGCCGCCCTTACGACGGCGCGGGTTGGGGGCGTCCGTTTCGCTGCGCTGGTGTCATAGATCCGAATGTCACGGACGAAACGAATCCACGCTCGCGTTCGATGAATGGCGTTTATTTCAACCCGAACAACGCCTACGACCCACCTATTGAAGGCGATGTGACGGACAGCCCATCCATGCCGGCGCAGACCTGGCCGACGGCGCTGAACAACGGTATTGCGCACCATCGCAATTCCAACACGAACACTGGCCTCGGTTCGGTCGACGTGACGACGACCAGGTTCTGCGGCACGGGTGCGACAGACCCGGTAGGTGCTGGTTACTACCGCTATCGATCAACCGCGCCAGCCCTGTTGCTTGATGCAAATGGGAGAATTACCAATACCGCTGCACTCTATACAGCGGCCAATTGGGAATGGATCGATCTGACGGCGGCCAATCCCGCACTGCCGCCTGGTGTGACCTTGGCCCAGGCGCGCCAACGCTTCGTAAATTGGCATGCCTATTACCGTACGCGCCAGATGGCCGCGATTTCGGCGGTATCACATGCTTACCGCACCTTTGGCTCGGAAGTGCGCGTTGCCTGGCAGAACATCAACGCCAACCGTCTCGCTGCCACGACCGAAATTCGACCGTTTGAGCAGCAGCCGATCGCGGGCGGCATACGCGCGCGTTTCTACAATTGGCTGTTCAATATTCCTGCAGCTGGTGGTACGCCGAATCGCAGCGCGCTGCAGCGTGTGGGCGCCCTGTTCCAGCGCAATAGTGGCACCTGGACCAACCCCTACTGGGATGCCGAACTCAACAAGGAACTGGTCTGCCGCCAGAATTTCCATATCCAGATGACGGACGGCCTCTGGAATGGCGACACAGGGATATCCGTTGCCCGCCGTGACACGGAAGCCGTCACGCTGCCTGATGGAACCAACTACACCGCCAGCGGCAATCCAAGCCGGATCTTCTATAACGAGGCCGCCGCGACGGCCACGACCATGGCAGACCTCGCGTTCTACTACTGGTCGACTCCGCTGCGTACTGATGGCTTGTTCTCGGGCACAGGTGGATTGCGCGTTCCGCCTTATCTGCCGGACAAGTCGACGAACCTGTTTGGTCCGGCGCTTGCGCCGGGTGCCGACCCTCTGCTGAATCCTGAAATTTACTGGAACCCGGCCAATGACCCGGCACGTTGGCCACATCTGGTCCAGTTCATGATCGGCTTCGGTGCCTCGGGCACGCTGCAGAACGACGATGCGACCTATGCCAAGCTGCGAGGCTCCAATGCCGCGCCGGCGACCACGCAGTGGCCAGCGCCAGCCGAGGGAACGGACGACGACCGCAAGATCGACGATATGTGGCATGCAGCCATCAACAGCCGTGGCCGTTTCTTCGTCTCGAACAACCCGGCAGAGCTTGCTCAGGCTCTGGTCGATATCGTCAGCAATATCACGGCGCGTCGCGCCACGGCGACAGCGGCGACGGTATCGCTGCCTATCGTGACCGCGAGTACCGAGGCGTTCAAGGCCAGCTTCGATACCTCCGACTGGTCGGGTTCGGTGGCCAAGTTTGCGGTCGATCAAGGAACGGGACAGGCGGTTGGCGATGCGCTCTGGGATGCGGCTCCGCTGCTGACCGCACGTACACCTGCCAGCCGCAGCATCTTTACCTGGGATGCGAACAGCTCCCCGCGCCGGGGTATTCCGTTGCTTTGGGGTAGCCTCAACTCAGCCCAGCGGGCGGCGCTGGAGGATAATCCCACGACGACTGCTGTCGATAATGACAATCTGGGGTCTCAGCGTGTGGACTACCTGCGCGGCGAGCGTGCACGCGAAACCGTGGCCCCATTTATGCGTCGCCGCAGCTCGCTGATGGGCGCTGTCATCAATTCCCAGCCGGCCTATCTGTCGGGTCCTGTAGGACTGTTCCAGGACAATTTCCCCGCCGGTTCGGCCGAGGCGGTTGCCGCCGGAGCGAATGGCGAGGGAGCAACCTACGCAAAGTTTGCCGCTTCGGTCAGCCGGCGTGCTCCGACTGTGTTCGTCGGTTCAAACGATGGCATGGTGCATGCGATCAACGCCCTGAACGGCCAGGAGCGCTTCGCCTACATGCCGAACATGCTGATCATGAACAAGAAGGCGGCCGAGTACACCAATCCGAACCACTCGCAGCTGGTGCCTGGCGTCGACTCACGCCTGCGTTTGCAGGACGTCTTCATTCGAGGCCAATGGCGCACCGTACTGGTGGGGTCCATGCGGCTTGGCGGGCGCGGTGTTTTCGCGCTTGATGTCACGGATCCTGCCTCGTTCAACGAAAGCAACGTGCTTTGGGAGTTTTCGCATACCTCTGCCGGTGGTGCGGCACTCGGCTATACCTATGATTCGGCGAATATCCTGCGCCTGAATAACGGTAAATGGGTGGTGCTGGTTTCCAGTGGGTATTTCCCGACCACGAACCTCGATCCACGCGGCGAGCCGGATCCGGCCAGCAGCGACCCGAACAAGGACAAGACGTCGCTGTTCGTGCTGGATCTTGAGACGGGTGCGCGCATTGCCGAAATCCAGACTGCCACGGCGCCGCAGTCGGTGCCCCTGTCGTTTGGCCTGTCGACGCCGGCGGCCTACGATATCGACAGCAATCAGATCGATGACATAGCCGTGGCTGGTGACCTCGTCGGCAACCTGTTCCGCTTCGATCTGTCGGCCAGCGACCCGGCGCAGTGGAAGGTCGATCTGATGTTCAAGACCTATACGACAACGCCGTCGCAGACCAACGCGACGACGCTGCCACGCCAGCCGATTACCTCCATGCCGATTGCGTTGCGCGATACCCAGCGCAATGGCGATGCGATCTGGGTGGTCGGAACCGGCAAGTATCTTGGCAAGGAGGACCGCACCGCCATCGGCGTCGCATCCAACGTGGGGCCACAGGCGATCTACGGCATTCGCGACTACGGTACAGCATCGGCGAACTACCCGATCCTGCCCGCGCAGTTGACCGCGCAGACCTTGACCCAGCCGAGTGCGACGTCGCGCAGCCTGACGACCAATGCGATAGGAACGAGTTCACGTGGCTGGGCAATTCCGCTCAATATTTCCAGCGAACCGGGTGAGCGCGTCGTGTTTACGGCCAAGCCGATTTACAGCTTGAACATTGCGGTCGTGAACACGGTGATCCCACGCGGCAGTGATCCCTGCAATCCGGCGTTCCGTGGTGCGTCCATCGTCATCGATGGTGCGACAGGTGGCTCGCCGGCAGGCTTGGGTGACGGCGACGGTGTCGGCGACCAGGCCGGGCCGTGTGAAGGCGACCAGTGCCGGGATCCTACGCCGCGTCTGATTGGCAATGAGTTTGTATTGCCGACCGGTGCCGGCGGCGGCGGCGGCGGGCCTGTTGGCGAGAAGACCACCATCAAGGCTCCGCCCGCCTATCGTGGTTCCTGGAGAGAGTTGCTCGAAATTCTCTGAGTTCGGATTTGTCTCAGGCACGCGCCGCAAGGCGCGTGTCCTTTAATTGGGGAAGCAAGATGCTCAGTCGCTATCGTGCCAAATTCCAAGGTTTTACTTTGATCGAGCTGATGGTCGTCGTGGCTATCATTGCCATTGTTGCGGCCATCGCCCTGCCCGCCTACCAGCGCTATGGCCTGCGTGCTCGCCGCGTCGATGGCAAGGAACTGCTGATGCGTGTGGCTGCCGCGCAAGAGCGGTTTTATACAAATTTCAATCGGTATGCGACGGATCCGTTGAACGCCGCCACGAGTCTTGGCCTGACTTCCCTGACCTCCGATGGGGGTTATTACACTATCACCTCGGCCAATGGTGCGACCGGAGATACGCAGAGCTATGTGCTAACGGCAACCCCGGTAGCGGGCGGCGCCCAGGCCAGAGATCAATGTGGAGCCCTCACGGTCAACAACACAGGCGTCAAGACTCCAGCCGCCGGTGCCATGCCGCAGAACTCGAACGGCCCTTGCTGGTAAAACCGGCGGTATTTCTGATCGGTGCGATAACTAACTCGATTTGCTTGTCGTTGGTAAAACCCGCCGCTATAATCGCGCGCTCAGTTTTGCCGACGTAGCTCAGTTGGTAGAGCAACTGATTCGTAATCAGTAGGTCGGAGGTTCGACTCCTCTCGTCGGCACCAGTTGCATGGTTCACCTGACCAAGACGGATCCCGTCTTGGCCATGGGCGGTTAGCTCAGCGGTAGAGCACTGCTTTCACACGGCAGGGGTCACAGGTTCAAACCCTGTACCGCCCACCACTTGACTTAAAGGCCCGGGAAACCGGGCCTTTTTCGATATCTGGTCTCGATTTCGTTCGGACTATCGGCTACGCCCATAACCTGGCCCGGATTGGTATCGTCCCGGTATACGCCCACGACCAGTCTGCAACTACCAAGCAAGTGCCGCATCGTGTTGCAGAATGTGCTGTCGAGCAGTTATCGCGGCACCGGGGAAACTGCAGGGAAGTGGCGAGAGGCAAGGTGCTGTTCGAGGTGATTGCTGCTGCCGCTGAACGGCGGAATGATGCCGCTCGGCATCGCGGTCGCGGCGGACGGGCTGGGCCAAGCACCGCGTAGGACTATACTGGGCGCGGATTTCGGCCCTGGGGTTTGCCATGTTCCCATTCTCGCGTACCGGTTTGTTGCTCGCCCTTAGTGTCATTTCGGTTGCTGCTGCAGCAGCTGAGCCGACCACACCTGCCGATCTCGGCCGTAAGCAGCAGCTGACCCAGGAAAACTCTGACATCGCCCATTACTGCACCGAAATGGAAGACGTGCTTTTCGTTGGCGATGGCAACCGCATCGAGACCCACGGTCCTTGCAACTCGATCACGATCAACGGCTCGAAGAATACGGTCAATGTGCAATCACTGGCGGCGAAAATCGCGGTAACAGGTGATGACAACAAGGTGACCTGGCCGGCGACGGATGGCCCGGCGCCCGTCACCAAGGTTTCCGGAAAACGTAACGTAGTCGACCGCCTGAAAACTCAATAGCTACAGGCATACCTTTCAGATTCCAATACAAAAACGGCTCCGCAATACGGGGCCGTTTTTGTTCTGCAGGTCAGCTGTTGCCAAGGCTCGCCAGCCAATCCTCGTCCGAGCCTTCATTGATGCCGTCAAACAGGAAGGTCGACAGATAGCGTTCGCCGGTATCCGGCAACATGGCGAGAATCACCTGCCCCGGTTTGGCGTTGCGTGCGAGTTCAAGCGCAGCGGCAAAGGTGCCGCCCGCGGAGATGCCGCAGAAAATACCTTCGTTCGCGGCCAAGGCACGAGCCGTATCGCGTGCGAGCACATCGTCGATAGCGACGATGCGGTGTGCGACATCGCGCTTGAGCACGGCGGGCACGAAATCCGGGGTCCAGCCCTGAATCTTGTGTGGTTTCCACTCGCCGCCCGCGAGCAGGGACGCGCCGGCCGGTTCGGCTACGACGATGTCGACTTCAGGGCGCGCAAGTCGAATCATTTCGCCGGCACCGGTCAGGGTACCGCCAGTGCCCCAGCCGGTTACGAAGGTGTCGAGCCGCCGGCCCGCGAAATCCTGCAGTATTTCCGGCCCTGTCGTACTGCGGTGATAGGCCGGATTGGCTTCGTTCTCGAATTGGCGTGCGAGAAAGGCGCCGTGTGTTGCCGCGAACTCCTCGGCGCGCCGCACCATGCCGCTGCCACGTTCCGCAGCGGGGGTCAGAATCACCTTCGCACCCAGTGCGCGCATGATCTTGCGCCGCTCCATCGAAAACGTTTCGACCATGAACGAAACAAACTGATAACCCTTCGCGGCACAGACCATGGCCAAGGCGATGCCGGTATTGCCCGAGGTTGCTTCCACGATCATTTGTCCAGGGCGCAACAAGCCCTTGGCCTCGGCATCAAGCACGATAGCAAGCGCGAGGCGATCCTTCACCGATGACATGGGATTGAATGCTTCGAGCTTGACGTACATCTCGACTCCCGCCGGGGCCAGGCGGTTGATGCGCACGATCGGGGTGCGGCCGACCGTATCGAGAATGCTGGCGTAGATCATGTTGCTACTCCCAGGGGTTGGCACCTGCCACCCTACTGCAGATCAGGGCCGGGCAGTTCAGGGCCGTGCGCCAAACGCCGGCCGCCAGCGCCGCTTGCCGTGAGGTAAATCGTCGCACGCGCTTTTTCAGCTCAGTATTCTCGCCAATGCGCGTTTCGCGGCATCGAAGGAAAAATGCCGCTCCACATTGGCCAGCCCATTGGCTGACAGCGTTTCCCAGAGTGCCTGGTCGCCGTAGAGCTGCACGATGGCCGCCGCGAAGGCGTTGGCGTCGGCGGCGACAAGCACGTCGCTGCCCGCCTGGATATGCATGCCTTCGACTGCAGCCGGTGTTGCGACTACGGGCAGACCATAACTCATCGCCATGTTGACCTTGCCCTTGACGCCGGCGCCGTAGCGCAGCGGCGCGACCGACACGCGGCAGCCGTCCATATAGGGATCGAGGTCAGCGACGAAACCGTGCAGCACAAAGTCGTCGCCAGCGTACTCGCGCAACGACTCCGGTACGGGCTGGCCGATGACGTGTACGCGCAGACCCGGCAACGCCTCGCGCAGATGTGGCAGGATTTCGCGGGCGAACCAGAGCATGGCATCTTCGTTCGGCGGATGCTGGAAGCTGCCCACGAAGACAAGATCCTTGCGTTCCGTGTAGTTGCGCCGGCAGCCGAATACTTCGTGCACATTGGAAAGAATCTCGACGCGTGCTTGTGGCAGTTCGCGCGCGAGCAAGGCCTGTTCGACCGGGCTTACAACCAGCGTCGCATCGCATTCGCGGATCAGCTTGTGCTCTTGCGCACGCGTGCGTTCGGCCTTGCGGCGCAGCGCGTCGCTGCTTTCGAGTTCGGCGGCGCGCTGCTCGCGCAGATAGTGCAAGTCGACCGTATCGAAGATGAGCTTGGCCTTGGGAGCGTACAGCCGGGCGAGGCCGAGATAGTTGATTGCGACGTAGTGGCGCGACAGCAATATCGCGTCGAACTCGCTGCCGCGCTGCCGGAACAGGCGGATCGGGTCATTCATGTAGGGGGCGTACAGCGCTTCGACGCCGAGCGATTGCAATGTTTCGGTATAGCCTTGGACATAAAGCCGGTTGTCGGCGAAGAAGGTGACCTGCCAACCTAGAGCGCGCAGCAGCCGCATCAGGTTGATCATGCGTAGCGAGCCTGAATCCTGATCTGGCGTCGGTGTGCAGGCGTCGATGATGAGCAGGCGTTTTTCACAGCGGAACGTCGCAGCGCGCGGTGCCAGTGCGGCCTCGTCGATTGGCTGTGGCTGTCGGGCGAGGGCACTGCTCCACTTGTCCAGAAATTTCTCGCGATTCACGACCTGATAACGCTTGGTGCCGGTGCCCGTGTCGGTGCCGGCGGTGACACCCTCGAAGTGAATGACGGTCGAGCGCGGCTCGTAGTAGACCTTGAGCCCTGCGTTGCGCACGGCGAAGGCGAGATCGGTGTCCTCGTAGTAGGCCGGCGCGTAGCGTTGATCGAAGCCGCCCAGCGACTCGAACAACGTACGTCGCAGCATTATTGCTGCACCGGAACAATAGTCCGCTTCGCGACGGAAGTTGTAGCGGGGATCGGCCGGATCCTCGAAGCGGCCATAGTTCCAGCCCGAACCATCCTGAAACACGATGCCGCCGGCTTCCTGCAGGCGCCCGTCGGGATAGACGAGCTTGGCGCCAACGAGGCCGGCATCGGCCTCTTCGACAAAGCAGCGCAACAGGGCCTCAAGCCAGCCCGGTGTGACTACCGTGTCATTGTTGAGGAACAGCACATAGTCGCCACGTGCGGCGGCGGCGCCGGCATTGCACGAGCCGACGAAACCGAGATTCTGCGTGTTGCGGATCACCCGCAGATTGTCCACGTCGGCGAGGCGCTCAGGTGTGTCGTCGCTGGAGCAGTCGTCCACGACGATGACCTCGAAGGACGCTGTTCCGGCCTGCGCCGCCAGTGAGTTGAGGCAAGCCAGCGTATAAGCAATCTTGTTGTAGACCGGGATTACGATCGATACCAGTGGCTCGGCGGATGCCGGCAGGCGGATCTCCTCAAAACGCTCGGGTGGGTTGCCGGCAACGGCAATCAATGCGGCGGGTGGTGCGCCGCGGCGGAACTCGCGCAGGGCACGCTGCAGCGTGCCGGCCAGGCCGCGCCGCCGCAGACTGCCGCGCATGCGTTGCCAGAGGCCGAGTGTGCGCGTGGCGTTGAACGCGATGCGAGCGCGCAGTCCGCGCAACTTGCGCATGCCAAAGCGCAACGGTCTGGTCAGGCGCCACGACAGGCTGCCATAGGCACGATCCAGCTCGGCCTTGAGGGACAATGCCCAGCGCGTACGTTCTTCAAACTCCTGTTCGATCGCCGAATAATCGTCCTGCGTCCGCTTGAGCCATTCGGTGCGTTGCTCAATTTCCGTGCGCATCGTGCGCAGATCAAGGTGCGAACGGCGCAGCTCGCGGTCCAGTTCCGACGCCCATTCGGCACGGGCGTCGAGTTCGCGCGTTTGCAGTGCCAGCAGCTCAGACTGGCGCCGCTGCTCGGTCCGCAGGGTGTCCAGCTCCGCGCGCAAGCGCATGAGCTCGATCTCCGCGAGCAGAGCGCTCCGGGGCGCCGCGGTCGTATGCGACGCCGTTGCCGGCAGTTCGGCGCGGTAGTCGGCGCTCATGTCCGCGAGCGAGCGCGGTATGCGTTCACGCAGCACTGCGCCTGCATGCTGCAGCGGCTGCGGGTCTGCGGCCAGTGCAGCGATGCGCTCGCGCACCGCCATCGCATCCGGCGCTACGAGAAAACCGTCAACCCCATCCTCGATGCGCTCGGCCAGCGCACCGATACGAGTGGCGATTACCGGCAAGCCCAGGCTCCAGCACTCCGACAAGGTGTAGCTGAAGGTTTCAGCCACCGTTGGCAGGATCAGGGCGGCGTCGGGCCGTAGTGCTGCGATGAGCCCGGGCAGCTCGTCGCGGGCATAGTCGAGCACCACATGGACGCGCTCTCGGCCGAAAAACGCGTGACCTTCGGCTCCGGCGCCGAGCAGAACGAGCTCAACCGTAGGCGGCAGCATGGGCAGTAGCGCGTGGAGCAATTGTGCGCCCTTGCCGCGGCGCACTCGCCCTGGCACGAGCAGGCGCAGCCCTTCGCGCCGCTGCGCTGGCTTCAATGGCGCGGCCTCGGCAAAGGGTGCTGTGCCGTGAGCAATCACGCGTGCCGGTAGACCGTGCAGTTCAGGTGCGAGGCGCAGCACATTGGCAAGCGCCGTGCGGCTCGGAGCGACCAGCCGCGCCGACGCGCTGCATAACGCCGTTACGTAGGCATCGCGCAGCCGCTGCCAGTATTGCGGTTCGCGGCTGGCGAACTCGAAGCCCTCATCGGCTGATGCAAGATCCAGCACGCGTTGCGCCGCGTCAAAGGCCAGCGCCTGGTCACCGAAATCACGATGCAGCTGTGGCCATAACGGATAGCAGTCGTGAGCGATGACCAGCGTCGGCAAGCCACTGCGCAGGGCGTCGAGGCTATGTCCAATCAGTGACGACACGACAACGGCGTCGACGCCAAAACGTGTCAGCGCGTCGCGGAAGAATTGCATCCAGTCGTGGTGTTGCAGTGCTGTATCGGCAATGGTCGCGGGCAGGCAAACGCGGCGCAGTGGCGGGCCGCGCAGGCTGCCGTCGTGGAGCTCCAGGACTTCGCCATAACGCCGGCGCGAGAAATCGCCGAATGCGCGCAATACAAGGTGCGTGTGAGCCGTATCGCTGGTGGCGAAATCGCGCACGAAGCGTTCGGCGCCGCCGCCCCAGCCATGCAGCACGTGCAGCAGCACCGGGCGGCCGTCACGCCCGAACCAGGCAGGCCACAGGCCGGGCTGGGCCAATGCCAGGGCTAGTTGTCCGCGTAGTTCGCCCAGGGCCGCCGTATCGATACCTGCGCTGCTGTGCCTGTGCCGTGTCGATCGCGCGGTAGCGACATAAAGGTGATCCAGGCGCAGCAGCCGTCCCAAGGTACTTGGCCTTGCACCCGGGGTGAGGGCCAGGGCTGCCAGCCGCGGGCCATGCCAGGCGCTGAGGCAGGTGGAGACTTCGCAGGTGTCAAAGCCCAGCCCGCGGCCATAGGCGTGGCACAAGGCGTCGATCTGTTCGGTGCTGGCGTCGGTGCCGGGGCAAGGGTGCCAGTCGCCGTCGTCGAGCGGGCTGACCCCGAGTACATCGTCCAGCTCAAGCGCAGCGAGCAGGCGCTCCATCGCGTAGGGCGGCAGGTGGGTGTCCGCCCGTAGCAGGAGCAGATCCCGTCCCGGCCAGCGTGCGCGGCCGGCGGCGAGCAAGGTCGCGGTGTCCTCGGCAGCAAGATCGATTCGTTCGATGCCTGCAGGCAAATCCCCGGCCTGTGTGGCGGCCAGCGCGATGCCGGGCGGCAACAAGTCAGGCAGCAGGCGCCACCAGTCGGCGGCAGCATCGCCATGGACCAGCAGTCCGGCGCGGAGCGTAGCGGAGGAGAGCAGAGGCACGTTTCGTTAAGCCCTTGTTGCGCGGGCAAAACCGCGCACGCCAAAAGGGTCGATTATCACGGATAGGACTCGTTGACGAAACCGCCGTGAGGAGCGACAGCGGTTCAGCCGCATCGGGTAAACTGCGCGCGCTTCGCTGCCGCCCAACTGCGGCGCGGCGATGATTCGGGTGCCGTTGCGCGGCGGCTTTCCGCGCGGCGGCTCGATTCCACTGGCCTGGGCTCCACCTTGTCATTTCTGAACCGCTGCGCCGAGCTGGCGCGTCTGCTCTGGCGCTGGCTGCGCGCGCCATTCTGGTTTGGCCTGGGACTCGTCGTCGCCTTTGTCGTGCCGTATGCGCTGTACCTCGATGCGCAGGTGCGTGAGCGCTTCGACGATCTGTCCTGGGAAACGCCGACGCGTATCTACGCCCGGGCGCTTGAACTTGTACCCGGCATGCCGCTGGATGCGGCCACCCTGAGCCTCGAGCTTGAGGCGGCACGTTATGACGAGATCACCGGCGCCCGCGCACCCGGTAGCTTCATGCGCGATGGCGACCGTTTCGTGATCTCGCGCCGGGCATTCGCATCGCTGGACGGAATGGAAAAGGCGCGACGCGCCGAAGTCACGCTGGCGCGCTCGCGTCTGGTATCGATCAAGGACATCGACAGCGGCAAGTCGCTCGAGCGCCTGCGGCTGGACCCCGCACGCATTGCCACGCTATACGGTGCGGAGCAGGAGGAGCGTCGCGTCGCCAAGCTGGGCCAGATGCCGCCGTTGCTCGTAACCGGTCTGCAGGCGGTCGAGGATCGAAACTTCAAGCACCACCACGGTATCGATTTCGTCGCCATCCTGCGCGCGAGCTGGGCGAATCTCAGCGCTGGTCATGTGGTCCAGGGCGGATCGACGCTGACCCAGCAACTGGTCAAGAACCTGTTTCTCGATCGCGGCCAGAACTTCCTGCGCAAGGGCAACGAAGCGTTGCTGGCGCTGCTGATCGAAGCGCGCTACGACAAGCATCGTATTCTTGAGGCCTACGTCAACGAGATCTTTCTCGGACAGCAGGGAGGCCAGGCGGTACATGGCTTCGCTGCCGCCAGCGAGTTCTACTTTGGACGCGAACTCAATACCTTGCGAGCGCCTGAAGTGGCCATGCTGATCGGTCTTGTGCAAGGGCCGAGTTACTACGATCCGCGGCGCTACCCCGAGCGTGCGTTGGCACGCCGCAATCTGGTGCTGCAGCAATTTGCCGACACGGGCTTGCTCGACGCTGACGAACTGGCGCGCGCCAAGGCCAGCCCGTTAGGCATCTCGGAAACGCCGGGACTGCCGCGCAACCGGTTTCCGGCGTTCATCGATCTGGTACGCGCCCAGCTCAAGCGCGACTACGACGATGCGGCACTGCGTGGTGCCGGCCTGTCGGTGTTGACCACCCTGGCCCCGGCTACCCAGCTCGCGGCCGAGAAAGCACTGCGCGAGAGCCTTGCGGCGCTGGGCAAGAAGCAAGACGACACCCAGGCCGCGCTGGTCGTGACCAGCGCACGGGACGGCGAGGTTCAGGCTGTAATCGGGGATCGTGCGACTGACCAGCCGGGCTTCAATCGCGCGCTTGATGCGCGCCGTCCTATTGGCTCGCTGGTCAAGCCTTTCGTGTTCCTTGCTGCACTCGCCCAGCCGCAGCGTTATTCGCTGGCGACTGTGGTCGAAGATGCCCCGCTCAGCTTGCCGCAACCCAATGGCAAGAACTGGACGCCGCAAAACGCCGACAAGACTGCCCATGGCCGTGTGGCGCTGATCGATGTGCTTGCCAATTCGTGGAACCTTTCGACCGTGCGGCTGGGCATGTTGGTCGGTGTCGACCGGGTGCGCGCATTGATCGAGTCGTTTGGCTTCGGCCGCGAGATCAATCCGAACCCCTCGCTGCTGCTGGGTGCACTTGAACTATCGCCGCTTGAGGTTGCGCAGCTCTACCAGTATTTCGCCGCGGACGGCCACGCACTGCCGGTTATTGCGGTGCGCGGCGTGCTCGATCGCGACGGCAAGCCGCTGCGCCGCTACAGCAGCAAGCTGGGCGCTGGCGACTACGTCGAGGCTTCACGCCTGGTCACCTTCGCGATGCAGCAGGTCAATCAGCGCGGCACCGCGCGTGCGGTCGGTGCGGGTCCGCTCGCTGCGCTCAACAGTGCCGGCAAGACCGGCACCAGCGATGACTCGCGTGATAGCTGGTATGCGGGCTTCAGTGCGGATCATCTCGCCGTGATCTGGGTAGGGCGTGACGACAACAAGCCTACTGGCCTGGTTGGATCGACCGGCGCGCTGCGTGTCTGGATGGCACTGTTTGATGCATTGCCGACCCGGCCGCTGGACCTGAACTTAAGCCAGGGCATCGAACTGGCATGGGTCGATCCGGAATCAGGGCAGCGCACCGAAGCGGACTGTCCCGGGGCGCGACAGCTACCATTTGTGGCTGGCTATGTTCCGGAACAGGAGCAAGGGTGCACAATGGAGCGTTTGCGCGATTGGTTCGGTGGCGATCCGCAATGACGCGGCGCTGTCCTTGTCGGATATCGAGGTATGAGGGATGGGCAGAGAAACGGCGATGAAACGCAGCGGCAGACAATGGTTGGTGGTAGCAGCAGCCTTGGCCGTGTTCTCCGGTTGCGGCGGTCCGGACGGCGGTAGCGGAGGAGGCAGGGCAGGCGTCAAGCCGGATCGCGACATCGTGCTGGCGATACGGCAGGCTGGCCAGACCACGGCTTCGTCGGTAGAAGTGCAGCCCCTGCGTGACCCAGCCGTTGACGGGTTTCTCAAGCAGGCAGCCGATCTGGAAGCAGCACACAAGTTCGTCGACGCGGTTGCTGCGGTGGATCGTGCGCTGAAGCTTGCGCCTGATGCGCCAGAAATCCTGCAGCTCAAGGCCGAGCTGCTGATCGGCCTGCATCGTTATGCCGATGCAGAAGCACTGGCGCGCAAGTCCTTCGAGCTCGGTCCGCGTCTGGGCAGCCTCTGCGCACGCAACTGGCAGACCGTAATCGAAACCCGGCGTGTGGCCAAGGACGAGGCCAGCGCCAGCAGTGCCAAGGCGCAACTGGCGGCGTGCCGGGTGCCGCCGCGCCAACGGTTGTAACCGCGTGCGGCACGACGTGCGCGAACTGCTCGGCGCAGAAGGACCCTTTGCGCGCGAGGTGCCGGGGTTTGCACCGCGTGCGTCGCAGCAGCAAATGGCCGAGGCGGTTGCCGAGGCCATTTCCGAGCGACACGTGCTCATTGCCGAGGCCGGCACCGGCACCGGAAAGACCTTTGCTTACCTCGTGCCTGCCGTGATGTCGGGCAAACGCGTCATTGTGTCCACCGGGACAAAAACCCTGCAGGACCAGTTGTTCCATCGCGATCTGCCACGCGTGCGCCAGGTGACCGGTGCCCGCATCAAGGCGGCGCTGCTGAAGGGGCGCGCGAACTACCTGTGCCTTTATCGCCTGGACCAGACCTATCGTGACGGTCGCCTGAGTTCGCGTGAACAGGTCGCGCAGGTGCAGGCGCTGCGCGCCTGGAGCGGCCGCAGCAGCAGCGGCGATCGCAACGAGATCGCGGAGGTGCCCGAAGATTCGCCGTTATGGCCGCGCGTCACGTCCACTGCCGAGAACTGCCTTGGCGCCGACTGCCCCATGTTCAACGACTGCTTTGTGGTCAAGGCGCGGCGCGCGGCGCAGGAAGCCGATCTGGTCGTGGTGAATCACCATCTGCTGTTC
Source organism: Rhodanobacteraceae bacterium (assembly GCA_016790075.1). Taxonomy (GTDB): domain Bacteria; phylum Pseudomonadota; class Gammaproteobacteria; order Xanthomonadales; family Rhodanobacteraceae; genus Tahibacter. The sequence continues at coordinate 11,942 of JAEUPP010000005.1, read as the reverse complement.
GCTGATCTCGCGATCAAGCAGGAAGGTTTTGGCGAGATTCTGCCGGGCGCGAATGCGTTTGTGCTGGATGAAGCACACCAGATTCCCGACCTGGCCGGCCAGTTCTTTTCGGTCAGTTTCTCCGCACGTCAGCTGCAGGAACTCGGTACCGACGCCGAGGCCGAATGCGCATCGGTCAGCGGGGCATTTGCTGTATTGCGCGAACCGCTGGCGGCGATCAGCTCGGTGTCGCGGCGCGCGCGCCTCGCGCTAGACAAGTTGCCGCCGCGTGGCGCCTTCAGTGTGATCGAAGACGACCGATTTGTGATGGCCGAGCTGCGTGAGCTACAGGGAGCGCTGCGTGTGTTCGAGGCCGCGCTGGAGAGCCAGGCGGAACGTTCGCGCGGGCTGACCGCGCTGCATGAACGCGCGCAGGGGCTGGCAGCACGGCTTGATCAGGTACTGGATGGTGCAGGCCGCGAATGGGTGCACTGGTACGAGCTCACGGCACACGGCTTTACGCTCAATGCCACGCCGCTGGACCTTGCACCGCCGCTGCGCGCGCTGCGTGAGCAAAGCCGTGCGGCCTGGATATTGACGTCCGCGACGTTGTCGGTAGCCGGCGAGTTCAACCATTTCGCGCGCCAGCTCGGTCTTGACGACCCGGTGACCTTGAGCCTGGCCAGTCCGTTTGACTATGCGCTGCAGGCGCTGACGTATCTGCCCAGGAATCTGCCGGACCCGAGTGTCGGCGACTACACCGATCGGGTCGTCGATGCGGCCTTGCCGGTGCTGCGCGCCTCGCGTGGCCGCGCGTTCCTGCTGTTCACTTCGCATCGGGCATTGCGCCGAGCGGCCGAACGCCTCGCCGCCCAGCCTTATCCCTTGTTCGTACAAGGCACGGCACCGCGGCATCAATTGCTGGCGGGGTTTCGCAGCTCCGGCAATGGTGTGCTGCTCGGCGCAGCCAGCTTCTGGGAAGGAGTCGACGTGGCCGGCGAGGCCCTCTCCTGCGTCATTATCGACAAGCTGCCGTTCGCCGCACCGGACGATCCGGTGCTCGAAGCGCGCCTTGCGGCAATACGCGAAGCCGGCGGCAATCCCTTTGTGCAGTGGCAGATTCCGTCCGCGGTGATTGCACTCAAGCAAGGCGCCGGGCGGTTGATTCGCGACCTCGGCGATCGCGGCGTGCTCGTGCTCTGTGATCCGCGCCTGAGCTCACGGCCGTACGGGAAACTCTTTCTGCGTAGCCTGCCGGCGTCGCCGATTACGCGTGAGATCAGCGACGTTGAAGAATTCTTTGCGAGCTGAACCGGACTGCGCTGCTGAAGTGATTGTCGCGTCCGGTCAATCGTTCTCCGTACCCGAGAACAGTTCAGTACCGGCCTGATGTCTTCCGGAAAAATCCTGGCCTTTTGCATTCCAGTTGACGACATCCAGCACCTTTCGCACTTGATTTTGCTGCGTTGCGGTTGCTGGGGTGCGCGCGCGGTGGTATAGGGGTTGTCTGGACGAATGTTGCGGTTGCCTCGGTGTGTCGATCCGGAGCAGTAATACTCGGGCTCCAGAGGCTACACACCTGTCGTAATCCTGCGTTCTTCCGTGCGCCGGTCGCGCTTGCCGGGGGGCGAGTGTCGGCCGTTCTTTCGTGTGTCCGTGCTGGGAGGCTTCATGCGTAAGTCGATTCGCGTAACCGCGCTCGCGGCGGTTATTGGTGTCGCGTTGGCTGGGGGATTGGTGAGTTCGCCGTTGGCGACTGCCCAGTCATCGACGGCGGCAACCGTGCAGAGCTACATCATCACCTTCAATGAGCCGGGTCTGCTGTACTACACCGGCGGTGTCAGTTCCCTCGAAGCTACTGCTCCCTCGGTGAAGGGGCAGCGCAAGCTGGATAGCAAGAGTCCCGCTGCAGTTGCCTACAGCAATTACCTGTCCAGTATTCGTGCAGACCGTGTCAACTCAATTTCTTCGGCCGTTGGCCGCAGCGTCTCGGCCACCCACCACTATGCGGTTACGCTGAACGGCATTGCTGCAGAACTCAGCGCGGCGGAAGCCGACGCAGTCCGCCGCCTGCCGGGCGTGAAGTCCGTTCAGATGGCTGCTCTGGAGACGTTGGACACCTATCGCGGCCCCAGCTTCATCGGTGCCGACACGGTCTGGAACGGCACAAACGTCCCCGGTGGTACGGGTACTCGCGGTTTCGGCGTCACCCTCGGGGTGGTCGATGGCGGCACGAACTCGGATCATCCCTCCTTTGCCAATGACGCCTCCTGCGGTTTCAGCGCAGGCACCCCCAAGCTGATCAGTTTCGTTGACTGCAGCACCACCAGCGGCACGGGCGCCTGCAACGGCCCCAATCCGGAAGCGACCGACTCCGGCCACGGCGTGCATACGTCCAGCACAGCCGCCGGCAATACCCTGACTGCGACCACAACACCGCCGCCGACCATCCCGGCGCCGTTCACCAGTATCTCGGGCGTTGCACCCTGCGCCTCGATCCGCCACTACAAGGCCTGTCCCGACAACACCTGTCCCGAAGCACAGCTGACGGCGGCGCTGCAAAACGCCATTGCCGACGGCGTTGACGTCATCAACTATTCGATCTCGGGTGGCCGCAGCCCGTGGACCGATTTTGATCGCACCTTCCTCGATGCGGTCAATGCCGACATCGTGGTGGCGGCCTCGGCGGGCAATACCAGCGCGACCGTCACGAATCCTGTTGGCAACGTCAACCATCTCGGCCCCTGGACCATGACCGTCGCGGCGTCGACGCACGATGAGAACGTGCTCGCGCTTTTCAGTCTGGCCGGTCCAGGTACACCGCCTGCGAACACCGTCGATGTCAGTGCAGTCCAGGGCAGCACGACCCCGATTGGTTCGGTCTTTACCAATCAGCCGATCAGGAGCTTTCCGGCGAATCTGGAGGCCTGCACGGCGGGTACCGCCATCCCGGCGGGCCATTTCACCGGGGCGGTAGCCTATGTCCGCCGCGGTACCTGCAGCTTCACCGAGAAAATTACCAATGCCGTCAACGCTGGCGCGATCTTCGTTCTTGTCGGCAATAATCAGGCAGGCACAATTTCGATGGCGACGACCGGCGCCCCCACAACGGTGCCTGCCTATAGCGTGTCTCAGGTCTCCGGTGATGCGATCCGCGATTTCGTCGCCGCGAATCCGGCCACCGCGACGGCAAACTTCGACCCGAGGAAGAAAGGTGACGTGCTCGCCGGCTTCAGCCTGCGCGGTCCGACGATTGCTGGCGCCAACGTGACCAAACCGGACATTACCGGCCCTGGCGTGCAGATCTACGCCGCGTTGGCCGATGCGAGCAGCAACTACGGCTTCCTCAGCGGGACCTCGATGTCCTCGCCGCATCTGGCGGGTTCCGCTGTGCTGGTGCGTGCTGCCAAGCCGGGCTGGACACCGATGGAAGTCAAGTCGGCGCTGCAGCTGACCGCGAAGATCACCGGTTTCGACGATAACGCCACGTCACCCTGGGATCCGGACGATGTAGGCAACGGCCGCGTCGACCTGACCAAGGCGATCAAGGCCGCGCTGACGATGAACGAGACCTATGCCAACTTCGTCGCCGCCAATCCCAGCGGAGGCTCCATCGCCGCCAGGACACTGAACCTGCCGTCGATGCGCGATGACGCCTGCAACGGCTCCTGCTCGTTCACGCGCACGATGACCAGCAAGGTGGCCTCGGGTACGACCTGGACCGCGACCTATGTGCCGCTGGTCAGTGCCGGTGCACCGACCGTGACCATCACTCCGGCCAATTTCACCGTGGTCGGCGGCGGCACGCAGGCGCTCACCATAGCCGTGAACATGGGTTATGGCGCAACGGCGGCGGTACCGATGACCTTTGGCCATGTGGTGCTGACGCCCAGTGACAACTCGCTGCCGGTCGAGCGTCTGACCTTGTCGGTTGCCGGTACGCGTGATGGCATCTTCACTGACAACTTCGGCACGCCGCCACCGACGGTGACGGTCGTCCAGGGCTTCGATGACATCACCACGATCGCAGGTCTGGGCTGGCTGACCTCGAACAACAGCGTGCCAGTTGGTACCACACCCGGGTGGTTCCAGGGCAATCCCGCGGTGTTCACGGCGCAGGCGGGTGCGGCGACCAGTTCGTACATTGGCGCGCACTTCAACAATGTGGCTGGCGACAACACGATCACGAACTGGCTGGTCACGCCGCTGATGACGTTCAACGCGGCTTCGTCAGTTAACTTCTGGACGCGGAGTACCGTGGCAACGGACGGGGTGACCGTTTTCCCGGACCGTCTCGAAGTACGCGTCTGCACGACCGGCGCCTGCACCGCGATTAGTCCGGATGCGACGGCATTGACCACGTTCCCAACGGTGATCCGAACAATCAACCCGAACCTGACTACGACCGACGATCCGACTGGCGTCAACGGTTATCCACTGTCGGCCTGGGCTCAGTTCACGCTGGATACCGGCAATGGCCTGCCGTCCACCGGGCAGGGCCGTATCGCGTTCCGGTATTGGGTGACCAGCGGCGGCCCGAACGGAGCGAACTCGAACTTTATCGGTATCGACACGGTTACGCTGACCGCCGGCAGTGTGAACAGCACTCCGGTTCCCGAAGGTGGCGCGGGCATTACACCGCCTGGGGTGTCGCAGACTCAGCTTGGCAGGAAGTAAAAACGCCTGCTGCCGCCAGGCCCTGGTCTGGCGGCAATTCGGTCTGAAATTAGTCGTGAAAAACAAAAGCCCTGGGAAGCCGGGGCTTTTGTGCTAGGGGGCTGTGAAAACCTCAGGCCGCGTTCGTATTGACCACCAGAGTCAGTTTCGGACGTGTAGCTGGAGCTGGGGTCTCGGCCTGGACAGGCGCTTCCGCGCTCGAATCATCGATGGGTAACTCGCCCAGGCTGTGCTCAAAACGCTCGAAGCGGGCTTCTGCTGCGCGGGCGACGCTGACCGGGACGATGCCGGCGCGGAGCAGCTGCTGTACCACGGCACGCTGCGTGGGACCGAACGACGGATCTTTCAGCGCTTCGTCGAGGGCGTTTACCAGCGCGGCCAGCCATTGGGCATTCGGTGCGCGCAACGCAAGCAGCATTTCCTGGGTCGACAACGGCATGGGCAGGAGTCCGTGGCAAGGGGCGGGCGTCGCGGGATTGACGCTCCTTGCCTGAAAGCAGGATTGATGCCAGTTGTGCTGCCCGCAAACTGCCAGCACTCGTCGGCGGTGTGCCCGCGGGCGGTCGCGTGCTGGTCGTGGGCCTGGGCGGCAATACGCGGGACTTAAGAAAGGCAGGTAGCCATGCTCCCCAATACCCAGTCCGTCACTTTCAAGGTTCTTGGCATCGCCGCACTCGCGCTGCTGATGCTGATCCCGTTGCTGCAGGTGCAGGGACTGGTCAGCGAGCGCAACGGCCTGCGCGACCAGGCCATTGCCCAGATTGCCGCGCGCTGGGGCGAGGCACAGACCGTTGGCGGCCCTTTGCTCGCCCTGACCTATACGCAACGCTGGAAAACGGATCAGGGCTGGGCGGAGCGCAATGCCACGCGCCTGCTGCTGCCGGCGGTGCTCGATATTGACACGCAGCTGCAAACGGCTACGCGCGCCTATGGCATCTACGAGACACCGGTCTATACCGCCAGCATCAGCATGACTGCGCGCTTCGATGCGGATGATCTCGAAATGCTGCGCCTGCTGGTAGGGCAGGGCGCGAAGGCGCTGGAACTGCGCATTCCGCTTGCCGATGTGCGAGGCCTGCGCGAAGTGCGCACGCTGCGTGTCAATGGCAAGGACTATCGCCTGCAGCCCGGCAGCAGCACGAACGGTTATGCCACAGCCGCCGTCACCCTGGACACGCAGCTGCTGCAGGCGCCTGTCAGCCTGGAGCTGGCGCTGGATCTGGCCGGCACCGAACGCATCCAGTTCCTGCCGCTGGGGCGTGCGACCAGTCTCAAGCTTGCGGCCAACTGGGCTGATCCCAGTTTCATCGGTGCCTTTCTGCCGGTGCGGCATGAAATGGTCGACCCGCAGCAGTTCAAGGCATCCTGGCAGGTGCTCGAACTCAATCGCGGCTACGGGCAACACTGGGACGAGGCCGATGCCGATGCCTCGCGTATGGCGGCATCGGCTTTCGGTGTCGCGCTATACCAGCCGGCCAGCGTCTATCAGCAGAATGAGCGCGCGGGAAAATACGGCGTACTGTTTATCGCGCTGACCTTTGTCGCATTCTTCCTGTTTGAAATATTAAAGAAACTGCGCGTCCATCCAGTGCAATACCTGCTGATCGGCGTGGCGCTCTGCACCTTCTACCTGCTGCTGCTGGCGTTGTCGGAACAGATCGGCTTCGGGCCGGCCTACGCACTGGCCGCGGCGGCCGTCGCCCTGCTTGTCGGTGGTTATGCAGCGGCTGTGTTGTCCACGCGCCGTGCGGGGCTGGTGCTCGGCGGTAGTCTTGTAGTGGTTTATGGCCTGCTATACGGCCTCGTGGCCAGCGAGCAATACTCGCTGCTGATAGGCGCCTTGACCTTGCTGGCCGTGCTTGCCCTGATGATGTACCTCACACGCCGTGTCGACTGGTACGGCGAGAGCCGGGCCGCGCCGCTGCCACAAACGTGCGCCGACAACCCTCATCCGTAATCGACGGAATCCCATGAACCTGCTTGCCATCGAAACCTCCACCGAAGCCTGCTCGGTGGCCCTGTACCAGGCTGGCGCCACACTGGCGCGCAGCGAACTTGCACCACGCCGTCATGCCGAACTCGTGCTGCCCATGGCTGACGCACTGCTGGCTGAGGCCGGGCTGAGCCGGCGCCAGCTGGATGCGATCGCCGTCGGCCGCGGGCCGGGTGCGTTTACCGGCGTGCGTCTGGCCGTGTCGCTGGCACAGGGCATGGCGCTGGGGCTGGATCTGCCAGTAATCCCGGTTTCATCGCTGGCAGCCCTCGCCTTCGATGCGCCCGACAACGGTGCCGCCGTGCTGGCCGTGATCGACGCACGCATGGGTGAGATCTATGCGGCCTGCTATCGGCCCGACAGTGCAGGAATGCTGCAGCCGCTGGCGGACGAATGCGTATGCACGCCGGAAGCCTTGCAACTGCCTTCTGCGCCCGCGTGGAACGTGATCGGCAGCGGATGGAAAACTTATGCCGCGGCGCTGGCTCCGCTGATGCCGCTCCCCCATTGGAGCAACGGCGAGTGTTACCCGCAGGCGCGCGCCGTCGCAATACTTGCCGCCGCCGAGTTCAACGCCGGCCGAGTGTTGCCGCCGGAGCTGGCGCTGCCGATTTATCTGCGTGACAAGGTTGCCCTTACGTTAGTGGAGCAGCGGGCGCGTTAGGGGGCGCACGACGGGTTCGGCATGCAGATCCGCTTGCATCGCAACTTGCCGCGAGGTCAGGCCGAATGTCAGCAGGGCTCGTGTTGTGTGTAGTAACTGATCGCACCGCCAAAGTCCCTGCCCGGCAATCCTGGCCGGTATTGGTTAAGCTACTGACAGTGCTTGACGGCCTGTGCGCCGATTCGCCGTCGGCGGCAAGCCCGGCATACGCACTTCATTAACCCCCGTTTCTGTGCAAGAAAGACTGAGATTTTGCGCCCTTTTCCGAACGACTACGGATACGCGATCCAATGACTCGTTTCCCCACCGCCAACTGGTCAATTTCCTGGAGTTTCTTCCTGTTCCGCGCCGTGGTTACGTGGATCGCAGTAGTCGTTGCACAGCCCGTATCCGCGCAGAGCTGCCCGGCACTGGGTACCTGCCCCGCCAATGCAGAATGTGTCGCCGCCACACCTGCGCCCTGGGGGTATGGCTGCTCCTACCACAATGGCGCGCCCCCTGGCGGCGATGACGCGGCCTGCAAATCAATAACTGGCTATCCCTGGCCGACCGAGGGCGAGATGGAAGGCAAGCATGCCCAGGATCTCGCCGAGGCCTTCTGCCAGCACAACTTTGCCCTGGTCGGCAGCTGGATACCCAGGATCAACCCCCCGCCGTCAGATCCGGTGCCCTCCTGCCTGGCGGGCTTTGTACTGGCCGAGACACGTATCTATGGCGACCAGTGTCCGGATGATCCCCAGATCAATGTACTGTGTTACTACGCCAGGCCCCACTCAACCACGCCCTGCGAGGAGACCCCAGCAGCGCTCGCCTATGTCAACGAATGGGCTCGCGCCCGCACGGTGGTCTGCCCTTCCGGCTCGCAGCTGCAGGGCAATGTCTGCGTCAAGGCAGGCGTAGACGAACGCAAGCCGGATTCCTGCGACGCACTTACGGGGCATCCGGTCAATGCGCTTTCCGGCAACAAACGGCTGGTCGAAACAGATTGGACCGACCCGTCGGCTTCGGGCCTGCTCACGTTCAGACGTACCTACGCCAGTTTCAGTGCGCCTGATTCCTTGGTCAGGTGGTGGCCGGTAGGTCGAGCCTGGCGTCATAACTTCGACCTGTCGCTGATCGATGCCTATGACGGCGTCCGCCGCCTGGTGACAGTGTTCCGCGCGGACGGGCACCTGACCCAGTTCAGCAGTTTTGTCGGCAATGAAGCGCATCGGCGCGACGAACGTATGACGCTGACCCTGGTCTCTCCTCCCGTAAGTGGTGTGAGCTATCGCCTGCGCAATGCGGATGACTCGATAGAGTCCTACGATGCGGATGGTTTGCTGGTATCAATCGAGCGGGCCAATACCGGTTCCGGTATCACGCTGCAACGCGATGCCCTCAAACGCATTACGCAGGTGCGCGATACCCTTGGCCGGGAACTCGCCTTCAGCTACGTTTCGGCCAACTCACGACAGATTGCGCTGGTAACGCTGCCGGACAGCTACGAGATCACCTATACCTATTCGGGCGAGGAACTGCAGAGTGTTGTCTATCCGGATCTGACGACACGCAGCTACGAGTACTACTCCTCGCCACAGGCATACCCGGGTGAAACCCTGTTGAAGCGGGTATTCCACAATGGCGTGGAATATACCTTCTATGAATATGCACAAACCGTGTCCTTCGGCGGCCGCTTGCGCCACCTGGCGACGAAGTCGCGCCTCAGTGGTGCGAACGCGGACTACCAATTCAGCTATTCACTCAATCCGTCGCAGGCGTATTCGTCTACCACGGTAACCGCGCCACTCGGTGCGACGGATACGCTCCACAGTATCGTGCGCGACGGTCGCCTGCTCGTTGCCGAGCGTAGCCAGACTTGCGCAAGTTGCGGGAGTTCGGGGTCTACCCGCAATACGGCCTATGACAGCTCCGGGTTGCCGATGTCCTCGGCCGACTTTCGCGGCACCATCGATGAGCGCCAGCACGATGCCCGCGGCCGGGAGACCTTGCGGCGTGAGGCCGGACGGGCTTCAAGCAACGCGAATGGCTGCCCTGTGGGCACCAGCTTCACCTCGGCCAGTCCCGATCCAGGCTGCTCCGCCGGCGCCTGCCTCAGCACTGCGCCGTTTCCTGGCGCGCGTCACGCCGAGCGCTTTGGTCTGCCCAACCAGTTCCTGGCTTGTGCCTCGCAGGCTGCAGCATCCCCTGCATTGCGCACCACGTCGACGATCTGGCATCCAACTTTGAATATTCCTACCGAACGCATCATCACGAATGCCTCAAACCAGACCGAATCGATAGTGCGATGGGAGTACAACACGCGCGGCCAGGTCACCGCCCGCTGTGAAATCGACCCCTCAGACCCGGCAGCGCTGGCCTATGCCTGCAGTGCGCAGACACCGCCGCTGACTACGGCGCGCGTGCGCCGTTGGGTGCATGCGTATTGCGAAGCCGCCGATGTCACCGCGGTCAACTCGACCTGCCCGTATCTTGGGCTGGCGAAAAGCGTCAACGGTCCGCGCAGCAGCAGCGATGCCGGCATGAACGGCGCTGACGACATCACCACGTTTACTTACTACGCCAGCACCGACGAGTCCGGCTGCGGCACCGTTGCGGGTCCCTGCCGCCGCAAAGGCGATCTCTGGAAAACGACCAATGCCCTGGGCCAGGTCAGCGAGGTTCTGAGCTATGACCGCGGCGGACGTGCCGTGCTGACACGGGATCCCAACGGTACATTGCGCGGCAGGGTATACAACGCCCGCGGCTGGATGACTTCAACCCGCATTTACGCGAATACGACGCCGACAACATCGGCCAACGACGCCGTCACATTCTTCGCCCATGATGCGGTCGGCAACATCACACTCCTCACACAACCCGACGGCGTTGCGCTCCAGTATCGCTACGACGCCGCCCATCGCCTGACCGATGTCATTGACGCCGCCGGCAACCGCATCCGCTATACGCTCGATGCCGCCGGCAACCGGCTCAAGGAAGAGACCTTCGATGCGACCTACAATCCAGGCCTGCCAGGGCAGGGGCTCAAGCGTTCGCTGGCGCAGCAGTACAACACGCTGAGCCGGCTAGTGCGCGAGCTCAATGCCTCGAATCTGCCGACGCGCGATTCGACGCCCTACGATTCCGGTGGTCTTGCCGACGGCTTCGATGCGAACGGCAATGCCGTATGGTTCAAAGATGGCTTCGATATTCAGACACAACAGACCTTTGATCCGCTGAATCGGCTTGCCAAGGTAGTTCAGGACTACAACGGCACTGACCCGGAGACGGCGAACGCGACGACGGAATACACCTACGATGCACGAAATAACCTGAGGGTAGTGAAAGACCCGGACGGTCTGTCCACGAACTATACCTATGGCGGCCTCAACGACCTGACCGGTCTCGACAGCCCTGACACGGGTCATACGGACTATGCCTACGATCTCGCTGGCAATCGCATCGGCCAGACCGACAACCGGGGCGTCACCAGTACCTACACCTACGATGCAGTGAATCGCCTGCGTGCGATCGCCTATCCCACGGCGTCACTCAACGTCGCGTTCCACTATGACGAGAACAATGCCACAACGGGCTGCGCGAACTCGTACCCGATCGGCCGTCTCACGCGCATGACGGATTCCAGCGGCACGACGACCTACTGCTATGACCGTCGCGGTAACGTCCTCGTCAAGCAACAGGTGACCTCGGGCAATGCGCTGACGGTGGCCTATACCTATACGCTGGCCGACCGCATCGCGACGGTCACTTATCCCAGCGGCGGTATTGCGGCCTATGTCTACGACAGTGTGGGGCGTACCAGCGCCCTGACCTGGAAGGTCAATGCTGGCGCCGTACCCGTGACCATCGTCAGCAGTGTCAGCTACTACCCGTTTGGCCCGGCGAACGTGTTGAGCTTTGGCAACGGCCGCAGCCTGACCAAGACCTATGACAACGACTATGTGATTGACAGCATCGCGAGTTCCGCAACCGACGGGCTCAAGCTCGATTTCGGCCGCGACGTGATGGCGAACCTTACCAGCGCCAGCAGCACGCTCGGGGCTTCGCCGCCCGAGCGCCGCTACGTCTATGACAGGCTGTATCGCCTGAGTGAAGTCAACGACTCTGCCGGTACGATGCTTGAGGACTACGACTACAACAAGACCGGTGATCGCACGTTCAAGCAGTTCGCTGGCCAGGCCGGCCAGCTCTATTCTTATACCGGCGGCTCACATCGTCTCGGCAGCGTCGCCGGCGTTGCGCGCAGCTACGACGCCAATGGCAACACCACCAACCGTGGTGATGGAATGGTGCTGGGTTATGACGCAAGCAACCGCCTGGCGAGTGCGGCCGTACCGAATAACGCGACGACCTACGCTTACTCGGGCCGCGGCGAGCGCACACTGAAGAATCAGGCCAACGGCGGTGACACGATCACCAATCGTTACATCTACAACGAAAGCGGGCAGATGCTGGCCGACCGGCGCATGCAGGCAACGGGGATCAGGGGTGGCGCACTCACCGAATACTTGTTCCTGGACGCTGTACCGGTAGCCATAAGCCGCGTCGGCGGGTTGAGCTATATCGAAGCCGACCATCTGGGAACACCGCGAGTTGCGTTCAACCCCGCGACAAACACCAAGGAGTGGG